>NZ_WAAQ01000001.1:742578-1485156 GCF_008868125.1 Microbacterium maritypicum
GATTGCCCAATCCATCGGATTTTCACTGCCCTCGCGGGCGAGTACCTCAGGCTCTAAGGGTGTTCCAGCATATAGCGGCGGTCATCTGACGCATTTCTACGCCAGCGCTCCATTTTTTGTGTTGAAGTCCGTTGCTCTAACCAACTGAGCTATAGGGGCGGACCCAGCCTAGCAACTCGAACGCGCTTGGAGGTCCTTCAGCGGCTTCGAGGTGAGCATTGAGCGCGCAGACCCAGCGGGTGACGCGACGGAACGCAGGCTATCGCGTTGTCACGTCCGGGAGATCCGAAGGCAACAGCTTGTGGAGCGGCACATCAAGCACCTGCGACAAGGCGACCATCACGAACAGCGTCGGATTCGCCGGGGTGTGGGCCTGCGACCGACCTCGCTCGTAGGCTTGATACGTGTATCTCGTGAGGCCAGCTCGGTAAGCGACGGCCTCCTGTGAGAGGCCGGACGCGATCCGAGCACGATGGAGGTTCACACCGAGTTCGCCGGCGAAGGCTTCCCACTCTGCGCTGTGACTCGCCGGCTTCTTTCCCACACTTCTAGCCTGACGAGAAGCCTTCCTCGTATGGCCTTTCTGATATGGCATAATCGTGGACAGCCATACGAAACATTCACTCCATCGACAGACGCAACCGCGCGTCTCGACCTGCACGTGTGCCGCTGCGCATCGGCTCCGGGTCGCCTCGATGCGTAGGTCCCGTTCAGGTCGACCCCGATTGTTGAGTAGCAGTGATTGATTCGCGACCGATCTGGTGGAGTGCCACAGAGGTCGAGGCTCCTCGGGCTTGGATCGAAGCGTTTGACGCGCTCACCGAAGGTGCATCGGTGGGCCGGCGCGGTCTTGCCGCGGGCATCTTCATCGCGCGCGTGCGCCGCCGCACCGGACGCGGCCCAACGTTCTCGGAGCTCTTCTCCGAACTATTCAAAGACGAGCCTCTCCACCCGGAGTGGCCTGCCGGTCTGGCCTATCCCGTGCGCGCGAGCATTCACCACGCGTTCCGCCTCCACATCGCGATTCAATGGAGACGCAGCGGATGGATCAGCTGGGATCCCGGAGTGGAGCGCAGCCTTCGAGTGGGACCGGCGTTCCGAGAGCAGTCACGAGCCCGGCAGGCAGCGAGGTCGAGGTGAAGGCACTTGAGCACACGACGACCATCACGCTGCCGGACGAGCGGGTGGCGGTTTGTGGCGACTGGCACGGGAACCTTGGATGGGCGCGGATGCTGGCAAGGGCCCTCCCTGCCCTCGCGCCCGACGTGACCACGATGCTGCACCTCGGCGACTGGTGGATGTCGCCGGCGGCGACCGACGAGGTCTTCGCCGAGACGAACATCGAGCGCATCTACGTCACCCTCGGCAACCATGAACCCTGGGGCGAGATCACCCCTCTCCTCAACGAACATCCAGGCGCAGCCGTTCGCGTCTCCGACATCATCTGGCTACTCCCCCGCCCGGCGCGCCTATCCATCGGGGGACGTCGTGTTCTGTCCCTCGGCGGTGCCGCGTCCGTCGACCGGCAGTCGCGGATCGAAGGTCTGACGTGGTGGCCGGACGAGGCCATCAGCGACCAAAACGTAGCCGAGGCCAGCGCCGGTGGTCCTGCTGACTTGATGCTCACCCACGAGTCGCCTGCGGGCACTCCTGTCCGGCCCGTCCGGGAGATCCTGCGCACGAACCCGCACGGCTTCCCGAAGACCGCGCTCGACGCGTCCGCGGCATCTCGAGCTAGGGTCGCAGAAGTCTGGGATGCGGTGCGCCCAGAGCTGCTCACGCACGGGCACCTTCATGCGCCGGGCGGCGGTAAGACCGAGGACGGCCGCCGCGTCGCAAGCATGGGCCGCGATGGGCAGGAGGGGAATCTCGGGATCCTCGACATGAAGACGTTGATGACGGCGACGCCGAGCCTCGCCATCATCCGCGGGATGGCAGATCAGTGGGAGGAGGACTACCTCGCTCGCGAGAAGCGCGCGAAGGGGGCCGCCGAGGCACTGCACTCCGGGGTACTTGACGGGCTCTCCCCGAGTCCCGCGGCTCTCCAGGACGCTCAGGATTACGTCGACGGCCGGCGCACCCTTGACGAGATGATTGAAGACGTCCGTCGACGCCACACTCGACGGGAGAACGAGAGGCGCGACGATGACGGACGATGAGTCGCCGAGCCCCTGGGCCGAGATCGTCGGCCCCTGCTACACGGTGGTGTCTATCGCCCGCACACTCGAATGGACATCCGAGCAGGTGACTGCGGCCGTCGAATCACTCTCTCTCCTCGAGCTCGAGACAGACGACGGCGTTCTCCTTTACCCGGCATTCCAGATTGCCGACCGTCACGTCGTCGACGGCGTCGGAGATGTCCTTCATGTGCTGAGAACAGGGACCAAATCGACGTGGACGTGGGCGCAGTGGCTCAACACGCGAGTCGACGACGAGACCGGCGAGGAAACACTCAGCGCCATCGAACAGTTACGCGCCGGGCAGATCGACGACGTCCTCCGCGATGATTACCAAGCCGCAGCGGCGTGGACTAGCTGAGTGCTCTGCGTGCCGGAGCATGCCGCTGTCGTTGCCATGCAGAGCAACCGCTCTTCTTCCACGCCGGCAGCACTAGGGGGCGGCTTCTGGCCACGGAGAGCCACGTATTGGCCGTTCTGCGGACCCGGTACGGCCAGCCCCTGAACCCAGGCGCTATGGCTGAACACCGCGCTGACTGATGAGGGCCTGCCGCTCCATCGAGGCGCTGCGCGCGAAACGTCTCGACGAGGTGGCGCGCGATGCCGAGCGAGATGCATCGGCGTGGCGCTCATGAAGCTACGTGTTCAAAGTCCATTCTCTGCGCCGAGCTCTCCTCGAGCGTGGAGAACTTTCGGGTTCGACTGCACTGGAGTTTTGGTCTGCAGGGGTGCGACCTCGGTCCCGGAACTCCCCTTCAAATCGCGTAATAAAACCGCTGGTACTGCGTCTACTCAGTGAAGCCGACGCTGGTCCTAGGACCTGAGCTGGCTTTATCTGGGCCGCGTTCTCCCTTCAAGAGCAAGGCTCGCGGGTAGGGCTGCTCCCCAGCCCTACCCGCTGGCTCCGGCGAATCATGGGTTAGGTCCTGAGCGTCGAGGCCCCGTGGCGGCTCAACTTCCTGACGATCCCGCGCCCGTGCGGTCGCTAGCCGGTCGTCTGAATGCAGTTCTAGAATCACATCAAGGGGGAACCCAATGCCGCATAGGCGTCGTCTTCGCAGGGAATCGACGGTCCCTTTCGACCGCGCGAGTATCGCCGTGCGAGGTTTGGGAGCAGCGCGTCGCGACGATTCGCTGACTGACTATCTAGCGTTCGCGAACATCCAGATGGAATCTCTCGCCGACGAGCAGGCCCTTCGCGCTCAGATCACGCGGTTCAGTGACATCACCTTCGTGCACGTCACCCTTCCCCGGTCGAAGGTCGTCTGGCGACGCGATCAAATATCCCTCGACCGCGGTCTCGTCATGGCATGTCTAGTGGGCGGACTTGAGGTCGAGTCTGCGGGAGTCGTCTTCCGGAAGCCGCCTGGGTTGTTCCTCATCCCGCCGGGACTGCAGGAGGTCGTGTTCCATTCGACCGCTGAGAACAACGAGATTCTGTACATCAGCATGCATTCGCGCCTGATGAACGGCCTCGACCTTTCCGGCACTCAATACGATCCAGCTGCGCCGGTGCCTGGGGGGCTGCTCGCGCCGCTCTTCTCCTTCATGAGGACGGTGTGCGCGATCTCGGTCAACGAATCAGCCCTGGTCGCGCCGCTCGAGACGGCAGCAACCGAAGTTGCGCGGTCGCTCGTGCGGCTAGTCGCCGATGGAGTTCCCTCCGAACTCAGCCTATTCACGCAGACGATGCGCGTCATCGCTCGCGAATACTCACGGCCCCACATGAGCACTGCCAGTCTGGCGAAAAACGCCGGACGCTCCGAAAGGACCCTGCAAGCTGCCTTCGCCGTGGAAGGCACCTCGGTGATGCGAGAAGTACGCGCCATGAGGGCACGCGCCTCGCATGAATATCTGCGGGCGAAGCCAAAGGCCACGACAGCGGAGGTCGCCTCAGCCGTCGGATTCGGCTCAGTGTCTTCACTTACGCGAGCGCTTCGGGAGTTCCAGCCCGAGGGGCCGCGTCAACACACGGCCGACACGATAGACCAACCTCATGAGTGACTTCGGTCGACAGAGACACGGCGATGCCTGGTCGTTGCGAACCAACGCATGCAGTCCGCATCAGCGTCTAGACAACACGTCATTCTGCGCAGAAACCACGTCAATGCCCGCATGGATATACCGGCATTCGTCGCGTTCTGCCAGGTTCAGTTCAAAGCTGTGCTTGAGTTCCGCCCCGATGTTCAAGGGTGAACAAGGACAGTTCGGGGTAGTCAGTTTTCGCGTTCGTTACAGCCGCGCGCATCTAGGGGGAGTTTCTTGATGGTCAATTCATTCAGCATCGGCGAGGCACCGAACGGCGGGGTCGTCTGATGAGTCGTACTGCAATGGGTGGAACGCGACACGCTTCCCTCTCGCCGAATTCCATCGGCTTCAAGCTCAGCGCGATGCTCATCGTGCTTGTCACTGTGGCGATGTCCCTCCTCGGGGCAATGCCATCCGCTCAGGCCGCCGTGCCAGCTCCACCTCCTGGATCTGCGGTGATCTCGGTCAAGGTCGGCGGGGACCGCGCAGCGAACGGCACGGTCCAGGGCGTCGCGGGCGTCCAGCTGTCGCTGTTCGGCGCGGGCACGGCGTCGACTGAACCGACCGCTGTCTCCTTCAGCCAGGGCGCTGTGGGAGCGCAGTACGACAGCTCATGGTCCTGGACGACGTGTGTGTCGGATGCCGATGGCGACTGCAACTTCATCATCCCGATCCGCGCCGGCGCAGCATCAGCTACTGGCGTGCCGCAGGACACCCGATTCTGGGTCGCGCAGACGGGCGCTTCCCCGGCCGGGTGGTACTCGAACCCGGATGCTCGAGTCGGTGGATTCGGTGCTACTCCCGACTTCGACGTGGACTACCGATTCCGCACGGACACGCAGCTCCGTGCCGGCGTCACCTACCTTTCCACGACGGCGATGACAGACGCGGCCGCGTTCACGAACCCCGATCTGGGGTTCATGCGCAACCGACTGGATGCGAACACCGAAGGTGGGCAGGGATCGAACGTCACGCGCACGACGGGCCTCTGGAACCAGTCCCGCGTCAACCCGGCTTTCCCCGCTGCTCAGTGCGGGCTCAACATCGCCATCGTCGCCGACACATCGGGATCTCTCGGCGCGACAGGCATCGCCGCTCTGAAGGACACGATGGGCGGCTTCGTTGATGCCTTCCGTGGCACCCCCACAACGATGTCTCTCTTCTCGTTCTCGACGGTGAGCCCTGGTAACAACGCCAGCAACAACCCCACGCCGCTCTCTGTTACGACGACCGCAGAGGCCGACGCCTTCAAGGCGCAGTATGCGGCCTGGAACTTCGGCGGCGGCACGAGCTGGGATCGCGGCCTCGCCGCTGCGGCCAACTCGGGCAACGCGTACGACCTTGTCGTGATGCTCACCGACGGAAACCCAACGGTCTACTCTGACGCGCCCGGCGCCTCGTCCTCGGCGTTCAACGCCTTCCAGGACATCGACGCCGGCATCTTCTCGGCCAACCAGCTCAAGGCACAGGGTTCACGCGTCATCGCCGTCGGTGTCGGTCCCGCCCTGACCCCCGCCAGTGCCTATAACCTCCGCGCAGTGTCGGGTACCGTCGCGAACTCGGACTACGTCCTCGCGGCTGACTTCGACGATGCTTCCGAGTACCTCGCATCACTCGCTGCGGACTGTGACTCCAGCCTCCAGGTGCAGAAGATGATTGTCCCCGAGGGCGGGACCATTGCACAGGCGACTCCGGGCGAGAACTGGGAGATGACCGCGTCGACCACCGCGACCGGTACCTCGCTTGTCGGAGCCACCACGGCCCTCACGCTTGCGGATGGCACCGTGAACTACGGTGTCGCGTACACCGCCCCCACGACGTCTGGCGTCGTGCAGGTGCTCGAGACGCAGCAACCTGGCTACGAGCTGTTCCCCGTCGCGGGTTCCAACGCTGTTTGTATCAATCAGGAGACCGGCGCTCCCGTCGCCGTCACGAATGCAGGTACGACGTCGAACCCTGGCTTTGGCGTCAACACGCAACAGGGCGTTCAGGTTTCGTGCATCATCTACAACACTCCGGCAGCCGTACCCGCCGAACCGGGCTTCACGTTGACGAAGACCTCCGACCCCGTGTCCGGATCTGCGGTTGCTGGTGGCGACACCATCACGTACACCGTGACTGGCACGAACACCGGTTCGACGGTTCTCGACCCGGTGACGATCACGGACGACCTCTCCGACGTGCTGAACAACGCGACGTTGACCGGCACGCCGACGGCATCCGTGGGTGCCGCCCCGGTGCTCACTGGCGACGACCTGGCCTGGACCGGTAGCCTGCCTGTCGGTGGCTCGGTGACGCTGACCTATACGGTGACGTTGGATGCGAATGTCCCTGCGGGCACTGTCATCAATAACGTTGCCTCCGGCTCTGCGACGCCTCCGGGTCTGCCGCCCATCGTCCCGCCGCCCGTGGAGACCGAGCACCCCGTGCCTGGCTTCACTCTCACCAAGACGAGTGACCCCGAAACCGGTTCTGCCGTCGCCGGTGGCGACACGATCACGTACACCGTGACCGGAACCAACACCGGTGCGACGGTTCTCGATCCGGTGGCGATCACGGACGACCTGTCTCAGGTGCTGAACAACGCGACGTTGACGGGCACGCCCTCGGCATCGCTGGGAGCCGCGCCTGCGCTGACGGGTACGACGCTGACCTGGAACGGGTCGCTCACCGTCGGTCAATCGGTCGAACTGACATACACGGTGACACTGGATGCGGATGTTCCTGCGGGGACCGTGGTGAACAACCGCGTCGAGGGATCGGCAACGCCTCCGGGTCTGCCGCCCATCGTGCCTCCGCCCGTGGAGACCGAACACCCCGTGCCCGGCTTCACATTGACGAAGACCTCCGACCCCGTGTCGGGCACGACAGTCGACGGTGGCGACACCATCACATACACCGTGACCGGAACAAACACCGGTGCGACGGTGCTCGACCCAGTCACCATTACGGACGACCTGTCCGATGTTCTGAACAACGCGGCATTGACGGGAACACCGACAGCATCTGTCGGTTCTGCACCGGTACTTGCCGGCGACGAGATGACATGGACGGGTGTGCTGCCCGTGGGTGGTGTCGTCGTGCTCACCTACACCGTCACGTTGGATGCCGATGTTCCCACCGGCACTTTCGTGAACAACAGGGCTGAGGGCTCGGCGACACCCCCGGGCCTCCCGCCCATCGTGCCGCCTCCGGTCGAGACTGAACACCCCACGCCGGGTACCCCCGGTTTCGAGCTCACCAAGACCTCTGACCCGGTGTCGGGCTCCGCGGTCGCCGGTGGCAGCACCATCACCTACACGGTGACGGGTACGAACACGGGCGCGACAGTCTTGGACCCGGTGACGATCACGGACGACCTGTCGCAGGTGCTGAATCACGCCGAGCTCACCGGAACTCCGACGGCATCGTTGGGTGCTGCGCCTGTGCTGGCTGGGACGACTCTGACGTGGAACGGATCGCTCGCTGTCGGTGAGTCCGTGGTCCTGACGTACACAGTGACAATCGATGCGGATGTACCTGCCGGAACGATTGTGAACAACGTCGCTGAGGGCTCGGCAACGCCTCCCGGCCTGCCGCCCATCACCCCACCTCCGGTACAGACCGAGCACCCCGTGCCCGGCTTCGCGCTCACGAAGACCTCTGACCCGGTCTCCGGTTCCGCAGTCATCGGTGGCGACACCATCACCTACACGGTGACGGGTACGAACACCGGCGCCACCGTTCTGGACCCGGTGACGATCACGGATGACCTCTCCCAGGTGCTCAACAACGCCGAGCTCACCGGAACACCGACTGCATCGTTGGGTGCTGCGCCGGTGCTGACGGGGACGACTCTGACGTGGAACGGATCGCTCGCTGTCGGTGAGTCCGTGGAACTGACGTACACGGTGACGTTGGATGCGGACGTTCCGGCGGGGACGGTCATCAACAACGTCGCTGAGGGCTCAGCAACGCCTCCGGGTTTGCCGCCCATCGTTCCGCCGCCTGTGGAGACCGAGCACCCCGTGCCCGGCTTCGCCCTGACAAAGACCTCCGACCCTGTGTCGGGGTCTGCGGTTGCTGGCGGCAGCACCATCACGTACACGGTGACGGGTACGAACACGGGTGCGACGATCCTGGATCCGGTCACGATCACCGATGATCTGTCTGACGTGCTGAACAATGCGACGTTGACCGGAACCCCGACGGCATCCGTGGGTGCCGTCCCGGTGCTCACCGGCGATGAACTGGCCTGGACCGGCAGTCTGCCTGTGGGTGGTTCGGTCGTCCTCACATACACGGTGACGTTGGATGCGGATGTCCCTGCGGGGACGATCATCAATAACGTTGCTGAGGGCTCTGCGACGCCTCCGGGTTTGCCGCCCATCGTCCCGCCGCCCGTGGAGACCGAGCACCCCGTGCCCGGCTTCACCCTCACCAAGACCAGCGACCCCATCCCGGGCACGCTCGTCCGCGGCGGAGACACCATCACCTACACCGTGACCGGAACCAACACCGGTGCCACGGTCCTCGATCCGGTGACGATCACGGACGACCTGTCCCAAGTGCTGAACAACGCGACGCTGACGGGTACGCCCACTGCATCGCTGGGAGCTGCGCCTGCACTGACGGGGACGACGCTCACCTGGAATGGGTCGCTTGCCGTAGGTGAAGCGGTGGTCCTGACGTACACGGTGACACTGAATGCGGATGTTCCCCCGGCTACGGTCGTGAAGAACCACGTCGAGGGATCGGCAACACCTCCGGGTCTGCCGCCCATCGTGCCCCCGCCCGTGGAGACCGAGCACCCCACGCCGGGAGCTCCCGGTTTCTCGCTCACCAAGACGTCTGACCCGGCGTCGGGATCGACGGTCGTTGGCGGCGACACCATCACCTACACCGTGACGGGTACGAACACCGGTGCCACGGTTCTCGATCCGGTGACGATCACGGACGACCTGTCTCAAGTGCTGAACAACGCAACGTTGACGGGAACGCCCACCGCGTCACTCGGGACTGCCCCTGCTCTGACCGGCACGACGCTGACCTGGAACGGTTCGCTCGCCGTCGGTGAGTCCGTGGTCTTGACCTACACGGTGACTCTGGACGCGGATGTTCCTGCGGGAACAATTGTGAACAACGTTGCTCAGGGCTCAGCGACGCCTCCCGGCCTGCCGCCCATCACCCCGCCTCCGGTTGAGACCGAGCACCCCGTGCCCGGCTTCACGGTCACAAAGACCTCCGACCCGGCATCCGGGACACGAGTCAAGGGCGGTGACACCATCACCTACACCGTCACTGGCACTAACACCGGCGCGACGGTTCTCGACCCCGTGGTCCTCACGGACGACATGTCAAAGGTACTCAACCACGCCGAGCTGACAGGCACGCCGAGCGCGACTGTCAACGGGGCGGCGGCCACCGCGCCAACGCTTTCGGGAACGACTCTGTCCTGGACAGGTGCTCTGCCGGTCGGCGCACAGGTCGTGGTCGTTTACTCGGTGAAGGTCGACGCCTCGGTGCCGGGAGGCACGGTCGTGAACAACCATCTCGAGGGGTCAGCGCAGCCGCCGTCGACGCCGGAGAACCCCGTGCCGCCCATCACTCCGCCGCCCGTCGAGACAAACCACGACACTCCGCCAGCTCCTGGCCTCGCCATCACAGGTGGTGAGATCGCCACCGGCGTGGTCCTCGTCGGTCTGTTGATGCTGGGAGCCGGTGGGCTGCTGGTCATGGCTCGCCGCCGCCGAGACGACGCACAGGTCTGACGCGAAACGGATCAGACTGGAAACTCGGAGGCGCCGCTCAGCAGCGGCGCCTCCGAGCACCCGGCAAGAGGAAGATCAGCCACCGCACACGGTGACGGCAGGTCTAAGCGGGGATCTGCACCCCATGCATCACAACGAAATCGCCCACCGCGCTCGACCGCGTCAGCGAACCGGCCGAATGTCATCCGCCGGAAGCGAGCTAGCTCGTAGACTCTTCGTCCCTCTCAGGCGCCTCGAGAACCTCATCGATGAGCATGATGCCGCCGGTCGAGTTCGCCGAGTGCATGAGCTCCTCGATCCACTTCACATTCAACTGTGGAGCGTCTGGCTCATCGAAGGTGAAACGGAGCGGGATTGACGGATGGATCCAGATCGTCGAACGCCCGACCGGATCGCCCTCCGGATGCTTCCACGACAGGGTGAAGCTCTCATTCCGGCGCAGCTTTGTCGCGATGGCAACCTTCAGATGCGCGAGCGCACGGTCATCGATGTGGACTGGATCGTTCGCCGCACCGTAGTTGAGAGTCGCCATAGCTCAACGGTATCGGCAGCCCCGGCGAATGAGAGCGTCGGCGTCGTGAGACGTCACGCATCGACGGGTGGGTGGGGCTCCGCGCGCAGAGCTCTCCACGCGGACAACTTTGCTAGTCGTAGCTTTGGTGCACGTGCCAGCCATCCTCACCTCTGAAGACGTCGAACACCAGCGAGTAACCCTCGTCATCCGTGCCCTGGAACCGCCACCCGCACAGTCCTCGGTCCGACCCTGGAACCGCTGACCAAATCGAGCGTCTGAGTCGCGTGGGCCTGTCAGAGACCTTCCAACGACGCCCGGCGAAGACCATGCGCGAGGGGATGTCGTCGACCATCCATATAGTCGCAGGTAGATGAGCAGGAGCCGGTCGCATGAATCGACTATAGAACAAATCTTCGAATCTTGCTACCATTGTCACGGAGCCGGAGAAGGGAGCCGGCATGGGCACAAGCAAGCGCCTGGCGGCCCACTATGACATGCGCTCCCAGAATCAGACCATCCTCGCCGCCGCCCGTGTCGGTCCTCTTCAATCGCTGACGGACCGCGAGCTCGCGCTCCGGGAACAGCCGGTCACGATCTACCCGCAGCCGTTTCGTACGGTCCGCGCCTGGGTGCGCTTCGGAGCCGAAGCGGTAAGGGTCGATGCGAAGCTCGCGCGGTCGACGCCATTGGCTGCAGGCATCGAGTTCCGGGCCGGTGACCAGACGTTCCGCTGCTGGGTCTGGGGCAATGCTGTCGCCGTCGACGAGGATTATGCGTAACTGCCGACAACGCCTCGACGACTACGAGTCCGACACCAGCTGCTCGCGTTGGGCTCGTCGCGTCTTCAAGACCTTTCGAGAGTGCCAGGCAAGCAGCGCCGCCGACCCGGTCACCATGATCCCGATGAAGATCCATTGCGGGGACGGAGTAGGCGATGTTCCAGGTCAGCGTCAGCAGCAAGAGCCTGGCCATGTATGGGAAGAGCAGTGCGGAGCCGGCTGTCATCAACCACTCCCGGCGGTACCGCCGACCGGCTCCCCGCTTCGCCATGTGGTGAAAAAACGCGACAGTCGCCGATGTCCGTTCTAGGCAAGAGTCAGCGCCGCCTTCGTGATGCTGGCACGGCCTCCGGCAAGACAGAAACGGCGCTCCATCTGACACCGCTCCGGAAGTCGCCTGTCGCGCTGATTCGCGCTCTGCATCGCACTGATCACACGCAGGCTTATCGAAGAGCGCGCGCCCACAACAGTCAAGACACAGTTGGACCGTCAGGCGCCTCTCGGCATCGTAAACCGACCGCTAGCGAAGGCGTAGAGAAGGTATGACCCGGCGATGGCGACAGCAGTGCTCAACGAGATCATGAGCTCCCCGTTGGCGACGACCACCGCGCGACCGACCGGGTCGACAATGAAGAGGTTCACCCAGAGGAACATCCCGAGAACGATGAGTGTCGGGAGGACATTCTCTGCCACTCCAGCGCGCTCACGATAAACCCGAAGGTTGCGAGCACGTTCGTCGTACGACGCCTGCCACGCGCGTCGCTCGCGAGAGCCGGTCACCCGGTCCATAATGTTCTGATCGCGCTCGAGTTGACGTGACCAGCGCGCGGTCGGCTGGATTCGGGAGATCATCGCTCCAAGAACTGTGATCGTCAATGCGGTGATGACCGCGCGGGCGTCCGGAACAAGGTTCATACACCAACGTTACTGACAGGGGCAGACACGCCACCGGTCACACGCATGCTGGGTCTCGAACCTCTGCTTGCCTGGTCAGGTGGTGACTAGCCGGTCGTGGGCGTTGCTCTGCCGGAGGCGGAACCGGAACCGGGATGAGGAGGAAGAGCGCGAGCGAACACCGCGCTTCGAGTGACACGTGACATGAGGAGTTTCGCTGTACTCAACGTCGAGTCGACGACGGAAGCCCGCTGTTTCATTGGGACGGCACCTCCTCTACGAGACTTCTGTCCCGTCCTCGGTGTCGTGGTCGCCAGCTACCTCCCGTCAGCCTGGCTCAGTTGCGGCAGTCGGCTGAATCCGGGGTGTTCGCGTATCCCCTCGATTCCCCAAGGCTGAGGGATCACTACTTCGTCGGCCACGCCGGAAAGCGGGGGAGCGTAGAGGAGCCAGGGCAGGCCGTCGATGGGCCGGAGTGCGATCTTCATACCCGCCCCCTTGCCGTCGGCTAAAGCCTTGTTGAGCTGCTCGGCATCGTCAACCGTCGCGTGGTGTGCGTAGTAGCGAACCCTCTCAATTTCGAGCGGTTCTCCGAACAGCTCGACGCCGAAGCCGAGCTGCTCGATGAGGATCGCATTTCCTTCTCTGATCAGCGCCTCGAGGGTCTCGTCCGGCGTGCCGTCCAGTGTCCCGCCGAATGTTCCGTTGTACGGGTGCGCCACGGCCGAGCCCTCGAGAACCATGCGCATGATGCGAGCCCAGATGAAATCAGAACTGTCGATCTCCCTCGGCAGGCGAAGTGCTACGTCGAAATGGTCCTCGAGTGCGCAGACGTCGTCTATGAGCGCCGCAAACCGAGCGTCCGGTATATCCGTCCCGGCCTCGCCTACTGTCAGAACAGTGGGCCCTGCATCGTTCAAAGAGAAAGCGAGGATGGGGGTGTTGCTCGATGCAGCCGTGAACCGCAACGCTCGGCGGACCTCGCGCGCACTGTGGCCCTCGAAGTCGGTGCTGAAGGTGATGGTCCCAGGTTCCGTGTGGTCGAGTGGCAAGATCCAACGCTGATTAAGTCCACCTTCCATGGCAACGTCGAACGTGTAGCCACCGAACCCATGCGCGAAGGATGTCGTCTTACCTCGGAGCACCGCGTGCACCCGCCCCGCGTCATCCCGAGCTTCCAGGCGAACAGTCATCGGCTGGTGCTCTGCTCCGTTCGGGCCAAGGTGGATCTCGACCTGGTCCAGCACTTCGCGGAACCAGTCGGGCCCGGTCTTCTCGAAAGAATGGATGACGCGGGTCGGCAGGACGATGCGTTCGAGGGTCCCGAACTTCATAGCGGATTCCCACTGCACCTTCAAACGTTCATCGTCTTTGGTGAAACCCAATGTCACGTTCGCGCCGAGTGGTTCGCGTTTCAGGGCGTCGGGACGCTTCGGGAAGTAGGTCTCGGTGTAAGAACCATCGGGCTCGTAGGCGAAGGACGTGCCCCAATACTCACTGCGGCTGTTGAGCCGATCCGTGATGCGGCTGACCTCCGAGTGCAGATCACCGGGACGCGCGAGAGCCGCTTCCTCGCGATTCACAGCGCGAAGCAGCTCGACGGCGCGGTCGACGGAGAAGCGCTCTTCGATGTCAGGGTGTTTGGCGAGCAACGCGTTCATCTCGGTTGGTGTCACGAAGGAGATGCGGACGTCGTGGCCTTTGCGCATCGCACGCACAACCTGTCGCTCCTTGTTTGTGACGTTCCGCGGCACGACAAGCGTCCAGACAGGTGGCTTATGTGCCAATGCCTTGGTCAGCGATCTCTTGATCTGCTCCCGTCGCTTCACAAACCCTCCCGAGAAGCCTTCAGGGAAATGTTTGAGTTGGAAGATTCGAACCAGCTGATCCGTCCGTTTGACTCGCACGTCGATGTCGATTCCTCCGTCGCCGCCGCGTCCGTCGATTGCCATCGCCACGAGACCGTCGCCTGAGAACTCGCGCACAAGCAGCGTCTCCACCAGTTCATTGAATGTCGCTTCATCGAGGTGCGACCATCGGATCCGGGACTGCTGCATCTTCGTCCTCCGTTGTTGTCCTCTCAGACTAGAGCCGCGCCGGACGCCGGTTCTGGATCAATCACTACGGACGGAGGTGATTCACGAAAGGCTCTATCACGGTGCCCCCTCCGGCCCTGCGGGGCGCGTTAACTCGAAGCTACGGGACAAGGATCGGTTCAACGACGCCTTGAGTTCTCAGCGCGCCGACGAGATCGCTGGCGCCGACGGCGAAGAGTATCTCTTGTGCCGAACGCTGCCTCTGGTGCTTAGTTCCGCTCACTATTCCCGGGGGCGCTTTCTACTCGACCCGTCGTCGGCGTCAGGTGCTGCCGAGTCCGCCCCTCGGGTCGTTTCGTCGGACGATGAGGGATCAGCGGCGACCACGCTGCGTGTTGCGATCTGGATGACAATCGAATCGTCGTCGCAGAGCACGCGACGAGCGAGATGCGCCGCATGTGAGAGAACCGGGTGCTCATCCACGGCCTTCGACAAGACCGCCTGCGGGACGCCGAGCTCGTGGAGCAGGTTGAGGATCACCACCGCCGCTGTCACTTCGGTGACTGCGTGTAGGTGTTCCAGATCGTTTGAGGCTGTGCCGGTATGAGCGAGGAGGTTACGTCCGTCCTTGGCTGACTTGGCCCATATCCCCGGGTCATGCACGAGTCGAAGCCCAGCGTCCCCGAGACGGCTAACCAAGTCGAGGAGTCGTTGTTTGAGAGTCGGGACGTTTGAATGTTCGGTGAGTCGGTCGGCGAGCCATGCCTTTTGTTCGGGCGCGACGGCGCCCAGCAGGGTTCTTCTCATCTCCTTGAACTCGGCGGGCGGAATGGGCGGCGATGGTTCGAGTGCGCGGTGCATTGACTCGGCAGCGGCAACTGCTGTCACGAGGCGGGTCTCGACGTATCCGTTGCGCACATACCGCAGACCAAGGATCATGCTGCGCGCGGCTGCGAACTTGTCGCGCACCTCTAGCCAGCGCGGCATGAGCTCCTCGAAGGGTAAATCGTCGAGTGTGAGTACGTAGTTCCGAAATGGGAGAGCATCGTCGTCAGGACGCGGCTTGACGACCCTTTCCATGTAGATGGCGACCTCGTGCTGCTGGTCACGCATCGGATGATCTCCCGGCCACTGATCTGGTGTGGGCGGGACATACACTCGCATGCTGACGATGCCGCAAGCGCGAAGCGTTGACAGCGACATCAGGTCGGCAGTTGAGCTGAGCAAGTCGACCCAATACTTGAGCGGCTGCGGATCATCGCGCTCGAAGCGGATCACTTGGCTTTCCCGCACCCGGGTTACCCGTTGCGCACGGGAATCCTCCGAGAATGGATACCAGGCATAGTGGCTCAGCTTCACGCGGAGGGGCCCCGCTGTCGCAGTTAACGGAGCGAGGCGACGGAGCTCGATCTCACCCATCGTCTCGCCGCCCTGCGCATTGAACTGAACTCTTGAGTCAACGCCACTCCTTCGTGACCAGACAGTCAGATCCTCGATGTCACCGACGCCCGCAACGAACGCCGCTTCGTCCGGCGCTTCCATTAACGCCCCGACAAGAGCGGTGTTTGCTCGCACTTCGAGGGTGTCTGGCTCACCGAAGAAGCCGCCTCGGGCGGTGACAAGACTTACATTGAGGAGGGTGACAGGCGCGTTGTCGCCATACCCGTGAACCATCGGCCAGACCTTCGTCTGATCGGTGATGATCGTCGAGCCATTCGGACCTGGGCGGGTCACTTGGTAGTCCCAGCCACCGATGAGTCGGAGCCGAAGCCCGGTTCCCGGGGCAAAGGATAATATCCCGGGCACCTTCTTGTCCGGTTCGTCGGGAAGCCACCAATGCCCCGTCCAGTCGCGCGATTCACTTAGCTGGGCCTCAGTCATAGGGGCATCATTGCGCACACGTCCGACACGCGTCGGAAATCGAGTCGTTAGGCTCCTGCCAGTCGGAGGGCCCGCAACTCAGAAGGCTCAGGTGCCCAGCTCGCCATCTCGAGGGTGGCAGCGAACTGGCTGAAGCTCTCCACTCTCGTGAAGAACAGGTCGTCGTGACCCACGGGCAGAAGATCCCGCGAGTCCTTTCGCGGTGTGAAGATGAGCTCCGGGAGCAGAACAAAGCCCTCGATGTCGTATCCGGAGAAGTCGTAGTTGTCGCCTATCGGATCGGTACGTAGGGTCGCGATTCGGTCATGCCATTCGTCGAGAGCCTTATCGAGCCGGGTTCGTCCGTTCCTTGCTGCCGAATATTCCCCTGCCAAGTAGCTCACCTTGGTCAAGAACTTCTTGCATGAGACGAGGAATAGTTTGGTGCCCGCCACGAGTAGCGCATCGACGTCGGTGATCTGTTTGCCGTTCAACTTGAGAGTCCGCCCGCGCATCGCTTGTATTGATGCTGGGGGTGCGAAAACGCTCTGATTGATCAGCTCCTGGCTTGCGAGCTCAAACTCCTCTGCCGACAGGTTAGCGATTGCGCCCCCTGTGTGTGGCGAGAGCTTGAGCTCGTGAGTGACATGCCATGTGTACGCCCAAACGTCCACCGTTGTTCGTCCCTCGCGTTCCTGGACTATCGGGCCCGGCAAGCTGCGTTCGCCTTGAACGTATCTCTCGCGGACTTGATCGAGTACTCGCGCCGCCGTGAGGCCACTCTGCTCGTTTGCGTCCAGCCATTCGGCGACCGGCTGACTGTCGAGCGTTCGTTCGAGCAGTGATAGGAGCTCGTCGGCGGCGACGTCCACGAGTCCCAGACGAGGTATCGATTGCCCCGCGTTCTCGGCATGTTCAAGGATGAAGCCGAGTAAAGCGTTTCCCAGCACGATTAGTGAGGCGGTGGCCTCGGGATTATCGAAGGATGCGAGGACTCCATGCCTTCCAAGAACCGTGTATGTTTCGTCTCCGGTCGTGAACATGCGCACCGTGAACTGGACAATCTTCTCCTGCGTCTGATCCGACCGGAACGGCCCGTTCCAGGTCTGGTCAGGGGCAACACCGCCCTGGAATCTGTATGCCACAAGCATTGGGGGATCGCCATCAAGATCCACGCTCGTGTGTTCCGTCAGACGGGCTACGCCATCAGCCGTCTTCCAAGAGTTGCGGATGTCGAATTCTCGAAGAGACTCGCGGAGCTCGTCGCTGTTCCACGGGCGCGGACGACGGTGGCGAGCGACCTTGTACTTGACGCCTTTGGTAGCACTTCGTACTGCGCCTTCGAGGCTATCGACCATGCCAGCCAGAGCCATGAGTCGTGCGAGCTTCATCGAGACGTCAGTGGGCGTCGTCGTGGCTTCGGTGTCGAAGCGCGTACCTCGAGCAGTACCAACCAAGTTCTCAGCGACGCGTTGTGTCGAATCGCCTTCATGATCCATCGTCCCCGACTCTGCATATGTGAGCGCGTGGGGGCCGAGCCGACGGATTAACCGCAGCCATGTTTCGGAGTCGTACTGGCCGGCAACGTCGGTCGCTGCAAGCACCATCTGTTGTCGCAGCGCGACCATGTATTCAAAAGCTGCAGCGCCTTCGAGAACATCGCCGTCCTCCACCCTCGGGAGAGCGGCAAGGAGGCGATCCATTGCGGAGTCGAGTGCGGCTGGGTAACAGCGCACAAAGGCTTCGTCAAATGCATTGAAGTCAGATCGCGTCTGTGGCCCGGGATGCGTCCGCTCGAGCTCCGATGGGGTCGCAGGCAGAGCGACCGTCTTCGGCGCGGATGCGTCCGGAGTCGGACGTCTGAATGCGTCTCCTGCAGGCATACGACCATAGTGCCGCACTCGCGCGGACTCGACATGCCGGGATCGGTCTTGACATGTTCACGCCGTGAAATGTTCCGTGAACACGGGAGTGAACCCTCATCTGCGTAGATAACCGGTGCTCTGCCAACTGAGCTAGAGGCCCCTCATCAAAGTCTAGTGCGCACGACGAGGGGCCGTCGGCGACACAGCACCACCGACGGCCCCTTTCCTTCCCGGGTCTCTCCTCCAGAACCCGAGAAGGGCGTGTGCCGGGCGTCCTCCCACCCGGCTGTCCCTGGCTTAGGAAGCCGGGGGCATCAGAACCGTGTCGATCAGGTACACGGTCGCGTTCGCGGTCTGCACTCCACCGCAGATGACGCTGGCGCCGTTGACCTTCAGGTCATCGCCGCTGCCGGTCACCTCGAGGTCGGCGCCCTGCACGGTCGTGTGCATGCCGTCGATGTCAGCCGGCTCGATCTGTCCGGGGACCACGTGGTACGTCAGGATCGAGCTCAGCGTGGCGCTGTCGGTCTTGAGGGCCTCGATCGTGGCGGGGTCGATCTTCGCGAAGGCGTCATCCACCGGTGCGAAGACGGTGAACTCGCCACCGTTCAGGGTGTCAACGAGGTCGACGTCGGGGTTGAGCTGTCCGCTCACCGCAGCGACCAGCGTGGTCAGCAGCGGGTTGTTCGAAGCCGCGACCGCAACCGGGTCCTGCGACATTCCCTCGACCGAGCCTGCGCCGTCCGGCACGGCGTCGGCGTATGCCGCGCAGCCGGGGCCGACCAGGTTGGCCGCCGGGTCCATCTCCATCGGCGTCGACTCCGACGTCTCCGGTGCCGTCGGCTCGGACGATTCCGTGGTGCTGCCGCTGCCCATGGAACAGGCGGAGAGCAGGAACGCGCTCGCCAGGCCGAGGGTGATCGCTGCGGTGACCTTCTTCTTGGTGCTGAACATGTCGAGCTCCTTCAGAACTGAGCCACGGCCTCTCCGTGGCGTCGAGGGCTGTTCGGAGCCCGCTCGCGATCGGATGGGACGAATCTGAGAAATCTTTGAAACCGCCTCCACGACCGCGCAGGAGCGGACATTTCCGCGATCTCTTTTCCTTCACATTCGGGCGACGTCTGCACGTGATCGGGGAGGAGATACGGCATGCTTATGGAGATGGTCATCGATGGGTTCGACGTTCCCGAGGACGGAGCGACGCAGGATGCTGTCGCCGACCTCATCGTCCGCGTCGCCTCCGGTGATCAGGCTGCCTTCGCGACTCTCTATGACATGCTCTCCTCCCGCGTGTTCGGCCTCATCCTCCGTGTGCTGATCAATCGCGCGCAGAGCGAGGAGGTGCTCCAGGAGGTCTTTCTGGAGATCTGGCAATCCGCTTCCCGCTTCGCTCCGAACAGAGGTCAGGGACGAGCGTGGATCATGACGATCGCTCATCGCCGGGCCGTCGATCGGGTGCGAGCTTCGCAGTCGAGCGCCGACCGAGACGTACGAGCAGGATTCAAGGACATCGGCGTCGCGCACGACAGTGTCGCGGAGCAGGTCGAATTGGGGATCGAGGGAGGAAAGGTCGTCGAAGCGCTGTCGGGTCTTCCGGAAGCGCAACGCGAAGCGCTCGTCCTCGCGTACTACGGCGGTTACAGTCAGAACGAGATCGCGGCCCTCGTGGGAGCGCCGCTGGGGACTATCAAGACACGGATGCGAGACGGGCTCACTCGTCTGCGCACGGCGATGGGGGTGACGGCATGAACGAGAAGGACTTCGCGGAACTCGCGGCAGGTGCCGCGCTGCACTCGCTCGACGCAGAAGACGAGCGACGCTATCGCGCTGCCCTCACTGAGCACCCGGAATGGGAGGACACTGTGGATGCGGACACCGCCACCGCTGCGTCGCTCGCAGACCCGGTCGAGCCTGTCACCCCGCCCTCGCACATTCGTACCGCTCTGCTCGCGCGGATCGCGGACATGCCGCAGGACGATGGATCGCGAACGGATCCGGACCCCTCCTCGGCGAACGCCGAGAGCACAGCCGACTCGTACGGCGCCGGCGCCGGTGCCGAGCCCGCGATCTCACCGAAGCCGAAGCAGCGCCGCTGGACGCGGAGCGTGTTCGCCCTGGCCGCATGCCTCGCCGTGCTCGTGGGCGTCGGAATCGGTGCGGTCGCTCTCAATCAGCAGCTGAACCCGCCCGCGAGCGTGGTCGCTCTGCAGGAGATCGAAGCCGCCGGAGATGCCCAGCAGGCGACCGTCGAGCTCGACGACGGCGGCAGTGCCACAGCGCACTGGTCGGCGTCCGCCGGCAAGGCGGTACTGGTGGCCGACGGCCTGCCGAGCCCGGGTGACGGACAGACCTACGAACTGTGGTTCGTGCGCGGCGACGGCCCCGTCGCCGCCGGCGTCTTCGACGTCGACGGTGGGGAAGCCACAGCCCTGCTCACGGGGGACATGCAGGCAGGCGACGCGATCGCCGTGACCGTCGAGCAGGCCGGCGGCTCGCCGTCCGGTCAGCCGACCACCGACCCGGTGATCGTGATCCCCACGGCGTGAGCCGCACTGATCGCGCGTACCCTGGAGGGATGCCCGAGCAGTACCACCGCCCTGTGCGCCGCCCCACGAGTGCCTTCGACAACATCGTCGGCGCGCACGATCCCGCCGAGGAGACGCGCGTCGCGCATGCCACGGCATCCGCTCTGCTGACCCGTGTCCGCGCAGATGAGAGTGGGGTGAGTGCGGAACGTCTCGTGGCCTTCACCGCCGAGCACGGGATCGACGAGATCGCCGAACTGTGGTCGAAGGCGCCGTCGCGCACGCTGCCCGGCGCACTCTGGCGCCTCTACGTCCTGCAGCTCGCGATCCACGGCGACCCGCAGACCGCCGCACTCCTTTACGACCGGGGGCGCGTCGAACTGCCGTCGGCGGATGCGGTCATCGCGGGGGCGCCCGTGCCGGCGAGTCCGGGCGAGCTGGTCGCATTGATCGACACGATCCTGCGGGGGGCGTTCCGCGGCGACTTCGCCGTCGCACTCGACCGCGCGGCGGCGTTCTGCCGCGTGCAGGCCTCGGGGGCGACCCATGCCGCCGACGATTACGAGCCGACCGAGCCGGCTCGGGCCAGCGAGCTGACCACACGCGCGCTGCGGCTGAGCAGCTACGGTCAGGATCTGGGCGCGGCCGCTGTGCTGTGGCGGATGGATGCTCTCGCCTGAGGCGACGGAGAGACTGCCCGGACATGAAAAGACCGGGCCGCAAGAACGCCTCTCGGCGGAAGGCCGCTCAAAGCGGCAAAAATTGGAGCCCGGGGTTATGCGGCCCGGCCATTCAATTGTAACGCGATGAGGCGGTGGGTATTCCCGCCATCTAGGCTCGGATCATGACAGGGCGCTTTGCACTCATGATCGATCCCGTCGCCGCCGACGTGCAGCGCAGCGACTTCGCCGACACCTTCACGCAGGTCGACGCTGCGGCCCCCGCGCTCAGTGTCGGGGAGCTGAGCACACAGCGCGGTGACGGCGTGTTCGAGTCGATCGGCGTGGTCGACGGGCATGCCCAGGAGGTCGTGCCCCACCTGGAACGCCTCGCGCATTCGGCCCGACTGTGCGACCTTCCCGTGCCGAACCTCGCGCAGTGGCGCCAGGCCATCGACCACGCGGCCGTGCAGCTGGGTGCGGGCGAGTCGGTCATCAAGCTCATCCTCAGCCGTGGGGTGGAGCACGGCCCCACGCCGACCGCGTGGGTGACCGCGGCCCCGGCTGCCGACTTCTCGGCCGTGCGCGAGAGAGGCGTACGCGTCGTCACGCTCGACCGCGGGTACGACCTGGGTGCGGCGGAACGGGCCCCGTGGCTGTTGCTGGGCGCGAAGACGCTGTCGTACGCCGTGAACATGGCCGCCCTGCGTGAGGCGCACCGACGCGGCGCCGACGATGCGATCTTCCTCTCGAGCGACGGGTTCGTGCTGGAGGCTCCGACCGCCTCTCTGATCCTCCGCTTCGATGACCGGTTCGTGACCCCGGCTCCGAACGGCGGCATCCTGCACGGCACGACGCAGCTCAGCGTCTACGAGTATCTCGCCGCCCAGGGGTTCGACGTCGGCTACGACCGCATCCCGGCGACCGACCTCCCCCAAGCGGATGCCGCGTGGCTGGTGTCGAGCGTGCGTCTCACCGCCGCGATCACGGCCGTCGACGATGTCGCACTTCCGGTCGACCACACGCTGACCGCCGACCTGAACCGCTACCTGCTCTCGCCCCGCGACTGATCCCTCGAGGCGCCGGCACGCGAAGACGCGCCGGAACGCGAAGAGGGCCCGGAACCGAAGTTCCTGGGCCCTCTTCACGTGTTTGCTCAGCTCACCCGAAGCGGCCGGAGACGTAGTCCTCTGTGGCCTGCACGGAGGGGGTCGTGAAGATCGACGTGGTGTCGTCGTACTCGATCAGCTTCCCGGGCTTGCCGGTGCCGGCGATGTTGAAGAACGCGGTCTTGTCGGACACGCGGCTCGCCTGCTGCATGTTGTGCGTCACGATCACGATCGTGAACTCGTTCTTGAGCTCGCCGATCAGCTCCTCGATCGCATAGGTCGAGATGGGGTCGAGAGCCGAGCACGGCTCGTCCATCAGCAGCACCTGGGGCGACACAGCGATCGCGCGGGCGATGCACAGACGCTGCTGCTGACCGCCCGAGAGGCCGGACCCGGGCTTGTCGAGGCGGTCCTTGACCTCGTTCCACAGGTTCGCGCCCGTGAGCGACTTCTCGACGAGGGCGTCCTGGTCGCTCTTCGACATGCGGCTGTTGTTGAGCTTCACACCGGCGAGGACGTTCTCCTTGATCGACATCGTGGGGAACGGGTTCGGACGCTGGAAGACCATGCCCACCTGGCGGCGGACGAGCACCGGATCGATGCCGGGGCCGTAGAGGTCCTTGCCGTCGAGCAGCACCTCGCCCTCGACGCGGGCGCCGGGGATGACCTCGTGCATGCGGTTGAGGGTGCGCAGGAACGTGGACTTGCCGCAGCCGGAGGGGCCGATGAACGCGGTGACGCTGCGCGGCTGGATGTCGAGGGACACGCCCTCTACGGCGAGGAAGTCGCCGTAGTAGACGTTCAGGTCGTTGACTTCAATGCTCTTGGACACTGCAGTTCCTTGCTTGTCGGGTCGAGGCTCAGCGGCCGGTCTTGGGTGCGAAGATCTTCGCGACGAGCCGCGCGATCAGGTTGAGCAGCATGACGATAATGATGAGCGTCAGGGCGGCGGCCCAGGCCCGTTCCACGTATGCCTCAGCGGGGATGCCCTGGTACGCGTACTGCGAGTACGTGAACACCGGGAGGGTCTGCATGCGTCCGCTGAACAGGTTGTAGTTCATGGCATCGGTGAATCCGGCCGTGAGCAGCAGCGGCGCGGTCTCGCCGATCACGCGGGAGATGGCGAGCATCACACCCGTCGTGATGCCGGCGATCGAGGTCGGAAGGACCACCTTGACGATGGTGAGCCACTTCGGCACGCCGAGAGCGTACGACGCCTCGCGCAGCTCGTTCGGCACCAGCCGCAGCATCTCCTCGGTGGAGCGCACGACGACCGGGATCATGAGCACGGCCAGGGCGACCGAGCCCGCGATGCCCATGCGCACACCGGGACCGAAGATCAAGGCGAAGACCGCGTAGGCGAACAGACCCGCGACGATCGAGGGGATGCCGGTCATGACGTCGACGAGGAACGTGATGGTGCGCGCCATGCGCCCGCCCTTGCCGTACTCGACCAGGTAGACGGCCGTCATCAGACCGATCGGGATCGAGATGACCGCCGCGGCGAGAGTGACCAGGAGCGTGCCGATGACGGCGTGCAGGGCGCCGCCGCCCTCGCCGAGCACTCCGCGCATCGATGACGAGAAGAAGAGCCCGTCGAAGCGGGCGACTCCGTTGGCGACCACGGTGATCGCGACCGACACCAGCGGCACCATCGCGATCGCGAACGCCGAGGTGACGACGCCGGTGATGAGGCGGTCCAGCGCCTTCCGCGAGCCTTCGATGATGCGCGACATCACGTAGATGAGCACCAGGTAGATGACCGCCCCGAGCACGACGGAGCCTGCGACGTTGAGGTCGGATCCGCTGGCGACTGCTTCGAGCGCGAAGGGCGTGAAGCCGATGAGGAAGGAGAGGGCGAGGAGGGCCCAGGGCGACCAGCGGGGGAGGTGGCCCGAGCTGAGCGAGAGTTGGGAAGGAGCCGCGCTCGCCGTGCGAGCCGATTCAGGGGCGGTAACGGTCATGTCAGTTCGCTCCCGAGAATTCCTTGCGGCGGTTCACGAACCAGCGTGCGAGAGCGTTCACCGCGAACGTCACGACGAACAGGATCAGACCGGTCGCGATGAGGATGTTGATGTTGACCTGGTACGCCTCGGGGAACGTCAGCGCGATGTTGGCTGCGATCGTGGAGGGGTTCGTGGAGGTGAGCAGTTCGAACGTGACGGCCTTGCTCACCGAGAGGACCATGGCGACGGCCATGGTCTCACCGAGCGCACGGCCGAGGCCGAGCATGGAGGCGGAGACGATGCCGGAGCGGCCGAAGGGCAGCACGGCCATGCGCACCATCTCCCACCGGGTGGCGCCGAGGGCGAGAGCGGCTTCCTCATGCAGTCGTGGCGTCTGCAGGAAGATCTCGCGGCAGATGGCCGTGATGATCGGGACGACCATGACCGCCAGCACCATGGCTGCGGTGAGGATCGTGCGGCCGGTGGGGGAGACGACGCCGCTGAAGAGCGGGATCCAGGAGGCGTTCGTGTTCAGCCAGACGTAGATGGGCTGCACGGCCGGGGCCAGGACGAGGATGCCCCAGAGGCCGAAGACGACCGAGGGGACGGCGGCGAGCAGGTCGACCACGTAGCCCAGGCCCTGAGCGAGTCGTCGCGGGGCGTAGTGCGTGATGAAGAGGGCGACGCCGAGGGAGAGCGGCACGGCCAGCAGGAGGGCCAGGAAGGCCGCCCAGACGGTGCCGAACAGGAGCGGACCGACGTAGTCCCAGAAGTTCGTCTTGAGGAGTGAGGCGTCCTCAGCGGTCGCGGTGAAGGCCGGGATCGACTGAACGATGAGGAAGATCGCGACCGCGGCCAGCGTGATCATGATCATGGACCCGGCGGCGACCGCCGTTCCGGAGAACCAGAGGTCACCGGCGCGCTTCTTCGCGACGATGCGCGTCGACGCCGGCGAGGTCGTGGCTGTCATGGGAGCTGCTTCCTGCTCAGTGGAGATCGGGTGTCTGACGCGAGCAGACGGTCTCCGGGATGCCGTGAGGCATCCCGGAGACCGTCATTCACTCACTTGATGAGGTCGATCGCAGCCTGGGCCTGCGTGCGCAGGTCGTCCGAGATCGGGGCGCTGCCCGCGTTGGTCGCGGCGGCGTCCTGGCCCTCGGCGCTGATCGCGGTGGTGAAGAACGCCTTGGTCAGTGCGGCGACGTTCTCGTCCTCGTACTCGGCGCAGCCGATGAGGTAGCTGACGAGGAGCACGGGGTAGGCGCCGTCAGCGGTGGTGGTGCGGTCGATCGCGAAGGCGAGGTCGCCGTCGGTGCGGCCTTCCTCGATCTTCGATGCGTCGAGCGTCGCGGCGGCGCCTTCGGCCGAGTGCGGCACGAACTTGTCGCCGACCTTCACGTTGACGGCCGAGAAGTCGGCGGCCTGCGAGGAGTCGATGTAGCCGATGAGGCCCTGTCCGCCCTTGACGGCGTTGGCGACACCCGAGGTCTTCTCGGCGGACTCGCCGGCGAGGTCGGCCGGCCACTCCTCGACGCTGCCTGCGGTCCACACGTCGCCCGCGGTCTGTGCGAGGTAGTCGGTGAAGTTACCCGTCGTGCCCGACTTGTCGGAGCGGTGCACCGGCGTGATGGCGAGGTCGGGCAGCTTGGCGTCGGGGTTGTCCTTGGCGATCGCCGGGTCGTTCCAGTTGGTGATCTTGCCGGCGAAGATCGACGCGATCGTCTCGGGGGCGAGGTTCAGCTCGTCCACGCCGTCGAGCGAGAACACGATCGCGATCGGGGAGATGTAGGCCGGGATCTCGATGATGTCGGAGCCGTCGACGCACGCGCCGAAGCCGCCGGCCGAGATCTCGTCCGTCTTGAACGCACGGTCGGAACCGGCGAAGTTGACCGCACCCTGCTGGAAGGACTCGCGGCCACCGCCCGAGCCCTGCGGGTCGTACTCGACCTGGGCGTCGGGGTTGGTCTTCTGGAACTCGGCGGTCCACGCCTGGATGGCGACCTGCTGCGAGGAAGCGCCCGCGCCGACCAGGGAGCCGCTGACGGCGGAAGTGTTGGAGGTGGGCTCGTCGGTGGAGCCGGTGCCGCCTTCGTTCGCGGCGCAGCCGGCGAGGGCGAGAGCGGCGACGGCGCCGATGGCGCCGATTCGTGCGATTCGGGAGATCTTCACTGTGGATCCTTCGATCTGGAATGGGTGGGGCCCGGTGCAGGGCACACAGTGACGCTATGGGCGACGGTTAACGAGACTCTCCCGAGCAGGTGAACGGCAGGTGAACGACGGGCGACTCTCTGGGGTGCTCCCGCGAGAAATCAGGGGACGTCAGACTTTGGGGATGTGCGTCTCGATGGCGATGATCCCGGATCCGGGGTTCGTGGCCGAGAGGTGCACGACCGAGAACGCGGCAGGCTCGAGGTCTGCTGCGCTGCTGAGGTAGGACCCCTGGATGGTGCCGGTGGCCAGCGCGATCTCCGAGAGCAGGCCGGGGAGCACCGGGCCGTGGCTGCACAGCACGGCCGGCTTGCCGGCGCGGATGCGGCGGCCGACGACCGCACGCAGGTCGGACCCGCCGTCCTCCCAGGCGTCCTGGCTGATCTTCTCGGTCTTCACAGGCTTGCGATCGAGCGCGCGGGAGAGCGGGGTGATCGTCTCGACGCAGCGCACCGCGTCACTGGTCACGATCCGACGCACGCCGAACGCGCGCAACGGTCCGACGATGGACTTCGCCTGCGTGCGCCCGCGCTCGGTGAGCGGTCGCGAGGCATCCGAACCGTCCCACTCCGAACGAGGTGTGGCCTTCGCATGACGCAGCGCGATCACCGGGAAGGTGCGCAGCACGCCGTCGTCGACGAGGTTGGAGAAGAAGTCGAGGATCTCCAGGTCGACGGGGTAGCTCAGGCGTGCGCGCGCCTTCTTCACACTGACCCACTCCAGCGCGGCGATCTCGCGGTTGGGAACGAACGTCGATTCCCGGATCGCCGCGTCCGTCGCCTCCGCAGCCCAGTAGTGCACGACCTTCTGCTTCTGCGAGGCGAGGTGGTACCGGCTCACGCCGACCGACACCCCGAGAGAGACGCGGATGCCGGTCTCCTCGTGCACCTCGCGCACGGCCGTCTCGGCGAGCATCTCACCGGGATCGACCTTGCCCTTGGGGAGGGTGATGTCGCGGTACTTGGTGCGGTGGATCAGCAGGATGCGAAGTTTGCCGTCGACCAGGCGCCACACGACGGCCCCCGCCGCGTACACGGCCTTGTCCGTCCACTTCGAGCTCGTCGCCGTGTCGGCCGGGAGCTGCAGCTGTCGCGCAGTCATCGAACCGCCCGTGCGCGACGGCGCCGCTGGATCAACCCCATGGTCTTATCCTGCAGGTCGATGAGGGGCTTGCCCTCCGCATCGACGGCGTGGCGTTCCCAGACGCCGCCGGCGCCGAGGTGCCACGACGTCGTTCCTGCGTCCATCGCCAGGTCGAAGAACGTCCCGAGCTCCTTGAGGTGCGCGGGGTCGGTCACGCGCACCAGAGCCTCGACGCGGCGGTCGAGGTTGCGGTGCATCATGTCGGCGCTGCCGATGTACACCTGCGGGTCACCGGCGTTCTCGAACGCGAAGATGCGCGAGTGCTCCAGGTAACGCCCCAGGATGCTGCGCACCGTGATGTTGTCGCTGATGCCGTCGAGGTCGGTGCGGAGGCTGCAGATGCCGCGCACCCAGACATCGACCTTCACACCCGCTGCGCTCGCGCGGTAGAGCGCATCGATGATCTCCTCATCGACCATCGAGTTCACCTTGATGCGGATGTGCGCGGGAATCCCGGCCTCGGCGTTCTTCCGTTCGGCGTCGATCTGGCGGATCAGCCCCTTGCGCAGATGCAGCGGCGCCACCAGGAGGCGCTTGAACTTCTTCTCGATCGCGTAGCCGCTGAGCTCGTTGAAGAGTCGCGTCAGGTCTTTGCCGACCTGCGCATCCGCGGTGAACAGTCCGAAGTCTTCGTAGATGCGGCTGGTCTTCGGGTTGTAGTTGCCGGTGCCCACGTGGGAGTAGTGACGCAGCATCCCGTCTTCCTCGCGGATCACGAGCGCGAGCTTGCAGTGCGTCTTGAGCCCGACGAGCCCATAGACCACGTGCACGCCGGCCTTCTCGAGCTTGCGCGCCCAGACGATGTTGTTCGCCTCGTCGAAGCGTGCCTTCACCTCGACGAGGGCCAGTACCTGCTTGCCCGCTTCCGCCGCGTCGATGAGGGCCTGCACGACGGGGCTGTCGCCGGAGGTGCGGTAGAGCGTCTGCTTGATGGCGAGCACGTGCGGATCGCGTGCGGCCTGCTCGAGGAACGCCTGCACGCTCGTGGTGAACGACTCGTACGGGTGGTGCACCAGCACGTCCGACTTGCGGATCGCCTTGAAGATGTCGGCGCGGGCGCTCGATCCCGCGGGCTGGAACGCCACCGCCGTGGTGGGCAGATGCGGCGGGTAGCGCAGGTCGGGGCGGTCGATGCGCGAGAGGTCGAACAGACCGCGCAGGTCGAGCGGCCCGGGGAGGCGGTAGACCTCGAGGTCGGTGATGTCGAGCTCGCGGACCAGCAGGTCCATCGTGACGTCATCCATGTCGTCGGTGATCTCGAGACGGATGGGCGGGCCGAACCGCCTGCGCAGGAGCTCGGCCTCTAGCGCCTGGATGAGGTTCTCGCTCTCGTCCTCCTCGATCTCCACATCCTCGTTGCGGGTGAGGCGGAACGCGTGGTGGTCGAGCACCTCCATGCCGGGGAACAGATCGCCTAGATGGTTGGCGATGAGCTCTTCCAGACGCAGGAAGCGCTTGATCTCGCCGCCTCCTGGCACCTCGACGAAGCGCGGAAGCATGGGCGGCACCTTGAGGCGCGCGAACTCCTGGCGCCCCGTGCGGGCGTTGCGGATGCGGATCGCGAGGTTCAGCGACAGGCCGGAGATGTAGGGGAACGGATGGGCGGGATCGACCGCGAGCGGCATCAGCACCGGGAAGACCTGGGCACCGAAGTACTCCGACAGCGCCGCGCGCTCGCCGTCGGTGAGCTCGGACCACTCGGTGATCTCCACTCCGGATTCGGCGAGGGCGGGTCGCACCAGCGATGTCCAGGCGTCGGCATGACGCAGCTGCAGAGCGTGCGCCTCGCGAGAGATGTCGGCGAGCGCGTCGACGGGGGAGCGGCCGATGTTGGTGGGCACGGCCAGACCGGTCATGATGCGGCGCTTGAGTCCGGCGACGCGCACCATGAAGAACTCGTCGAGATTGCTCGCGAAGATCGCCAGGAAGTTGGCGCGTTCGAGTTCGGGGAGCGACGGATCCTCTGCCAGCTCGAGCACGCGCTGGTTGAAGGCGAGCCAGCTGAGCTCGCGATCCAGGTAGCGGTGGTCCGGGAGCTGGGAGTCGTAGGACTCGATGGCGTCGAAGTCGTCGTCTTCGGCGTCACCCAGCCCGGCGTCGGCGAGTGCGGGATCGATCATGGGGTACATCTAAGCACCGAGAGGTGACGCGCGTGTGAACGGAGTCGATCGTCAGACCACGCTCGCGAGGCTCTCGTCCTCGTTGACGTTGAAGCGGTAGCCGACGTTTCGCACCGTGCCGATGATCTGCTCCTGGTCGCCGAGCTTCGCCCTGAGCCGTCGCACATGCACGTCGACGGTGCGGGTGCCTCCGAAGTAGTCGTAGCCCCAGACCTCGCTCAGCAGCTGTTCGCGGGTGAACACACGAGCGGGGTGGGTCGCCAGGAAGTGCAGCAGCTGGAACTCCTTGTAGGTGAGATCCAGAGGCCTGCCGCGCAACTTCGCCGAGTAGGACTGCTCGTCGATCGTGACGCCGGATGCCTGCACGCGTGCGGGCTCGGCGACCTCGTCGCGTCGAGCCAGCGCGAGACGCAGCCGGGCATCGATCTCGGCAGGACCGGCTGTGGCGAGCAGGACGTCGTCGATTCCCCAGTCTCCCGAGAGCGCGCTCATCCCGCCTTCCGTGACGACGAGCAGCAGTGGCGCATCCTGCCCTGCTGTCCGCAGCAGGCGGCACAGCGACTTCGCGGCGACGAGATCGTGGCGGCCGTCGACGATCACGACGTCGTAGTCGGGGGCGCTGACCAGCTGCGACGTCTCTGCGGGGATCTGGCGCGTGCGGTGGCTCAGCAGCTCGAGCGCGGGGAGCACTTGCTCGGAGAGCGGAGCGTTGGTCAGAACCAGCACCTGGGCCACGCGCACTCCTCACAGACGCGGATCGACGTCGTGCCGCCATGATACCGGGAGCGATGCGCAACAATGGAGACATGACGGATCCCGCACTCGCACCACGCAATGCGTTCGTCGGTGTGCTCGTCGTCTGGGCCACGGCCTTCCTCGCCACCGTCGCCATCGGCATCTTCGTGCCGGAGGAATGGCGTGTGCCCTGGCTGCTCGTCGGGTTCGGAGGCGTCGTACTGCTCTCCTTCGCGGTGCAGCTCTGGTACGGGCGCACCCAGGGCTTCATCTTCCGCGTTTCCGGAAGCGTCATCGGCGCTCTGCTGCTGATGGGCATCATCTCCGTCGGTTTCGGCCTCGCGGCACTGATCCCCTCCTGACACCGGCGCGGCGCGGTAAGGTGGATGACATGGACCTCATGGCGCTCGAAATCTTCTTCATCGGCCTGCTGGGCCTTGCGAGCCTCGCTATCGTCTTCGTCTCGGCAGTGGTGCTGCGCAACCTCTTCCGCGGCCAGCGCTGACGCGATAATGCTCGAACTGCCCGTCGACCTTCCGGCCGATATCGTTCCCTTCGCGTGGCTTATCGGCGTCTGGGAGGGCACCGGCGTCATCGACTATCCGGTCGGGGATGAGCGTCTGCAGGGCGAGTTCACCCACCGGATCAGCTTCAGCCACGACGGCGGACCGTTCCTGAACTACTCCAGCACGGCCACGTTCCTCACGGAGGACGGCGCTCCCGCCGCGGCGCTCCTCGCCGAGACGGGCTTCTGGCGACTCGCGCGCCCGGCGACGGCCGCAGATCCCGGCCCCGCGCTGCTTCCCCCGACCGCGCCCGTGCACACGCGCACGGTCGACGACGTGGAAGAGCTGCGCGCACCGAGCGGTGGGTTCCCGATCGAGGTCTCGCTCGCGCACGCCGACGGCGCTCTCGAGCTCTACCTCGGTGAGATCAACGGTCCGCGCATCGACATCGGCTCCGACGCCGTCGTACGCAGCGCCGGTGCGAAGGTGCACACGGCATCGTCGCGCATGTACGGCCTCGTCGACGGACATCTGCTGTGGGCGTGGGACATCGCCGCGCTCGGCACCCCGCTGCGCTCGCACGCGTCGGCGCGCCTGGCCAAGGTCTGACGTGTCCGGCTTCAGCCAGATCGACGGCGTCGTGTCCGACGGCGACCTCATCGTGCACTTCGGAGACGCCTTCCGCGAGCAGCGGCGTCTTGCCGGTGGTTCGGCTTTCGCACCGCTCGGCGACCGCACCGTGATCGAGGTGGCGGGCCCCGAGCGGTTGACCTGGCTCGACTCGATCACGTCGCAGGCCGTGGGGCGTCTCACCCCCGGCGACAGCACAGAGCTCCTCGTGCTCGATCCACAGGGCCGCGTCGAGCACGCGGCCGGTGTGCTCGACGACGGCGCATCCACGTGGCTCATCGTCGACGCCGACGACGCCGATGCGCTCGCCGCCTGGCTGACGCGCATGAAGTTCCGCACCCAGGCCACGGTCGACATCCGACCCGACCTCGTGCTGGTCGGTTATGTCGAGGGCGGCTCCGTCGCATCGACGGTGACCGCTGCCGCGTCAGTTCCGAACGGCACCGCCCTCGTCTGGGCCGACCCGTGGCAGCGGATCAGCGTCGGAGGACACCAGTACTCCGAGGTCGCCGAGCACCCCGCCGCCGACTTCGCCTGGCGCGTCGCGATCCTCGAGGAGGAGGCTGCTGACGCCCTCGCCGCATCCATCGATCGGGAGTCGCTCGCGGGCCTCCTCGCCGCGGAGGCGCTGCGCGTGGCCGCCTGGCGCCCGCGGTGGAAGACAGAGGTCGACGAGCGCTCGCTGCCGCACGAGTCCGACTGGATCCGCAGCGCGGTGCACCTGAACAAGGGCTGCTACCGCGGGCAGGAGACCGTCGCGAAGGTGCACAACCTCGGTCACCCGCCCCGCCGTCTGGCCGCCCTCCACCTCGATGGCAGCGATGCGGTGCTGCCCGCGCCGGGTGCGCCGGTGTTCGCCGGCGACGACGAGGTCGGGCACCTGACCTCGGTGGCGCGTCATCACGAAGACGGTCCGATCGCGCTCGCGATCCTCTCTCGGCGCGCACCGATCGGCGACCTCGTGGTTCGCGCCGACGGCATCGACATCGCCGCCTCTCAGCAGGTGATCGTCCCGGCGGATGCAGGTGCGACGGCGGATATCCCGCGCCTCACCCGGCTGTCGCGACGGCCCACGGCTCCCGACCCTCGCGGTTCCGGCGTCGAGCTCTGACCCGCCCTCGGCGGCAGGACGACTCAGTCCGTCAGCGGAGCGACTGCGGCCCACGGCAGCGTGAGTTCCCCCAGACGCCAACGCGTGCGTCCGCCGAGGACCGGCCAGCCCTGCGCGCGAAGAGCGGATACGGCGGCGAGGAAGCGCTGCGTGGCTCCGAAGGTCGACAGGGGCGCCGCGCGGTCCCACTCGCGGTCGAGATCGACGAGCAGCCCGTGGATGCGTTCTCCGGTGACGTTGCGGTGGATCAGCGCCTTCGGCAATCGCTCGGCGACGATGCTCGGGCGCTCGAGGTCGGCGAGCCGGAGGGAGATCGTGAAGCGCAGCGGTGAGCCGTGCGCATCGACGTCGATCCAGCTCGAGACGCGGCCGATCTCATCACAGGTGCCCTCGAAGAGCAGCCCGTCCGGCGCCAGGCGTGAGGCCATGCGGGACCACGCATCGGGAACGTCCTGCTCGTCGTACTGCCGCAGAACGTTCATGGCACGGATGACCGCGGCCCGGCGTCCGCCGGGAAGCGGAACCTCGAAACCGCCGCGCCCGAACGAGACCGGGAGGTCCGGGGCGAAGGGTGTCCGCTCCGCGCGCACCTCGGCGAGCTGGGCGTCGGCCGTCGCGACGCGCGCCGGATCGATCTCCAGGCCGCGCACCTCGACGTCGTCGCGCACCCGGACGAGGCGCGTCGCGAGCTCGAACGCGGTCACGCCGCTGGCTCCGTAGCCGAGATCGACGACCAGCGGATCGGATGCTCGGCGCAGGGCGTCGCTTGCGGCGATCCAGCGATCGTTGCGTCGCAGCCGGTTGGTCCCCGTGGTGCCGCGGGTCGGCCGACCGAGGGGAGATGACGCCATGTCTCCATCCTCCCAGCATCCGACTAGGGCTTCGGCTCCGGGCGGATAAACTGGCCGCATGACTGCGACGCGCACCCTCATCCTGCTCCGCCACGGCCGGAGCGAGTGGAACGAACTGAACCTGTTCACCGGTTGGGTGGACGTCCGCCTCAACGCGCAGGGCGAGAAGGAGGCGCGCCGCGGCGGCGAGCTGCTGGCAGAGTCCGGCATCCTCCCCGACGTGCTGCACACCTCGTTGCTCAGCCGTGCGATCCAGACGGCGAACATCGCCCTCGACGCCGCCGACCGTCTGTGGATCCCGGTGACCCGCTCCTGGCGGCTCAACGAGCGTCACTACGGTGCGCTCCAGGGCAAGGACAAGGCGCAGACCCTCGAGGAGTTCGGCCCCGAGCAGTTCCAGCTGTGGCGCCGCTCGTTCGACGTGCCGCCGCCCGTGCTCGACGACGAGAGCGAGTTCAGCCAGGTGAACGACGTCCGCTACGCGGGCATCGACGGCGAGGTGCCGCGCACCGAGTCGCTCAAGCTCGTCATCGACCGTCTGCTGCCGTACTGGGAGAGCGCGATCGTCCCCGACCTCGAGGCCGGGAAGACCGTGCTCGTCACGGCGCACGGCAACTCGCTGCGTGGCCTGGTGAAGCACCTCGAGGGCATCAGCGACGACGACATCGCCGAGCTGAACATCCCCACCGGCATCCCGCTGGTCTACGAGCTGGACGAGAACAACGTTCCCACCGGCCCAGGACGCTACCTCGACCCGGAGGCTGCGGCCGCCGGTGCCGCAGCGGTCGCGGCCCAGGGCAAGAAGTAGGAGCCTCCGCTCCTCACGCAGAAGCCCCCGATGCGAAGGCATCGGGGGCTTCTGCGTTGCCGTGGGTGCGATCAGGCGTGGCCGAACTCCTGCTGGCCGAGCTCCTGCTGCTCGACGGCGAGGGGGATGTCCTCCTCGTCGACCGCCCAGTCGCCGGTGGCGAGATAGACGACCTTCTTCGCGACGGCGACCGCGTGGTCGGCGAAGCGCTCGTGGTACCGGCTGGCGAGCGTGGCGTCGACGGTCGCCGTCGCCTCACCCTTCCAGTTGTCGCTGAGCACCTTCTCGAAGACGGTGGCGTGCAGTTCGTCGACATCGTCGTCCGCGTTGCGGATGGCGTCGGCGAAGCGCAGATCCTGGGTGCGCAGCAGCTCGGAGAGCGTGCGGGCCACCTCGACGTCGAGCTCGCCCATCTTCACAAAGGTGCCCTTGAGGCCCTTCGGGATGGCGCGCTCGGGGAAGCGGAGGCGGGCGAGCTGGGCGATGTGCTCCGACATGTCGCCCATGCGCTCGAGCGAGGCGCTCACACGCAGAGCGGTCACGACGATGCGCAGATCGCGCGCGACCGGCTGCTGGCGGGCGAGGATCTCGATCGCCTGCTCATCGAGGGCGACGGCCAGCTCGTCGATCTTGGCGTCATCGGCGATGACCTCCTCGGCCAGTGCCACATCGCTCGTGGCGAATGCCCTGGTGGCCTTGTCGATCGAGACCGTGACGAGGTCGGCGATCTCGACGAGGCGGTTCTGAAGGTCCTCGAGGGACTGGTGGAAGACTTCGCGCATGTTGGGGCGCAACCTTTCATTCGGATCTCGGCTGTGTCAGCGCGAGACGGCGGGTCGTCCGCACGAGAGCAGGTCTGTGCTCCCGCACAAGCCCGAAGCGATTGTCTGCTTCGAAGGTTAACGAACGGTGCCCAGCACGTGAATAGTACTTCTCCTGTTCCCGCCAGGGCGCGGAAACCCGCCGGACGGACGGTGAACGCACTCTACGCTTATGTCATGACCTTGCCGCAGCTCGCGCTGTCTTCGCTCGCCATCGGGCTTGTGATCGGCGTCGGCCTCTCCCTGCTCGTCGTGTGGGCATACCGGGCGCGGGCCCGCGTGCAGGAGGAGACATCGCTGGCGATTCCCGCCGGCATCACCGATGTCCTGCACAGCATGGACGATGCCGCGGCGATCGTCGACACCTCCGGTCTGGTACTCGCCTCCTCGCAAGCGGCGACCCGGTTCGGGATCGATGTCGGCTCGACGCTCGACAACCCGGAGCTGCGCCAGCTCGTGCGCGGCGTCAGGGAGGCCGGCGGCACAGCCACCGAGTCGATGCGCCTCACCCGAGGGGGTCTGAGCCTCGACCCCCGCCTGGTCTCGGCCCGTGCCAGCGTGATCGGCACGCGTCTGGTGCTGCTGATCATCCGCGACGTCACGGAGCAGGAGCGGCTCGATCAGATGCGTCGTGACTTCGTGGCGAACACGAGCCACGAGCTCAAGACGCCCGTGGGCGCGGTGAGTCTTCTCGCCGAGGCCATCGAGTCCGCGGCCGACGATCCCGCCCAGGTGCGCATCTTCGCCGCGCGCATCTCCGCGGAGGCGGGGCGGCTCGGACAGCTCACCGGGCGCATCATGAGCCTGTCCCGGCTCCAGGCCGAGGACGGTCTGACGAAGGTCGGCCCGGTCGCGATCGACGAGGTGATCGCCTCCTCGATCGAGGCTCACGTCGTGCAGGCCGATTCCGCAGGGGTCGAGCTCACCAGGGGAGGGGACCGTGGCGTCTTCGTGCGCGGCGACGCCCAGATCCTGATCGAGGCGGTCGGAAACCTGATCGCCAATGCGATCGTCTATTCGCCCCGCGGCTCCCGCGTCGGAGTCGGCGTCCGCGCGGAGGACGGCGTGGTCGAGATCGCGGTGTCCGACCAGGGGATCGGCATTGCAGAAGCCGATCGCGAGCGCATCTTCGAGCGGTTCTACCGGGCCGATGAGGCCCGTTCGCGGCGCACCGGAGGGACCGGCCTCGGGCTCTCCATCGTCAAGCACGCCACCCAGCGGCACGGCGGCGAGGTGCGGCTGTGGTCGCGTCCGGGCCGCGGATCCACGTTCACGATCCGTCTTCCCCGGATCGATGCCCCCGACAACCTCGACACGGGCAAGAAGAGCAAGAAGAAGCGCGCGCGCAAAGCGGCCAAGTCCGCCGCATCCGCGCGCGTTCGAAACGGAGAGAGAGCATGACCCGAATCCTTCTCGTCGAAGACGAGCCCGACCTCGCCGACCCGCTCGCGTACCTGCTCCGGCGTGAGGGCTACGAGGTGGAGATCGCGGAGGACGGCCCCGGAGCGCTCGCGGCCTTCCGGGAGCGCGGGGCCGACATCGTGCTGCTCGACCTGATGCTTCCCGGCATGCCGGGAACAGAGGTGTGCAGGCAGATCCGGTCGACCTCCGCCGTTCCCATCATCATGCTCACGGCCAAGGACTCCGAGGTCGACATCGTGGTGGGCCTCGAACTCGGAGCCGACGACTACATCACGAAGCCCTACTCGTCCCGGGAGCTGCTCGCCCGCATGCGTGCTGTGCTGCGCCGGGTCGTGCAGGCGGACAGCGAGCTCGACGAGCGCGTGCTCGACGGCGGACGGGTCTCGCTCGACATCGATCGGCACACCGTCTCCGTGGCCGGAGCCCAGATCAACATGCCGCTGAAGGAGTTCGAGCTGCTCGAGGTGCTGATGCGCAACTCCGGGCGCGTACTGACCCGCGGCCAGCTCATCGACCGGGTCTGGGGGAGCGACTACTTCGGCGACACCAAGACGCTCGATGTGCACATCAAGCGGATCCGCTCGCGCATCGAGGAGAACCCGAGCGAGCCGGTGATGCTCGTCACTGTGCGCGGTCTGGGATACCGCTTCGAAGGCTGATCTCCCGGCGGGACGGAGAGCCCGTCGAGACAGCGAAGAGGCCGGCGCCCCTGGGCGCCGGCCTCTTCGTCTTCGTGCTCTGAGGTGTCAGTTGCTGGGGGCCGGAGCCGCCGTGTCGGTGGGCTTCGGCGTCGGCGTCGAAGGGGCCGTCTTCTCCGAGGGGGCGAGGTCCGAGTAGTAGGGGAGCGTTCCGTCGAGCACGGGAACCTCCGTCTTGACCCCGGTGGAGTCGCCGGACTGGAAGTGCATCTCCACCGTCGCGCCCGGCTTGGTGTCGAGGCCGACGATGCGCAGCGGTTCGGCACCGGCGCCCAGGCTCACCGTGTCGCCGGCGGGGACGGTGACGACGAGCGGGTCGACGCCCGCGACCGTGATCGTGAGAGTCGCCTTCTCATCGGTGGGGTTGACGAACGCCGCGATGAGATTGCCCACAGAGCCGTCTTCGGTGGCCACCACGAGGGCGTTGCGCACGTCGATCGGGCCGTCGGCGTCGGAGACGTTCACGCCGTCGGATGCGGCGTACTCGGTCTTGGTGGACTGTGGGGTGATGAACGTGCACCCGGTCGCGCCGAGCAGAACGAGGGCGCTGAGGGCTGCAGACGCAACAAGGCGCGATTTCATGGGTCCTCCTGAGGTCCGGCGGGGATATCCGCATCCATTCTATGCGTAAGTCGTGAGGCCTCCTGCGGCACCGGGGGCGCGAACCTTAGCGCATGTCCCCTGTGGTATCCTTGAGGTTGCCGAAAGGACACGTTTTTATGCTTTTTGAGGTTGGCGAGACCGTCGTCTATCCCCACCATGGCGCTGCGACCATCATCGAGGTCAAGGAGCGCATCATCAAGGGTGAGGCGAAGAAATACCTGAAGCTCAACGTCACCCAGGGTGATCTCATCATTGAGGTCCCCGCGGAGAATGTCGACCTGGTCGGCGTGCGTGACGTCATCGGCAAGGAAGGCCTCGATCATGTTTTCGAGGTGCTGCGAGCACCCTTCACGGAAGAACCCACGAACTGGTCGCGCCGGTACAAGGCGAACCTCGAGAAGCTCGCCTCCGGCGATGTGATCAAGGTGAGCGAGGTCGTACGCGATCTGTGGCGTCGCGATCAGGACCGCGGCCTCTCCGCGGGCGAGAAGCGCATGCTGGCGAAGGCTCGTCAGATCCTCATCTCCGAGCTCGCGCTCGCCGAGAAGACCGACGAGGACAAGGCGGGCGCACTGCTCGACGAGGTCCTCGCTTCCTGAGCTCTTTTCACGACGAAAGGCGGGTGCTTCGGCATCCGCCTTTCGTCGTCTTCGCCGGTAACGTGATGCTGTGACCATCCTCCCTGTCCCGCGTTCAGCGATCATCGTCGTGGCTGCAGGCTCCGGCACGCGTCTGGGTGCCGAAGCTCCGAAGGCCTTCGTCGGCATCGACGCCCGTTCCGTCCTCCGCCACGCGCTCGACGGCGTCTTCGCCGCATCGCCTGCGCAGGTCGTCGTCGTCGCCCCCGATGGATGGGAGGGCGACGCCGAGACGGAACTGCGCGCCGCGGCCGGCGACCGGGCTGATCTCGGTCGTGTGGTCACCGGTGGTGCGACCAGGCAGCAGTCGGTGGCGGCAGGTCTCGCCGCGCTCTGGGGAGACGTCGAGATCGTGCTGGTGCACGATGCGGCGCGCGCGCTCACCCCTCCGTCGCAGATCGACGCCGTCACCGCTGCAGTGACAGCAGAGCACGGCATCATCCCGGCCCTGCCCGTCGTCGACACGCTCAAGAAGGTCGTGGACGGGGCCGTCGTCGGGGCCGTCGACCGCTCTGAGCTCGCTGCGGCGCAGACGCCGCAGGGGTTTCCGAGGGGCCCGCTCGAGGCGGCGTACGCTGCCGCCGGCGACAGCGGGATCGAGTACACCGATGATGCGGCCCTGTTCTCGGCGGCCGGCCACCCCGTGCGGTACATCGCCGGTTCGGAACGCGCCTTCAAGATCACCACGCCCGCTGACCTCCAGCGCGCCCGCCACCTGCTGGGTGCGAGCGTCGCGGCGACCGGCACCCCCCGGGTGGGCATCGGCACGGACGTCCACGCCTTCGGGGGCGAGGGGAACCTGTGGCTCGCCGGCCTCGAGTGGCCGGGGGAGCGGCCCCTCTCCGGTCATTCGGACGGAGACGCCGTCGCCCATGCGATCGTCGACGCGCTGCTGGGTGCCGCGGGGCTCGGTGACATCGGAGAGCACTTCGGCACCTCCCACCCCGAGTACGCCGGCGCGCATGCGGACGTCTTCCTCGCTCGCACCCGGGAGCTGCTGGCCGAAGCCGGGTTCGAGATCGGCAATGTCTCGGTGCAGTTCCAGGGCAATCGACCGCGCTTCAGCCCGCGGCGGGCCGAGGCCGAAGGGGTTCTGTCCGCCGTCCTGGGCGCTCCGGTGTCCGTGACGGCGACGACCACGGACGGGCTCGGGTTCCCCGGCAGGGGAGAGGGCATCGCGGTGACGGCCATCGCGTCGGTGGTTCCCGGCGTTCATCGTCATCTGAAGGCGGGCGCTCAGCCGTCCCCGAGTAGGCTTGAGCGGTGACAGTCCGCCTCTACGACACCCGCGCGCAGCAGCTGCGCGACTTCGTGCCTCTCGATCCCGAGAACATCACGATGTACGTGTGCGGACCCACGGTGCAATCAGGCCCCCACATCGGGCACGTCAGGGCGGCCTTGAGCTTCGATCTGCTGCGCCGCTGGCTGCAGTACCGCCACGGTCGGGTCACCTTCGTGCGCAACGTCACCGACATCGACGACAAGGTGCTCGCGAACGCCACCGACTCCGAGCCGTGGTGGGCGCTCGCGTATCGCATGGAGCAGGAGTTCAGCGCGGCGTATGCGGGGGTCGGCATCCTGCCCCCGACGTACGAGCCGCGAGCCACGGCATCGGTGCCGCAGATGCAGGAGCTCATCGCGCTGCTGATCGAGCGCGGTCACGCATATCCGGCCCCTGATGGTTCGGGAGACGTGTACTTCGACGTGCGCTCCTGGCCGGACTACGGATCGCTCACCCATCAATCCCTCGATGCCATGGAAGCCGCGGAGGACGCCGACCCTCGGGGCAAGCGCAATCCGCAGGACTTCGCCCTGTGGAAGGGCAGCAAGCCCGAAGAGCCGGCAGACGCCACCTGGGCGTCGCCGTGGGGCGCCGGGCGTCCGGGATGGCACATCGAGTGCTCCGCGATGTCGAAGCGCTATCTCGGGCCCGAGTTCGACATCCACGGCGGTGGGCTCGACCTGCGATTCCCGCATCACGAGAACGAGCTCGCCCAGTCGACGGCGGCAGGTGACGGCTTCGCGCGCTACTGGATGCACAACGGTCTCGTCACCGTCGACGGCCAGAAGATGTCGAAGTCGCTTGGGAACTTCACGTTGGCAGCAGACGTGCTGGCCGCGCACCATCCGCTGGTGGTGCGCTACGCGCTCGCCGCCGCTCACTACCGGTCGAGCCTCGATCTCGGCGACTCATCGTGGGCCGAGGCCGAAGCGGCTCTGAGCCGGATCAGCACGTTCCAGCAGCGCGCCGCACGTGTTGCCGGAGGCGGCATCGGGTTCTTCCTGTCGCAGAGCCTCCCCGCGGCGTTCGCGGCGGCGATGGACGATGATCTCGGCGTGCCCCAGGCGCTCGCCGTGCTGCACGAGACGGTGCGTGCGGGAAATGCGGCGCTGGACGCGGGGGAGGACGACGCCGCGCTCGACGCGCTGCGCGCCGTGCTGGCGATGACGTCGGTCCTGGGCCTCACACACACATCCGGGGCGAAGGCCGACGCCTCGCAATCCGCTCTGGACGCCCTCGTCCAGACGATGATCACCCAGCGCGCTCAGGCACGCGCTGACAAGGACTGGGCGGCGGCGGATCGCATCCGAGATGCGATCGCCGCCGCAGGAATCACGCTGGAGGACACTCCGGCCGGAACTCATTGGAGTATCGATGGCTAAGCCAGGGCGCCCCGGCGCGAGCAAGGGAAACAAGAAGGGCCCGACCAAGGGCACCGGCGGACTCGGGCGCAAGGCGCTCGAGGGTCGGGGACCGACGCCGAAGGCGGAGGACCGCGCGTGGCACCCCGCCGGCAAGCGCAAGGCCGCGGCCGAGCGCTACGCCGCCGCGACGGGCGGCAAGGGCCGCCCCGGTGGCAGCCGGCCGGGCTCCGGTGGCGGGGGCAACCGTGCGCCGAAGGCCAAGGCGGGAGACGACACCGAGAACGTGACGGGTCGCAACTCGGTCCTCGAGGCACTGCGGGCGAAGATCCCGGCGACGGCGTTCTACATCGCGCAGCGCGTCGAGATGGACGACCGCGTGAAGGAGATGCTCTCGATCGCCACGCATCGGGGCATCCCCGTGATGGAGGTCACACGTCCGGAGCTCGACCGCATGGCCGGGTTCGACGGTGTGCACCAGGGCGTCGCGATCAAGGTGCCGCCGTACGAGTACGCGCACCCGCAGGATCTGCTCGAGCAGGTCATCGACCGCGGCGAGGTGCCGCTGTTCGTGGCGCTCGACGGCATCACCGACCCCCGCAACCTCGGCGCCATCATCCGTTCCACCGCGGCGTTCGGCGGTCAGGGGATCATCCTTCCCCAGCGTCGCTCGGCCGGCGTCAACTCCGCCGCCTGGAAGACCAGTGCCGGAGCCGTCGCTCGCACCCCGGTAGCGCTGGCGACCAACCTCACCACGCAGCTCAAGGAGTTCAAGAAGCAGGGCGTGTTCGTGCTCGGCCTCGACGGCGACGGCGATGTGTCGCTCCCGGAGCTCCAGCTCGCCGATCGTCCCGTGGTGATCGTCGTCGGCTCGGAGGGCAAGGGGCTGTCCCGCCTGGTCTCCGAGACCTGCGATCAGATCGTCTCGATCCCGATCTCTGCGGCCACCGAGTCGCTGAACGCCGGCATCGCGACCTCCGTCGCGCTCTACCAGGTCGCGTCGCTCCGCGCCGCGAAGAAGAACTAGACCGTTCGAGGGAAGGCAGACCATGGCTCGCATCATCGTGCTCGGAGGGACCGGTTACGCCGGTCGTCACATCGTCACGGAGGCGGTGAGCCGTGGCCATGCCGTGATCGCGATCTCGCGTTCCGCGCCGGCCGATCCGGTGGCGGGGGCCGCATATCTGCAGGGCTCCGCTCTCGACCTGGCGCCGCTCGCGGAAGCGTTCGTCGGCACGGACGCCGTGGTCTCGGCTCTCTCGCCGCGCGGTGACATGGCCGACCGTGCGCTCGAGGCGCTGTCGAATGTCGTCGAGCAGCTCGCGGGTACGGACACGCGTCTCGGCGTCGTCGGCGGCGCCGGCGGGAGCCTCGTGGCCCCCGGCGGGCCGCGCCTGTTCGATCAGGGCTTCCCGGAGGAGTACAAGCACGAGGCGCAGGTCGGCATCGACTCGCTGGCCCTCCTCGAGGCGACCGATGCGGGCCTGGACTGGTTCTTCATCCACCCCGCCGAGGTCTTCGGACCGTGGGCGGAGGGCGAGCGCACCGGTCACTACCGGGACGGCGGCGACGTGATCGTCCGCGACGCCGAAGGCAAGTCGTACATCTCGGGTGCCGACTTCGCCGTCGCGGTGGTCGACGAGATCGAGCAGGGCAACCACCACAGGGAGCGGTTCACCGTCGGCTACTGAGCCGCCGGTCGATCAGACCAGATCCCGCCAGTCGACGTCCTCGTCCTCATCGGCGACCGGCGTCATGCCGGTGATGACGGGAAGACTCATCGTCTCGGTGGGCGGACCCATGATGGTGGCTTCGTCGCGCCGATGCCGCAGCACCTCGTTGATGTAGCTGGTGAGCACCTCGGCGAGCGGGATGGAGCGTCCTTCCGCCTGAGACAGGTACCAGCGGTGCTCCAGCACCTGGTGGAACACCTCGGCCGGCTCGAGTTTGGCGCGCAGCTCGTAGGGGATCGCACGCACGACCGGCTCGAACACTCGGGTCAGCCACTCGTGCGCGTACATCTCCTCGTCCGCCCACTGCTTCGTCGAGCGGGCCCGGAACTCGTCGAGGTCGTTGAGCAGACGTCGTGCCTGGTTCTCCTCGACGTCGAGGCCGGTCAGGCGGATGAGACGGCGCTGATGATGTCCGGCATCCACGACCTTCGGCTGGATCTCCACCACGGTGCCGTCTGCGGTCGTCGACATCGACATCTCGTCGATGTCGAAGCCGAGGGCGTTGAGCCGCTCGACACGTTCGGTGATGCGCCATGTCTCCGCGGCGGAGAACGACTCCTGTGCAGTCAGCTCTGCCCACAGCGACCGATACGACGACACGATGCCGTCGGCGATCGCGACCGCGTCCACGCCGTGCTCGAGCCGTCCGCCGGCAGCGAGGTCCATGATCTCGCCGGCGATGTTGGTGCGGGCGAGGTCGAGGTCGTAGGCGCGCTGGCCGTCGGTGAGCCCCTCCTCATGCAGCTCTCCCGTCTCCGCGTCGACGAGGTAGGCGGCGAATGCGCCGGCGTCCCGACGGAACAGGGTGTTCGACAGTGAGACGTCGCCCCAGTAGAAGCCCACGTTGTGCAGGCGGACGAGCAGCAGCGCGAGTGCGTCCACCAGACGGTTGGCGGTGTCCGGGCGCAGAACGCGTGTGAACAGAGCGCGGTACGGCATCGAGAAGCGCAGGTGCGAGGTGACCAGCGCGGCGGGGAGTGGGTCACCATGCGCGTCGGTGCGCCCGGCGATCACGGCCACCCGGTCGACGCAGGGTACATCGAGTCGGGCGAGGTTGCCGAGCATGTCGTACTCGCGCTGCGCCATCTCCGCGGTGGTCTCCTTGACGGCGACGACGCGACCGGAGAGGTCGGCGAAGCGCACGAGGTGGCGGGAGAGCCCCTTCGGGAGCGAGACGATGTGCTCGGACGGCCACTTCGCCAACGTGGTGGACCAGGGGAGGGAGAGCAACCCCGGGTCGATCTTGCTGGCGGTGATCCGCAGCGAATCCTGCATGGTGCTCCCTGGTTGCGTGCGAAGAGGAAAAAGAGACGCGGCGCAGGCGACCGAAGTCAGCCTGCGCCGCGTCTGTGGATCCGATCAGGCGGAGACGACCGGCTTGTCGTTCAGGCGCTCGCCCGACTCGATGTCGAACGCGTGCACGTGGCCGGCCGAAGCTGCGAGCGTGACCGTCTCACCCGCGTTCGGGTGGTTGCGGCCATCGACGCGAGCGACGAGGTCGGCGCGCTTGCCGTTGATCTCGGTGTGCCCGTAGAGGTAGCCGTCAGCGCCGAGCTCCTCGACGAGGTCGACCGTGACCGAGAGGCCCTTGCCATCGGCGGGGCCGACGACGATGTCCTCCGGGCGCACGCCGACCGTGACCTGCGAACCGTTCGCGCGGCCGACGGTGTCGCGGTCGAGCGGGACCACCTCGGTGCCGAAGCGGATGCCGCCCTCGGCGAGGTCCGCCGAGAACAGGTTCATCGCGGGCGAGCCGATGAAGCCGGCCACGAAGACGTTGTTCGGCTTCTCGTAGAGGTCGCGCGGGGAGCCGACCTGCTGGAGCAGGCCGTCCTTGAGGACCGCGATGCGGTCACCCATGGTCAGCGCCTCGGTCTGGTCGTGGGTGACGTAGACCGTGGTGACGCCGAGACGACGCTGCAGCGACGCGATCTGCGTACGGGTCTGGACGCGGAGCTTGGCGTCGAGGTTCGACAGCGGCTCGTCCATGAGGAACACCTGCGGCTGGCGCACGATCGCACGGCCCATGGCGACACGCTGACGCTGACCACCCGAGAGGGCCTTCGGCTTGCGGGTCAGGTAGGGCTCGAGGTCGAGGAGCTTCGCAGCCTCGAGCACGCGAGTGGCGCGCTCTTCCTTGCCGACGCCGGCGATCTTGAGAGCGAAGCCCATGTTCTCGGCGACGGTCATGTGCGGGTACAGCGCGTAGTTCTGGAAGACCATCGCGATGTCGCGGTCCTTCGGCGGGACGTCGGTCACGTCGCGGTCGCCGATGAGGATGCGGCCGGCGTTGACCTCTTCGAGGCCGGCGAGCATGCGCAGGGACGTGGACTTACCGCAACCGGAAGGACCGACGAGGACGAGGAACTCGCCGTCACCGACCTCGAGGTTCAGCTTGTCGACGGCCGGACGGGTTCCACCGGGGTACAGGCGGGTGGCTTCGTCGAAAGTCACAGATGCCATTGTCGTTTCTCCTTCACCGGCAGGTACGTGCCGGACGATCCGTAGTGATGAAGCGGTGAGATGAGTCACCGTGACCCGTCTTTGGGTCGAATTCAGTATGACATGAACGGCTGTACCTGGGTATTTCTCAGCCTCACTGGTTAGCATCGAACTCGGCCGCGCGCAGCGGCGATCGTCGCTGAGCGGCGGTCGGGGCCAACCCGGACCCCCGCAGACTCACAAGAGGAACGATGTCGAGCGACGAAACGCCGAACGTCCCCACACCTCGCAATTCTCGCGAGGCCGTGCGGGAGAAGGCTCAGCAAGTGCACGCCCAGCAGTCGAGGGCGCGCCTCATGCGACGTATCATCATCGGCGCCGTCGCGGTCGTCGCGGTGGGGGCGATCGGCACTGCGGTGACCCTTGCGGTGTCCGCCCAGGTGTCCAAGCCCAAGCTCACCCCGACGGGGATGGAGTCGGACGGCGTGGTCGTCACAGACATCACCGCGGTCGCAGGATCCGACGAGGTCCCCGCGACACCGTCCGCAGAGCCGACCGATGCGGGTGCGTCGACCGAGCCGACGCCCAAGGCGACCACGTCTGAGAAGGTCGACATCCACGTCTACGTCGACTACCTCTCGCCGGACGCGGGGAAGTTCGAGCGGGCGAACGCGCGTCAGTTCGCCGGCTGGATCAGCGAGGGCGCCGTGACCGTCAGCTACCACCCGGTCGCTCTCCTCACCGCGAGCTCGAACGGCACCAAGTACTCGCTGCGCTCGGCGGCCGCAGCCGCCTGCGTCGCCACGCACTCGCCCGCGCAGTTCTACGCGTTCAACCACGACCTGCTGGACAACCAGCCCGAGGTCGGCAGCGACGGCATGTCCGATGAAGAGCTCGCGAACCTCGCCGCGGCGGTCGGCACCGACAACACCAAGGCCGTGCGGTCGTGCATCGAGAACGGCGACTTCGTCAGCTGGGCGAAGGATGCGACCACGCGCGCGCTGGACGGACCGCTCGCGGGCTCCAAGGACCTGGTCCTGCAGTCGGCTCCGATGGTCGTCGCGAACGGCGAAGCGTACGTCGGAGCGCTCGACGACCCGGCCGAGTTCTCGCAGTTCGTGCTCAGCGTCGCGAGCGATGCCTCGCGTGCCACGCCGACGCCGACTCCCACACCGACCACCACGCCTGCCCCCTAGGTCGAAGCGGGGTCGATGCCATCGCTAAGCTTGTGGGTGGCATCCGCCGACTTGGCGCAATTGGTAGCGCACCGTACTTGTAATACGGGGGTTACGGGTTCGAGTCCCGTAGTCGGCTCAACAAACACCGACGGCATCAGCCGAGATGCGTATTGCACGCTCCCGCATTGCTATCGTCGCCCTGATGGCGAACCTAGATAGTCGGGGGATGACTCCTGAAGAGCGTATGAACACGTTTCTGCTGCACCCGGAGTGGTTCGGAGGCGACCGGATACCGGAGAGGTTTGTGGTCTCAGCTGAGCTGCGAAAGCGGCTCCGGGAGTGGAATCAGGTCTGGGAGACCGTGCTGGATCCGGTCACTGAAATGCGATGGCCAGATCCACAGATCAGACGCACATGGATCGCTGAGGGCGAGCAGCTCGTGGCAGATCTGCAGGCAGAGCTCGGGCCGGGCTTGTCCGTCGTCGGCGATTTTGCCCGGTATGCCCCGCCGCGTAGGTCGTAGGCTCTGCGCATGAGCGAGCCCGATGCGGAGCCGACCCCGTCGCTGATCCAGCAGCGACTCGCCCTACAGCGCAGGCGGGTGGGGGCGGTATCTCAACTGGGGTTCTCAGCCGTCGTCTTGGCCGGCTGGATCTTCGTTCTCGTCCTCGACGGCCCCAACGTGTGGCGCTGGATCGGCATCGTCGTGTTCGCGCTCGGTGCCGCGATCGGGGCTGTCCAGCTCCGCACGGCGCTGCGGGAGACCCGGGCTTTCGAGACTCGACACGGCCCGGGAGCTGGCGTCCAGAAGCGAACGGAGTGAGCGGTTCTTCGCTTCGCTACCTCCGGCTCCGGCGGGTCGGCTGATGTCCGTCTCACGGGGGATGCGCCTGCTCACGTGCCTGCGTACCGTTGCACCCATGACCGCATCAGAGGAGAGTTCGAAGAAGAAGCCGGGGTATGGCATCGCCACAGGGATGGCGCTCGGGCTGCCGCTGGGCGTTGCGGCCGGGCTGATCTTCTTCGACAGCGTTGCGATCGGCGCAGGTGTGGGTATCTCTGTGGGTCTCGCGATCGGTGCAGGACTCGAGTATTCGTGGAAGAACGGCGAGCCCAAGGCCGAGGCCGAGGACGAGTAGGTCACTCTTCCGGCCCTTCGCAGAGCAGGGGTGCAGGGGAGTGAGCGGAACATCCGCCCCTCCCTCGTCCTAGGCTGGTGTGATGCTCCACGGACTGATTCGCCCTGTCGAAGCCCACAGCGTGACGCTGAAGGGCGAAGACCTCGCCGAGGTTCGCGCGCAGCTCACCGCTCAGGCTCCCGCCGGATGGGACCTCGTCTCGGCGATGGCGACGATGGAGAAAGCAGGATCGATGCGCTCGGTCGAAGGCAAGTTCCTGCGTCGTGACGGTATCCGTGAGATCGAAGGCGACGACATGGCTGCCCTCGAGTCGCAGGTGCCCGAGGGATGGCAGCTGCTCTCCGTATGGCGGACGAGCTGAGGCTCACGCGTCTCTGATCGTGGTCTCGGCGTACTCAGTCCACTGAGACGGGTTCTGGTGTGTCGACGACCTCGTCGATGAGGCCGATCCCGCCTGTCGAGCTCGCGGACTGCATGAGGTCCTGAATCCACGAGGGGTTCAGCGGGGGCGCCTCCGGCTCGTCGAAGGTGAAGCGGAGCGGAATCGAGGGGTGCAGCCAGATCGTCGAGCGTCCTGCGGGATCTCCGTCGGGATGACGCCACGACAGGGTGAAGCTCTCGTTGCGTCGCAACTTGGTGGCGATGACCACCTTCAGATGCGCGAGCGCGCGGTCCTCGATATGGATCTCCTCGCCGTTGCCGTACTGGATCGTTCCCATCTCTGCACCATAGCCGCCACCGCGCGCACTTTCCGCGCCAGATCGTGATGGTGAAAGAGCATATCGGAGTATCGCATTAGAGGGTGATATGTTACTGAACGTTGAGTTTCCTGGTGGGTACGACGTCGTGACACCAGGTGGATGACTGCGCAGGTGGCCGACTCCCCGCCGCGGCCACCTGCGCTTGCCCCTGAAGGGCGTGATCCATGGAGCACCGGGGGAGGGGTATGTCATGAGCAGCTCGCCGGAGTCGCAGCGGTCCATGCCGGAGTGGCAGAGCGGCGACCCCTATGAGACCGCGCTCACGCGGGAGGCGTACGCATGCGAGAAGCGCCTGCTGCAGATCGAACTCCTCAGACTCCAGGCGCACATCACGCGCTCGTCCGACCGCGTGCTCATCCTGTTCGAGGGAAGAGACGCGGCGGGCAAAGGCGGCGCGATCACGCGCTTCATGGAGCACCTGAACCCCCGGGGTGCCCGTGTCGTGGCACTCGACAAACCCACCGATGCGGAGCGGACGCAGTGGTATTTCCAGCGCTACGTCGCGCATCTCCCCTCCGGCGGCGAGATCGTGATGATGGATCGCTCCTGGTACAACCGCGCCGGTGTCGAGCGGGTCATGGGCTACTGCTCGTCGGCCGAGTACGAGGAGTTCATCCAGACCGTGCCGGAGTTCGAGCGCATGCTCGTCGGCTCGGGCATCCGCCTCGTGAAGCTGTGGTTCTCGATAGATGAGGCGGAGCAGCGGCGCCGCTTCGCGTACCGGGGCGAAGACGCGGTCGCGCAGTGGAAGCTCAGCCCGACTGACCTCGCGAGCGTCGACCGCTGGGACGAGTACATCGCAGCGGAGGAGGCGATGTTCCTCCGCACGGACACCCCTGCCCTCCCCTGGGTCGTCATCGCGTCGAACGACAAGAGGCGCGCGCGGCTGGAGGCGATGAGGTGCGTCCTCTCGCGGTTCGACTACCCGGGCAAGGATCCGTTGATCGCTCACGCCCCTGATCCGCGGCTCGTGGGGCGCCCCTCTCAGATCCGCCACGAGGGGGAGAGGCCGACGCGGTGATGTCTGCGGGTCGCCACCGGAGGGCATCCGGGAATGCGAGGGGTGGACTCGGAGGTTTTTCCCCTCATGACTCGCATCGGCACCAGTGATCTCGACGTCCTCCCGCTCTCGCTCGGCGGCAACGTGTTCGGCTGGACGGCCGACCGTGACACCTCCTTCGCGGTTCTCGACGCGTTCGTGGACGGCGGTGGCGACTTCATCGACACCGCTGACTCGTACAGCTCCTGGGTGCCGGGGAACGAGGGCGGAGAGAGTGAGACGATCGTCGGTGAATGGCTGGCTTCTCGCAGGCCCGCAGGGGTGGTCGTCGCGACCAAGGTGAGCCAGCACCCGAAGTTCCGCGGTCTTGCCGCGTCGAACGTCCGCAAGGCCGCCGAAGCCTCGCTGGCGCGCCTGGGCGTCGATGAGATCGACCTCTACTACGCGCACTTCGATGACGAGACGGTTCCGCTGGAGGAGACTGTCGCCGCGTTCGGTCAGCTCGTCGACGACGGTCTGGTGCGGCACATCGCCGTGTCGAACTACTCCGCCGATCGCATCCGCGAGTGGATCGAGATCGCCCGTCGCACCGGTGCCGCGCTGCCGGTCGCTGTGCAGCCGCATTACAACCTCGTGCACCGCAACGAGGTCGAGGACACGATCATCCCGGTCGCCGAGGAGTACGGGCTCGGTCTCGTCCCGTACTACTCGCTGGCGAGCGGCTTCCTCACCGGCAAGTACCGCTCGACGGATGCCGAAGGGCAGAGCTCGCCGCGGGCCCACGGCGCGGCGAAGTACGCGACGCCGGCGGGGCTGCGGGTCATCGATGCGCTCCAGGAGATCGGCGACGTGCATGACGCCTCGATCGCCGCGACCTCACTCGCCTGGCTCCGCGCGCAGCCGACGGTCGTCGCACCGATCGCGAGCGCGCGCAACGTGGACCAGGTTCCCGATCTCCTCGCCGGTGCCCGCCTCGAGCTCTCGGACGACGAGGTGCAGCGGCTCAACCAGGTCTCGGAGTGGACTCCGGCCCGGACCTGAGCTAGCCTCGCTCGTCGCCGACGAGTCCGTGCCGGTGCGCCAGGATGACTGCGTGGATCCTGTCGCGGGCACCGAGTTTCGCGAGCACGCGACCGACGTGCGTCTTCACCGTGGACTCGCCGACATAGAGAGTCTGGGCGATCTCCGCGTTGGTGAGGCCGCGGCCGATCGCGAGGAACACGTCGCGCTCGCGATCGGTGAGCGATTCGAGTGCGGCGCTCTCCTCGGCGGCCGGAGCGGCGGAAGAGGTCGCTCCGAGTCGGGGTGTCACATGCTCCATAAGCGCTCTCGTGACCCGAGGGGAGAGCGCTGCATCTCCGCGGGACACGGCGCGCACTGCAGAGATCATCTCGTGGCGCTGCGCGTCCTTCAACAGGAACCCACTCGCGCCCGCGCGGATCGCTCCGAACGCGTACTCGTCGAGATCGAACGTGGTGAGAACGAGCACCTTGGTCTGCGGGTGGTCGCGGACGATCGCCTCGGTGGCGGCGATGCCGTCCAGCTCCGGCATCCGGATGTCCATGAGCACCAGGTCGGGGGCGAGCAGGGCGGTCTGCGTGATCGCCGCCTTGCCGTCGCCGGCCTCACCGACCACCACGATGTCTTCCTCGGCGTCGAGCACCATCCGGAACCCGACTCGGATAAGCTCCTGGTCATCCACCAGCAGCACCCTGATCGCATCCGTCATCCGTCGTCCTCCATCGTCTCTCGTCGTGCGGCGGGTGTGCTTCCCGAGGTGGGGAGCACGGCGCGCAGAACCCATCGTCCCCCGTCCGCAGATGCCGACCGCACCGTTCCGTGAACGTGCGCAGCGCGCTCGGACAGTCCGCGTACGCCGAATCCATCCGACCCGACCTCGCCTGTGACGCCGTCGTTCACGATCTCGATCGTGACCGTCTCGGTCGTGTACTCCAGTCGCACCGCGATGGTCTTCGCGGTGGGAGCATGACGCATCGCGTTGGTCACCCCCTCCTGGACGATCCTTCCGATCGCATGCGCGACGGCGGGGGAGACCTCCGCCTGCCCGACGACGGTGAGCGTCGCCGGGTAGCCGGCTCGTTGCGCGGTCTCCACGGTGTCCCGCGCGGGTACGGGCTGCATCGGGGCCAGCGGCAACGGGGACTCGTCGTCGCGCAGCACACCGAGCATCGAGCGCATCTCGGTGAGCGCACCTCTGGCGGTGTCGGCGGCGGATGCCGCGGCCTTGCGTGCCTGCTCCTGGTCCGGTGTCGCGGCCGCACCTTCGGACAGGGCGACGATGACGGTGAGCGAGTGGGAGACGATGTCATGCATCTCTCGGGCGATGCGGGCGCGTTCGGACGCGGCTGCGAGCTGCGCCTGCTGGTCGCGCTCGATCAGGAGCTGGCGTGAGCGGTCGATGATGGCGAGGAGGTAGCGCTTGCGGTCACCGACGTTGACTCCGACGAGTGTGCCGATGAGACCGAGCGCGACGTAGCTGAGTGCGGTGTCGAGGCCGACCTGGAGCACGGTCGCGCCGGTCAGCATGAGCACCGTGGTGAAGCCGAGGAACCATGCCGCGCCGATCCCGTAGCAGATCCAGGCCAGGCGGGCCGAGCGATAGACCGCGACGCCGTAGCAGGCGACGAGCAGGAGGACGATGCCGCCGGACATGCCCGTGAACAGACCGACGGTACCCAGGATCACCGCAGCGAGGAAGGGGCCCAGCGGTGCTCGACGGCGCCAGAGAAGGGTGCTGCACCCGATCGCGACCATCGCCAGCGTCGCGATGTTGAGGGCGATGTAGGTGCCCTCCGGGAGCGAGGGGTCGGGGTAGGGCGCGGCCGGTGCGAGCGACAGGAACAGGCAGATCAGGGCGAGCAGGATGTCGGCGAACAGCGGGTGGCGCGCCCAGAAGCGTCGGAACAGGCCAGGGGCACGCGGAAGCCGCAGCTCCTCGTCCTCACGGATCGAGTCGCTGCGGCTTCGCGTTCTGCTCACAGGCCGACTTTACGCGTCGCGCGTGCGCAGCACGCCCCACGCGACCAGGGCACCACCGGCGACCCAGCAGCCCAGCGTCAGGAACGCGGTGGGTGCGTCGAGAGCCGCCGTCTCACTGGGCATGATCGCGGCTTGCGCAGCCGCCACCGGGAGGTAGGACGAGGCCTCGATGACCCACGCCCACGCCTCGCCGGCGAAGGAGAAGAAACTCGCGACGATAGGCAGCACGAACAGCACGCCGACGGTGGCGGCGATGGCTCCGGCTCCCGAGCGCAGGATGAACCCGAACGAGACGCCGATGAGGGCGAAGACAGCCATGGACAGCGAGGCTACGACGATCGGCAGGATCGAGGCCGACGGATCGGACCAGTCGATGCTCTGATCCCGCGGCGCCACGATGAGAGTGACGGCGAGGGCGGCGATGGCGAAGATCACCAGCGACGACAGGAACATGAAGACGGCCAGCACGGTCGACTTCGCCGCCAGCACCGATCCGCGAACAGGATTCGCCGTGAGCGTCGAGCGGATCATTCCGGTCGAGTACTCGCCGGTGACCGAGATCGCACCGATGATGCCGGCGAGCAGCATCGTGAACTGGATGGGCATGATGACGGCCTGGATCGGCTCGAAGTCCGGCATGTCGAGGGCCTGGGCGATGAGAACCGCGATCCCCACGGTCAGAGCGGCGGCGATCCCGATGGACCACCAGGTCGAGCGCAGGGTGGCGAGCTTGATCCATTCACCGCGCAGCGCGCGCACGAACGTCAGCTTTCGACCGGTGTCCACGCGCGGCCGTGTGGCGGCGGGGGCCTGTGTCGTGGTCATGAGATCTCCTTGGTGCGGTACTCGACGGAGTCGCCGGTGAGGGCGAGGTAGGCGTCTTCGAGCGAACCGGTGGTCGGGGTGAGTTCGTGCAGCGCAATGCCGCGGTCCGCAGCGAGGTCGCCGATGCGCGCAGCAGGCAGCCCCACGATGTCGAGCAGGTCGGGAGCCGAGCTCACGATCTCGACATCGGGTCCGCCGACGGCTGCGGCCAGATCGGCCGGGCGGGGAGTGCGCACCCTGACCGTGTTGCGGGTCCACGAGCGCACGAGTTCGGGGAGCGGCGCATCCGCGAGCACGCGGCCTCGTCCCATCACGATGACGTGGTCGGCGGTCTGCGCCATCTCGCTCATCAGATGGCTCGAGAGGAGCACGGTGCGCCCCTCGGATGCGGCGTGGCGGACGAACTGGCGGACCCAGCGGACGCCCTCGGGGTCGAGGCCGTTGACCGGCTCGTCGAGGATCAGCGTGTGCGGGTCGCCGAGCAGCGCCGAGGCGATACCGAGGCGCTGTCCCATGCCGAGCGAGAACCCGCCTGCACGCTTGCGGGCCACCGATCCGATGCCGGCGAGGTCGATCACCTCGTCGACGCGAGAGGAGGGGATGCCGTGGGTCGCGGCCATCGCGCGGAGATGGTTGCGCGCGGTGCGGCCGGTGTGCACCGCCTTCGCGTCGAGGAGCACGCCCACCTCGGTGAGCGGTGCGCGCAGCTTGCGGTACTCGCGGCCGGCGATGGCGGCACGGCCGGACGTCGGCCGGTCGAGGCCGACGATCATCCGCATGGTGGTCGACTTCCCGGCGCCGTTCGGGCCCAGGAATCCGGTGACGCTGCCCGGCTTGACCGTGAACGACACGTCATCGACGGCGGTCTTGTCTCCGAATCTCTTGGTGAGGCCTTCTGCTGTGATCATGAGGACAACGTTACGGAGCGACCCCGGGATCGCGCGTCCTCCTCAGGTACACATCTGATGGAGAGAGGGTCCGCCCGGCGACGGACATCCGCACCTCAGGGCCGAGGACGTGCCTGCACGCGCGCGGCCATCTCATCGGAGGCGAGGACCGCCTCGTCGATGATCTCCCTCGACGCCGGCGCGGTCAGCCAGTCGTGGCTCAACGAGGAGGGGACCAGCAGCGGCATCCGATCGTGCAGATCGACGAGGTGGGCCGGGGCGGGGCGCATCACGATCGAGTAGCACGTGAACCACTCGCCGTCGGCGGTGCGCCCGCGCTGGGTGACCGCGGCCATGCCGAACAGGGTGCCGTCGTCGATGATGAACTCGTTCCACTGGCGAGAGGGCTTCTGCATCTCGTACCAGCTCGTCGCCGGCACGATCGCTCTCGACTTCGCCCCTCCTGGACGCTCCTGAAGGCGTTCGGCGCGGGTGTTGATCGAGGGGAACTTCGCCGGCTCGCCGTTCACGAGGAAGCCCCACCACGCGGGCTCCAGGGTCGGCGCGGCATCGGGCTGCACGACCAGGGGATTGAGGTTGCGCAGGTTCTTGCCCGTGGGGCGGACGGTCTCACCCGCATTCTCGCGTGCCCACACCCGCAGGCCCTCGAGCACCGCGTCGTCGGCGGCGGCGAGGAGCTCCGCATCGGTGAATCGGGGATCGAGACCGTAGCTCGCGCACATGCCGCCAGCGTAGCGCCGGGCTCCGACATCCGCAGGAACGAGAGCGCCCACGGGCTCGGGTAGGGTCGACAGGTGCCAGAGCCCCGTCGACTTCCCGCCCCGGTGGCACTGGGCGGTGCGGTGGCGATCGGGGTGATGACGGCGATCCAGGCGCGGATCAACGGAGTGCTCGGAGTGCGTGTCGACGATGGGATCGTCGCCGGCTTCGTCTCCTTCTCCGTGGGCCTCCTGGCGCTCGCGCTCGTGATCATCTGTCTCCCCTCGGCCCGACGAGGAGTGGCGAGACTCCGCGTCGGCATCCGGCAGCAGACGATCCCGTTCTGGATGCTGCTCGGGGGCGCCTGCGGCGCGCTCACCGTCTCCACCCAGGGACTCACGGCGGGGGTGCTCGGCGTCTCGCTGTTCACCGTCGGCGTGGTGGCCGGGCAGACGGTGCACGGCCTCGTGCTCGATCGGATCGGCTTCGGCCCGGCCGGTGTCGTCGCGGTCACTCCCGGTCGGGTCCTCGGCGGTCTGCTCGCGCTCGCGGCGGTCGGCATCTCGCTCTCCGGCGATGTGCTCGCCTCCGCACCGCTGTGGATGCTGCTGCTGCCGTTCGCAGCGGGCGTCGGCATCGCGTGGCAGGCGGCGACCAACGGGCGGCTGGCGCAGCGCGCGCGCTCGCCGCTGGCCGCGACTCTGATGAGCTTCATCGCCGGCACCGTGGTCCTCGCGCTGGCGTCGGGTGTGAGCGTCGCGTTCCGCGGCGCACCTGCTGCGCTGCCGACGGAGCCCTGGCTCTACCTCGGGGGCTTCCTGGGCGCCGCCTACATCCTGCTCGGCACCTTCATCGTGGCCCAGACGGGTGTGCTGCTGATGGGCCTGGGATCGGTGCTCGGGCAGCTGGTCACGTCGGTCGTGATCGACCTCCGGTGGCCACCGGCGGCGGGACCTGCGCTCTGGCAGGTGCTCGCGATGGTCGTGGTCGCCGTCGGGTCGGTCGTCGTGGCCATGCCGTGGCGGCGTCGACGCTGAGGCGCTACTTCTTCTTCGCCTTCTCGGTGCTCGCCGCGGGCAGGCGCGTGACGAGCTTGCGGGCATCGACGCTCTTGCGCCGGCCGGGCTTCTTGCCTTCGGGCTTGCCACCCACGTAGAGCCAGCCGAGGAGCTCCTCGTTCTTGCCGAGGCCGTGGGCCTTGGCCACCGCCTTGGCACGCGTGTAGTGGCCCGTGCGCCAGATGACGCCCCACCCGGCCTCGTCGAGCAGAAGACTCAGCACGTGCGCGACACCGGACGCGACCGCCTCCTGCTCCCACCGGGGCACCTTCTCACTCTTGCGGTAGCTCGCGACGACGGCGATGAGCAGCGGAGCGCGAAGCGGCTTCGACGAGGGTGAGGAATCTCCCTGGGCCTTCGCGATCGCCGCGCCCAGCACCTCGCGATCCGCGCCGCGCAGCTCGATCAGCCGCCAGGGCCGCAGCGATGAGTGGTCGGCGACGCGGCCTGCCGCAGCGACGAACGTCAGCAGCTCCTCGCGGGTCGGCGCGGTGTCTTCGACCTTCGACCAGGACTGCCGTGCCCGGACGGCGTCGAGGGCGCTCACGACGCGTCGGGGGTGAAGTTCAGTGCGATCGAGTTCATGCAGTAGCGGTCGCCCGTCGGAGTTCCGAACCCGTCGGGGAACACGTGGCCGAGGTGCGACCCGCAGTTGGCGCAGCGCACCTCGGTGCGCACCATCCCGAGGCTGTCGTCTTCGATGAGCTCGACCGCATCGGGGCGGATCGACTCGTAGAAGCTGGGCCATCCGCATCCGGAGTCGAACTTCGTGCCGCTCTTGAAGAGCTCGGCGTTGCAGGCGCCGCACGTGTAGAGGCCCGCACGCTCCTCATCGAGCAGCTCACCGGTCCAGGCCCGTTCGGTCGCGGCCTGCCGCAGCACGGCGTACTGCTCCTCGCCGAGCTCTTCGCGCCATTCGTCTTCGGTCTTGTCCACGCTGTACGACATGTGTCCTCCTGAGTCGTCTCCATTCTCCCCCGCGCGGCGAGGTCTCGGGTGCTCCGGGTCAGAATGGACGGATGACGGATGCTGTGCAGGAGCGCTACGCACGATTCGCCCGTGACGAGGCGCCCGGTCGCAGCGCCCTCTACGCGGCATGGGCCACCGGAGTCGCCGCTGACGAAGAGGTGCGGGGTGTCCTGCTGCGGATTCCGGAGACGCGGAGGCAACCGCCTCTCGTGTTCGCCGTGACCCGGATGCTCGGCGCCGGACTCGCGGCGTATCCGCAGTGGCGGGAGTTCGTGCTCCGCAACGCCGACGAGGTCGTCGCGGAGTGCGCGAGTCGCAGCCTGCAGACCAATGAGCCGCTCCGCCTCGCCGCGCTGCTTCCCGTGCTGTCCGAGATCGACGGCCCGATCGCGTTGCTCGAGGTCGGAGCCTCTGCGGGGCTCTGCCTCTACCCGGACCGCTACTCGTATCGCTTCCTCGGTGACGACGGCGCGCTCCGAGCCGCGCTCGACCCCGTGGAAGGACCGTCGACAGTCGTGCTGGAGAGCACGGTGACCGGACCTCTGCCCCGGTTGCGTCTTCCGGAGATCGTCTGGAGGGCAGGCATCGATCTGGCTCCGCTGGATGCGGCGGACGAACGGGATCGGAGGTGGCTGCGCGGACTCGTGTGGCCGGGGGAGAGGGGGAGGGACGAGCGCATCGATGCCGCGCTGAACATCGCGGCATCCCATCCGCCTCTGCTCGTCGCCGGGGATGCTCTGGAGGGTATCGAGGCGCTCGCGGCCGCCGCACCGACGGAGGCGACGCTCGTCATCACGACACCCGGCGTTCTTGTCCACATCCCGCGGGAGCGCAGGAGCGCCCTGGTCGCGCGCATCTCCGCCCTGGACGCGCGCTGGGTCACGATCGATCCGCCCGGTGCCCTGGATGTCTGGGTGCCTCCGGTGGACACGGAAGATTGGCCGGGCTTCGTCGTCGCGATCGACGGGCAGGTGCGTGCGGCCGCGGATCCTCTCGGCGCCTGGTGGGAGTGGCGAACAGCCCTCCCCGCGGATGCGTCCTAACCTGGACCCATGCTCGGAGATCTCACGGAGCGCGACCGCGCGATCCTCGCGATGGAGGTCGCGTGGCCGCGCCACGGCTCGGCCAAGGAAGAGGTCATCCGTGCCCAGCTGGGGATGAGCGCGGCGCGCTACTACCAGCTCCTCGGGCGACTGATCGAATCGGAAGCCGCTCTGGAGTACGACCCGATGCTGGTGCGGAGACTGCGTCGGATCCGGGATTCCCGTGCCAGGCAGCGCTCGGCCCGGACGCCGGGTTTCGTGGGCTGAACGCACGCACTGACAGCCTTGTGCATCGCATGATCCGCGCCGAGGAACGGATTGCCAGGAAGGTGCCGCTAGCATCGAGGGGTGTCCAAGCCCTCCCGCGATCGCTTCGATGACGTTCCCCGTTCCTCCGGACGTGTAGGAGCGCACCGCGCCGAAGCGCCGGGGATGAACGGCTGGGTCGTGCTGCTGTGGTCCTTCGTCGCCGCGCTCGTGCTCATCATCGGCGGGATCTTCGGGTCCCTCGTGGTGATGGGTCGAGTCTCGCTCTTCCCCGAGGCCGTGCCCACCGCCGTGCCCACCCCGGAGGAGACCGGCGTGGTGGACACCTCGATCTCCGTGCTGATCCTCAACGGCACGCCGGACGAGGGCCTGGACACGCAGATGAGGGATCTGCTCATCAACAACGGGTGGGCGTCGGACATCGTCTTCGCGGGCGACAGCTCCAGCCAGGACTTCCCCGCCACGACGGTCTTCTACCTCAACGACGAGGACGAGCTCGCAGCGATCGGGTTGGCGAACCTCCTCGGCGGCGCAGCCGTGCAGCAGAGCGACTACTACTCCGGTCAGACGGAGGACGGGCAGAAGCAGTTCACCGTGGTGATCGGCCTCGATCGATCGAGCTCGGCGTCCGAGACGCCCGGGGAGACTCCGGCCCCCTGACCCCCGGGTGGACCTCACCTCCGGCGGCTTGCACTCGAAGGTGTCGAGTGCCAGAATGGCGTTAGCACTCTCTCACTCTGAGTGCTAAACCCAACGTCTACGTCCAGGAGGGACGAAAAAACTCATGGCAAAGATCATTGCTTTCGATGAGGAGGCCCGCCGCGGCCTCGAGCGCGGCCTGAACATCCTCGCCGACGCGGTCAAGGTCACCCTCGGCCCGCGCGGCCGCAACGTCGTTCTCGAGAAGAAGTGGGGCGCCCCCACGATCACGAACGACGGCGTCTCCATCGCCAAGGAGATCGAGCTGGACGACCCGTACGAGAAGATCGGCGCGGAGCTCGTCAAGGAGGTCGCCAAGAAGACCGACGACGTCGCAGGTGACGGCACCACGACCGCCACGGTCCTCGCCCAGGCTCTGGTCCGCGAGGGTCTGCGCAACGTCGCAGCCGGCGCCGACCCCATCTCGCTCAAGCGCGGCATCGAGAAGGCCGTCGCTGCGATCACCGAGGAGCTGCTCGCCAGCGCCAAGGAGATCGACTCCAAGGAGCAGATCGCCGCCACGGCCTCGATCTCCGCTGCTGACCCCGCGATCGGCGAGCTCATCGCCGAGGCGATCGACAAGGTCGGCAAGGAGGGCGTCGTCACCGTCGAGGAGTCGCAGACGTTCGGCACCGAGCTCGAGCTCACCGAGGGCATGCGCTTCGACAAGGGTTACCTGAACCCCTACTTCGTCACGGACCCGGAGCGCCAGGAGGCGGTCTTCGAGGACCCGTACATCCTCATCGCGAACCAGAAGGTCTCCAACATCAAGGACCTCCTGCCCATCGTCGACAAGGTGATCCAGGACGGCAAGGAGCTCGTCATCATCGCCGAGGACGTCGAGGGCGAGGCTCTCGCGACGCTCGTGCTGAACAAGCTCAAGGGCATCTTCAAGTCGGTCGCCGTCAAGGCTCCCGGCTTCGGCGACCGCCGCAAGGCGCAGCTGCAGGACATCGCGATCCTCACCGGTGGTCAGGTCATCACCGAAGAGGTCGGCCTCAAGCTCGAGAACGCCACGCTCGACCTGCTCGGTCGTGCACGCAAGGTGATCGTCACCAAGGACGAGACCACCATCGTCGAGGGTGCCGGCGAGGCAGACCAGATCGAGGGTCGCGTCACGCAGATCCGTCGCGAGATCGAGAACACCGACAGCGACTACGACCGCGAGAAGCTCCAGGAGCGCCTGGCGAAGCTCGCCGGTGGCGTTGCCGTCATCAAGGCCGGAGCTGCGACCGAGGTCGAGCTCAAGGAGCGCAAGCACCGCATCGAGGACGCCGTTCGCAACGCGAAGGCAGCCGTCGAGGAGGGCATCGTCCCCGGTGGTGGCGTCGCGCTCATCCAGTCGGGCACCAAGGCCCTCGACTCCCTCTCGCTCTCGGGCGACGAGGCGACCGGTGCGAACATCGTCCGCGTCGCGATCGAGGCTCCGCTCAAGCAGATCGCGCTGAACGCCGGTCTCGAGCCGGGTGTCGTCGCGAACAAGGTCTCCGAGCTCCCCTCGGGCCAGGGCCTCAACGCGGCCACGGGTGAGTACGTCGACATGTTCGCTGCGGGAATCATCGACCCGGCGAAGGTGACCCGCTCGGCGCTGCAGAACGCAGCCTCGATCGCGGCCCTCTTCCTCACCACCGAGGTCGTCGTCGCTGACAAGCCCGAGAAGGCTGCAGCTCCCATGGGTGACCCGTCGGGTGGCATGGACTTCTGATCCCGCTCTCCTGACAGAACGCCCCCGGCTTCGGCCGGGGGCGTTCTGCGTTGATGCCGAGGTGGTGTCACCGGAACAGACTGGCCGAGTACTGATCGGCGTCTGCGTACTGGGTGGCGACCGAGCCGAGAGAGCTGCCGATCGATTCGAGCACCTGCTCCACGTGGACCTGAGCGCCCTGCCACTGCTCCGCGCACGTCTGGAAGGCATTGGACGCCGTCCCCGACCAGGTGGACTGCAGCTGGCGGAGCTGGGCCATCAGGGTCGCGGACTCGCTCTGCAAGCGCTCGATGGTGGCGCGTGTCGCTGCGTGGGCCGCATGGACGGCTTCGGTGTCGACGGTGAAGACAGACATGGGAACTCCTTCTCGTAGGGGTTCCGAGGCTAAGCGGACGTCGCTGCCGTGTGCACCTACGAAGACAGTGAGCTCCGCGTGCTGTGCGCAATCGGTGCGCGGCAGCGGTGGTGCAGGGGCGCAGGCGGTCCGGGCCTGGGCTCAGGGCAGATCGAGCCGTTCCAGAGGCTGCGTGTCCTCGAGGAGATGCGCGGGAGTGGCCTGCGCCGGTGCGAGAGGAAGTGTGACGGTGAACGTCGCGCCGCCACCAGGGGTCTCCGAGACGTCGACGCCGCCGTGCAGCGCCTTCAGGATCGATGCGACGATGGCGAGCCCGAGGCCGGAGCCTCCCGTCTCCCTGGCGCGTGAGGTGTCGGCTCGCCAGAACCGCTCGAAGATCTGCTCACGGATCTGCGGAGGGATCCCCTCGCCGTGATCGACGATCGCGATGCTTCCGGTTCCCGCGACGCGGTCCGAGTCGACGACGATCTCGATCGGACCGTCTTCCGGGGAGAATCGGCGCGCATTGCCCAGCAGATTGGTGACCACCTGACGGACCTTGTTCTCTTCGCCGAGCACGATCGGCGGTGTGCGCACAGGGAGATCGGTGACCTCTGTGAAGTCGATGGCTGGGGCCTGCTCCTGCGGCCGGGGACGACGGCGAAGGCGCGAGAGCGTGGCGCGCGACAGGCCGCGCGGGGTCGGGGGCTGCGGCGGCTGAAGCGGTGGGATCTCGTGAACGGGGATCACGGTCTTGCTGTCGGCGGTGCGGTCGATCACGGTGACCGTGCGTCCGGGAGCCGCGGCACGCAGATCGAGGGCGGCGTCCCTCGCGATCGGCCGCAGATCGAGCGGCACGATCTCCGGCTCGCGTTCCTCGTCCAACCGGGCGAGAGCGAGAAGGTCCTCCACCAGGACACCCATCCTGATGGCTTCCTTCTCGATGCGCTCCATGGCCCGGGCCGTATCCTCCTCGCCCTTGATCGCGCCCATGCGGTACAGCTCCGCGTAGCCGCGGACACTCACCAGCGGCGTGCGCAGCTCGTGGCTCGCATCGCCGATGAACCGCCGCATGTGCTGCACCGTGCGGTCCCGCTGCGCGAGAGAGCGGTCGACGCGATCGAGCATCGTGTTGATGGCGGTGTTCAACCGCCCGACCTCTGTGGTCGGCTCGAGGTCGGTCAGCCGCTGCCGGAAGTCGCCGGCGGCGATCGACATGGCCGTCGCCTCGACCTGGCCGAGCCTGCGGAACGTCAGGGTCACGAGTCCACGCGTGAGGAGTGCGGCGATCAGGATGGTGATCAGGGCGATCGTGATGTAGATGCCGAAGTACTGGCTGATGATGCGATCGGCAGGCGAGAGCGGCAGGGCCACCAGCTGAATGCGCAGCACTCCGCCCTCCGAGGGGACCACGGCGACGGCGGCATGGAAGCGCTGGCCGTCGGCTCCCTCCATCTCGAGCGGGATCTGGTCGGTGTTCGCCGTCGCTTTCGTGAGGGAGTACTGGGCGGGGAACAGAGGCGCCTGGCCCGCGGTGCCGCGTGCCGTCGCGCGGAGCTCGCCCGTCGCGTCGTAGATCGCGAAGGAGAAGTCCCGAGGCTGCTCGTCGCGGGGGGTGTAGGTGCTGACGCCATCGACCGTCACGGTGTCGAAGTAGCGATCGACCAGGTCACTGGAGACCAGGGCGGGAAGCTGGGCGTCGATGTTCGCGACCAGGGCGTTGCGCAGGATCGGCACCGTGCCGATACCCGCGACGAGCAGGCCGAGGGCGAGTACCGCGACCGTGACGCCGGTGACCTTCGCCCGAAGGCTGATGCGTCGCCACCAGCTGGTGACCGCATCGGGCTTGTGCGCCATGCGGTCCTCCCTCATGCGGCGACTCCGCCGCGGGGCGGCGTCGATGGTGGTGCGGTGGTCGTCAGACCGTCTTGCCGACCTTGAGCATGTAGCCGAAGCCGCGCTTGGTCTGGATCAACGACTCTTCGGTGTGCGGATCGATCTTGCGGCGGAGGTAGGAGATGTAGCTCTCCACGATGCCGGCGTCGCCGTTGAAGTCGTACTCCCAGACGTGGTCGAGGATCTGGGCCTTCGACAGCACGCGGTTCGGGTTGAGCATCAGGTAGCGGAGCAGCTTGAACTCCGTCGGGCTCAACTCGATCGGCTCCTTGCCGACGTGGACGTCGTGCGTGTCCTGATCCATGGAGAGCTCACCGGCGCGGATGATCGACTCCTCGTCGGCCTGCATCGTGCGGCGGAGGATCGCCTGGGCCCTGGCGACGATCTCGTCGAGGCTGAACGGCTTGGTGACGTAGTCGTCGCCACCCGCGTTGAGGCCTTCGATCTTGTCGTCGGTGCCGTCCTTCGCCGTCAGGAACAGGATCGGGGCGGTGAAACCCGCGCCGCGGAGGCGCTTGGTCACGCTGAACCCGTTCATGTCGGGCAGCATGACATCCAGGATGATGAGGTCTGGCTCCTCTTCGAGGACGGCCGAGATCGTGGCGGCGCCGTTGGCGACCGTCTTCACCTGGAATCCGGCGAAGCTGAGACCCGTGGAGAGCAGGTCGCGGATGTTGGGTTCGTCATCGACGACCAGGATGCGCGGAGCAGTCATGTCCCCATTATGGTGACTCCGGCCATGTGGATGCTGACTATTGTGCGGAACGGCGTGGAGTCGCCCCCTTCGAGCGAGCCGGGCGCGCGGCAAGTGGACGGCGGGAGCCGAGATCGTCCCACGGTCGGATGCGGCGCACAGCTGCGCACGGGAGGATCGAGGTATGAGCTTGAACGAGGACGCCACCCCCGCCCCCGGAAACACCGTCGCACAGGCCGGACTGCCCGGTGTCGAGCAGCTCGCCTACCACCGGCTGGCACGCCTGCGGCCGCGGTATCGCTGGTGGCGCATGCTGCTGACCGGGCTCGTCGGCATCGCCCTCTACATCGCGATCCTGCTCATCGTGATCGTGCCGCTGGCCATCGTGTCGATGCTCGTCCCGGGGTGGGGCATCGATGCGCAGGTGCTCCTCACGACGTCGCAGTATTTCGACCTCGACCGCCCGTGGCTGCTCGTGGCGCTGGTGCTGCCGCTGATCCTGATGATCCCCGCCCTGCTGCTGGCCTCGCGGATCGTCGAGGGACGCGGGGTCGGTCTGCTGTCGTCCGTCACCGGGCGTCTGCGGATGGGATGGCTCGGCAGGAGTCTGCTGTTGGCACTCGCGGTGTTCGTCGTCTACTTCGCCGTCGTGCTGGGGTGGTCGGCGCTCACCGGCGACGCGGTGACCGCCGACTTCTCGCACCCGGGGCTGTGGATCATGGTGCTGCTCGTGCTGTTGCTGATCCCCTTCCAGGCCGCGGCCGAGGAGTACGTGTTCCGCGGGTATCTGATGCAGCTGGTCGGGGGATGGCTGCGTCATCCCGCCTTCGCCATCCTCCTGCCCGTGCCGCTGTTCGTGCTCGGCCACGGCTACGACATCTGGGGCGCGGCCAGCGTGGGCATGTTCGCGATCGTCGCCGCCTGGCTGACCTGGCGCACGGGTGGACTCGAGGCGGCGATCTCGCTGCACATCGTCAACAACGTGCTCATCTTCCTGCTCGGATCCGTCACCTTGGTCGACGCCAACGCGACCTCGGGCACGGCTGTCGACCTTCTCGCGTCAGCGCTGGCCATGGTCGTCTACGCCCTGCTCGCCGACCGTTGGGCGGCGAGGCTCGGGATCGCACGCACGGCGCGGGCCGCATCGCCCACCGTGGGGGCGACCGGTACCCATCACCTCGGCCTCGCCCTGCAGGGACGTTCCGCCCGAGCGTGATCTTCCGCGGTCAGGCGGCGATCGCGTCCGAGTCCATGATCGTGTAGCTGTATCCCTGCTCGGCCAGGAAACGCTGGCGGTTCTGGGCGTAGTCCTGATCGATCGTGTCGCGGGCGACGAGGGTGTAGAAGCTCGCGGTGTGCCCCGACTGCTTCGGGCGCAGCAGGCGACCCAGTCGCTGGGCCTCCTCCTGACGCGATCCGAAGGAGCCGGACACCTGGATCGCGACCGAGGCCTCAGGGAGGTCGATCGAGAAGTTCGCCACCTTGGAGACCACGAGGAGCGAGATGTCGCCTTCGCGGAAGGCGCGGTAGAGCTCTTCGCGCTCGTCGATGGGGGTCGCGCCGGTGATCTGCGGCGCGTTCAGAGCCTCGGACAGCGACTCGAGCTGATCGAGATACTGTCCGATCACGAGGATGCGCTCGCCCTCGTGCTTGGCGATGAGTTCACGCACCGCCTGGACCTTCGCCGGGGCGGAGGCCGCCAGGCGATAGCGTTCGTCGTCGGTCGCCGCGGCGTATTCGAGCCGGTCGCTCGGCGGCAGATCGACGCGCACCTCGTAGCACGCGGCGGGGGAGATGAAGCCCTGCGCCTCGATCTGCTTCCAGGGAGCGTCGAAGCGCTTGGGGCCGATCAGGCTGAAGACGTCGCCCTCGCGTCCGTCCTCGCGTACGAGGGTGGCGGTGAGGCCGATGCGTCGACGCGCCTGCAGGTCGGCGGTGAGCTTGAACACCGGAGCCGGCAGCAGGTGCACCTCGTCGTACACGATGAGGCCCCAGTCGAGGGCATCGAGCAGCGCCAGGTGCGCGTACTCGCCCTTACGCTTCGCAGTCAGGATCTGGTAGGTCGCGATCGTGACGGGCTTGACCTCTTTGGCCTGGCCCGAATACTCGCCGATCTCCTCGGGAGTGAGGCTGGTGCGCTTGAGCAACTCGTCGCGCCACTGGCGGGCCGAGACGGTGTTGGTGACGAGGATCAACGTGGTGGTCTTGGTCGCGGCCATCGCGCCGGCGCCCACGATCGTCTTGCCGGCGCCACAGGGGAGCACGACGACGCCGGAGCCGTCCTTCGAGAAAGCATCGACGGCATCCTGCTGGTAGGGGCGGATGTGCCAGCCGTCCTCGGCGAGGTCGATCTCGTGCGGTGTCCCCGGGGTGTACCCGGCGAGGTCTTCGGCGGGCCAGCCGATCTTCAGCAGCTCCTGCTTGATCTGCCCGCGAGCCCAGGCATCGACGACGAACGTCTCAGGCGTCGGGTGGCCGATGAGCAACGGCTGGATGCGCTTGTTGTTCGCGACCTGCGCCAGCACGGCGGGATCGGTGGAGCGCAGGATCAGGGTCCCCTCGTCGTCGCGTTCGATGACCAGCCGCCCGTAGCGGTTCACCGTCTCGCGCAGGTCGACGGACACGGAAGGCGGCACGGGGAAGCGCGACCAGCGATCGAGCGTCTCGAGCATGTCTTCGGCGGTGTGCCCTGCGGCTCTGGCGTTCCACAGCCCCAGACGCGTGATCCGGTAGGTGTGGATGTGCTCGGGGGCGCGTTCCAGCTCGGCGAAGATCGCCAGCTCGTGGCGGGCGCTCTCGGCGTCGGCGTGGGCGACTTCGAGCAGCACGGTGCGATCGCTCTGGACGATCAGTGGGCCATCAGACATAGCTCACCAGTTTAGCGGTCGAGACAGGTGCAGGGCCCTACGGCGCGACGATCGTCGCCGTGAGGATGCTCGACACCGGGAGGGTCCGCTCCACGTCGGCCGCCCGGTCTCGTCCGCGGAGCCTGCCGCCGCCGATCCCTGTCGCTTCCAGGAGGAGTTCCCTGGTCGATCCGTCCGGCATCCCGACCGTGACCTGGAGGACGGACTTCGCGCGCACGGCAGCCTCGAGCTCACGGTCGAGCCACGCCGCATCGGCATCCGGTCCCTGATGCGAGCGCAACCGGGTGATGAGCGGCATCAGGTCGATCGAGTCCCCGGTCGATGCCGACGACGGGGGCGCCGGATGCCGCTCGCGGACGAGCAGGGCGCCGTCGGGGCCGACGAGCGTCGCCGGATATCGCGCATCGGTGAGCGCCCAGTACACCGTGTCCCGGCCGACGCGGGTGGTCAGGGCGTCGAGGTGCGCGGTGAGGGCGAGCGGGCGGAGGGACTGATCCACCGCCATCGCCTGGATGAGGTGCGAGTCGGAGCTCTCGATCCGCGTGCGGCCGGTCTCGTCATCGGTCGAGACGCGGACCAGTCCGTGTCGCTGGGCGGTCTGGGCGATCAGGTAGCTGAGGGGCTGAGGGAGACCCGTGAGGGAGACGGAGGAGAGGAAATCGAGGATCGACTGCTCGGTCTCGCCTGCGACGAACGCGTGCGCCACCGACTCGGAGGTGAAGCGGTAGGACGACGCCTGGGCTGCGGACTCCCGGGCCGCGATCGTGCGCAGTCGCACGTCGAGCGCCGGCTCCAGCGGACCCGGTGCGATCGCCGTCAGATCGTTCTGCAAGAAGATGCGGTCGACCTCGGTCGGCAGCAGGCGCACGAGAGCTTCCGGGTCGGCGGCATCCCCGCGACGCAGGCTCACGGCCCACTCGGGCTCGGTTCCGTCCTCGGCGATCAGACCGAGCAGCGAAGCCGCTTCCTGCAGGGTGCGCGAACGCTCGGCCCAGGCGGGATCCCACGGGTGTGCGAACGGCCATACCTCGGGCGGGATCCATCCGCCGGTCTCGGAGCGGACTCCGCGTGGCAGCGCGTCGCGGAACGCGGTCGCAAGGACCGCCCATCGATCGGCAGCGGACGAGCGCAGCCAGTCCTCCGCCGACTGGCTCGATCGCAGCCGCCGGTCTGCGGAGACGGCGAGCCCGGACTGGAGGGCGATGGCGGCGAGGGTGTCGACGATCTCGGCGGGGACGCCGGCTTCGGTGAGCTGACGCTTCTCGCCGGCGCTGACGCCACCGCCCGTGAGCAGGGCGAACGGGCTCTCCCTCGCGATCATCAGAAGGTCGGCGAGCACGGCCACGGTCGTGAAGGCGCGCTCGGCCGCGTGCGCTGCGGCAGCCTCGGACGAGGCCGGTGCCGGTGCTTCGGCGGGCGGTCCGGAGGCGGTGCGCCCGGCGATCGCGGCGACCACCGGGGGATAGGGCGTGCCGTCGGGACGGAGCAGCGCGAGCGCTTTCAGTTGCTCCGTCTCGCGTCCGGCGTCCTGTCCGGCGGCGGCGGAGACCAGCGCGCTCGCCTCGGATGCCGTGAGCGTGGGGAGCACACGCGTCAGCGATGCCGGATCGAGCAGTGCCTCAGCGGCATCGAAGAAGTCCTGCCACGGCGCATCCGCTCGCACGCCCCGTGCGCGGAAGAGGTGGCGGAGGTCGTCATCGCTCGCTGCCGCCAGCCAATCCGCCAGCGGTCGCGCGTGAGTGCTCATGGCCGATGCCTCAGGAACGCGAAGACGCGCGTCCCTTCCGGATGAAGCTCATCGTCAGGAGCGTGATGATCATGAGGAAGGCGACCGGCAGTCCCCAGTAGGGGATCGCGGCGACGACGGGCCAGATGCCCTCGCCAAACGCGGCCTGGTCCATCCCGAGCGCGGTGCCGATGATGATCGCGAAGAAGCACACCACGGACGCCGCGGCGATTCCGAGCGCGGTGAACGCCAGGATACGATCCAGCCGGCGGATGGGAACCTCCGGTTCGGAATTCTGCATGCTCATCCGCCTCAGCCTACTCGCACTGAGGCCTTCGGCTGCGCGAGCGCCACGACCGGTAGGCTGGGGGCACGCGCACGAGCGCGTCCACTGTTCTGCATATCGATCTCAGCGAGGTTCTCCCATGCCCACCGGCAAGGTCAGGTTCTACGACGAAGACAAGGGTTTCGGCTTCATCGCCAGCGATGACGGCCAGGACGTCTTCCTGCACGCCTCCGCGATGCCCACCGGCACCGCGGTGAAGGCCGGTGCACGCGTGGAGTTCGGCGTCGCCGACGGCAAGCGCGGACTCCAGGCGCTGTCCGTGCGTGTGCTCGAGGCACCGCCCAGCCTCTCGAAGGCCAAGCGCAAGCCTGCAGACGACATGGCCATCATCGTCGAGGATCTCGTGAAGCTCCTCGACGGCATCGGCGGGGATCTGCGCCGCGGGCGCTACCCCTCTTCCGGACAGGGCCGCAAGATCGCGGCCGTCCTGCGCAAGGTCGCTGATGACCTCGACGCCTGACGCCGACGCGCGTCTCATCGCCGCCCACGACCTCGCGCTGGCCGCGCTGGCCGAGATCACCCCGGCGTCCACTGTCGGCCCCGCCGCCGGATACCTCGCCGAGGAAGACGGCTCGGTCTCGCTGCGCTTCCAGAACCGACTCCCCGGCTACCCGGGGTGGTTCTGGACCGTGACCGTCGCCCGCGTCGAGGGCGAGGAGCCTACGGTCCTCGAGATCGAACTCCTGCCCGGCGACGGCGCGCTGCTCGCGCCGGAGTGGGTCCCCTGGGCCGAGAGGCTGGCCGAGTACCGCGCCCATCAGGTCGAGCTCGCCGAGGCGGCCGCTGCTGCCGGCGGCGACGTGGCGATCGGCGACGATGCGTTGGCCGACGATGGTCTCGACGACGACGACCTCGATGACGACGACCTCGACGACGGCGAAGCGGACATCCTGCACGCCGGCGATCTGGACGGCGTGGACATCGACGAACTCGACGACGGCGCCGCCGAAGACGAAGAGTCGGAAGACGACGACGCCGACGCCCTCGATGAGGACGCCGGCGAGGTCGACGAGGAGGAGTGACTCCAGGCGCTCAGGCGCCCAGGTTCTCCAGCACGTACTCGATCGATCGGGTCAGCTGACGCACGTCATCCGGCTCGATCGAGACGAACGTGGCCACGCGCAGCTGGTTTCGCCCGAGCTTGCGATAGGGCTCCGTGTCGACGATCCCGTTCGCGCGGAGCGTCTTCGCGATCGCCGCGGCATCGATGCTGTCGTCGAAGTCGATCGTGGCGACCACGGGTGAGCGGTGTGCGGCTTCCGTGACGAACGGCGTCGCGACGGAGGAGGCCTCGGCCCAGTCGTACAGAACCGAAGACGACTCGGCGGTGCGCGCCGCCGCCCAGGCGAGGCCGCCGTTGTCGAGGATCCAGCGCAGCTGGCTGTCGAGCAGGTGCAGGGTCGTCAGTGCCGGGGTGTTCAACGTCTGGTTGAGCCGCGAGTTGTCGACCGCGTTCTTCAGGCTCAGGAACTCGGGGATGTAGCGACCCGACGCGGCGATGCGATCGATGCGCTCGATCGCGGCCGGCGAGACCGCGGCGAACCACAGGCCACCGTCGGAGCCGAGGTTCTTCTGCGGTGCGAAGTAGTACACGTCGGCCTGTGCGGCATCGAAGTCGATACCTCCCGCCGCGCTCGTGGCGTCGATGACGGTCAGTGCGCCATCGACGGCGATGCGCTGGATCGGTGCGGCGACGCCGGTCGAGGTCTCGTTGTGCGGCCAGGCGTACACGTCGACGCCTTCCACGACCTCGGCGACGGTCAGCGAGCCGGGCTCGGCCTTGCGCACGTCGGGTGCCTCGAGCCAAGGCGCGGCGGCGGAGGCGGCGAACTTGCCGCCGAACTCGCCGAACACGAGGTTCTGGCTGCGGCGTTCGATGAGGCCGAAAGCTGCCGCGTCCCAGAACGCGGTCGATCCGCCGTTGCCGAGGATGATCTCGTATCCCTCGGGAATGCGGAACAGGGCGGCGAGCTGCTCGCGGACGCTGCCGACGAGGTTCTTCACCGGCGCCTGACGATGCGATGTCCCCAGGATCGTCGACCCCGAAGAGACCAGTGCCTCGAGCTGCGCAGGGCGCACTTTCGAGGGACCGCAGCCGAAGCGGCCGTCGATGGGCAGGAGGTCACGGGGAATCTCGATCGCCATGGGTCGATTCTAGGGGGCGCTCGACCTGTCGCAGGACCGCTCGAGAGTCCGATGTCCGCCGAGGAATGTAGGCTTGCCTAAGAACCTCGGAGGGCCTGCACATGACCGACCTGATCGACACCACGGAGATGTATCTCCGCACCATCCTCGAACTCGAGGAGGAGAACATCGTGCCGCTGCGCGCGCGCATCTCCGAACGTCTCGGCCACTCCGGTCCGACCGTGTCGCAGACGGTCGGCCGCATGGAGCGCGACGGTCTCGTCATCGTCTCCGAGGACCGCACTCTCGAGCTCACAGACGCGGGGCGCAACAAGGCCGTCAACGTCATGCGCAAGCATCGGCTCGCCGAGCGTCTGCTGTCCGACGTCATCGGACTCGACTGGGCGTTCGTGCATGAAGAGGCCTGCCGCTGGGAGCACGTCATGAGCGAGCAGGTCGAACGCCGCCTCGTCGAGCTGCTCGGACATCCCACCGAGTCGCCGTACGGCAATCCGATCCCCGGACTCGACCAGCTCGGAGACGTTCCCGCGCGCACCTTCGACGAGGGCGTCATCGGACTCGTCCAGCGCCTGAACGCCGCGGGTGCACCCGTCGAGGGCACGGTCCGTCGTCTCGCCGAGCCGGCTCAGGTCGATCCCGAGCTGCTCGAGCAGTTGCGTGACGCAGGTGTCGTTCCCGGCGCCCACGGAGACTTCCGCTTCAGCGAGGGCTACGTGCTCATCCAGATGGACGGCAAAGACGAGGGGCTCGAGCTCCCGGTGGAGCTGGCATCGCACATCTTCCTGGTCGGCGAACCGGCCTGATCCCGCGAGAAATCCGGGGCCGACGCCAACTCAGCGGCGGGGCGCCGGAGGCTTCTGCGGTGATTGTCAGATTCCCGGGGTGACATGATCGTTATCTTCCGGTAACCTCGGACAGGTCGCCAGCGAAGAAGCCCGCTGGAGATGAACCCGCGAAGATTGCCTTCCAGGCTCGTCGTCTTCACGGCAGGAACGCACAAAGTACCCGAGCTACATTCGTGCCACGAGAGCAGAGTGCCGACGAGCCAGCGCTGACCCGAACAGCGCGAGGGCCCAGGAGGACCAAGTTTTGGCCGCAGACATCGAACCGCCCGCGAAGAAGACATCTGAAGACCGAGTACCCGCCCGCCGATCCGGTGCGCGCATGAGTGCTCGCAAGGCCGTCAAGCCACTCCGATCCATCGCCATCTTCGGGGCCGTCGGTGCACTGGTCGCCGGAATCGCGCTGCCCGCCTTCGCCTCGACGAAGCCGAGCGAAGCCGCGCCGACGACTGTTCAGCAGCTCGCGGCCGTCGACGCGCAGTCGCTCGTCGTCGCTTCGCAGGCCACTGCGGCACCGCTCGCTCGCGGCACCTTCAGCGCGACCACCCCCGAGGAGATCGCGAAGAAGAAGGCGGAAGAGGCAGCCGCAGCACGTGCAGCCGCCGCCGCTTCCACCGCAGGGACCGCCTCCTCGCGCTTCAACACCGCGGGCTACGCGCTCACCTCGCCGGGTTCCGGTGAGGTGCGCTATCCGCTTCCCATGGGTTCGTGGAACGTCAGTCGCACGGTGGGTGGTGCGCACAACGGTGCCGACATGCTCGCTCCGGCCGGTACGCCGATCTATGCGGCCGCCGCCGGCGTCGTCCGTGCTTCCGCCGAGAGCATCGGCGGCTACGGCGTTGCCGTGATGCTCGACAGCGTCGTCGGTGGGCAGCGTGTGCAGACCACCTACGGCCACATGCTCTACGGCTCGCGTCAGGTGCAGGCGGGGCAGTCGGTCTCCGCCGGGCAGCTGATCGGCTACGTCGGCAGCACCGGCCGCTCGACCGCCAACCACCTCCACTTCGAGGTCTGGATCAACGGCGGACTCGTGGAGCCCATGTCCTGGCTCTCGGTCAACGCCGGCTGATTTCCGGACACGCCTCACTCCATTCACCCGCTGTTTCGCCCTGCACCCAGCGCGATGGGTTAGCCTGATCCCGTTGTCGTACAGGTGGGAGAGGCTGATGGAGCGAATACCGAGCATCCGAACCATGGATGCCCTCGGTCGTCACGTCCTTCTGCATAGCCCGCAGGGATGCCACGGCGTTGCCGTGCGCGAAAGGCGCTGTCTCTAGACGGCGCCTTTTTTCGTCCCCGCGATCGATCTGTCTCCTGCACGACCTCGTGTGAGTCGAGAGTGCCGGGAAGCCGTCCCGGCGGATCGAGAGGATGACGAATGCGCACACTGGTCCTGAATGCCGGATACGAGCCGCTGGCGATCGTGTCGTTCAAACGAGCCCTGGTGCTGGTGATGAACGACAAGGCGACCGTGATCGAACGGGTCGAGGAAGACCCCGTCTGGGGCACGCACGGCGTCTACGATCGCCCGGCGGTCATCATCCTGGCCCGCTACGTGCGGGTCCCGACGAGCAGGCGTGTGCCGGTCACCCGGCGCGGTGTGCTCCGCCGCGACAACCACCGCTGCGGATACTGCGGGAAGGCGGCATCGACGATCGATCACGTGCTGCCGCGCTCGCGCGGGGGAGCGGACTCCTGGGAGAACCTCGTCGCGTGCTGCCTGCGCTGCAACAACGTCAAGAGTGATCGCACGCCGCAGGAGATGCGCTGGCAGCTGCGCTTCACCCCTCGACCGCCGCACGGCACCGCCTGGACCGTGCGCGGAACCGAACGCAGCGACCCGCGATGGGAGCCGTACCTCGCTCTGGCCGCCTGACGCCGCGGACCCGCTGACGAGGGCCTGAGACATCGAAGAGGGGCCACCCTCTCGGGCGGCCCCTCTTCTCTTCGACGTCGTGCCCGCGACAGGATTCGAACCTGCGACCTGCCCTTTAGGAGAGGGCTGCTCTATCCCCTGAGCTACGTGGGCGTGCATCCAGTCTAAGCGACTGGATGCACGCCGCCACGTCTCAGTCCTTCCCGCGCCGCCACAGCTTCGACGGCCACCAGATCGCCTTGCCGATGTCGTAGGTCAGTGCCGGGACCAGCAGCGAACGCACGACGAAGGTGTCCAGGAGCACACCGAAGGCGACGATGAAGGCGAGTTGTACCAGGAACAGGATCGGGATCACCGACAGCGCGGCGAAGGTCGCGGCGAGCACGAGACCCGCCGACGTGATCACGCCGCCGGTGATCGAGAGACCACGCAGGATGCCCTCCCGCGTCCCATGCGCCTTCGACTCCTCGCGCACTCGCGTCATCAGGAAGATGTTGTAGTCGATGCCGAGCGCGACGAGGAAGACGAAACCGAAGAGAGGAACTGCGGGATCGGCACCGGGGAAGGCGAAGATGCCGTTGAAGACGAGCGCCGACACCCCCATCGCCGTGCCGAAGGACAGCACCGTGGTGAGGATCAGCAGCACGGGCGCGAGGACCGAGCGCAACAGCAGCATCAGGATGAACATGATCACCACGAGGATGACGGGAATGATGAGGTTCCGGTCGTGGATCGAGGCGTCGTTGGTGTCGATCGAGGTCGCCGTGACTCCTCCCACCAGGGCATCCACGCCGTCGAGCTCGCCGCGAAGCTCGCGCACCGTGGAGGCTGCGGCCTCGGAGTCCGCGGCATCGGTCAGAGTGCCCTGCAGGAGCACGTCGCCCTTCACCGTGGTCGGCTCGGGGACCGGCGTTCCGGGAGGGCCCACGGCCGTGATCCCGTCTGCGGTCACAGGGGCCGAGCCGCTCGGGGAGTCGGCGGAGGTCACGGAGACCGCGTCGACGCCGTCGTTCGCGAGCAGGATGTCAGCGGCGTCCTGCAGCTGTTCCTCGGCGACGACGACGTAGACCGGACTGCCGGATCCGCCGGGGAAGTGCTCGCCGAGCGCCACCTGGCCGTCGCGCGCTTCCGATGCACCGAGGACCAGGTCGGACTGCGGTACGCCGTCCACATCGAGCTGGGTGACTCCCGCCGCTCCCGCGAGCAGGACGAGCGTGGTCACGATCCAGATTACGCGCGGACGGCGCTTGATGAAGCCGGCGAGTCGCGCCCACAGACCCGTGGTGCGCATGCCGTGCTCTGCGGCGACGACCTCCGGCTCGAAGCGCGGGCGTCGCGGCCAGAAGACGGCGCGTCCGAAGAGCAGCAGCAGTGACGGCAGCAGCGTCAGGGCGGAGAGCATCGCGAACACGATGCCGATCGCCGCGACCGGCCCGAGCGTGCTGTTGGATTTCAGATCGCTGAGCAGCAGGCACAGGAGCCCTGCGATCACCGTGCCGCCCGATGCGACGATCGGCTCGACCGAGCCCTTCCACGCCGCCATGATCGCGGTGCCCTTGTCCTGTGAGACGCGCAGCTCTTCTCGGAAGCGCGCGACCAGCAGCAGGGCGTAGTCGGTGGCAGCGCCGATCACCAGGATGAAGAGGATTCCCTGCGTCTGGCCGCTGAGCAGCAGGATCTCGAACTTCGCGAGCCACCACACCACGAGCAGCGCGACGCAGAGGGCGAAGAGGCTGGTGGACAGCACGACCAACGGGAGGAGGAACGAGCGATACACCAGCACCAGGATGACCAGCACGGCGAGGAGCGCGACGCCCAGGAGTAGGCCGTCGATACCGGCGAAGCCCGCCACCAGGTCGGCACTGAACCCCGCGGGTCCCGTGATGTAGACCGTGATCCCGTCGGGGACCGCAGCGCGCAGCTCTTCCCCGAGAGCGCTCGTCGCGTCCGCGAGCTCGGCGTCGGAGTCGATCGGGATGAAGGCCTGCACCGCGCGGCCGTCATCCGAGGGGAGTGCGGGAGAGACGTCTTCGCCGACGCCCTCGACCTTCGGCGCGTCCGCGACGGCGCCGGAGATCGCGTCGAGCTCGGCAGCGGTGAGCTTCTCGTCGGAGGTGAACACGGCGATGGCCGGGATCGAGTCGCTGTCGTTGAACTCGCCCAGCAGCTTCTGCACCTGGGTCGCATCCGCGGACTCGGGGAGGTAGGTGGTCTGCTCGTTGGAGGAGACCTCGTCGACCTTGCCGAACAGGGGTCCGCCGAGCGATGCGCCCACCAGCCACACGAGGATCAGGGCCACGGGGAGGAAGACGCGCACCCAGGAGTGTCGTCGTGAACGCTCCCTCGTGGACGGGGTCGGCGTCGGTTCGCGGCGGGACATCGGGTTCCTTTCGGGTGTGCTGCGGGTCAGGAGATCCACGCGAGGATGAGGATCATCGTGGCGAGGAAACCGGCGAAGTAGTTCAGGGCGATGAAACGTCGCCAGGCGCGGTTCGTGGAGCCGGAGGTCTCATCGGTCACGTTCCACCACCGAGCCGCGTTCACGACGTAGGGCAGAGCCAGGGCCGCGGCGAGCGGGCCCGGCCAGGGCGTCAGCAGCATGGCTGCGCCCGCGATCACCCACAGGGAGAGGGACAGGCGTACGGTCGCGCGCGCTCCGATGACGGTGGCGATCGACGAGATCCCGGCCTCCCGATCGGGCCCGATGTCCTGCACGGCGCCGAAGGCGTGTGCGGCCATGCCCCAGAGGAAGAAGGCGCTGAGCGTGATGACCGTGGCGGCGGTCGCCGGCGCCCCGGCGAGGGCGAGGCCGACGATGGCAGGACTCACGAAGTGCGTGCTCGAGGTGATGGAATCGAGGAACGGGCGCTCTTTGAAGCGCAGGACGGGGGCGGAGTACGCGATCACGGCGAACACGCTGACCGCCAGCCAGAGCCAGGACGCCGGATTCCCGACGATCACGAGGTAGACGAGGAAGGGGATGTTCGTCACCGCCGCCGCCCAGATCGTCGTCCGGTGCATGCGGGGTGCGAGGAGGGCCCCCTCGATCCCGCCCTTGCGGGGGTTCGCGAGGTCGGAGGCGTAGTCGAAGACGTCGTTGATCCCGTACATCGCGAGGTTGTAGGGGATGAGGAAGTACAGCGTGCCGATCACCAGCGTCAGATCGATCTCGCGTGTGCTGAGCAGATACGCGGCGGCGAACGGGAAGGCCGTGTTGATCCAGCTGATCGGACGCGACGACAGCACGATCTGGGCGATGTCGCGTCCGATGCTGTTCGACGGGGCTGCGGCAGTGCTCATCGTCGTTCCTCCTGTTCGAGCGTTCGACGATCCTGCACTCGCCTCCGGGCGCGCATCGCCGTCCACAGGGCCGGAAGGAGCAGCGCGCCCGCCAGGGGGTACGCGAAGTCCTCGATGGGAGCCAGTCCGATGTGCACCCCGAGCAGCGGGTCCTGCGCGTAGTGGAAGAGGCCGCTTGCGATCATCGCGGTGTCGAAGGCCGCGGTGAGCAGGAACAGCACGATCACGGTCAGCACGACGGCGAGCGGTCGCGGGCCCTTTCCGCGGGATGCGAGCGCGAGCCCGATGCCGCCGAGGACGGCGACGGCGACGAAGCACGCGGAGAGCTGGATGTAGGTCATGACCCGCCGCCTTCCGCCTGCTCGCGGCGCCGTGTCAGCACCCGTTCTGCTCCGGTGTAGATGATCATGGTGCACACCACGAGGAACAGCAGGAAGATCGGTTCCTCGAGGGGCAGCTCCGGCGCGAGCACCAATCCCGTCGCGATCATGCCGTCGCCCCGGAAGAAGATCCCGTTGGCGATGCCGGCGACATCCCAGATCAGGAAGAAGACGAGACCGACGGCCGTCACCACCGCAGCCGATACCGCATCGCGCCAGAAGAAGAGTCGAAATCGCCAGTCCAGCAGCAGCATGCAGCCCAGCGACAGGAGAAGGGCCGCCAGGTACACCACGCCCATCAGGACGCCTCTGTCCCCGCAGGTGAGGTGCGGGGGACGGGGAGCGGACCGGGGGAGTGATCGCCGCGGATGCGCTTGAGGACGATCTCCGCACTGATCAGGCACATCGGGACACCGACACCCGGCGCGGTGGTGGCACCCGCGTAGAACAGACCCTTTACGCGCTTCGACGTGTTCTGAGCACGGAACATGGCGCTCTGCGAGAGGATGTGCGCGGGCCCCAGCATGCCGCCGTGCCAGGAGTGGTAGTCGTCGCGGAAGTCGGCGGGACCCTTCGTCTCGCGCACCACGATGCGGTCGCGGAGATCGGGGATCCCGGCCCAGGTCGCGACCTGATCGATCGCCGCGTCCGCTGCGCGTTCGATCGCGGGTGATCCCTCTCCGTCGGGTCCACCGTGTCCGAGATCGACGTCCGCGGGTACCGGGATCAACACGAAAAGGTTCTCGTGGTCGGCGGGCGCGACCTCGGGGTCCGTGGCACTGGGGCGGCACACGTAGATCGACGCCGGGTCCGGCACGGTCGGGGAGGCCCCGAAGATCGCGTCGAAGTTCGCGTCCCAGTCGTCGGTGAAGAACAGGGAGTGGTGCGGGAGCTCGGGGAGCGCGCCGCGCACGCCGAGCATCACGAGCACGCCGCCCGGTCCGCTGGTGCGTCGCGCCCACCACGACTCGGGGTAGGTCTGCAGCGAGGGCGGGAGCAGAGTGGTCTCGGTGTGGTGCAGGTCGGCCGCGGATACCACCACATCGGCGCTCTCGAAGTGCGAGGAACCGGCGCCGTCGACCCAGCCGACACCCGTCACACGGGTGCCGTCGGCGCCGTCCTGCGTGCGGATTCCGGTGACGTTCGCCTCGGTGATGATCCGTACCCCCGCGTCGAGGGCCAGCGCTTCGATCCGCTCGATCACACGCCAGAAACCGCCCTGCGGATAGCTGACGCCCTGGTCGAGATCGAGCGCGCTCATGAGGTGGTACATCGCCGGCGCGCTTCGGGGGTCGGTTCCGAGGAACACCGCGGGGTAGCCGAGGATCTGGCGCACCACGGGGTGCGTGAAGCGTCGGGCAGCGAAGGACTGCAGCCGCGTTCCGAGCAGGGTGGCGAGGCGAGGCAGCGCCCGGAGCACCTCCGGTGCGAGGAGCGAGCGCATGCGGGTGAACGGGTTGTAGAGGAAGTACTTCTGCGCCATCGCTCCGGCATGCTGCGCGGAGTCGAGGTAGGAGTCGAGCTCCGCTGTGGAGCCGGGCTCCAGTTCTTCGAAGAGCCGGGTGACCTGCTCGCGTCCGGCGGGCACCGTCACGGGGGAGCGGTCGGCATCCGTCGCGTCCGGGGCGCGGAACACCCGGTAGCCGGGGTCGAGGCGGATGAGGTCGAGCTGCTCCGCGGTCGAGGTGCCCATCATCGCGAAGAAGTGGTCGAAGACCTCGGGCATGAGGTACCACGAGGGGCCGGAGTCGAAGCGGAAGCCGTCGCGCTCGATCGTCCCCGCGCGTCCGCCGACGCGGTCGTTCTTCTCGAGCACGACCACCTCGTGCCCGTCCCGAGCGAGCAGGCCCGCTGTCGCGAGACCGGCGACTCCTGCACCGATGACCACGACCCGGCTCATCGGTCGCGCTCCATCGCGGTGGTGAGGACGGCGCGGGTGGCGAGTGCGGCCTTGATCGGATCGGGAACGCGCACGCGGCGTCGGTAGAGGACGTCGGCAGGTGTCTGGGACACACGTCGGGTGAGCGCGGCGAACAGAGCCAGGGCGCTGCGCACCGCCGCACGGGCGTCCTTCGGCAGCAGCGGGATCGTGTCGCGGGCGTCGGACAGCTGCCGGAACACGGTCGCAACCCATGCGTCCCGATCGGCATCCGTCAGACGCGCGGTCCCACCGAGGTAGCCGCGGTGGAGTCGGTCGGTGTCGTCTGCGAGGTCTCGGAGGAAGTTCACGTTCTGGAACGCCGCACCGAGCTGGCGTGCACCGTGGCGCAGGGTCTCGAGCTCTTCGGGCGTGCGCTCGACTCCGCGCAGGAAGACCTGCAGACACATGAGACCCACGACCTCGGCGGAGCCGTAGACGTACGCCGCATGGGCGTCGATGTCGTAGGCGGCGAAGCCGGCGTCCTCCTCGATGTCCGCGCGCATCGAATCGAAGAACGGCTGTGTCAGGTCCTCGCCGATCCCGCACTCCCGTGCGGTCCGCGCGAACGCATGCAGGATCAGGTCGCTACTGTAGCCGCTGCGCATCGATCGATGAGTCTCGGCGATATAGGAATCGAGGGCGGCCGATTGCGCGGCGACGTCCAGCCCTGCCTCGGCGGCCACGCCGTCGACGATCTCATCGGCGATGCGCACCATGGCATAGATGTTGCGCACGTGCTGGCGATGGCGCTTTCCGAGAAGACGGGTGGCGAGCCCGAACGATGTCGAATAGGTGCGGATCACATCGGTCGTCGCGATCTCCGCCGTGCGGTTGAAGCGACGAAGGGCGGTGTCGTCCCTGTGGCCGGCCGAGTTCGCGGTCATCGGCTGCGGCTTCCGACTCGGGACGCGAGTGCGCGGATGGCATCCCCGGCCGCTGCCGGGAGCAGCCCGGCGGCCTCCGCCTCGCGCAGCGCGGCGTCCGCCGACTCGAGGTGCTCCCGCACCAGGCCTCGCACGAAGCTCTCCGAGCCGCATTCGCGCAGTCGATCGCGGGCAGCTGCTCCGTCCGTGGGGCTGAGGTCGGCTCTGCCGAAGTGCAGCTCGATCCCGTCCCACTGGCTCGTCATGCGCGCGTAGGCGATGATCGCGGTCTCCTTGCCCTCTCGCAGATCGGAGAACGGGTCCTTGCCGTGCTCATCGGGGTCGCCGAACACGGAGAGCAGATCGTCCTGCAGCTGGTAGGCGAGGCCGAGGTGCCGGCCGATCACGGCGAGGTGATCTTCTGCCGCGGTCGACGAGCCGACGAGCACCGCGGCCGCCCGCAGCGGGAGCACGAAGGAGTACGTCGAGGTCTTGTACGCGCTCGTGGAGAGTATCGTCCGCAGATCGGGGGTGATGATGCCGTCGCTGAGTGCCACATCGGCGTGCTCACCGGCGACGGTCTCGAAGATCGTCTCCTCGAGCAGGCCGAGCAGACGCTCGCGGGCCTCGTCCGTGACGCCCGCCCGCGCGAATCCCAGCACCGCCGACGACAGCAGCAGGTCTCCGAGGAGGATCGCGCTCGAGCGCGCCCAGTGGAGGGCGGGTTCGGTCGGGCCCGCCGGGCGTCCCGCGACGAGCGCACCGATCAGATTGGGGCGCCGCCGCCGCATCAGATCGCCGTCGATGACGTCGTCGTGCAGGAGGAAGGCGAAGTGGAGGAGCTCGACATGGGCCGCGACATCGATGGCGGAGCGCATCTCGTCGGCGGTCAGAGGGGCGGGTGCCAAAGCACGCGCGAGGTCCAGGAGCAGACGCGGGCGGATGAGCTTTCCACCGAGAGCGTGCTCCTCAGCCGCCTGCCACAGTCCGACGAACTCGCTCCCGTACCGTTCGGCGGCGGCGCTCCGCTCGGAGAAGCGGTGTCGCAGAGCCTGCTCGATCCGGGTCCCCAGCGATTCTTCCGTCGTCGTCGTGCTCATCTCTCACACCTCGCCGAGCCGCCGCAGCAGCGGGAGCTGCTCGACCAGCCAGGGACTGAAGGCGAAGGGCGCATGCGTGACGGCCTCGACGAGCGGACCGACGGTGACCCACGTCCATTCGGACACCTCGTCGGGGTTGGCGGCGGGTTCGCCGTCGAAGACCGCGACGTGCACGGGGCAGATCTCGTTCTCGACGATTCCGCTGGCATCCACCGCGCGGTATCGGTAATCGGGGAGGATCATCCGGATCTCGGAGAGCTGCAGGCCGAGCTCGCCGGCGCCGTGTCGACGCACGGCATCGGACATCGCTTCGTCGGGCCGAGGATGCCCGCAGAAGCTGTTCGTCCAGACACCGGGCCAGGTCTTCTTCGAGAGTGCTCGGCGCGTCAGCAGGAGTCGTCCTTCGCGGTCGAGGACGTAGCACGAGAAGGCGAGGTGCAGGGGAGTGTCGTGGGTATGGACTTCGCTCTTGGGAAGGGTGCCGATGGCTGTCCCGTCTTCCGCGAGGAGGGTCACGTCGTCCATGGCATCTCCCTGTTCTGAAGCTTCTCCATTTAGCTAACTTGGTGAGTAGTCAACTTAGCATGAAACTGTTGGTGTGTAACATGATCGCATGGACACGGAGCCCGGCACCACCCCGCACGCGGGCGCGCAGGATTCGCTCCCCGTCGCAGGCGAAGGATCGCGGTCATCCGGGGCGGCCCCGGACGGGTTGACCCATTCGGCCATCTACGACGTCGAGGCGAGCGATCCTCGCAGTGTCCTGATCGACCGGACCGGCGTCTCGCCGGAGGAGCTCAAGCAGATCTCGAGGGTCATGGAGGCGCTCGCCGGACTGCGCGAGGCGGAGCAGACGCTCTCCCAGGCATCGCGTCGATACATGCGCCTGAACGAGACCGACATGCGCGCGCTGCACTATCTGATCGTGTGCGCGAACCGGAACCTGGTGGCGACGCCCGGAGGGATCGCGCATCACCTGGGGGTCTCGACCGCGGCGACGACCAAGCTACTCGACCGTCTGGAACAGGGAGGGCACATCACGCGTGCCCCGCACCCGACGGATCGCAGGGCGCTGCAGATCAACATCACCGCGCAGACGCGTCATGCCGCGATGGAAACCGTCGGACGGCAGCAGGCGAAGCGCTTCTATTCTGCCGCCCGACTCGCGCCTGCCGAAAGGGAAGTCGTGATCCGATTCCTCATGGATATGACAGAAGAGATCACGCTCCGCGACGAACCCTGGTTGCAGGGAGGCGCTTAATACCCGCCTGCCGGTGCAGGCGGAAGTGCTGCTTAATTGCGACCGAGGTCAGTGTGCGGCGTTGTATGCGTCCACGACCTGTGCGGGAATGCGGCCGCGCTCGGAGAGCTTGTGTCCATTCTCGTTCGCCCAGGCGCGGATGGCTGCGACCTCGGGGTTGCGCGCGGGCCGCTTCCGAGCCGCGGAGGTGCGAGGAGCGCTCGAGGAGCCGGCCTTTCGCCCCGCAGTCACGTAAGGCTCGAGGGCCTTGCGCAATTCATCGGCGTGCGCGGAGTTCAAGTCGATCTCATAAGCGGCGCCGTTGAGCGAGAAATGTACAGTCTCGCCCTCGCCGACCTCCAGGATGCTGCCGTCGATGTCGTCTACCAGCTGATGCACAATTCGTCTTGCCATACGGGGACTTTACCCGTCAGGACGAGATGCGACAAGTCGGAACAATCATTAGCCCAATGGAATTCACGCGAAGCAATAAATCAATTCCCTGTGGTCAGGGAAGAAGTCCCGCACGCCGCGCTCTGGTGACAGCCGCATGACGCGTGGAAGCATCGAGCTTCGACATCGCGGTTCCGAGGTACGCCTTGATCGTGCCTTCGCGCAGGCCGAGCTGCGCGGCGATCTCCGCGTTCGTCGAACCGAGCGCCGCGCACGCGAGCACATCGGTCTCGCGGGGGGAGAGGCGGACCGTGGGGATGGGGCCTGTCGCCGGCGCGGATGTGCTCCCCGCGAGCATCATCAGTCGGCGTTCGACGTGCGCGATCCTCGCGCGGATATCGACGTCGTCGACAGAGGCGGCGATGCTGCGAAGTTCCGCGAAGCTCTGACGCAGTTCCTCCCGGTGCGCCGGTGCCACGCTGTCGACGCCGAGGGGCGCCTCCTGCATCCGTCGCTGCACCTCGTCGCGGATGCGCAGTTCGTCGGCGACGGACTGCGCGACCTGCATAGCGGGAGCGGTGGTCACCCCGCCGACCCGCTCCTCATCCCAGCCTCCTGCGTAGAGCACGCCGCGAGAACGACCCTGGACGACGATCGGAAGGGCGAGAAGAGTGCGCAGTCCCTCACCCAGCACGAAGACGTCGTAGTCGTGCGTGATCTGCTGCGAAGACCCGTAGTCGCTCGTCATCCTGGGGCGCAGCTCCATCATCGCCCGTCCGCCGAGTCCACGTTCCGGCCGCACGCGCAGACCGTCCAGTGATCGGGTGCGCGCACCGACGATGCTGGTGACGCTCACGACGCCTTCTTCTATGAGGCCGCCGAAAGCGACCGGGAAGCGCGTGCGCCTGGCAAGCTCGCGCACCGCATTGGCGATGAGATCCGCCTCGGATTCGCGGGTGACGGGTGAAGACACGACTACCTACTTCCGGGGTGACGACGCAGTTCCCCGTTTCGTAGCGTCGACGATATCACTCACATCGAGATGCGCGTGGGCCCGGCGGCCTACACGCCGGGCCCACGAGATCAGCGGCCGGCGGCTCTGCTCGCCTCGAGGTCGAGCAGGAACCGCTTGCGTTCGGGGTGCGCTCCGTACTGACCAGCGCTCCCATCGGAGCGCACGACGCGATGCACCGGCACGATGATCGAGAACGGGGTGATGCGGCACGCCGTGCCCACGGCGCGCGCCGCACCGGGGTGCCCGGCGAGCACCGCGACCTCTCCGTAGCTCATCGTCTCTCCCCACCCGATGTCGCAGATCGTCTGCAGCGCGGTCAGGGCGAACCCGTCGACGAGTCGCCAGTCGAGCCGGATGTGCTCCTCGAAGCGCACCGGTTCGCCGTCGAAGTACTCGGCGAGCAGGTGTGCGAGCTCGTCGGCGGCACCGGGGTCGGGCTCGGGCACCGCGCTCAGCTGCCGGGAGACGCCTTCGAGCAGCCAGGGCACGCGCGGGTCTTCGGATTCGGAGAGGTCGAAGCGCACGATGCCCTCGTCGGAGAACACCGCGAGAGCATCGCCGAACGGTGTCGGCGCGAAGTCGTAGCGGAAGGTCATGCCCCCATCCTGACCGCCCGATCCGACTCGGAGTCCTGCGCCGGCCGCTCCGGGTGGAGAACGCGAGCGGCGACCAGACCGGGCAGGAGGAGTGCAGGTTGCCTCTCGGGCGGCGGAAATTCGGCGGAAACCCGCCCGGGATACCCCGCCTCCACGGGTCACGCGCCTAGGGTGTCAGTGTGTGGCGACGTGAAGACAAGTCTGCGGACGACACAGCGGTGGACCCTGCTGTGCCGATCGGCGACCTGCACGGGACCACGACGGGCATCGACATCGCGCACGCGGCCGAGGCCGAGCGCACGCGTCTGAGGGCCGAAGCGGCCGATCTCGGCGGCCCCTCGCCGCTGGTCAGCTTCCGCGACACCCCGGAGTCCGGCATCGACATCTCCAAGGCGCACCCGGGCAGCCTGCCGCAGTTCATCACCGGGAAGTCGACGCTGCTGTCGAACCTCTTCCGTGATGAGGTCGGACTGCGCACGGCACGACTGGCCGCGGAGCGGATCACGGCGAAGAACACCGAGCTGCGTACGGTCCGCGGCATCGAAGCGGTGCATCTCGCCGTGGGCGTCGCACGGTGGCGCATCGGCGGCGCAGGTTTCGCCGCCCCCGTGCTGCTGCGCCCGCTGGCCATCCGCCGCCACCACTCCGATTTCGAGTTGAAGCTCCAGGGAACCTTCGAGGTGAACCCGGAACTCGTGCGGATCGCGCGCGACCACTTCGGCCTCACGATCGATGCCGTAGCCCTCGCCGCGCTGGCCTACGACGGCGGCATCTTCAAACCGCAGCCCGTGATCGACAGCCTGCGCGCGCTGACGCGCTCGATCGACACCTTCTCGGTCGAGCCGCGCCTGGTCGTCTCGACGTTCGCCGACGTGTCCGGCGTGATGTCCCGCGACGGCGGCAGTCTCGACCATCAGGTGCTGAACGCGCTCGCCGGCCACGTGGGCGACCGCGAGCAGGTCACCGCCCCGCGCGCCACCCCTCATCACATCGGCCCGGACGATCGCGCTCCGGCATCCGACAACCTCCTCCTCGACGCCGACGCGGAGCAGGAGGCGGTGCTCGCCCGTATCGCTGCAGGGCACTCCCTCACCGTGGCCACTCTTCCGGGTACCGGGGGGACGCAGACCGTCATCAACGCGCTCGGGGAGCTGGTGCGCGGCGGCAAGCGGGTACTGGTCGTCTCCGCCCGTCGCTCCACGCTGGACGGCGTGCGCCATCGACTCGCCGGGATCGGGCTCGACAGCCTGGCGATCTCGCCGGCGAGCGTGCGCCGCGACCTGGTGAGGGCGATCGGACGCAACGAGAAGGCCACGGCGCCCAAGGTCAGCGAGGTCGACGACGCGCTCGTGCGCCTGCGCACGGTCCTTCGCGACTACCGCCAGGCGCTCAGTGCGCCGGTGGCCGGGCTGAACGCCTCCGTGCTCGATGCGACCAGGCAGCTGACGCGGCTGGCATCGCTCCCGGTGCCGCCGTCGACCACGGCTCGGCTGGGACCCGATGCGCTGCGCCGTCTCGCCGCGGATCGCAGCGAAGCCGCCGAGGCTCTCGCGCAGGCCGCCCGTCTCGGAGAGTTCCGCTTCGGCCCGAACGATTCGCCCTGGTACGGGGTGACCTTCTCCAGCACCGAAGCGGCTCGTGCGGCTCATGAACTCGCCGGTCGCCTGCACTCCGACAGCGTGCCGGCCCTCCTCGAGCGCGGCTACGAGCTGATCGCCCAGACGCACATGCGCCCGTTTGCGACCATCGACGAGCTGGGCGAGTACCTGCGACTGCTGCAGGGCATCCGCGACTCCCTCGACCGCTTCAGCCCGACCGTGTTCGAGCGTCCGCTGGGTGAGCTCATCCAGGCGCACGGTTCGCGTCGCGACGCCCCTGGGCTGTCGGGTGCGAACAGGCGGCGGTTGCGGCGCTTGGCCAAGGAGTACGTGCGCCCCGGCGTGCATGTCACCGAGATGCACGAGGCGCTTCTGCGGATCCAGGCGCAGCGCACGCAGTGGCAGCGCTTCGTCGAAGCCGGCGTCGCGCCGGAGATTCCCCTCGGTCTCGCCGATGTGTACGCGGCCTGGCAGCGGGTCGAGGCTGAACTCAGCGAGCTCGACGCCGCACTGGGGCGTCGCGAACCGTTGGCCTCGCTCCCGGTCGCGCGACTCGTCCGCACCCTCGCGGGGCTCGCTGCGAAGTCCGATGTCTTCGAGAACCTCGTCGAGCGCGCTCAGCTGCGCGATCGGCTCGCCCTTCTCGGGCTGGAGCCCCTGCTCGCCGAGCTCTCGGTGCGCCATGTCGCGGAGTCCCAGGTGGGGGAGGAGCTCGAATTCGCCTGGTGGCAGTCCCTCCTCGAGCGTGCCCTGCAGGACAACCGCGCGCTGCTCGGCGCGAACACCGCTGTCGTCGACCGCCTCGAACGGGACTTCCGCCTGGTCGATGAGGCCCATGCCGCCATGGCCGGACCGCTGCTCGCATGGCAGTTGGCCAACCAGTGGCGGATCGCGATCGTCGACGAGCCTCAGCAGTCGCAGCACCTGCGCCGTGCGCTGACGCAGTCAGCGACCACGACCGCGCAGGTCGTCAGTGCCGCGCCCACCCTGGTCGATGTGCTCGCACCGGTCTGGATCTCGTCGCCGTACCTCGTCCCGGAGATTCCGGACTCCGTGGAGTTCGACACCGTGATCCTGGTCGACTCCGCAGCGATCAACCTCGCGGAGGCCGCCCCGGCGATCCGTCGCGCGCGCCAGATCGTCGCGTTCGGCGACCCGGTGACGCAGCGCCCGACTCCCTTCCGCATCGCGGTGGATCCTGAGGAGTCGTGGGAGCCCGAGGTGCCGTTCGACGACGTCTCGGCTTTCGAGCGTCTTTCCGAGCTCCTGCCGGTGATGACCCTGACCCGCAGCTATCGTGCCGGCGGTGAGGACCTCGCGGAACTGATCAACGACGCGTTCTATGGCGGCGAGATCGTCTCCCTTCCCTGGGCGGGTTCGTACCTCGGTCGTGGCAGCCTCACGGTCGACTACGTGGAGGGCGGGACGGGAACGCCCGATCCGATCTCCGGCGCGGTCGAGAGTCCGGATGCCGAGGTCGCCAGGGTCGTGACCCTCGTTGTCGAGCACGCCGTGCACCGTCCGGCTGAGTCCCTCATGGTCGTGACCGCGAGCGCCCGTCACGCCGAGCGCGTGCGTGCAGCCGTCACCTCGGCGTTCGCCGGACGTTCGGATGTGGCGGACTTCGTCGGGCGCGACACGGTCGAACCCTTCGCGGTGCTGACCCTCGAGGAGTCGGTCGCCGAGAGTCGCGACCGCGTGATCTTCTCGCTGGGGTTCGGGCTCACCAAGCACGGCCGCGTCCTGAGCGACTTCGGCGATCTCTCCACTCCGGACGGAGAGCGACTTCTCACGGTCGGGATGACCAGGGCCCGCCGGTCGATGGTGCTCGTGTCGTCGATCCGCCCCTCGTCCTTCGACGACGGACGCCTGGAGCACGGAGCGGCGACCCTGATGTCGATCCTCGGCGGCCTGGCCGCGCGCAGCAGGGATGCCCGCCTGGAGGATCTCGCCGATCCGCTCACGCTCGCCCTCGCACGGGAGCTGCGGCGACTCGGAGCCTCGGTGGATGTCGACTATCGCGGGCTGCTCCCGCTGGTCGCGCAGCACGGCGGCAAGGCGGTCGTCATCGAGTCCGACCCGGAGTCGCGAGGAGAATCGCTGCGGGAGACCCTGCGTCTGCGACCGCATGTGCTGCGTCGCCTCGGCTGGCATTACGTGCGGGTGCACGCCTTCGATCTCTACAGCGACCCCGCGACTGTCGCGACGCGGATCGCTGCGGTGCTCGGCATCTCGGATTCCGCCCCGCGTGCCGAGAACGACACGCAGCCGATCGACATCGTCGACCCCCGGAATGACTGACGAGCCCGACACCCCCGAACCGCGCCAGCGCGTCGTACGGGTATCCGGATCCCGACGTGCGCGTCTCACGCCGGTGCCGGGAAGCGATCCCGAACCGGAGTCCGGCCCCGCCGAGGTGTCGCCTCCGCCGACACGGCCGAAGGGCGCCAGGGGGCCGAACGACGATCAGCTGATGCGGGACGTGCCGCCGCACTACTGAGGGTGAGTCTCGGTCTGCGCCCGCCGACGAGAAACGCACGGCCCCTCCGAAGAGGAACCGTGCGTCTCGTCGTGCGAGTGGAAGCTCTCAGGCCCCGCGCTGTGCCTTGAGCAGATCGCGGATCTCGACGAGCAGCTCGGACTCGGTCGATGCGGCCGGCTCCTCCTCGGGCTCCTCGGCCGGCGTGCCCTTGCGAGCCTCGACACGGGCCTTGAAAGTGTTCATCGGCAGCACGAAGACGAAGTAGACGACGGCGGCGACGGCGAGGAAGCTGATGATCGCCGAGATCAGTTCGCCGATCGGGAACGTCACCATCTCTCCGTAGATGTTCGGGACCTGGATGCCGAACTTGCCTGTCGCATCCGCCTTCAGGAAGAGCGCGATGAGCGGATTGATGATGCTGTTGACGACAGCCGTGACGATCGCGGTGAAAGCGGTGCCGATGACGACAGCGACGGCCAGGTCGATGACGTTGCCGCGCAGCAGGAAGTCCTTGAAACCTTTGAGCATGGGATCCCCCAACAGATCGGGGCCTCAGGAAGAGGCCGGAGTCGACGCAGCCGCCGGTTTGGCGCTCGTCGTCGATTCCGTCTTCGATGATGCCGAACCATCCTTCGAAGCCCCGGATTTCGCGCGCGAGTCCGTGCGATAGAAGCCGGAGCCGTTGAAGGTCACACCGATCGAGCCGTACTGCTTGCGCAGCGCGCCACCGCACTCGGGGCACACGGTGAGAGCGTCGTCGGCGAAGCTCTGCACGGCGTCGAAAGTGTGTCCGCACGCGGTGCAGGCATAGGCGTAGGTGGGCATGGGGGTCCTTGCGATCAGCGCCGGCGTGGCGACAGGGTGAGGGTCTGCGACGGGGTGACGACGCCGTTCACCGGCTGGTCGTGCACCTCTCGCGGAAGTTCGTCGAGTACCTCGGAATCATAGATCACGGCGTAGACGGGAGGGCACTTCTCCATCGAGCCGATCGTCTTGTCGAAGTAGCCGCGTCCCCACCCCATGCGCATGCCGGTGCGATCGACCGCCGCGGCGGGGACGATCATCAGGTCCACGTCGTTCACCGCGATCGGGCCCAGCACCTCGCCGGTGGGCTCGGGCAGGCCGAAGAGTCCCTCGGTGACCTCGTCGTCATCGGTGGCGACAGCCCAGTCCAGCAGCCCGTCGGCGCGGGTGACGGGCAGGAGCACGCGGATGCCGCGGCGCACGGCCCTGGTCACGAACTCGCGGGTGCCCGGCTCGGTGGTGGTGGAGAGGAAGCACGAGATGGATCGGGCGCCGAGCTCGTCGACCAGGGCGTCGAGGCGTTCGCCGATGGCCGTGGCCGCGGCTTCGCGCTGCGTGTCGGAGAGGAGCTGGCGTCGTTCGCGGAGTTCGGCGCGGAGTGCGCGCTTCGCATGTTCGACGTCGTTCGACATGGCTCCGAGTCTACGTCGGCGCTCACCACTAGGCTGGCAAGATGGCTGACCACAAGATCAAAGCCGTCATTCCCGCAGCAGGCCTGGGTACGAGATTCCTCCCTGCGACGAAGGCGATGCCGAAAGAGATGCTCCCCGTCGTCGACAAGCCGGCGATCCAGTACGTCGTCGAAGAGGCGGCCAACGCCGGCATCGACGACATCCTCGTCATCATCGGACGCAACAAGAACGCCATCTCCAACCACTTCGACTCCGTGCCGGAGCTCGAGGTCAGGCTCATGGAGAAGGGCGACACCGGGCGTCTCGAGCGTGTGATGAAGTCGAGCGACCTCGCCGACATCCACTTCGTGCGCCAGGGAGAGCCGAAGGGGCTCGGACACGCGGTCCTTCGTGCACGCACCCACGTCGGCGACAGCCCCTTCGCCGTGCTCCTCGGAGACGACCTCATCGACGAGCGCGACGCGCTGCTGACCGACATGATCGCCGAGCACGAGCGCTCCGGCGCCGCGGTGATCGCGCTCATGGAGGTCGACCCCGCCAACATCCACATGTACGGTGCAGCCGCGGTCGAGCCGCTCGAAGGATCCGACGCCGTCCGCGTCACCGGACTCGTCGAGAAGCCCGCCCAGGAAGACGCACCGTCGAACCTGGCCGTCATCGGCCGCTACGTGCTTCCGGCCTCGGTGTTCGACATCCTCGAGCACACCGAGCCGGGCAAGGGCGGCGAGATCCAGCTCACCGACGCGCTGCAGGTGCTCGCGACCGATCCCGACGGCCCCGGCGTCGTCGGCGTCATCTTCGGCGGACGCCGCTACGACACGGGCGACCGCGTCGACTACATCAAGGCGATCGTGCAGCTCGCGGCAGACCGGGACGACCTCGGTCCCGAGCTGCGCCCCTGGCTCAAGGAGTTCGCGGAACGCCTCTAGGCGACTCTGCGGGCGTCGGTGCGGCATGGATCTGGCGGCGGGAATGCGACACGGACCCATAGAACTGCGGCTCGTCCGTGCCAAGGATGCGAGACCGCTGCAGCATGAGCTGCTCGCCAACAGGTCGTGGCTCCAGCCGTGGGAGGCGACGGTCCCGTACGGCTCGGTGTCGTTCGACATGAGGCTCAGCATCCGACGACTGCTCCAGCAGTATCGCGACGGCTCGGGCTACCCGTTCGTCATGGAGTACGACGGCGAGGTCGCAGGGCAGCTCAACGTGTGGGGAGTCTCGCGCGGGTCCCTGTGCTCGGCCACGATCGGGTACTGGGTGAGCGAGCGGTTCGCCGGTCGGGGAATCACCCCGACGGCGGTCGCGATGGCCACCGATGCGTGCTTCACCGAGTACGGGCTCCACCGGATGGAGATCTGCATCCGCCCGGAGAACGACGCGAGTCTGCGCATCGTGCAGAAGCTGGGGTTCCGCTACGAGGGACTGCGTCGTCGCTACATCCATATCGACGGCGACTGGCGCGACCATTACGCGTTCGCTCTGACCAGGGAAGACGTGCCCCAGGGTGTGCTCGCGCGCTGGCTCAGCGGCCAGGTGCCGCCCGATGCCGCGACGGTGCCGCCCTCGGACCGCATCTCGCACTGAAACGGGTGCTCCGGCGGCGGATCCGCACGGACTCGCCGCGACACGCGCCCGTGTGTACGGCGCTGCCCGCTCGCAACCCTTAGCGTGGACGGTATGGATGGGCCGGTGCTGAGCGGGGGAGTGATCGTACTCGTCTCCGTGCTGCTCTGGATGCTCTATCTGCTGCCTTCGTGGCGGGGCCGCTTCCAGTACAACGCCGCCGAACGCAATGCCGTGCGGCTGAACCAAGCCCTGCGCGTGCTCGCCGAGACGAGCGAGACCCCCGGTGAGGTGCGCTTCGAGTTGAACGCGCGCACCGCGCTCGCGCAGCAGAAGCTGGCCAAGCGCGTACAGTCCGAACGCGAGGCCGCCGAGCTCGAGGCGCTCCGTGAAGAACTCGCCGCCACCCGAGCCGATCCCGTGATCCGTCGTGCGCGCGCGCGTCGACGTGTGCGGGTCGCGGCGACCAGTACTCTCCTCGTCGGGCTCGTGCTCGCCGGCCTCGGTGTGTGGCAGCTGCTGGCCGCGGGAAGCGCGCTGCTGCTCTGGCTCGGCGGTGCCGCGATCGTCGTCGCCGGTGTCGCGCTGCAGCGCATGGCCGCCGTCGCCGGCCGGGTCGCGCGAGCGACGCACGTCGTCTCCGCTCCCGCCGCTCCTCGCGTCGCGCCGGAGCTGCACGATCAGGGACGGGCGACGTGGACGCCGCGGCCGCTGCCGGAGCCCCTGGTCTCGGTGGCGGGATCCCGCGCGCAGGCCGCGCAGGCCCAGCTGGAGGCGCAGGAGCAGCGTCGCAAGGCAGCCAGGGTCGCTGCTCTGCGCGAGCGTGCCGAGCAGATGGCGCCCGAGGCCCCGGTGGCCCTGCCTGCGGCCTCATCGCCGTATGCGCGGATGGGCTTCGTCGACGACGCCGAGATCGAAGCGCACGTGCGCGAGATGCTCTCGCGCCGCGCCGCCGGATGACCGTCCGCGGCACGAACAGCTTCTCCGTCGTGATAGCGTAGATGTCGTTCACGGGCCTATGGCGCAGTTGGTAGCGCGCCTCGTTCGCATCGAGGAGGTCAGGGGTTCGAATCCCCTTAGGTCCACCGAACACTGAAGCCCCCAGGCACATGCCCGGGGGCTTCAGTCATCTCCTGCGTGACGGCGCACGGGCGTTAGAGTGAGCTGTGCCGTCGCAACCCGGGAGCGTTCCGCTCGACAACGCCGTGATGCGCTCGCATGCGTTCCGATGAGTGAGGTGCTGGCCCGTCTGCGCGGGCAGATCCTCGATGGAACCTACGCCGGGGGAGCAGGACTTCCCAGCGAGATGGAGTTGGCCGCCCTCCACGGCGTCTCTCGACGCACGATCCGCACCGTGCTCGCCACCCTGGCGCGTCAGGGGCTGGTCGAGTCGCACCGGGGCTCCGGATGGTTCGTGCAGCCCAGCCAGCCGCAGGGATTCGACCGGATGCGGTCGTTCACGCAGTGGGCCCGCGGTCGCGGGCGCACACCCGGCGGTCTCATCGTGGCACGCGCGACGAGGAAGGCGACGGCGCGGGAGGCGCGTCTGCTGGCTATTCGGACGGATGCCGACGTCCTGACCTTCACCCGGGTCCGGACCCTCGACAAGCGTGCCGTGATGGTGGAGCGCTCGACCTGGGCGCCCTGGGTGGTGCCGCATGTGACCGGCGTCCCCGACGATGTCGTCTCCACGACACGGGTGCTCGCGGATGCCGGAATCCTGGTGTCGTCGGGGAACCACAGGATCGAGGCGGTGGCCGCAGCCACCGAGGATGCGCGTCTGCTCGGGGTGCGCAGGTCCAGTCCGCTCCTGCAGGTGCGACGGGAGACCTTCGCATCGAACGGCCGCCCCGTCGAATGCGCCGAGGACCGCTACGTCCCGCACACGATCTCGTTCGAGGCGCAGGCCTTCGGCGCCGCCGCGCTTCCGGGCGAGGACTGAAGTCCGGGCTGACGGCACGCGCCCACTGTGCGCACCGGGTCGCCCGGATCGTCGTGCGGGCGCGCGATGACACGCGCAGGTCGGTCGGAGTTCACCCACCGGACATCTCGCGGCGGTCGATTGGGTGGGTCCGATTTCTTCTCTTCTCACAGAGGATGCTCCGTGTCTCGTCGTAAACCGCCCGCCCCCGATCCGACCCTCTCCCGCCGTGGATTCACCCGGCTCCTGCGCCCCGCATCGCTGGTCGCCGTCGCCGCCTGCATCGCGGCGCCCGCTCTGACGGCGGCACCGGCCTTCGCCGCACCCAACTTCACTGCACCGGCTGTCGCCGCCTCCGACCGGTCGGCTCTCGCCGTGTCCGACAGCGAGGCTCCTGGCTCCACCGAGACCGGCGGCACCATCATCCGTCTCGACGGCGAGGCGCCGACGAGCGGTCAGGTCGGGCGCGCGATCGTGCTCCCGCCGGCCGCGGCGGTCGACGTCGACGGCTCCGCGAGCGAGCTCGTCGTCACGGTGAAAGACCCTTCCGGTGTCGTCACGATGGTGATGCCGGAAGAGTCCGGCGGGTATCGATTCACCCCGACGATCCCCGGCGAGTACGTCGTCGCCTACTCGATCAGCGATGCCGCGGGCGGTGTGAGCGAGGAGACCCGCACGATCACCGTGACCGGTGCGCCGGATGCGGCCGTGGCCGCGGCTCCGAGCGTCGCGGCGGCGCCGGCGGTCGAGGCCGGAGGACCGGACGTGCGCTTCGCGGCGATCGGTGACATCCACGTCAATTGGGACGAGCTCGCCGAGGCCTACGACTTCTGGGCGCAGGAGAACGTGCAGACCGCCCTGTTCGTCGGCGACCTCACCAACAGTGCGACGCCGGGCGAGTTCGCCGGGCTCAAGCAGACGATGGATTCGAAGGCAGGCCTCGGCATCCCGGCGATCGCGTCGCTCGGAAACCACGATGTCTCGGGCATCTCGTCGTACGACCTGTTCACGCAGGCGACGGGCGGTCAGAAGCCGAACGCCGACTACACCGTGAACGGATACCACGTCATCACGGTGTCGCCGGGCAGCGGCACCATCGACCCCGACACGGGCAAGCCCTCGGGAGCGAGCGGCGGCAACTACGCCTACGCCCAGTCCTGGCTGCAGCAGAGGCTGGCGGCCGCCACGGCCGAGGACCCGAACAAGCCCGTCATGGTGCTGGTGCACCACCCGCTCCAGTGCACCCACTACGTCTCGAACGAGTGGTACGGCACCGGTCTCTCCAGTGGGTGCGGCGACGGCTTCCAGTCCGTGTTCGATGACTTCCCGCAGGCTGTCGTCTGGGGTGGTCACATCCACACGCCGCAGAACATCCCGACCTCGATCTGGCAGGGCCAGGAGAACCGGAGCGGCGAGCGGTCCACTCAGGGATTCACCACCGTGAACGCGCCGCCGCTGGCGTACTACGAGTTCGAGTCCGGCGTCGTGAACTCGAGCCCGACCAGCCGCGGCAACGACACCACGCCGGATGACGCGGGCAACAACCGCCAGACGGCCATCGTCGAGATCACCGGCTCCACCGTCACCATCAAGAACTACGATCTGCTCGCCGATCAGTGGATCGACCAGACGTGGACCTGGGACGTGGCTGACTCCGTGGATGAGACCAAGAGCTACGACGAGCGGTTCCCGTTCAACGACACCTACCGAGCGAGCCAGTCCGCAGGACCGGTCTGGCCGGAGGGTGCGGCCGTGACCGTGGGCGACATCGCGAGCGCGAAGGCGATGGTCTCGTTCCCGCAGGCCGTCCCCGCGCCGAACTCCGTCGGCGACATCGTGCACAAGTACCGCTACTCGACGGTCGACGTGGCCACCGGCGAGGAGGTCAACTCCTTCCTGCAGTGGTCGGGCTTCTACAACCTGCCGATGCCTGCCGACCGCAGGCACGAGGTGTGGAACCTGCTCCCCGGAAAGGAGTACGAGGTGCGGGTCACCCCCATCAACGCCTGGGGCAAGGAGGGGTCGGCGTTGACGGCCCGGTTCACGAGCACCGAGGGCAGCGGCGGTGAGGGGCCCTTCGACCCCAGCAGCCTGACCTTCGACGACCTCCGCGCCGCCCTGCCCACGGCTGATCTCCTGGATGTCGGCTTCGCGGGCGGCACGGCGAGCGACTCCTCTCCGGCCGCGCGTCCGCTCACCGCAGGCGCCGATGCCCGGATCGAGAACGATCCCGCCGTGGGATCCGATGTCGTGATCGGCGCGGAGGGGGCTGCCACCGGCATCCGCACTCCGAAGTGGACGGACGCGGAGTATGCAGCGCTGCAGGACGGCTTCACGCTCGATGCGACCTTCCGTCTCGACGCGATCGCCGGCGGATACGTCGACGTGTTCGGCGGCATGCAGAGCGGCGGCATCGGTCTCGAGGCCGTCGGCACCAGCGCGACGACGTACGAGCTGCAGTTCTGGTACGCCTCGCCTCGTCCGGCGGTCAGCCTGAAGTACGGCCAGTGGTACCACGTGACCGCCTGGTATGACGGTCAGGATGCACGGCTGTACGTCGACGGTGTCCGAAAGGCCGAGTCCGAGGGAGTGTCGTTCTCCGTCAAGCCCAGCGCGGCCGATGCGCGCTACATGGTGATCGGCGGCGACGCGAACACGTCGGGCGCGCTCGACGACGCCACCATGGACGGGCGGATCGCCGGAGTCGAGGTCTACAGCGCTCCGCTCTCCGACAAGGACGTGTACCGGGTGGCGACGCGGGAGCTCACCGCATTGGACACCATGCCGCCGCTCGTGCGCGTTACCCCGGAACCCGCGGGTGAGGCCACGGTCGGAACCGCCTACACCGCCCCGCGTGCCGAGGCCGTGGACAACTCGGGGCGCGTGAGCACGATGCTCGAGGTGACCGACCCGTCGGGTGCCCCGGTGGCGGTCGACGACCCGGCGTCCGGCCTGCGGGCACTCGCCGCGGCTGCCGGAGACGGATACACGTTCACCCCGACCGCGACCGGCACCTACACCCTGAAGTACATCGCGACCGACGCGGCCGCCCGGCAGAACCAGGTCACGTTCACCGTGACCTCGACAGCCGGCTCCGACGGCGGCAACCCCGGCGGCAACCCCGGTGGCACCCCCGGCGGTAACCCCGGTGGCGGTAACACCGGAGGCGGCGCGAACCAGGGCGGCGGTTCCGTCGGTGGACAGTCCGATCCGCTGGCGGCGACCGGTGGCCCGGCCCCGACGATGCTCGCCTTCGCCGGACTGCTGCTGCTCACCGGAGGCGGCGTTCTGCTCCGCCGGCGGATGCTGCGCCGCCCGGAGGGACAGGAATGAGCACGGGGCGTCGGCATCCGGGTGCGCGCCAGCGCCCCCGACCGGCGATCCGCACCCTGGTCGCCGGAGTCGTCGCCCTCACCGGGGTCGCCGTCAGCGTGATGCTGACGGCGGCCCCGGCCGCGGCGCACAGCTATGCGGCGACGGTCTTCGCCGATGTGTCCGAACCCGAGCGCGGCGTCGTGCGCACCGTGCTCGACATCGAGTACGTCCTGCTCGCCACCGACGGAGCGCGGGCGATGGGCGACACGGCCTTCGAGCAGGACGCCTACGCCGACGTGCAGGCGAGCGGCCGGGATCCGGAGAAGCTCACGCCCGCGGTGCTCGAAGACCATGCCGACTCCGTCGAGGGATACGTGCTGCCTCGGTTCTCGGTGAGCGTGGCGCAGGACGGGGAGCCGTCGCAGGCGTGCCCCAACGCCGTGGTGGCGCCCTACGAGATCGTCATCCGGGACGGCGTGCCGCATGCGCGCCTGGTGATCGAAGCCGACTGCACGGCGCAGGTCGAGGCGATGCCCGTGCCGTATCGGATCATGACCGAGCTGTTCCCCGGAACGGCTCCCGGGGGCATGACGACGACGATCGTCGACTACGACGTGCGTTCGGGCGCGGGTGTGGCCAGTCTCGACACCGACACGAACCCCTCGATGGTCACCACGACCGACTGGGGCTCTCGGATGGGTGAGTTCCTCGTGCTGGGGGCGGAGCATCTGCTGCTCGGCCCCGACCACCTGCTGTTCCTGCTGGCGCTGATCATCGGATCTCGCCGGCTCAGGGACATCGTGCTGGCGGCGACGGCGTTCACGGTCGCGCACTCGGCGACCTTCATCCTCGCCGCCCTCGGGGTGGTGAGCATTCCCGCGTGGATCGTGGAGCCGGCCATCGCCCTGTCGATCGCCGTCGTCGCGCTCTGGGAGATGCGACGGTTCCGGCGTGCCAGGAGGACGGATGCGATGGGGGCGGACGGGACGCTTCGGCTTCTTTCCGGGAAGGCCCAGGGTCCTCTCGACGGGCAGCCGCTCGTCGGAGGCGGCGGGAGCGCTGTCGCTGTGCGAGAGCGGATCCTCGCGGCGCCGGCATCCGCACCGGTGGTCGACGGCTTCACCCGAGGGGATCTGCTGCGTATCGGCGTGGTCTTCGCCTTCGGGCTGATGCACGGCGTGGGCTTCGCCGGAGCGCTGGGAATCGACGAGCCGTTCTCGTGGGATCTGCTCGGGGCGCTCCTCGTCTTCAACGTGGGCATCGAGCTAGCGCAGCTTCTGGTGATCGCGGTGGTGTTCCCGCTGTTCGTGCTGCTGCGGCGGCGGCTGCCCTCGGCGGGATTCTGGATCGCCGCGGTCGTCGCCGCCGTCGGGCTGTTCTGGTTCATCGAGAGGCTGATCGCCGGAGCCTGAACCGGTGCACCCGCCTCCGTGGCGGAGGCGGGTACACCGGCCCCGAGGAGTTCGTTCACGACGAGGGTGCGCTGGCCTCGAGGAGCAGCCGAAGTCGTGCTTCAGGGCTGCCGGTGATCGTGATCGTGCGGGGGAGAAGGCCGTCGCGATCGAGATCGTCGACGAGCTCGGGCAATGCTTCGTCCATCGCGAGGCGCAATGCCGGGTCTTCGTCATCGGGCACGTGGATGATCCTGGCAGCCTCCAGCGGCACGATCGCGAGGAGATCGATGTCGGACATCGATGCCTCCACGAGAGCGGTCGCGCGCGGGAGGAGGTCGCCGTCGCTGCACCCGAGCCGCTCCAGCGCAGTGAGATAGGCGAGGAAGTCGAGCGGTCCTCGTTCGCTGATGACCGAAGACCAGCTGGCCGATTCCTGCACCCGTGAGGCGGTGACGCGCAGCTGCCGGGCGAAACTCCGCTCGCCGGTCGGGTCGTCGAGGTCGAGGTCGTCGAAGGGGTCGGTGAGGACGCGGAACTCGGGTCGGATGGCGTGGAAGTCCGAGATCAGCGTGCTCTTGCCGCTGGCATGCGTTCCCGAGACGACGATCCTCATCCGCGTGCGGCGAGGCCGGCGAGCAGCTCCAACACGCACAGCGCCGCCAGGCGCACGGTGCGGGCATCGTCGGCGTCGGCGGTCGCATCGACCTCTGCGAGGTCGGCACTCACCACACGGGAGTCCGAGGCCACGGCACGCGTGAGCGCCCGAAGCTCCCAGGCCTGCAGTCCGCCGGGAACGCTCGCGGGGCAGCCGGGCGCCACCGAGCGGTCGCACACGTCGACGTCGATGTCGAGGTGGATCCGCGGATCGGCTCCTGCTCCTGCGACGTCCAGGGCCTCAGCGATCACGTCGGCGATGCCGCGGCGGCGGAGCTCGTCGAGGGTGATCACTCGGATGCCCCAGTCGGCTGCGCGCCGGGCGTAGGCGGCGGAGTTCGCGAAGTCGGCGATGCCGATCTGCACGATCCGGGTCGGGTCGATCCGGGTGGTGTCGACCGGCGATGTGGCGGGGATGTCTTCCACGAGGCGTCGCACCGGCGTGCCGTTGGAGACGCCGTCGCGCAGGTCGAAGTGCGCGTCGAACGTGATCAGTCCGGTGGCCTCGACCCCGAGCGCCGTCGGATAGGTGAGCGAGTTGTCGCCGCCGAGCGCGATGACGAGCTTCGAGGCCGCGGCGAGTTCGCGCACGCGGGAGATGACCCGTGCCTCGCCGGCGGAACCGTCGGGATCGGCGACATCACCGGCGTCGGCGATGCGCAGCACCTCGTCGAGCTCGATCGCGGGCGGACCCATCAGCGTCGTCCCGTAGCGGGGGAGGGCCTCGCGGATCGCGGCCGGCGTCGCGTGCGCTCCCGTCGGTGACAGCGAGGTGCGCCAGGTCGGCACTCCGAGCACGACGGCGTCGGCGGTGCCGTCGAATGCGGGCCAGGATCCGGCACGCGGCCAGAGCGGGTCGTTGCTGAGCTGTGCGGTATGGGGGCTCATGATCAGACTCCGGGGATCAGGGCATGGGCGATGGAGAAGATGACGAGACCTGCCAGCGCACCGACGAACGTGCCGTTCAGTCGGATGTACTGCAGGTCGCGGCCGACCATCAGCTCGATCTTCTCGGTCGTCTCGGCGGGGTCCCAGCGCTCGACGGTGTCGGTGATGATCGAGGCGATGTCGTGCCGGTAGCGGTCGACGAGGAACACGGCCGCATCTGACACCCAGGTGTCGACGCGGTGCTGCAGTGCGGTGTCGGTCGTGAGGCGTTCTCCGACCTCCTGCAGGGCCTGCACCGCGCGGCGGCGCAGACCGCTCTCCGGATCTGCGAGGGCGCTGAGCAGGCCGTTCTTCGCGGTGTTCCACGCCTCGGCGGCCAGGGCGCCCACACGCGGGCTGTCGAAGAGCGAGGCCTTGGCGTTCTCGAGCTTCGCGCGGGTCGCCGGGTCGTTCTGCAGACTGTCCGCCAGACGCGCCAGATACCCGTCGACGGCGATGCGGGCCGGGTGATGCGGGTCGGCCTGCACGGCATGCACGAACTTGACGGCCTCGTGGTAGACCGTGTCGTCGACGAAGCGATGAGCCAGCTTCGGCACCCACCCTGGCAGGCGACGGGAGACGAGTCCGCTGAACGATTCGGCATTCGCGTCGAGCCAGCGCGCGATGCTGTCGGCGGCCAGGTCGACGGCGCCGTGATGGGCGTCGGCCTCGACGATCTTCTCGAGCCAGGCTCCCGCGGGCGGACCCCACTCGGGATCGACCAGGTGCTCACGGGCGAGGTCGGTGATGAGGTCTCGCACATCGTCATCGCTCAGCGCGTTGAGCACGGCCGTGGCGATGGTCGCGCCCTCGGCGCCCACTCGCTCGGCGTGCGGGGCCTCGCGCAGCCATTCGCCCGCGCGGAGCGCGATCCGCGTGCTCGACAACTTGGTGCGCACCACGTCGGCTGCGAGGAAGTTCGTCTCCACGAACTCGCCGAGCGTGCGGCCGATCTCGTCCTTGCGGTTGGGGATGATCGCGGTGTGCGGGATCGGGAGGCCGAGCGGACGGCGGAACAGTGCGGTGACGGCGAACCAGTCCGCGAGCGCACCCACCATGCCGCCCTCGGCCGCAGCGCGCACATAGGCGAGCCCCTCGAACCGCTGCTGGAACGCGAAGGCGAACACGAAGACGACGGCCATGAACACCAGAGCTCCGAGGGCGACGGCCTTCATTCTTCGGAGCGCGCGCAGGCGCTCCTGGTCGGAGGGGGACAGCATCGCCATCGGTGTTCGCGGCATGACGTCATCCTTTCACGCCGTCGTCGTCGCGGTGCCGACGGCGCAGGTGCGGTGTCTCGGTGCTCAGACAGCCGTCCGCCTCGACGGACGAGTACCCTCAAGGGGTGATCGAAGACATCAAGAAGCGTGCTCTGCACCGCACCAGCATCCTCGAGGGCCAGATGCGCGGCGTCGCGCGGATGATCGAGAACGAGGAGTACTGCATGGACATCATCACGCAGTCCCGCGCCATCCAGCGCTCGCTGGAGTCGTTGAACCGCCTGCTGCTGGAGAACCACCTCCGCACACACGTCACCCACATGTTCGACGAGGGCGGCGAGGAGCGCGACAAGGCCGTCGTCGAACTCCTCAAGGCCTTCGACTTCGACCGCAAGTAGGGCGTTCCGAGCCGGGCACGACACAGCGCCCCGACCGAGTCGTCGAGGCGCTGCGCGGTGATTCACCTGCCGCTGTCGTCGAAGACCTCACCCTCCATGGCGTCGTAGCCCTCGGCCTGCGGGTCGCCGTGGGTGCCGCCCGAGATCGCGTACTCCTCCTCGGGGGAGAGCACCAGGCGGTGGCGGAAGAAGAGTCCGAACCCGAGCAGGATCACGACGTAGACGATCGCGATCGCCACGATCGCCGGGCCGAACGTCGGGTTGAGCAGGAACCCGACGAAGATCAGTGCGGCGATCACCAGCGCGACCGCGGCACCGGGGATGCCCCACGGGCTGCGATACGGACGGTCGACGTTCGGGTACTTCTTGCGCAGGATCATGAACGAGACCAGCTGGAGGCCGTAGGCCAGCACGGCTCCCCACACGGCGATGTTCAGCACGATCGCACCGGCGACGGAACCCGCACCCTCGGCGTCGACGGCTGCGAGGACGTCGAGCACGATGAGGGCGACGAAGCCGATCGCCGCACCCACGACGAGGGCGACCCACGGGGTCTGGCGCTTGCCGGTCAGTGACAGGAAGCGCGGGTAGTAGCCGGCGCGTGACAGCGAGTACATGTTGCGGCCGTAGGCGAACATGATCCCCTGCAGCGAGGCGAGCAGTCCGATGAGGGCGAAGAGGGCGAGCACGGCGGCGAGCTGATCGCCGACGATCGCACGGAAGCCGTCGAGCAGGGGCTCGCCCGCAGTGCCGGTGGCCTCGGCTCCGATCACGCCGGTGTTCAGGAACAGCACGAGCAGACCCGTGACGATGAGCGTGCCGCGAGCCCAGAATCCGGCCTTCGGGATGTCGCGGGTCGGGTTGTGCGATTCCTCGGCGGCCAGCGGCAGCTCTTCGATACCGAGGAAGAACCACATCGCGAACGGGAGAGCGAACAGGATCGGCAGCACGCCGTGCGGCAGGAACTCCGTCTGGCCGGGGTCGGGGGCGATGTCCCACAGTGCGTCCCAGCTGAAGGCGCCGGAGAAGACCGCCATCGCGGAGAAGACCAGGATGATGCCGATCGAGATGATCGAGACGACGATCGCGAAGCGGAAGGAGATCGCCGCACCCGCGGAGTTCAGAGCAATGAAGACGATGTAGAGGATGAGGTACCAGGCCCACCCCGGCAGCTCGAGGCCGAGCAGCTCACTGGTGATGCCGTTCGCATACGACGCCGAGAAGTAGACGATCACCGCCGTGGTGGCGACGTACTCGATCGTCTCGGCAGCCCCGGTCACGAGACCACCCCACGGTCCCATCGCCGATCGTGCGAAGGAGTACGCGCCACCGGTGTGCGGCATCATCGCGGCCATCTCGCCGATCGCGAAGATCATGCCGTAGTACATGAGCACGAGGATCGCGAAGGCGATCAGCATCCCGCCGAAGCCCGCGAAGTCGATGCCGAAGTTCCAGCCGGAGAAGTCGCCGGAGATGACGGCAGCGACCGCAAGGCCCCACAGGCCCCAGACGCCGGCGGATCTCTTCAGCGTCCGTTTCTCGAAGTACTCGCTCCCGGCACGTGTATAGGTCGCCCCAGCGACCTTGCGGGATTCATTGCTCTGCTCAGACATCCGCTCTCCGTTCGCATGCACACAGGCGCCGGGTGCACCTTGCGGATGATTGTGGCAGTCAATGGTGGTTTCGTCTACCTTTAAACGCGACAGTGATCTACTCTGATGGCGAAGCCGGTCGGTCGATCGCTTCACCACGACGACGGGAGCGAGAAGATGTCGGGAAACCTCAGCATCGAGCAGCTGGATGCCGGCATCGCCGCCGGTGAGATCGACACGGTGATCGTGGCCTTCGCCGATGCGCAGGGTCGACTGGTCGGAAAGCGGGTCTCCGCGCGGCTGTTCCAGGACGACATCCTTCATCACGGCGCCGAGGCCTGCGACTACCTGCTGTCCGTCGACGTCGACATGAACACGGTCGACGGCTACGCGATGTCGGGGTGGAACCGCGGGTACGGCGACATGGTGCTGCGCCCCGATGTCGCGACCCTGCGGCGGATGCCGTGGCTCGAGGGCAGCGTGCTGATCATGGCCGACCTGGTCTGGCAGAACGGCGAGCCCGTCGGTCCCTCGCCGCGGGCGATCCTCGACCGGCAGCGCGACCGGCTCGCAGAGCGCGGATGGACGGCCTTCTCCGGCACCGAGCTCGAATTCATCGTGTTCGAGAACACCTACCGCGACGCGTGGGCGCGCAAGTACGAGGGGCTGACACCGGCCACCGACTACAACGTCGACTACAACCTGCAGGCCTCGACCCGCATGGAACCGCTGCTGCGCGACATCCGCCTCGGCATGGACGGAGCGGGTCTCTACTGCGAAGGCGTGAAGGGCGAGTGCAACCTCGGGCAGCAGGAGATCGCGTTCCGCTATGCCGAGGTGCGCGAGACGGCCGATCAGCACGTGATCTACAAGAACGGCGCGAAGGAGATCGCCGCGCAGCACGGGCAGTCGCTCACGTTCATGGCGAAGTTCAACGAGCGCGAGGGCAACAGCTGCCACATCCACCTCTCCCTGCGCGCCGACGACGGGACGCCGGTGATGGCCGGCGACGGTGCGCACGGCTTCAGCCCCGTCATGGAGCACTGGATCGCCGGCATCCTCGCCACCCTGCGCGAGTTCACGCTGCTGTATGCGCCCAACATCAACTCGTACAAGCGCTTCGCGAAGGGCAGTTTCGCGCCGACCGGCGTGGCCTGGGGCATCGACAACCGCACCTGTGCGCTGCGCGTGATCGGCAGCGGATCGGGGCTGCGGGTCGAGAACCGGGTGCCCGGCGGCGATGTGAACCCGTACATGGGCATCTCGGCGATCATCGCCGGTGGCCTGTACGGCATCGAGAACGAGCTGGCCCTGCCCGAGCGGTTCGAGGGCAACGCCTACGAGGCGGGCGTCGACCACCTGCCGACGACCTTGCGCGAGGCCGCACAGCTGTTCAGCGCGTCGACTATCGCCAGGGAGGCCTTCGGCGATGACGTCGTGGACCACTATCTGAACCAGGCGCGCATCGAGCTGGAAGCCTACGATGCCGCCGTGACCGACTGGGAGCGCGTCCGTGGTTTCGAGCGGCTCTGACCCGGCACCCCTGATCGGGGTCACGACCTACCTGGAGCGGGCGCAGCAGGGGGTGTGGGATGTGCGGGCGGCATTCCTGCCCGAGCAGTACCTGACCGGTGTGACGGCGTCCGGCGGCATCGCGCTGCTGCTGCCCCCGCAGGACCCGGAATCGGCGGATGCGGCGATCGCCGGGATGGACGGACTGATCCTCTCCGGCGGGGCCGATGTCGCGCCCGAGCTCTACGGCGCGCAGCGGCATCCGCTGACCGACCCCGCTCGTGTCGACCGTGACGCGTGGGAGCTGGCGCTGTTCCGGGCGGCGGAGCGGCGGCGCATCCCGGTGCTCGCGATCTGCCGGGGGCTGCAGCTGGTCAACGTGGCGCGCGGCGGCACTCTCCAGCAGCACCTCCCCGAGTCGCTCGGCACCGAACGGTACCGCCTCGGCGGAGGCGTGTTCGCCGAGAACGACATCGAGGTCTCGGACGAGACCGCGCTCGCCGAGGTGCTCGGCGCGGGAGATGTGCGGGTGCACAGCTACCACCATCAGGGCATCGATCGACTCGGGGAGGGGCTGGTCGCGGCCGCCCGCTCCGACGATGGACTCGTGCAGGCGTTCGTCGACACCTCGGCCGGCCGCATCGTCGGCATCCAATGGCATCCGGAGGAGAACGCCGAAGACCGGCGTCTCTTCGCAGATCTCGTCTCACAGGCGCGTGCGTTCGCCGCGCAGCGGAAGGAGGACGCCCGATGAGTGCGTTCACAGTCATCAACCCGTCGACCGGAGCCGCGATCCGCGACGTCGCGCGCGCGGATGTCGGAGAGACCGATGCGGCGATCGCCCGTGCGGTCGCCGCCCAGCGCCGGTGGGCGGCACTGGCTCCGATCGCCAGAGCCGACGCGCTTCGGGCGTTCGCCCGTGCGGTCGAGGGCGCGGTCGAGGAGCTGGCCCAGCTGGAGGTGCTCAACTCCGGGCATCCGATCGGCTCCGCACGGTGGGAGGCCGGGCACGTCGCCCAGGTGCTCAACTACTATTCCGCCGACCCGGAGCGGCTGTCCGGGCGGCAGATCCCGGTGGCCGGCGGGCTCGATGTCACCTTCCACGACCCCTACGGCGTCGTCGGCGTCATCGTGCCCTGGAACTTCCCCATGACGATCGCCTCCTGGGCGTTCGCGCCGGCGCTCGCCGCGGGCAACGCCGTGGTGCTGAAGCCCGCCGAACTGACCCCGCTCACTGCGATCCGCCTCGGTGAGCTCGCGCTCGAGGCCGGACTCCCGGAAGGGCTGTTCGAGGTCGTCACGGGCTCGGGCTCGGTCGTCGGTCAGCGTCTGGTCGAGCACCCCGACGTGCGCAAGGTGGTCTTCACCGGCTCGACCGAGGTCGGCATCGAGGTCGCGGCCGGCTGCGCGAGAGCGCTCAAGCCGGTCACTCTCGAACTCGGCGGCAAGAGCGCGAACATCGTCTTCGCCGATGCCGACCTCGAACGCGCGGCGGCGGGGGTGCCCGGTTCGGTGTTCGACAACGCAGGCCAGGACTGCTGCGCTCGCAGTCGCCTGCTCGTGCAGCGCTCGGTGTACGACCGCTTCCTCGAACTGCTCGAACCGGCCGTGGCCGCCTGGCGCGTGGGCGACCCCGCACGCGAGGACACCGACATGGGGCCGCTCATCTCGGCAGGGCACCGCGACACCGTCGCCTCTTTCCTCGACGGCGCCGACATCGCGTTCCGGGGAAGCGCGCCGGACGGGGACGGGTTCTGGTTCGCTCCGGCCGTCGTGCTCGCCGACCCCGCCGACCGCATCGCCCAGCAGGAGGTGTTCGGGCCCGTCGTCGCGGTGATGCCGTTCGAGGATGAGGCCGACGCCATCCGTCTGGCCAACGACACCGCCTACGGGCTCGCCGGCTCCGTGTGGACCGAGAGCCTGGGGCGCGGTGTGCGCGTGGCACGGGGTGTGCGCAGCGGCGTGCTGTCGGTGAACTCCCACTCCTCGGTGCGGTACTCCACACCGTTCGGCGGCATGAAGGCGTCGGGCCTGGGGCGCGAGCTCGGCCCCGACGCCGCCGAGCACTTCACCGAGACCAAGAACGTCTTCTTCGCGACCGATGAAGCCTGATCGCGTCGTCCCCTCACCCACCCGGAACGGAGAACCCACATGAGCATCGATCTGACCCAGCGACTGAAGGACCGCGTCGCCATCATCACCGGTGGCGCGAGCGGCATCGGGTTCGCCACCGCCCAGCGGTTCGCCGCGGAGGGCGCCTTCGTCGTGATCGCCGACGTCGATCCGACGACCGGAGAGGCGGCGGCGGCCGCGGTGGGCGGGGCGTTCCGTCCGGTCGACGTCGCCGACGAGGCCAAGGTCGACGCGCTGTTCGACGGCGTCGCCGAGGAGTTCGGCCGCATCGACATCGCCTTCAACAACGCGGGCATCTCGCCGGCCGACGACGACTCCATCGAGACGACCGAGCTCCCGGCCTGGGATCGGGTGCAGGACGTGAACCTCAAGAGCGTGTACCTGTGCAGCCGTGCGGCGCTGCGCCACATGGTGCCTGCGGGGCGCGGCTCCATCATCAACACCGCGTCGTTCGTCGCGCTGCTCGGATCGGCGACCTCGCAGATCAGCTACACCGCGTCGAAGGGCGGCGTGCTGGCGATGTCCCGTGAGCTCGGGGTGCAGTTCGCGCGTCAGGGGGTGCGGGTCAACGCGCTGTGCCCTGGACCGGTGAACACCCCGCTGCTGCAGGAGCTGTTCGCCAAGGACCCGGAACGTGCGCAGCGGCGCCTCGTCCACGTGCCGATGGGCCGCTTCGCCGAGCCCGCGGAACTCGCGGCGGCCGTGGCCTTCCTCGCCTCGGACGACTCGTCGTTCATCACCGCGAGCGCCTTCGTCGTCGACGGCGGGATCACGAACGCCTACGTCACCCCGCTGTGAGCGACCCTCACCTCGCTGTGACAGGGTGAAGGCATGAGCGAGCACCCCCACGACGGCGACCTCGTCGAGGTTCGCAAAGCGGTCTACCGACCGCTGCGGCGCGGCAACGCCCTCGAGGACACGGTCGCCCGCCTCGTGCAGACGATCCGGCTCGGCGTGGTCGCTCCGGGGGAGTCGCTGCCGCCGGAGCGCGAGCTCGCCGCGTCGTTCGGGGTGAGCCGGGACACCGTGCGCGAGGCGATCCGCGAACTGGCGGACACCGGCTACCTGCTGCCGCGGCGCGGGCGGTACGGGGGGACGTTCGTCGCCGACCCGCTGCCTCACCCGACCACGTCGGGGACGGTGACGCCCGAGGAGATCGACGACGTCCTCGGACTGCGCCGCGTGCTCGAGACCGGGGCCGTGCGCGCCGCGGCGAGTCGATCGCTCGACGCCTCGACCCGTGCCGACCTGTGGGCGCGACATGAAGCGGCGCTGCCGGCCGGACCGGAGGAGTATCGGCGACTGGACACGCTGCTCCACCTGGCGATCGCCGAGGCCGCGGGCATCCCGTCGCTCGTCGCGCTCGTCGCCGAGAACAGAGCCGATGTCAACGTGTGGCTCGACACGTTCCCGCTGATGCCGCGCAACATCCAGCACTCGGGCGAGCAGCACGAGAGCATCGTCACCGCGATCCTCGCCGGGCGTCCGGATGCGGCAGAGGCGGCGATGCGCGACCACCTCGCCGGCTCCGAGGCGCTGCTGCGCGGCTTCCTCATCTGATCAGCGCTAATCGGTCGCTTTTTTGAGATTTCGCAACGGATACAGTTGCGAACGGATCAAGAGACTTCCGATTTCGCTATACCTGGCGCCTTTCCTATGACAGACTCGCGACAAGCGAATCTCAATGGGGAGGCTCCATGCCCGACACCACCCGAACGTCGACGGCGACACTCGACGCACCCGCCACCACCGGTGCGGTCCGCATCGACGGCGTCACCAAGCGCTACGGTGCTGCCACCGCCGTCGACGACCTGAGTCTGGATGTGCAGCCGGGAGAGTTCCTCTCTCTCCTCGGGCCCTCCGGCTGCGGCAAGACGACGACTCTGCGCATGATCGCGGGCTTCGAGTTCCCGGACGCCGGCGACATCCTCATCTCCGGTCGCAGCGTCCTGAACCTCCCGCCCTATCGGCGCGAGGTCAACACCGTCTTCCAGGCGTATGCCCTCTTCCCGCATCTGACGGTCGCCGAGAACGTCGCGTACGGGCTGCAGCAGCGGCGCGTGCCGAAAGCCGAGCAGCGCGAGCGCGTGAGCGAAGCGCTCGACATGGTGCAGCTGCGGGCGTTCGCCGACCGCAAGCCGACGCAGCTCTCCGGAGGGCAGCAACAGCGCATCGCCCTGTCGCGGGCGCTCATCAACAGGCCGAGCGTCCTCCTGCTGGACGAGCCGCTGGCAGCGCTGGACCGGCAGCTGCGCGAAGAGATGCAGCTCGAGCTGAAGCTGCTGCAGGCACGGCTCGGCACGACCTTCGTGTTCGTCACGCACGATCAGGCCGAGGCGCTGTCGATGAGCGATCGGATCGCCGTGATGCGTGCGGGGCGGATCGAGCAGCTCGACGCACCGGCGGCCATCTACGCGGAGCCCGCCTCGGCGTACGTCGCCTCCTTCATCGGGCAGCAGAACTTCGTGCACGGCACCGTGCGCGCAGACGGGAACGCGGTCGACACCGCCATCGGGGCGATCTCCGGTCGGTGGGGTGGCGAGCGTGTCGCCGCAGGACAACCGGCCGTCGCCGCGATCCGGCCGGAGTACATCCGTCTGGAGCAGGGGGAGGGCGCCGGAGTCCCCGGACGTGTGCTGGGGGTCTCCCACCTCGGCGAGACCCTGCAGGTCGCGGTCCGCATCGGTGAGGACGCCACATTCCTCTCGCGTATGCCCGCACCGACCGCCCCGTCGGTGGGGGTCGACGACGTCGTCCGCTGTGTCTGGAGCCCGGCGGATGCACGGTTGTTCGCCGCCGAGGGCATCCCGACCACCGCGACGCACGTGATCACCCTGCCCAAGGACGGCGGCCGGTGACGGGCGTGCCCCCGGTGCGCGTGCTGGCGCATCGGAGCGCTGCGCGGGTGATCCGCACCGAGCTGACCCGGCGCGGCTTCCTCGCCACCGCGATCATGGCGGGAGGGGCGGTCGTGCTCAGCGCATGCGCGCCGGGGCAGAACGCCGCGGCGGTGCACGCCAAGGGCGGCCCCCTCGAGGACAAGCTCTCCATCTACAGCTGGGGCGACTACGACGCCCCGGAGGTGCTCGAGCAGTTCACCGCGGAGAACGGCCCGCGCATCGTGCTCGACGCCTTCAACTCGAACGAGGAGCTGATCGCCAAGCTCGTCGCGGCGCGCGGCACCTCGGGATACGACATCGTCGTACCGACCGGAGTCTTCGTCGGGCCGATGGCCGAGAACGGACTCCTGCAGAAGTTCAACCTCGACCTGCTCCCGAACATGAAGCACGTGGCGCCCGAGTTCCGCGGGCGCTCGTGGGACCCCGGCAACGAGTACTCGGTGTGCAAGGCCTGGGGGACCACGGGCTTCGTCTACGACAAGAGGGTGATCTCGCGAGAGCTCACGACCTGGAACGACTTCATCGACGCCGCGCAGAACGAGGCCTCCGGTTCGACCTCGGTGCTCGACGACCCGGCGCCGCTGCTGGGCATCTACTTCTGGGCCAACGGCATCGACTGGACGACCACGGATCCCGACGACCTCGACGCCGTCGAGAAGTTCCTGGTGAAGGATCTCGCGCCGCACGTCTCGGCGTTCGACTCGTATCCCGGCGGTTCATCGATTCCCCAGGCCTCGCACGCGCTGCTGCAGTCCTACAATGGCGACGCGCGGCTCGGCATCTTCGAGTCCGACGACCCCGACCGCTGGCAGTGGGTGCTGGGGAGCCCGGCGACCGAGCTGTGGATGGACAACTGGGCGATCGCCGCCGGTGCCCCGCACCCCGAGGCCGCGCACGCGTTCATCGACTTCGTGCTGCAGCCCGATGTGCAGCTCGCGCAGGTGGACTACATCGGCTACGACACCGGGATCAGCGGCATCCGCGAAGAGGCGGAGGCCGCGGGTCTCGAACGACTCGACATGGTGTTCTTCGACGAGAACCAGGTGGAGACCATGCACGAGGGCAAGCTCACCGATGCGCAGGACCGCGTCGTCTCGATCTGGAACTCGATGAAGGCGGCTGCCGGTGCCTAAGCTCAAGTTCGGTCTCGCCATCCCCGCGTGGGCCTGGCTGCTCATCTTCTTCGTCGCCCCGATCTTCATGGTCGTGGTGTTCAGCTTCGGCTACAAGCCGAGCATCTTCGCCACGCACGCGCTCGACCACCTCTCCTTCGACCGCTATCTCGAGGCGCTCTCTCCGACGTTCTTCAGCACCTTCCTGAACACGCTGTGGATCGGCATCCTCGGCACCGTGCTGTGCCTGGTCATCGGCGGCCCCGTCGCGTACTGGATCGCGGTGAAAGCCCCGCCGTCGAAGCGCGGGCTGCTGCTCGCGCTGGTGATGGTGCCGTTCTGGACGAACTTCCTCGTGCGCACCATCGGCTGGCAGGTGATCCTCGCCCCCGAGGGGTGGCTCTCGCAGCTGCTGCAGGGCATCGGGGTCATCCCCGGCCCGCTCGATCTGCTGTACTCGCGCGGGGCCGTGCTGCTCGGCGTCGTCTACAACTATCTGCCGCTGATGATCCTGCCCCTGTTCGTGGCGTTCGACCGGGTCTCCGGCCCGCTGCGAGAGGCGAGCAAGGATCTCGGGGCGAACAGCATCACGACCTTCCTCCGGGTGACCGTGCCGTTGGCCAGGCCCGGCATCATCGCCGGTGTGCTCCTCGTCTACATCCCGCTGATGGGCGACTACATCACCGCCACCGTGCTCGGAGGAGCGAAGGGCAACATGATCGGGCAGGTGGTGGCGAGTCAGTTCCAGACCGCCCAGAACTGGGCGCTGGGCTCGGCGATGGCCGTGCTGCTGATCATCGTCATCATGATCTCGATCGCGCTCGCCGCAGGTCTGCTCTGGCTCGTGACGCTGCCGCTCCGACAACGCCACCGCCTCGTCCTGGGGGAGGGATCATGACCGATACCAAGACCACCGTGCCGGCGCCGCGCGCGCGCCGCGGAGCCGGACGCTTCGTGCTCCCGATCTGGGCGGCACTGGTGTTCCTGTTCCTGTTCCTGCCGATCCTCGTGATCATCGCCTACTCGTTCAACGTCGGGCGCCTGCTGGTGTCATGGGACCACTTCGGGTTCGACTCCTTCCTCGCGATCGTGAACAAACCGGCGATCCGCGACGCCGTGCTCGTGTCGGTGCGCACCGGTCTGCTGGCCGCCCTGCTCGCGACAGCACTGGGCACCCTCGCCGGCATCGCGATGGCCCGTAACCCCGGCAAGTGGGTGTGGTGGTTCCTCGGACTCCTGCTGCTCGTGTCGGTAACCCCCGAGATCGTGGATGCCGTCGCGCTGCTGCCGTGGCTCGTCTTCCTCGGACAGGACGCGGGCATCGGCATCTTCAACGACGGCACCATGCGGCTCGTCGTCGGACAGTCGCTGTTCTCGATCGCCATCGTGTCGTACGTCGTGCGGGCCCGCCTGGTGGGACTCGACGCCCGCCTGGAAGAGGCCTCGGCCGACCTCTACGCTCCGCCCGTGCGCACCTTCTTCAAGGTCACGCTCCCGCTCGCGATGCCCGCGGTGCTCGCCGGGTTCCTGCTGTCGTTCACGCTGAGCCTCGACAACACGGTCGTGTCGGCATTCGTGCAGGTCTCGGGAACCACGCCGTGGCCGGTGTACGTGCTCAGCGCGCTGCGCAGCGGCCTGCGTCCCGAGATCGCCGCGGTGTCGACGATCATGCTGGTGCTCACGCTGTTCGCTCTCGCGCTGGTGGCGGTGGTGCTCAAGAGAGCGGGCGACTCGGCGACCGAGATCGCCCGCACGATGGCCGGGGGATGACAGTGACGTATGCAGATCTGGTGTTCACCGGCGGCGTGCGGGGAGGACGGGTGTTCCTCTCGGATGCCGCGCGTTCCACCGCGCGCGCCGTGGCGGTCACCGCCGGTCGCATCAGCGCGGTGGGGCACGACGTCTCGGCGCTGATCGGACCGGACACCGAGGTCGTAGACCTCGATGGCGGGCTGCTGGTTCCCGGGTTCCAGGACGCGCACGTGCACCCGGTCTGGGGTGGTCTCGACATGCTGCGCTGCGACCTGTCGGCGCTGGCGACGCGGGAGGAGTACCTGGCGCGGATCGCGGAGTACGCGGCGGAGCATCCGGACGACGAGTGGATCCTCGGCGGCGGCTGGCAGATGTCGGCGTTCCCCGGCGGCACACCGACCGCGGCCGACCTGGACTCCGTGCTGCCCGATCGCCCCGCGTTCCTGCCCAACCGCGACGGACACGGGGCCTGGGTCAATTCCCGGGCACTGGCGCTCGCCGGCATCACCCGCGACACCGCAGATCCTGCCGACGGTCGGATCGAACGCGACGCCGGCGGCGCCCCGAGCGGCACGCTGCACGAGGGCGCGATGGGTCTGGTCAACCGGCTCCTCCCGGTCGAGGTGCCGGAGCGACTCGTGGAGGCGCTCCTGCAGGGGCAGCGGCACCTGCACTCGTACGGTGTCACCGCCTGGCAGGATGCGATCGTCGGCACCGAGTACGGCGACGCGGGCGACCCGCTCCCTGCGTATCTGTCGGCCGCGGCCTCCGGTGCCCTCACCGGTCGCGTCGTCGGTTCCCTGTGGTGGGACCGTTCGCGCGGGTTGGAGCAGATCGACGACATCGTCGCCCGCCGCGACGCCGGCACTGTCGGCCGCTTCCGGGCCCGCAGCGTGAAGATCATGCAGGACGGCGTCGCCGAGAACTTCACTGCGGCCATGCTCGAGCCCTACTGCGACGGCCATGGGCATCCGCGCGAGGACTCCGGGATCTCGTTCGTCGAACCGGAGCTGCTCAAAGAGGCCGCGACCCGGCTCGATGCCCTGGGCTTCACACTGCACTTCCACGCGATCGGCGACCGCGCCGTGCGGGAGTGCCTGGATGCGGTCGAGGCCGCCCTCGTGCGCAATGGGCCACGCGGCAACAGGCATCACATCTCCCACATCCAGGTCGTGCACCCCGACGACATCCCGCGGTTCCGGGCGCTCGACGTCACCGCCAACATGCAGATGCTGTGGGCGACGCTCGAGCCGCAGATGGTCGACCTCACCATCCCGTTCCTCGGAGAGCAGCGCAGCACCTGGCAGTATCCGTTCGGCGACCTGCTGCGCTCCGGCGCCACGCTCGCCGCGGGCAGCGACTGGTCGGTGAGCACGCCCAACCCGCTCGCCGCTATCCACGTGGCCGTCAACCGCCGCTCCGCGCCGACCGAGTGGGAGGGCGACTACGAGGCGTTCCTGCCCGAGCAGGCGATCGACCTCGCCACCGCGCTCGTCGCGTACACCGCCGGCTCCGCACGCGTGAACCATCTCGACGACACCGGCACGATCGCGGTGGGCATGCGGGCGGACCTCGCCCTGCTCGACCGGGATCCGTTCGAGCATCCGGCGGAGGAGATCGGTCTGACCGAGGTGCGCGGCACCTGGGTCGAGGGGGAGCGGGTGTTCGACTCCGCGGGATGAGCCGCAGGAGGAGCCCGCACACACACGAAGCCCCGGCGACCTCGCGTCGCCGGGGCTTCGTCTGTGAGTGTGCGCGTGTCAGCCGGCGGCTGCCTCGTCGGCCACGGAGAGCGCGTCGTCGAGCGCGGCGAGTCCGCGCACCAGGTCGTCCTCGCTGATCACCAGCGGCGGCGCCACGTGCATGCGGTTGAAGTGCGTGAACGGCCAGACCCCGCCCTTCTTGGCGGCCGCGGCGAAGGCTCCCATCGGGGCGGCGTCGGCACCCGAGGCGTTGAACGGCACGAGGGGCTCGCGCGTCTGCGTGTCGCGCACCAGCTCGACCGCCCAGAACAGCCCGAGGCCGCGCACGTCGCCGACGCTCGGGTGCTTCTCGGCCCAGGAGCGCACCGTCGGCTCGACGATTCGCGTGCCGAGGTCGCGCACGCGCTCCAGGATGCCGTCACGGCGGAACACCTCGAACGTCGCCACACCCGCCGCACACGCCAGCGGGTGACCGGAGTAGGTCAGTCCGCCGGCGAACGGCATCGTGTCGAAGGCGCTCGCGATGCGGTCGGAGATCACCACGCCGCCGAGGGGCACGTATCCGGAGTTCACACCCTTCGCGAAGGTGATCAGGTCAGGGCTCGCGTCGAACGCGTCGATGCCGAACCACTCGCCCAGGCGACCGAAGCCGACCATGACCTCGTCGGCGATGTACACGATGCCGTAGCGGTCGCACAGCGCGCGCACGCCCTGCAGGTAGCCCGGCGGCGGCACGAGCACGCCGTTCGTGCCGACCACGGTCTCGATGATGATCGCCGCGATCGTCTGCGGTCCCTCGAGCTGGATCGTCTGCTCCAGATGGGCGAGCGCTCGCTCCGACTCCTGCTCCGGGGTCTCGGCGTGGAACGGCGAGCGGTACAGGTAGGGCCCGAAGAAGCGCACGGCCCCGGAATCGACGGTGTCGTTGGCCCAGCGCCGGGGGTCGCCGGTGAGCGAGATCGCGGTCGACGTGGAGCCGTGGTAGCTGCGGTACATCGAGAGCACCTTGCGGCGGCCGGTGAACTGGCGGGCCATGCGCACCGCGTATTCGTTGGCTTCGGCGCCGCCGTTCGTGAAGAAGACCTTCTCGAGTCCTTCCGGGGCGACCTCGGCGATCAGGCGCGCGAGCTCCCCGCGCACGTCGTTCGCGATCGAGGGCTGGATCGTCGCGAGACGCCCCGCCTGCTGCTGGATCGCGGCGACCAGGTCGGGATGCTGGTGCCCGAGGTTGAGGTTCACGAGCTGGCTGGAGAAGTCGAGGTACGCGTTGCCCTGGTAGTCCCAGAACGTCGAGCCCTCGCCCGTCGCGACGGGCATCGGGTCGATCATGCCCTGCGCGCTCCAGGAGTGGAACACGTGGCCGCGGTCGTCGGCACGCACCTGCGCCTCGGCCTCGGGGGCGGGGAGCGGGTGCGAGACGCCGTGGCGGTCGGTGAAGTTCGTCATCGTGGTCGCTCCTGTCAGTGGTTGCTCGGGAAGCCGAGGTCGATCTGCGACGGGGTGTGGTCGGGCCAGCGGGTCGTGACGACCTTGGAGCGCGTGTAGAAGTGCACCGACTCGGGGCCGTAGATATGGGAGTCGCCGAACAGCGAGTCCTTCCAGCCGCCGAACGAGTAGGCGCCGATCGGCACAGGGATCGGTACGTTGACCCCGACCATGCCGACCTCGATGTCGAACTCGTACTGACGGGCCGTGCCGCCGTCTCGCGTGAAGATCGCGGTGCCGTTGCCGTAGGCGTTCGCGTTCACGAGGGCCACCGCCTCGGCGTAGGTCTCGACGCGCACGACCGACAGCACCGGGCCGAAGATCTCGTCGTCGTAGACCTTCATGCCGGGGGCGACCTGGTCGATCAGGCTGACGCCGAGGAAGAAGCCCTCGGAGTCGAACTGCTTCTGCGTGCCGTCGACGACGACCGTCGCGCCCTCGGCTTCGGCGCCGGTGACATAGGAGGCGACCTTGTCGCGGTGCTCGCGGGTGATGAGCGGACCCATCTCGCTTTCGGCATCCGTGCCGGCGCCGATCTTCAGCCCGCCGATGCGGGAGGCGATGGCGGAGACCAGGTCATCGGCGATGTCGCCCACCGCGACCAGCACCGAGACGGCCATGCAGCGCTCGCCGGCGGAGCCGTAGGCGGCGGAGACCGCGGCGTCTGCGGCCGCATCGATGTCGGCGTCGGGCATGACGACCATGTGGTTCTTGGCGCCGCCGAGGGCCTGCACGCGCTTGCCGGCAGCCGAGGCGCGCTGGTAGATCGAGCGGGCGATCGGGGTGGAGCCGACGAAGCTGACGGCGTCGACCCTGGAGGAGTCGAGGATCGCGTCCACGGCCTCCTTGTCGCCGTGGACGACGTTGAGCACGCCGTCGGGGAGACCGGCCTCGGTGAAGAGCTTCGCGAGCCACACCGCGGCGGACGGGTCCTTCTCGCTCGGCTTGAGCACGACCGTGTTGCCGCAGGCGATGGCCGAGGCCACCATCCACAGCGGCACCATCACGGGGAAGTTGAACGGGGTGATCGCGGCGACGACGCCGACCGGCTGCTTGACCGAGTGCACGTCGACACCGCGCGAGACCTGCTCGCTGCGCTCGCCCTTGAGAAGGTGCACGAGTCCGGCAGCGAACTCGACGTTCTCGATGCCGCGCGACACCTCGCCGGCGGCATCCGAGAGCACCTTGCCGTGCTCGGAGGTGACGATCGCGGCCAGCTCGGGCGTGCGCTCCTTCAACAGCTGGCGAAGGCGGAAGAACACGTCGGCGCGTTTGATCAGGCTCGTCTCGCGCCAGGCCGTCAGGGCGGCCGCAGCCGCGGCGATCGCGGTCTCCACCTCGGCCGCCGATGCGAAGGCGACCTGCTTGGACACCTGACCCGTTGCGGGGTCGAAGATCTGACCGGTGCGGGCCGCTTCGGCGGTCTCCGTGCCGTTGATGACGTGACGGACGATGTCCACGATGTTCCTCCGAGGGCTGAAGAATGCGGGGTTCGAACACTCTGACCGGTGTTCGATAGGCTTGTGCTCCTCAATGATCACAGAGCGAGGGAGCTGATCGTGATGTCAGAACGTCAGGACTTCCGCTTCATCCGGACAGATCGTCCGACACGCGGTGACGCACTCCTCACGGTCGCCGATGTGCTCGCAGAGCCCGTGCTGCAGGCGGGCGCTCCCGAGCTGATCGTCGGCGGCAGTGCGCTCGATGCCGCCGTGCGCTGGGTGCACGTGTCCGACAGCGCCGGTGTCGCCCGTCTGCTCGACGGCGGGGAACTCCTGCTCAGCACCGGGGCCGGCTGGCCGACCGCTGCGGCGGAGCTGCGTGCTTTCGCCCAGGGACTGCACCAGGCCGGGGTCGCGGGCATCGTGGTCGAGCTCGGCTCCGGTCAGGCGCGCATCCCGGATGCCGTGGTCGAGGTGTGCGATCAGCGCGGGCTCGCGCTGATCGCACTGACCAGCGAGGTCAAGTTCGTCGCCGTCACCGAGACCGTGCACCGCGCGCTGATCGCCGCGCAGACCATGGCGCTGCGCGAACGCCAGCACCTGCACGAACTCTTCACGGCGCTGAGCCTGCGGGGAGCCCCGGCCGACGTCGTCGTCGCCGAGACGGCGCGGGCGCTCGGCGCACCCGTCGTGCTGGAGAACCTGGCGCGCGAGGTGATCGCGCACGAGACCCTGCGGATGCCGGTGGCCCAGGCGCTGGGAATGCTGCGCTCCGCCGACCGCGTGCCGGTGCAGGCGCGCGGCGTGCGGTGGGGGACCCTGCTCGCGCTCCCCGGACCCGCGCATCCGGCCGGCCGGCTCACCGTGCTCGAACAGGGGGCCACGGCCCTCGCCTTCGGGTGCCTCGCGGACGGCGGTGATTCCGAGTGGTCGCTGCTTGCACAGCGCGGCCTCATCGACGACCTGCTCGGCGCGCGGTTCGCGAGTCCGGATGACATCGAGGCCCGCCTCGCGACCAGCGGCTTCCTGCTCGCGGGGCGGCACTGCCACGGCATCGTGGCACGTGGCACGGAACCTGCGGTGCACCTTGCGCACCGCGCGGCGCAGCTCGGGGTCGCGGTGGTCGCCGCGCGGGTGGGTGACGACGATGTCGCACTGCTGTCGCTGCCGGCATCCGTTCCGCTGTCGGATGCGCTCGTCGCGAGCCTGGTCGGTCCTGACCGCACGGTCTTCGTCGGGCCCCCTGCGGAGGAGGTGCTGGGTCTGCTCGCCTCGCTGCGGGCCGCGCGCGATCTGGCGGCCAGCGACCGTTCGGATGGCGGTCCGCGCGTGCGGCGCGTGGACGACCGTCCGCTCGAGCGCTTCGTCGCCTCGTTGCGCGACGACCATCGCCTGCTCGCACACAGCGAGCGGATGCTGGCGCCGCTCGTGACGCACGACCGCGAGCGCCGTGGCGACCTGCTCGATGTGCTGGCGGCGCTCGTGGCGCACCCCGGCAACCGCTCGGCAGCCGCAGCCGCGAGCCACCTCTCACGCTCCGTCTTCTACCAGCGACTCACGCTGATCGGCGACCTGCTCGATGTCGACCTCGACGACGGGGAGACCCTCGCCGCACTCCACCTCGCGCTGCTGGCGAAGCGGAGCGCGGCGCCGGTCGTGTGACCTTCGCGCCGCGCAGTGCCGTATCCGCGACGGTCAGAGGACCGACTGCGCGCGCGTGAGCACATCCCGCAGGATCTGCTCGATCTCGCGGAACTCCGAAGGCCCGACGGTGAGCGGCGGTGCGAGCTGGATCACGGGGTCGCCGCGGTCATCCGCACGGCAGTACAGACCGGCTTCGAACAGGGCGGGGGAGAGGAAGCCGCGCAGCAGCCGCTCCGACTCGGCGTCGTCGAAGGTCTCCTTGGTCGCCTTGTCCTTCACGAGCTCGATGCCGAAGAAGTACCCGTCGCCGCGCACGTCGCCGACCAGCGGCAGATCGAGCAGCTTCTCGAGCTCGGAGCGGAACAGCGGGGAGTTCTCACGCACGTGCGCGTTCAGCCCCTCCTCGTCGAAGATCGCGAGGTTCTCCAGCGCGACCGCGGCCGAGACCGGGTGTCCGCCGAAGGTGTAGCCGTGCGGGAAGGACATGTCGCCCTTCGAGAAGGGCTCGTAGATGCGGTCGCTGATGATCGTCGCCCCGATGGGGGAGTAGCCGCTCGTCATGCCCTTGGCGCACGTGATCATGTCGGGCACGTAGCCCAGGCCCGTGCACGCGAACGTGTGTCCGAGGCGGCCGAAGGCGCAGATGACCTCGTCCGAGACGAGCAGCACGTCGTGGCGGTCGCAGATCTCGCGCACGCGGGCGAAGTAGCCGGGAGGGGGCGGGAAGCATCCGCCGGAGTTCTGCACGGGCTCGAGGAAGACCGCGGCCACGGTGTCGGCCCCTTCGAAGAGGATCATCTCCTCGATGCGGTCGGCCGCCCACCGGCCGAAGGCCTCGAGGTCATCGGCGGGCCCGCCCATCTCGGCCGCGCGGTAGAAGTTGGTGTTCGGCACGCGGAAGCCGCCGGGGGTGACCGGTTCGAACATCGACTTCATCGCCGGGATGCCGGTGATCGCCAGAGCGCCCTGCGGGGTGCCGTGGTACGCCACCGCGCGCGAGATGACCTTGTGCTTGGCGGGCTTTCCCTGCAGCTTCCAGTAGTGCTTGGCGAGCTTGAAGGCGGTCTCGACCGCCTCGCCGCCACCGGTGGAGAAGAAGACCTTGTTCAGGTCGCCGGGTGCCTCGTCTGCGAGGCGGTCGGCCAGTTCGATCGCCGCCGGGTGCGCATACGACCACAGCGGGAAGAACGCCAGCTCGGACGCCTGTGCCGCCGCGGCCTCTGCCAGTCGTCGCCGACCGTGGCCGGCGTTCACGACGAAGAGTCCGGCGAGGCCGTCGAAGTACTCCTTGCCCTTGGCGTCCCAGATCCGATGACCCTCGCCCTTGACGATGATGGGCACACCAGACTCGGCCATCGTGGACTGCCGGGTGAAGTGCATCCAGAGATGATCCTTCGCCATCGTCTGCAGCTCGGATTCCGACGGGATGGTGCGTGCGATGCTCATCTGGTCCCCCAGTTGTAGAGCTGCTTCTGCAGCTTGGCGTATATGAAGGTTTCGGTGGAGAGGACGCCCTCGATCGGGCGGATGACGTCGTTGATCAGTGCGAGCAGGTCGTCATCGTCCTCGCAGACCACCTCGGCGAGGACGTCGAAGGAGCCGACCGTGATGACGACGTAGTCCACGGCGTCGATCGCGGCGATCGCCTCGGCGACGCGGCGGGCATCGCCGGACACGCGCACGCCGATCATGGCCTGGCGATGGAAGCCCAGCTGCATCGGATCGGTGACGGCGACGATCTGCATGACACCGGACTCGGTCAGCCGCTGCACCCTCTGGCGCACGGCCGCTTCGCTCATCCCGACGGTGCGGCCGATCTCGGAGTAGGAACGACGGCCGTCCTCTTGGAGCAGCTCGACGATCGTCTTCGAGACCGCATCGAGGGAAGGGTGCTTCTTCGCCGGACTCATGGTGCGATCCTCGCACTCCACGATGCTCTCGGCAACCGATTTCGCAGAATATGGCCATTCGTCCAGCGGAATCGGCAGAAAAACTCAGCTTTCGAGAGGGCCCAGCCACGCGCTCGCCGCGGTGGCGTGCGCGGATTCGGGGTCGGAGGGGTGGAACGCCCCGGCCAGCACGTCGCGGTAGAGGCGGGAGAGCTCGTTGGCGGAGAAGTACGACCCGCCGCCGGCGACGAGCATCGCCTCGTCGACGACATGCTTGGCCATCGTGATCGCACGGTGCTTGACGCCGGAGAGCTGCGGGAACCACCGCGCGCCGTGATCGACACGGTCGTCCACATCGCGTGCGAGCGCGGCGATCTGCGGCGGCAGCGCGTCATAGGCGATCGCCATGTCGGCGATGCGCCAGCGGATGTCGGGATCCTGGCTGTAGGCGAGACCCGTCTTCTTCGAGTGCCGCTTCTGCGCCGTCGTGACGGCGAGTTCCAGTGCTCGGCGGGCGATGCCTGTGTAGACGGACGCGAGCAGGATCTCGAAGACCGAGAAGATGCCGAACACGATGGGGTCGGGGCTGGGGCCCGGGTCGATACGGCGCACCACGTGCGCGGCATCGGCGACGGCGCCGTTCAGCCGCGTGGTGCGACTCTGCGTGCCGCGCATGCCGAGGGTGTCCCAGTCGTCGGAGGTGGTGACCGCATCCGTCCGCTCGATGAAGGCGAACACGAGCTGGGGCGCGTCGGGGCTCGTGGTGTCGAGCCCGTGCAGGCCCAGTCGCGTCCACACCGGGGCGAGGGAGGTGAAGATCTTGGTGCCGGTGAAGGAGTATCCGCCGTCGCCATCGGGCACGGCTGCGGTGTCGCTGCCGAACAGCACCAGGTCGTTGCCTCCCTCGCTGATGCCGAAGGCGAAGACCTCGCCCGCGACCGCCCCGTCCTGCACGAACTCCAGTCCGGGTACGCCGCGGTCGGAGAAGACCTTGGCGACGCCCGTCCACACGAGGTGCATGTTGACGGCCAGGGCGGTCGCCGGTGCGGCACCCGCGAGACGCTGCTGCAGGATCGCGGCTTCGGCGAGTCCGAGTCCGGCGCCCCCGCGCGCGGTCGGCACCAGGATCGACAGGTATCCCGCGGCCCGCAGCTCGTCCAGGTCCTGCGCGGGGAAGGTGTTCTCGCGGTCATGGATCGGTGCGCGCTCGCGGATGCGCTCGAGAAGGTCGTCGGGGAGGAACTTCGCGGGATCGAACGTGCTCATGCCAGTGCCTCCAGAAGCTGACGGACGGATTCCTCCGGGCGATCGCGGTGCAGGGAGTGCCCCGCGCCCTCGACGACCGACAGGGAGATCAAGGGGTTCGCGGCGAGGACCTCGTCGGCGAGAGCACCCGTGAAGATGCTGTAGACAGCGGGGTCGGCGCCGATCACGTGCGTGGGCACGCACAGCCGCGCGGCCTCGGCGCGCACGTCCCACGGCTGGTTCTGGGCGCTGGTCTGCTCCACGGCCCAGGCGCTCGCGCGCAGGACGGCGTCGACCTTGAGCTCCTGATCCTGCGGATGCCAGTGCGGATGCTCCTGCTGCACGACCTCGAGCCGGGTGTCGGCGAATGCGCGCTCCTGGCTGCGGCGGACGATCGCCGCATCGCGTCCGTCCACGTGGATCGCGGGATCGATGAGCACGAGACGCCGCGTCCATTCCGCAGCGGATGCTGCGGCGACCGTGCTGGCGGCGCCGCCGAGCGAGTGGCCGATGACTGCGTCCCACGCGCCGCCGCCTTCGGGGAGCGTGACGGCGAGGTCGACACCGTATGCGGCGACCGAGTAGTCCAGGGAGCGCGGCGCGTCGCCGTGACCCCGCAGATCCACGGCTGTCGCCTGCCATCCCGCATCGGCGAGAGCGTCGCCGAGACGCCACATCAGAGCGCCGGACGACCCGAGGCCGTGAACCAGAAGCGCTCGCCGGGATGCCGACGGGGAGCCCCACGAGATGCGGGGCAGAGTGAGCGGTGCGGGCATGGCACCAGCCTACGACCGGGGGAGCGGGGTAGCCCTGGCGGGGGAGCCCGCGGCGTTCAGCTGAGCGTCACCAGCGGCGGAAGGTCGGCAGCGATCGTCAGCACGCGCTCGGCGGCCGCGTGGCCGGCGGACAGGCGTGCGGCGAGGTCGGCTCCCTCGAGGGTGGCCGCCAGGAATCCGGAGGCGAACGCGTCGCCTGCGCCAACCGGTTCGACGACGTCGACCACGGGGGCGGGGACGAACACCGGTTCGGCGTCGCCGTCGAAGGCGGTGGCGCCGACGTCGCCGTCCTTGACGACCAGCAGCGCGCAGTTCGGGAGGAATGCGCGGATCTCGGCCGGCGTCGCCGTGCCCCAGATGCGTTCGGCCTCGTCGCGGCCGACGAAGGTGATGTCCGCGGCGTCCGCGAGGCGGGCGAGAGTCTCGGCCGCCTCCTGCGTGCTCCACAGCGGACGACGGTCGTTCACGTCGAACGACACGAGAGCGCCTGCCGCCCGTGCGTCGTTGAAGAGCCGATCGACCATCTCACGACACGACGCGGAGAGCGCAGGGGTGATCCCGGTGGTGTGCACGATCCGCACGCCCTGGAGCTGCGCGGTCGTGAGGAATCCCGGCTCCATGCGGGAAGCGGCTGATCCCTGACGGTAGTAGTAGACGGAGGACGACTCCGCTCCCGGATCCTTGAACATGACGCCGGTCGGCGCGGTGGCATCGCGGTCGATCCACAGCTCCACGCCTCGGTGCTCGAGCTCGGTGGCGACGCGGTCGCCGAGGGGGTCAGCGCCCAGACGCGATGCCCAGGCGACGCGGTGCCCGGTGGAGGCTGCGCCGGCAGCCACGTTGGACTCCGCGCCGGCGAGACCGATCGTCGCCGCGGCGGCATCGGCCAGCCGGGCGTCCGTCGGGGTGATCAGCGCCATGGTCTCGCCGATGCAGACGATCTCGGGGGCAGAGGTCGAGGAGGAGGAGCTCATGAGGGGGTGACCGCCAGGGGTTCGGTGTCGGGATGCGGGCTCGCGTCGCGGTGACGCAGGTCGGGGAAGGAGCGGACGAAGACGACGGCGACGAGGAGCCCGACCGCGGCGAAGATCGTGGCGGCGAGGTACGCACCGCGCCAGTCGCCGACATCGACGAGGAAGCCTGCGACGGCGGACCCTGCCGCGGCGCCGATGAGCTGACCGGTGCCTGCCCATCCGAACGCCTCAGCGGTCTCGCTGAACTTCACGCTGGCCGAGGTGATGGCGAAGAGCACGGCGAGAGCGGGGGCGATGCCGATGCCGGCGAGGATCAGGGTGCCGCCCAGCCAGAAGACGTTGAGCATGACCATCGTCAGGCCGAGCCCGATCGTCACGATCAGCAGCCGGCGCGCCATGGCCCACGGCCCGATGGGGATGTGTCCGAACGCCAGACCGCCGGCGAGGCTTCCGGCCGAGAACACGGCGAGCACGAGACCGGCGGCGAGGCTTCCGTGCTCGAACGTCGCGACCACGCCGACCTCCACGGCGGCGCAGGCCCCGATCAGGAGGAAGCCGATCACGGTCGCCAGCAGCACGGGCGGCTTGAGCACGACCTTGCCGAGAGCGTTGCGACTGCGTGGGATGCGCACGCGCCCGACCTCGGGGGAGAGGATGAACCACGCTCCGCCGCCGACGAGGATGATCGCCACCAGCAGCAGTCCCTCCGCGGTGCCGACCTGGGTGGAGACGAGCGTGATCACGACGGGGGCCAGCACCCAGATGATCTCCTGCAGCGAGGCGTCGAGGGAGAACAACGGAGTGAGGTTCGACGAGTTCACGAGCTTGGGGTAGATCGTACGGACCGCGGCCTGGACCGGCGGAGTGGAGAGGCCCGCGACCATCCCGAGCGCCATGTACCCCGGTACTTCGAGCGGGAGCAGGGCGAGGCACAGCACCGCCACGACGCATACCGACAGGGTGAGGGTGATCACGCGACGCATGCCCCAGACGCCCATCCACCGGCTGGTGATGGGGCCGGCGATCGCCTGCCCCACACTGGTCGCGGCGAGCACCAGACCGGCAGATCCGTAAGACCCCGTCTGCTGCTCGACATGCAGCAGGATCGCCAGCGACATCATCCCGTTGGGGAAGCGCGCCGTCAGCTGAGCAGCGATCATGCGCGCCACTCCCGGCGTGCGAAGAAGATCCCGATATCCCGCCACCAGACAACGGTACCGGCACCCGGCGGGGAGCGTCGAAGCGGGTACGGATGCGACACGCCGCCGACACGCCGAGAGGGAGTTTCCACAGGTCTCGGAATGTCCGAAGCCCCTCGTATGGTCGCCCCTGTGGACAGATCGCTCACGGGTGCTTCCCAGCCGCGATTTCCTGCGGTTCGAGTGTCCCCGTACGGGGTCTCTGCCTGTGGAAGAAACGGTGGAGAACCTGTGTTGTATCTGTAGAGAACGGTGGATAACTACAAGGATGTAACTACTACCCCTTGTGGTCGCCCCCAATGTCGGTCCCCATATGTAGTATTGAAGTCCCGGCAGGGGTCTACCGGGAAACAGCCTGATGAGAAGCAGGCCAGAGATTTGAGGGGTTACGAAAAAGATGTCGATCACGGTCTACACAAAGCCTTCCTGCGTTCAGTGCAACGCCACCTACCGTGCCCTGGATGCCAAGGGCATCGAGTACGAGATCCTCGACCTGTCGGAAGACCCGACGGCGCTCGAGCAGGTCAAGGCGCTCGGCTACATGCAGGCACCCGTCGTCGTCACCGACGAGGGTCACTGGTCGGGCTTCCGTCCCGACAAGATCGACGAGCTCGCCTCCCGTCTGGCGTGACGCCCCATGAGCGCCGTCGCGACCGCAGCGCCGCTCCTGATCTACTTCTCGAGCGTCTCGGGTAACACCGCGCGGTTCATCGAGAAGCTCGGGCTCCCGTCCCGACGCATCCCCCTCCACCGGCACGAAGAAGACCTCGTCATCGACGAGCCCTTCGTGCTGGTCACCCCCACCTACGGCGGGGGAGCAGGGCGCGGCGTCGAGAAGGGCGCCGTTCCGAAACAGGTGATCCGGTTTCTCAACGACGAGCGCAACCGGCGCCACATCCGCGGCGTGATCTCCGCGGGCAACACCAACTTCGGCGAGGCGTTCTGCCTCGCCGGCGACATCATCAGCCGCAAGTGCAACGTGCCTCACTTGTATCGGCTCGAGATCTTCGGCACACAAGACGATGTGGATCGCGTGAGCGACGGATTGGAACGACGGTGGCAGCTTCAGTGACCGAGACAGCGGCATTCAAGGCGAACCCCTCCTATGAGGGTCTCGACTATCACGCCCTCAACGCGATGCTCAACCTGTACGACGCGGACGGCAAGATCCAGTTCGACGCCGACAAGCGCGCCGCACGGGAGTACTTCCTGCAGCACGTGAACCAGAACACGGTGTTCTTCCACTCGCTCAAGGAGCGCCTGGACTACCTCGTGGAGAAGGAGTACTACGAGGGTGCCGTCATCGAGAAGTACTCGATGGAGTTCATCCAGAAGCTCAACGACCTCGCCTACGGCAAGAAGTTCCGCTTCGAGACCTTCCTCGGCGCGTTCAAGTACTACACGAGCTACACGCTCAAGACGTTCGACGGCAAGCGCTACCTCGAGCGCTTCGAGGACCGTGTCGTCATGACCGCCCTCGGACTCGCAGACGGCGATGAGAAGCTCGCCGTCGCCCTCGTCGAGGAGATCATCTCCGGCCGCTTCCAGCCGGCCACCCCGACCTTCCTCAACGCCGGAAAGGCGCAGCGCGGCGAGCTCGTCAGCTGCTTCCTGCTGCGCATCGAAGACAACATGGAGTCGATCGCCCGCGGCATCAACTCCGCCCTGCAGCTCTCCAAGCGCGGCGGCGGCGTCGCCCTGCTGCTGTCGAACATCCGCGAATCGGGTGCGCCGATCAAGCAGATCGAGAACCAGTCCTCGGGCATCATCCCGGTGATGAAGCTCCTCGAAGACAGCTTCAGCTACGCCAACCAGCTCGGTGCGCGTCAGGGCGCCGGCGCGGTGTACCTCAACGCCCACCACCCCGACATCATGCGCTTCCTCGACACCAAGCGCGAGAACGCCGACGAGAAGATCCGCATCAAGACGCTGTCTCTGGGCGTCGTTGTGCCGGACATCACGTTCGAGCTCGCCAAGAACGACGAGGACATGTACCTGTTCTCGCCGTACGACGTCGAGAAGGTCTACGGCGTTCCGTTCGGCGACATCTCGGTCACCGAGAAGTACCGCGAGATGGTCGACGACCCGCGCATCAAGAAGACCAAGATCAACGCGCGCGAGTTCTTCCAGACCGTCGCCGAGATCCAGTTCGAGTCCGGCTACCCGTACGTCATGTTCGAAGACACGGTGAACAAGGCCAACCCGATCAAGGGTCGGATCAACATGTCCAACCTCTGCAGCGAGATCCTGCAGGTGAACACGCCGACCACGTACAACGCCGACCTGTCGTACGACAACATCGGCAAGGACATCTCCTGCAACCTCGGCTCGATGAACATCGCGCTGTCGATGGACGCCGACGACCTCGGACAGACCGTCGAGACGGCGATCCGCGCTCTCACCGCAGTGAGCGACCAGAGCCACATCGGCTCGGTGCGCTCGATCGAAGACGGCAACGACCGCTCTCACGCGATCGGCCTCGGCCAGATGAACCTGCACGGGTACCTCGCTCGCGAGCACGTGTACTACGGCTCCGAAGAGGGCATCGACTTCACGAACATCTACTTCTACACGGTGCTGTTCCACGCGCTGCGTGCGTCGAACAACCTCGCCATCGAGCGCGGCACCACGTTCGACGGGTTCGAGGACTCGACCTACGCATCGGGCGAGTTCTTCGACAAGTACATCGACCAGGCCTGGGTCCCCGCGACCGAGAAGGTCAAGGAGCTCTTCGCCGGCAAGCACATCCCGACACAGGACGACTGGGCTGAGCTGAAGGCGTCGATCCAGAAGCACGGCATCTACAACCAGAACCTGCAGGCCGTGCCGCCGACCGGTTCGATCTCGTACATCAACAACTCGACGTCGTCGATCCACCCGATCGCGTCGAAGATCGAGATCCGCAAGGAAGGCAAGCTCGGTCGCGTCTACTACCCGGCGGCGTTCATGACGAACGACAACCTGGAGTACTACCAGGACGCGTACGAGATCGGCTACGAGAAGGTCATCGACACGTACGCCGCGGCCACGCAGCACGTCGACCAGGGCCTGTCGCTGACGCTGTTCTTCAAGGACACCGCCACCACGCGTGACATCAACAAGGCGCAGATCTACGCATGGCGCAAGGGCATCAAGACGATCTACTACATCCGCCTGCGTCAGCTGGCGCTCGAGGGCACCGACATGGCCGAGTGCGTCTCGTGCATGCTCTGACCTGTTGTTGACCTGAGAACTCTGAATCCCGAGAAACGACGAAGAAAATGACTCCCGAAAGACTCAAGCTGGTCTCCAGCGTGCAGGCGATCAACTGGAACCGCATCCAGGACGACAAAGACCTCGAGGTCTGGAACCGTCTGGTGAACAACTTCTGGCTGCCCGAGAAGGTGCCGCTGTCGAACGACGTGCAGTCGTGGAACACGCTCACCCCCGACGAGCAGCTGCTCACCATGCGGGTGTTCACCGGTCTCACGCTGCTCGACACGATCCAGGGCACCGTGGGCGCGGTGTCGCTGATCCCCGACGCGATCACGCCTCACGAAGAGGCCGTCTACACGAACATCGCGTTCATGGAGTCGGTGCACGCGAAGAGCTACTCCTCGATCTTCTCGACGCTCGCGTCGACGAAGGAGATCGACGAGGCGTTCCGCTGGTCCACCGAGAACCCGAACCTTCAGAAGAAGGCTCAGATCATCATGGACTACTACCAGGGCGACGACCCGCTCAAGCGCAAGGTGGCCTCCACCCTGCTGGAGTCCTTCCTGTTCTATTCGGGCTTCTACCTGCCGATCTACTGGTCCTCGAAGGCGAAGCTGACGAACACGGCCGACCTGATCCGCCTCATCATCCGTGACGAGGCCGTGCACGGGTACTACATCGGCTACAAGTTCCAGAAGGGGCTCGAGAACGAGACCCAGGAGCGCCGCGATGAGCTCAAGGACTACACGTTCTCGCTCATGTACGAGCTCTACGACAACGAGGTGCAGTACACGCAGGACCTCTACGACGGCGTCGGTCTGACCGAAGACGTCAAGAAGTTCCTGCACTACAACGCCAACAAGGCCCTCATGAACCTGGGCTACGAGGCGATGTTCCCCTCCAGCGTCACGAACGTGAACCCGGCGATCCTGTCGGCGCTCTCGCCGAACGCCGACGAGAACCACGACTTCTTCTCGGGGTCGGGCTCGTCGTACGTGATCGGCAAGGCCGAGGCCACAGAAGACGACGACTGGGACTTCTGAGTCCGTCGCGTCGGCACCGGATTCGCTGACGTATCAAAGGCTCCGGCCGGCTGCTCACCACGAGCGGCCGGCCGGGGCCTGCATTTGTCTCCCGGAGCGCGTGGCCACCCCGCCCGGACCTAGAATCATCCCGATGACCGAGGAGACCGCCGCCGAAGCGCGCGTTCGCGTGAAGGTGACGCGGACGCTCGTGCGCACCCCACTGGTCGTGGGCACGGTGCTGCTGCTCGCGGCCATCGGTTTCACGCTCCTCGGCGACGACCTGAGCATCTTCCCGTTCCTGCTCATGCTGGTCGGGGGCTGGTGCTTCGGCTTCGCGTTCGTGAACGCGACCCTGGGCATGGTGCCGACTCGCAACGGCGCGATTCTGCATCTCGGCGTCGCCATCGTGCTCGGAGCCGTCCTGGCCTTCGTGGTCGAGTTCGGGGGAGACCTGATCGAGCCGTTCCCCGACGAGGTGCGCGGCATCGCCGTGGTGCTGCAACTCGCGGCCATCCCGGCGACCGGCTGGATCTGGCTCGCGCTCATCTCTCGGGTCACGGATCTCTTCGGGCGCAGAGACGCGAAGAAGAGGCCGTCGCCGGTGGCACCGGAGTGGGAACGGGAGGAGAGCGGCGACGGGTCGATCGTGCGCTTCCCCGCCGTCGAGCTGCGGCTGCGCACCCTCACGCAGGCGATCGTCGGGATCACTGTGGTCGGCGGGCTGCTCGGTGTCGCACTCGTGATCGCGCTCGACGACATCGTGATGCGGATGGGGCCTCGGATGATGATCCTCTTCCTGGGCATCACGGTCGCGCTTCCGGTGTATCTCGTGTTCACGGCGATCCTGCGTCGGCGAACAGTGCCCTGCACGGTCGCCTTCGGGAACGACGAGCTGCGTGTGGGAGTGGGGGACGAGCTGCACAGGATCCCGTTCCGGGAGCTCGAGTTCCTGCGCTGGCGGTGCCGCAGCGACTACGCGCGCATCGAGGTGCGCGGCGCCGGTGCCGATCTGTCGCTCTTCGCCGGGCTCGCCAAACCGCCCCGCGGCTTCTCCGCTGAGCTTCCCGCCCTGCCCCGCCGGGTCTATCGACGTCTGGAGCTCGCAGGATTCACGCTCGAGAAAGCGCGCAGGGGCGAGGTCATCACCTTCCGCGGGCGCTCGGAGCCTGCCTCGCGCGCCCCTGCGCACTGACCGGATGTCGGCGGCCGGCGCTCGACCTCGAGCCGTTGCCCCAGGTCACTCCGCCGGGTATTGCTGCGCCGCGAGCAGCCGCGCCAGGTGCGCGGCGTTCCTCGCGGCCGTCTCGATCGCGGAGGCGACCTTCTCGGGTGTCTCGTCGAGATCCTTGTAGTCGGTGGTGTGCATCGCCTCGCCGTTCCAGTAGACCGAGCTCTGGGCGGGAACCGTGAAGCCGACGTCGTTCAGCGACTGGAAGAGGATCGCGGCGATGTGATGGGCCCCGTCTTCGTTGCCGACGATGCCCGCGATGGCCACCTTGTCGAACAGCGTGGGTCGTCCGTCAGTATCCGTCTCGCCGAGTTCTGCATCGAGGCGTTCGAGCACACGTTGCGCGACGCTCGAATGCTGCCCCATCCAGGTGGGGGTGACGAAGATGAGGATGTCGGCGTCCAGCACCTGCTCACGGATGCGCGGCCACTCGTCGTCGCCGCCCATGTCCTTCTCGACTCCGGGGTTGAGGGAGAGATCCACGGCGCGGACCAGGTCTCCGGTGACGCCGTGCGCGGAGAGGGCTTCGAGCAGCTGCGTCGCGAGGAGATCGGAGCTGGAGGCTGCGGGTGACGGCTTCAACGTGCACGACACGGCGACAGCGGTGAGTGGTGTCTTCATGCTCAGAGCAGACCAGACGACGACGAACGTGCACAGGGGGTTTCCGAGTCCGGGCTATCCTGGTAGATGGCACCGACGACAGGAGATCCCGTGATCCTCAGCTTCCTCTTCTTCATGATCCTCTTCATCGGAGGGATCCTGCTGATGGGCATCTCGTTCGGGCTGCCCGCGTTCCAGGCGATCGCATTCTGCGGGGGGCTCCTTCTGGTCACGCTGGCCATGGCCTTCCTCCTCCGCCAGGGCGGCACCGCCACCCGTCGGTCGAACAACTGGTCGGGCAAGGCCGCCGAGTGACTCATCGCGGTCTGCGCGTCGCGCCGCGGCGCGTCTGACCGCTCACCGTCGTCTGGCGAGCCGCGCTTCGAGGTTCGCCCTGACTGCGGGCCACTCCGGCTCGATGATCGAGTACTCCACGCTGTCGCGCAGCGCGCCGTTGCGGTACCGGCTCATCGCCCGCATCACGCCGTCCTGCTTGGCCCCGAGGCGCTCGATCGCCGCGCGCGATTGGAAGTTCACCCACTGCGTCGTCAGGCCGACTCGGAACACTCCGAGCGTCTCGAACGCATGCCGCAGCAGCAGGAGCTTGGATTCGGCGTTGGTACCGGTGCCGTGCGCGGAGGGGCGGTTCCAGGTGAAGCCGATGTGCAGACGAGGCACGTCGGCGACGATGTCGTAGTACGACGTGAGTCCCAGGATGCGGCCGGACGCGTCGAAGGTCGTGAACGGGACCATCTCGCCCTTCTCGATGAGTCCGATCCGTCGCTCGACCTCTGCCGCCACCCCGTCCGGTGAGGGCACCGAGGTGTACCACGCCGTCTTCCACAGGTCGTCCTCCTGTACGGCCTCGATCAGTCCCTCGATGTGCGAGCGATCGAGAGGGCGCAGTTCGACGAGTCGGCCGGTGAGGGTGACGGGGGAGGGCGTGACGAGGAAGGCCATGTCGATATTCAACCAGCGACGAGCAGCGTCTGACGCAACAGGCGCTGGTAGGCCACGACCAGCTCGATCGTGACATCCATCTCGAAGGCGAGGCTCGCCAGATGCGGTCCCCGAACCTCCTCCGCCTCGGCGTAGGCGCGCGGGGTGATCAACCGGGATGCCGCCCATTCGTCTGCCTGGCGCTCCTGAAGCGCACGGATGGCGGGGGTGGGCGCGGGAAGATGGCCGAGGCAGGCGTGACCGAGTTCGTGGGCGAGGACGCTGCGAGTCGTGCGCGCGCTCATCCCGGGGCTGAGGCGGATCGTGCGCGTCACGGGGTCATAGCCCCCGCGCGTGCGGCCGACCCGTTCGACGACGCGCACCCCCTGCTCGTCGGCGAGGCGGAGAAGGTGCTGCATGGTCCCCCTCCTCGTGCCGGTCTCTCGCTCCGGGGCGGAAGCCCGGCCTATTCGTAGAGGTCGTCGGTGTCGGCATCGTGCCTGACGCCGGATTCGAAGGCGACCTCTCGGGTATCTTCGCGCGGGCCGGCGACATCGGGTGCGCGGCGGATCGGCGTGATGCGCGCGGTGGCATCGCCGTCTGCGCGCAGCCGCTCTTCTGCGCGGGAGAAGAGCACGTGGGGCTCGACGCCGAGGTCGGCGCAGACCGCGTAGACGACGGGGACCGGGATCGCGCGCTTGCCCGTCACGTAGTTGTCGAGAGCGCTCCGGGCGATCCCGATGCTGCGCGCCATCGCTGCGATGCTGCTCCGTGACGCGGCGATCTCCGCGCGCATCTGGCGACCGACAGCGTCGTTGAACTCCTCGGCAGGTGTCTTCACCTGGCTCACCATAGCAGCGTGGCGACTCCAGAATGCCGCTATTCTGGCTCATTCGAGCCCCATGCGCGTCTATTCGTGGCGCTAGTGTAGGCAGATGGGGCAGAATTACGTCATTTGCTGGCATCTGAGGTCGACGGGGCGCGGTTCCACGCGGGGGTGTCCTTCTCCGAGCTGTCCGAGCGCTCGGGTATCGGGCCCGACGCCCTGGGAAATCTGCTCGACGGCATCGACGACTTCACGGTCGTCGACCTCGCGCGCATCGCCGAGGTCCTCGGCGTTCCTGTCACCGCTCTGCTCCCCGGTGCGGCGCCCGACGACTCCTGACGACGTCGGCGCCGGAGGGTAGCGTTGTGCGCATGAAGACAGTGTCGTTCGGATCAGCCACCGCCCCCGCCGTCATCGCCGGAATGATGCGCATCGACGACAAGGACGACGCTCACATCCGCACGCTGTACGAAACCGCCCGCACCGCCGGTATCGACTTCTTCGACCACGCCGACATCTACGGCGGGAGCATGCATCACTGCGAGGCGCGGTTCGCCGATGCGCTGCAGCTCACCTCTTCCGAGCGCGACGAGATCGTCCTCCAGACGAAGTGCGGCATCGTGCCGTCGCAGGGGATGTTCGACTTCTCGTACGCGCACATCGTGGCGCAGGTCGAGGGATCGCTCGCAGCCCTGCGGACCGACCGCCTCGACGTGCTCCTGCTCCACCGCCCCGACGCCCTCGTCGAGCCCGAGGAGGTCGCTCGCGCCTTCGACGATCTGGAGAGCGCGGGAAAGGTGAAGGCGTTCGGCGTCTCCAACCACACGCCGCGCCAGATCGACCTCCTCCGCACGGCGGTCCGGCAGCCGTTGGTCGCGAATCAGCTGCAGCTGTCGATCACGCACGCGCCGATCATCGCGCAGCCGGTCGCGGCCAACATGGCCGGGCACGCGCAGAGCGTCGTGCGCGACGGCGGCGGCATCGTGGAGTACTGCCGGATCAACGGCATCACGATCCAGGCCTGGTCGCCGTTCCAGGACGGCTTCTCCCACGGCGTCTTCCTCGGCAATCCCGAGTACGCAGAGCTGAACGCCGTGATCGATCGCCTCGCGGCGGCGCACGACGTGACACCCATCGCCATCGCGACCGCCTGGATCACCCGCCACCCCGCGGGCATGCAGGTCGTCCTCGGCACCACGACGCCGCAGCGGGTGCAGGACGCGGCGGCCGGCGCCGACATCGAGCTCACCCGCCCCGAGTGGTACGAGCTGTTCCGCGCCGGCGGTCACCTGCTTCCGTAGCCCGAGCGGTATGCCGCGGCGTCGTCTACCCTGAATCCATGGCGTTCCTGTTCTCGCTCCTCGTCATCGCCCTGATGATCGGCGCGCTGATCGACATCATCACGCGGGACAGCTCGCTGGTGAAGTTCCTGCCCAAGCTGGCATGGATCATCATCGTCATCCTGCTGCCGTTGATCGGCGGGCTGCTGTGGTTCGGGCTCGGTCGCGAGTACGGCGAGTCCGGCATCCAGATGCCGCGGATGCGCAGAGCGGAACGCCCTGCGGCGCCGACCGACGTGCGTCCGGCACCGCCGAGGGACACCAGGACGACCGAGCAGCAGATCGCCGACCTCGACCGAGAGATCGAGGAGTGGCGGCTGCGCCAGGAGATCGAGAAGAACCGCGGGACCGACGGCGAGGGGTCGACCGGACCTGCGGGCACCGCCTAGGCGACGGACTCGGCCTCAGCGACCTGCGAGCGGTCGAACGACTCGCGGATCGCGTCTTCGAGCGTCGGGTACCGGAACTCGAACCCGGCCGCGGCGAGCTTCTCCGGCAGCACCCACCGGCTCTTCAGGATCAGCTCGGTCTCGGTGCGCATGCCGATCGCTCCGAGCTCCAGCATCCATCGCGGCATCGGCACACCGACACGCACGCCCAGGACGCGGCGCACCGTCGCCATGAACTCGGCGTTGTCGACGGGGTGCGGCGACGCGGCGTTGACCGGACCGTCCAGCGACGGAGTCTGCTCGAGGAACTCGATGATGCGGGCGACGTCTTCGATGTGCACCCAGCTGAAGCGCTGGCGGCCCCGACGCGCACCGGGGAGATGACCGGTTCCTGCCGCCCGTCGTGCCGCGCTGATCGGCCAGCGTCCGTCGTACTGCGACCCGCCGAGCCCGAACCGCGCGAGCTTCTCCACGGGACCGAGCACGCCCCCGTGGCCGAGGACGATCGTGCTGCGCAGGGCGACGCGGCGGGTGGAGGGCAGCTCGTCGGCGAACAGTGCCTTCTCCCATGCCTTCGCGACCTCGACCGAGAACCCGGTGCCGATCTCTCCGGTCGACTCGGTCATCGGGCGGTCTTCGGCGTGACGGTAGATGGTCGCCGTCGAGGAGTTCACCCAGAGCGCCGGAGGGGCCGACGCGCGCCGGATCGCGGTGCTCAGCGACGCCGTGGTGTCGAGGCGGGAGCGGAAGATCTCGGCGCGGTTCTCCGGCGTGTAACGGCAGTTGACGCTCTTGCCGGCGAGGCCGATCACGAGGGCCGCACCGTCGACGGCGCGGTCGATCTCGACCTGATCGCCCCAGCGGATGTCGGCACCCGAACGGGAGATCGTGACGACCTCGCGACCCTCGGCGCGGAATCTCGGCAGGAGGAAGCGGCCCATGAATCCGGTGGATCCGCCGATGACGACCCGTCCTGCGCTCATGTGGTCTGCTCCTTCTCGGAATGGTGGATGCGATAGGTGAAGTCGCCCCGGTACTCGTACACGCGGCCGAGGAACGGCGCGTCGACGGTCAGGGCCATGCGCTGCCGATCGAGGGCATCGTCGAAGCGCTCGGTGAGGCGGATGAGGGGAGCGATGGGCGCGGGGATGCGCATCCGGAGGCGTCCGAGGCGCAGGCCGACCGCGCGGCTGACGAGGTGCAGCGCGCCCTGGTGCACCTCGACGTCGAAGCACGCGGCGACCAGGCCCGGCTCGCCCAGCTCGTCGACGACGCGGCCGTGTCGTGTGAGCGCCGCCGCATCGCGCATGGTCCACGGTCCGCGGTCGAAGTGGAAGGTGCGTTCGCCGATGGCCCTGGAGGCGATCGTGCGGTTCTCCACGCGGAACGGCACGTCACTCTCCCAGACCGCGGCGACCACGCCCCGGCGCTCGAGGAGACGGAGGAACGGCCACAACCATCGTCGCGGGGTGCCGACGCGCTGGAACACGCCCTCGCCGATGCCCACTGCGCCATCGGGGATCGCCTCGAAGTACGCGCGCAGCCGGGGGTGCAGGTCATCGATGCGCTCGCCCAGCGCCCTGGCGTACGGGGACTGCGGCGGGGGCGTCACTCTTCGAGCCTAGCCCTGTCGTCGGCGCCTCTCCTCCGCGCCGGCGGAGCCCTCAGGAGGCGGGTCGCAGCAGCCGGTCGAGGAGGGCGAGCGCCTCGTGCTGAGGGGCGGTCTCGTCAAGCAGCCATTGCGTCTGGAGGCCGTCGGAGGCCGCCACGACGAGGGCGGCGACCGCGTCGGGATCGATGTCGTCGCGGATCCTGCCCTCGTCCTGCTGATGCCGGACGATGTCGGCGAGTCGGGCGCGGAGGCGGGTGAACCGACCGGTCGCGAACGTGCGCGCCGCCGGGTGCCCTTCCTCGAGCGCCGTGGCGACGAGGGTCGAGTACAGCTGCACAAGTCCGGGGATCGCGCGGTTGATGCGCGCGGACTCGATCATCATCTCCACCGGCGTCGCATCCACCGCGGGCGCGCTGGGCTGTCGGGCCGGCACCGTGCTCTCCTCGTAGACGGCCACGAGAAGCTCTTCCAAGGAGCCGAAGTAGTGGGTGAGAGCCGCGTGGGTGACGCCCACCTCGCGGGCGATCGCCCGCAGGCTCGTGCGATCGGCGCCGCGCTCGGCGAACACCTCGATGGCGCGATCGAGGATCTCCTGTCGTCGAGCGATCCCCTTGGCGTAGGTGCCGCGCTGTCGTGACGGCTCGGCGGGCTCGGACGTGTCGACGGGCATGAGGGGAGTCTAGCGAACCAAAACTTCCGCATGGAGGTATTTGGTGGTAGCGTGCCTGCACGGGACAGCGGTCCCGCCACGTCACCGATGACCGAAGGAGCACGACCGATGACGATTCGGACTTCCCTGCAGCTGTTCACGATCAAGGACGAGCTGGAGGCCGACCTCGAATCCTCCCTCGCGGCGGTGGCCGCCCGTGGCTTCACTGCGGTCGAGCCCTACGACTTCGTCCGCCGCGCCGAGCCCCTCGCCGCGGCGCTGACCGCCGCCGGTCTGGTCGCCCCTTCCGGCCACGCCTTCCTGGCGTCTTCGTCGTTCGTGAACCCAGACGGCAGCGGCACCACGGTGCCCGTGCCGACCCCGGCCGAGGTCTTCGCCGCGGCGAAGGTGCTGGGCATGGACACCGTCATCGACCCCTACACGGAGCCCGCGCGCTGGGAGTCGGTCGAGCAGATCGAGGAGACCGCGCGGCTGCTGAACGAGGCCGCCGAGGTCGGGGCCGGCGTCGGCGTGCGCGTCGGATATCACAACCACGCGCACGAGCTGGAGGCCGTGTTCGACGGCGTCACCGGACTCGAGATCCTCGCCGGTCTCCTCGACGAGCGCGTCGTGCTCGAGGTCGACCTGTACTGGGTGGCTCGTGGCGGCGTCGACCCCGTCGCGCTGCTCGGACGTCTGGGCAGCCGCGTGATCGCCGTGCACGCGAAGGACGGCACTCTCGACCCCGCACTCGCCGGTGCCTACCCGCCCGCAGACCAGGTGACGGCAGGAGACGGCTCGGTGCCGCTCGTCGAGGCCATCGCTGCGGCCCCCGCGCTCGAACTCGCGATCGTGGAGTTCGACCACTACGAGGGCGACCTGTTCGACGCCATCGAGCGCAGCCGGGTCTACCTCGACGAGAAGGTCGCCGGCTGATGGCGATCGGTGCAGGACCCGTCGGCGTCGGCATCATCGGCGCCGGGAACATCAGCGACCAGTACCTGTCGAACCTCACCACGTTCCCCGACGTGCGCGTCCTCGCGATCGGCGACCTCCTCGAGGAGCGTGCCAAGGCGCAGGCCGAGAAGTACGGCGTCCCGCGCTCCGGCGGCGTGGACACGGTTCTCGGCGACCCGGAGATCGACATCGTCGTGAACCTCACCATCCCGGCCGTGCACGTCGAGGTCTCCGAGGCGATCATCGCGGCGGGCAAGCACGTGTGGACCGAGAAGCCGATCGGCGTCGACCGCGAGGAGTCCCGTCGACTGCTCGAGAAGGCGGATGCCGCCGGTCTCCGTGTCGGCGTCGCCCCCGACACCGTGCTCGGACCCGGCGTGCAGACGGCGAAGCGTGCCATCGCGCGCGGCGACATCGGTCGTCCGCTGTTCGCGCAGACCACGTTCCAGTGGTCGGGGCCGGAGATCTTCCACCCGAATCCCGCGTTCCTGTACGCCAAGGGAGCGGGCCCCCTGCTCGACATGGGTCCCTACTACGTGTCGGCCCTCGTGCACGTCTTCGGTCCGGTCGCCTCGGTGGCCGCACTCGGGCTGCAGGGCACGCCCACCCGTCGCGTGCAGGTCGGCGAGCTGGCCGGTCAGGAGTTCCCGGTCGAGATCCCCTCGACGCTGAGCGTGCTGATGGACTTCGAGCAGGGCGGCCAGGCGCAGAGCGTCTACAGCACCGATTCGCCCGTCATCCGGCAGGGGATCGTCGAGATCACCGGCACCGAGGGCACCATCGTGATCCCGGACCCGAACACATTCGGCGGCGCGATCTCGATCACCCGACCGCTCACGCGCCTGTTCATCCCGCCGGAGCCGATCGAGCAGGAGGTCATCGACGTCGAGCAGGAGGGCGTGCTCTCCGGTCGCGGCGTGGGACTGCTCGACATGGCGCGCGCGATCGCCGCCGACCGTCCGCACGTGGCCACGGGAGAGTTCGGCTACCACGTGCTCGACACGCTGCTCTCGATCGAGGAGGCCGCGGAATCGCGCCGCTTCGTCGAGGTCGAGAGCACGCTCGATCAGGTCGGCTCCATCGCCGGTGACTTCGACCCGTTCGAGGCCACCCTCTGACAGGGCCTCGTGGCGGCGGAGACGCGGATCAACGCGCCTTCGCCGCCACGGCGTTGATCAGGCGGCGGGCTCGCGCAAGCGGACCAGCCGCTCGTGCCCGGTCTCCTCGAGCTCGGCGATGTCGTCGCGCGACTTCAGGAAGTCGGAGAACGAGCGGTAGCCGAGGGCCTTCTCGCTGAACGAGGGGTCCATGCGGCGCATGTGCGTCTTGACGGCGGAGCTGTGCAGCCACTCGTCGGCGTCGGCCTTGTCGTGACCGAGGCGCAGCGCGCGCTCCAGCAACTGCGTCGCCACCTCCTGGTCATCGACCTTGTCCTCGACCCGGGGCTCTTCCACCTTGGGCGCGGGCTTGGAGCGCGTGCGCTTGGAAGCGGTCTTCGGCTTCGAAGCGGTCCCCGCAGCGGTTTCGGCGACGGCGTCGGCGACCGGGGCAGGCGGCTCCACCACGGCCTGGGTCTTCGCGGCGGCGACCGGTGCGGCCTTCACCGGGCGGACGACGCCGGGCAGCGAGTCGTACGACTCGAACTCGTCGCACGCTGCGGCCAGAGACTTCGCGGTGGAACCCGACACCCCGACGCCGATCACGTAGCGACCGAGCCGCTTGCAGCGCTGGGCCAGCGGCACGTAGTCGCTGTCGCCGGCCACGATCACGACATGCGTGAGATCGGGGAGTCGGAACATGTCCTCGACCGCGTCGACGGCGAGGCGGATGTCGGCACCGTTCTTCGCGTAGGCGGCCGCCGGGAACAGCTGCACGAGGTCGACCGCACGGGCCACGAGCTGTGAGCGGTACTCGGCGTTCACCGGGGAGGACCAGTCGGCGTAGGCCCGGGTGAGCACCAGTGTGCCGAAGGAGGCGGCGTAGTCGATGATGGCGCCGACCTCGATCATCGCGCGGCTCAGCCGGTCGGTGACCTCCGGATCGTTCGGGTTCTCGCTGATCCGCTGGCGGTCCTTGCCGTAGGCGTTGCGTCCGTGGACGCGGTCGTACCAGGAGATGACGATGTTGTCGAAGTCGAGATAGACGGCGACGCGGGCATCGGTGGCCTCAGCCATGATCAGACCTCCTCACGGGGATAGCGGACGCCGATCTGCGCTCTGATCTCATCGAGGGTGCCCATGATCGCGACGCTCTCGGCGATCGGCAGGATGTCGCCCTCGAGGATGCCGTCGCGCACCAGCCGTTCGGCGGCGAGCGCCTGAAACTGCATGCCACGACCGTCGACCTCTGAGGTGTAGCTCTCCTGCACCGTGCCGTCCGGCAGGACCAGACGGAAGGTGGTGGGGCTGTACCAGACGGTGTCGATGTCGATGCGGCCGGCCGTGCCGATGATGCTCGCCACGTTGGGTCCTGCGGCGCGCGACGACGAGAGGCTGGTCGAGACTGCTCCTCCCTCGTGCGTCATCACGGTCGCGACCTCGGAGTCCGCTCCGGTCTCCACGAGTCGACCGACGGCGTGGATGGTGGTCGGTGCGCCGAGGATGTCCCAGATGAAAGAGATCGGGTAGATGCCGAGGTCGAGCAGGGCACCGCCGCCGAGTTCGAGGGCGTTGAGCCGGTGCGCGGGGTCGGAGGGGAGCAGCTGCGTGTGGTCGGCGCTCACCGCGCGGATCTCGCCGAGGGCGCCGTCGGCGATGAGCTCGCGGATGCGGACCATGTGCGGCAGGTACCGCGTCCACATCGCCTCCATGACCAGCAGGCCGCGCTCGGCCGCGAGCGCCTGCAGGTCTTCCGCCTCTGCCCGATTCAGCGTGAACGCCTTCTCGGCGAGCACGTGCTTGCCGTTCTCGAGCGCGAGCCGGGCGTTCTCATGGTGCATCGGGTGCGGCGTCGACACGTAGACGATGTCGATGTCGGGGTCGGCCACCAGGGCCTCGTACGAGGCGTGCGCGTGGGGGATGTCGAAGCGGGCGGCGAACGCGTCTGCCGACTCCTGTGAGCGGGATCCGACGGCCACGAGGTCGAGCCCCGCAGTTCGCAGATCGGACGCGAATGCGCCGGCGATACCGCCGGTCGCGAGGATTCCCCACCGAAGACCTGTCATGGTCTCAGCGTAGGGGGTGCTCCGGCCGTGACGGACTGTTACATCCCGTGACGCCCGGCATCGGCCCCGTGGCAGCGGCAGCCGAGGGCTCCTACCGTGACGGCATGACCGAACCCCTCATCATCGGCGCCATGGTGCGCACCCTGGGCGCGTACCCCTCGGGCTGGCGTCAGCCCGGTGCGCACCGCGACCCCGCGACCGACGCCGACATCCTGCGCCGCATCGCCCGCGAGGGGGAGGACGCTGGTCTCGACTACCTCTTCTTCGGCGACTGGCTCGCGACGGGGCCGGATCTGGAATTCCGCGACCCGTACCTGCTCGCCCGCATCGACCCCGTGAGTGCCGTGCTCTTCCTCGCCGGTGTGACGTCGCGGATCGGTCTGATCGCCACGGTGAACACGACCTACGCCGACCCGTACACGACCGCGCGCTCGCTGGCCTCGCTCGACGTGCTCACCCGCGGTCGGGCCGGCATAAACCTCGTCACGGGGGCCGAACCGCGAGCCGCGGGCAACCACGGTCGCGACGCGCACGCCGACAACGAGACCCGCTACGACCGGGCGGAGGAGTTCGTGGAGGCGCTGCGGCGGCTGTGGGGTTCGTGGGGAGAGGATGCGTGGATCGCGGATGCCGAACGCGGCGTGCTGATCGACCCGGAAGAGCTCCATGCCGCCGACCTGCGAGGCGCGCACGTGCAGGTCGCCGGTCCGCTCAACGTCGCCCGCCCACCGCAGGGGCAGATCCCGATCGTGCACGCCGGCACGTCGCCGCGGTCGAAAGCGCTCGCGGCCACCGAGGCCGATCTCGCGCTGATCGCCGCGCCCACCCTGGGCGATGCGATCGCCACCCGCCGGCTGCTGCGGGACATCGCTGCCGAAGCCGGGAGATCTCCCGATGCGCTGAACGTGATCGCCCCGGTGCTCCCCGTGGTCGCGGACACGGATGCCGATGCGCGACGCATCGTGGAGCGTCTACTCGCGCTGGTGCCCCTCGCCGACGAGCACCAGCGCGCACGGAGGGCTTTCCCGCACGACCGCACCGTCGCCGCGCTCGCCGACGCGTTCGATGTCCCGGCGGACGACCCGCTGCGCTCCGCCGCCTTCGACGCACCGGTGACCGCCGCCGAGGCCGTGCGACTGGGGGAACACGGCGCCCGGCTGATCGAGCGGCTCGGCCTCATCGCGGGACTGCGCGTGGCCGGAGCGGGCGTCTCCGGATCGGGAGCCGCCGGCGACGACCCCCTCACGTGGCGGCACCTCGTCGCCGCGCACGCGGTGCCCGCGGCCTTCGTCGTCGGAGATGCCGGGACGATCGCGGATCACTTCGAGACCTGGCGCGACGAGGGCGCCGCGGACGGATTCAACGTGCTGTCGGCCTTCCAGCCCGCGCAGTTCGAGGCGTTCGCACGCCAGGCCGCCCCCGAACTGCGCCGTCGTGGACTGCTGCGGAGTGCAAACGAGAGCGCGGGAGCGACGCTCCGCGATCGCCTGCGCATTTCCTCGTATGTCGACGCGTGACCACGCGTTTCCCCACGCGACATCCGGAGTCCGCCGGCTCGCGCCGCAAGAGCCGCGATTCCTACGGTGAGACCCACCTCACCTCACCACCGCGCCGCACCACAGCACCGCACCCGCAGCACCGCACCCGAAGCCTGGAGGGCCCACCCATGAACCGTCGTCTCATCCGCGTCGCCGCCATCGCGCTGCCGCTCGTCCTCGCCGGCGGCCTCGCCGCCTGCGCATCGACACCCGCACCGGCGAACGCGCCCGCCGAGGGCGGTGACCCCGTCGAGGGAGGAACCCTCACCTACCTCGAGCACCAGGCGTACACGAACCTGTACCCGCCGCAGGCCGGCTTCTACCCGAACGGCGGCATCGTGAACAACATCGCGGCCCGTCTCACCTGGCAGAACCCGGACACGCTCGAGATCGAGCCGTGGATCGCCTCCGACTGGACGGTGAACGATGACGCCACCGAGTACACGTTCGACCTCAACCCCGACGTCACGTTCTCCGACGGCACGGTGCTCGATGCCGCGGCCGTGAAGAAGAACTTCGACACCTACGGCCTGGGCGACGCGGAGCGGGGCCTCACGGTCTCGGAGGCGATCAACAACTACGCCAGCAGTGAGGTCGTCGACGAGGACACCGTGACGTTCCGCTTCTCGGCGCCGTCGCCCGGGTTCCTGCAGGCGACCTCCACCATCAACTCGGGTCTGCTGTCGCCGGAGACCCTCGACGGCACGATCGAGGACTTCGGCGCGGGCAACGCCGCCGAGATCATCGGATCCGGACCCTTCACGGTCACGGGCGAGAAGCTCGGCACCGAGTACACGCTCACCGCCCGCGACGACTACGACTGGGGTCCCGACAGCGTCGACAACGACGGCCGCCCCTACCTCGACGCCGTGCACGTGCTGATCACCCCCGAGGACTCGGTGCGCATCGGCTCGCTGCTGGCAGGCCAGGCCGACTACGTCCGCTACGTGCAGGCGTTCGACGAGGACCGCGTCGAGAGCGCCGGCTTCACGCTCTACGCCCCGCAGACCCGCGGCGTGAACAACTCCATCGCGCTGCGGCCCGAGAATCCGCTGCTCACCGACATCCGCGTCCGACAGGCCCTCATCGCCGCGGTGAACGCCCAGGAGGTCGTCGACACCCTCTTCACGGAGAACTACCCGGTGGCGACCTCGGTGCTGTCGTCCCAGGCGCTCGGCTACAAGGACGAGTCGGAGCACTACGCCTACGACCCGGAGAAGGCGGAGAAGCTGCTCGACGAGGCAGGATGGACGCCCGGCGCCGACGGCATCCGCGAGAAGGACGGGGAGCGCCTCTCGATCACGGTGTACGAGGCGAAGCCCCAGCCGCTGTCGAAGCAGACCCTCGAACTCGTCGCGCAGCAGCTCGCGAAGGTGGGCGTCGAGCTCTCGATCAAGCCCGGTGACGCCGGCAGCTACGCCGAGGACACCCGCGACCCGCTGAAGACCGGCTTCTACCACTCCATGGTCGGCCGGGCGGATCTCGACGTGATCAAGAGCCAGTACTTCACGAAGAACCGTGACGTGCTGATCTCGAAGGACGCGAAGCTCGACGAGCTGCTGCTCGCCGTGGCTTCGGAGCCCGACGCCGACGCGCGCGTCGCCGCGTCCCAGGCCGTGCAGGACTACATCGCCGAGCAGGCCTATGTGATCCCGCTGTTCGAGGAGCCGCAGGTGTACGGCACCGCGACCTCCGTGCACGGCGTCGCCTTCGAGTCGGTGGGACGCCCCACGTTCTCCGGCGTCTGGCTCGCCGAGCACTGATCGGCATGGTGCTTCGATGACGTTCGTCCTCCGACGAGCCGGGCAGGCCGCGATCGTTCTGATCGCGGCCTTCACGGCCACCTTCTTCCTGCTGCAGCTGCTGCCGGGCGATGCGATCCTGATCAAGTTCTCCGACCCCAGCCTCGGGCTGTCGCCGGACCAGCTCGACAGCATCCGCACCACCTACGGCGCCGATCTGCCCTGGTGGGAGCAGTACGTGCATGCGGGCCTCGGCTTCCTCGCCGGGGACTTCGGCTTCTCGACGCAGTTCGGCACGCCCGTGCTGACGATGCTCACCGAGGCGCTTCCCGCGACTCTGCTGCTCGCATCGCTCGGACTCGTCGTCGCCCTGCTGCTGGCCGTCCTGATCGCCGGGCTCTCCTGGCTCGCCCCCTTCGCCTGGCTGCGCGACGGCCTCCGCCAGGTGCCGGGCCTGTTCGTGGCGGTGCCGGTGTTCTGGCTCGGCATCCTGCTCATCCAGGTGTTCTCGTTCGGGCTCTGCTGGGTGCCCATCGTCGGAGCCGACCCGGTGAGCGGGCTCGTCCTTCCCGTGCTGACGCTCGCCGTGCCGATCTCGGCCCCGCTCGCCCAGGTGCTGGTCCGCGCGATCGACCAGGTGCAGGCGCAGCCGTTCATCACCGTGGTGCGGGCGAAGGGCGCCCCGCCGCTGTGGGTGCTCACGCGCTCGGTGGCCCGCAACGCCGCCGTGCCGACCCTCACGATCGCCGGAGTGCTGTTCGGCGAACTCGTCGGGGGAGCGGTCGTGACCGAGACCGTCTTCGGACGCACGGGCATCGGCCGCCTCACCGAGCAGGCCGTCGCGAACCAGGACATCCCGGTGCTGCAGGGCGTCGTGCTGCTCTCGGCCCTCGGCTTCGTGGTGATCAGCTTCGCGGTCGATCTCGTCACCCCTCTCATCGACCCCCGCCAGCGCACGCTCTCGCGCTCCACCGCATCCGCCGCCTCGCGACCCGCACCCCAGGAGGTGTCCGCATGACCGCTCCCGTGATCGCCGAGACGAGCGTCGACCCCGACGTCGTCGCGGCGCCGGTCGTTCCGGAGGGCACGCAGCCGCCTCGCTCGGACGGTCGTCTGCGCCGCCGCGGGTGGGGGCTGTACCTGGCCTTCGCCGTGGTCGCCGTCGCCGTGCTCTGGGCCGTCGTCCCCGGGGTGTTCGCGCCCGGTGACCCGCTCACCGGCGTGCCGGCGGACAAGCTGCTGCCCCCGAGCGTCGCGCACTGGTTCGGCACCGACACCCTCGGCCGTGACCTGTTCGGCCGCGTGGTCCACGGCGCCGTGCACTCGCTCTCGGGCGCGCTGATCGCCGTCACGGTCGGTCTCGCCCTCGGCACGGTGCTCGGCGCGATCGCCGGAGCCGTTGGTGGCGTGGTCGACGACGTCCTGATGCGGATCGTCGACGTGCTGCTCGCGATCCCCGGGCTGCTGCTGTCGCTCTCGGTGATCATCCTGCTCGGGTTCGGCACGGTCAACGCCGCCCTCGCGGTGGGCCTCGGCAGCGTGGCGGCCTTCGCACGTCTGATGCGCGCCGAGGTCGCCCGCGTACGGCGCACCGAGTACGTCGAGGCGGCCTTCGGCAGCGGTGCCACGTTCTTCGCAGCCCTCCGCCGACACGTGCTGCCCAACTCCCTCACCCCGATCGTCGCGCTCGCCGCGCTGCAGTTCGGCACCGCGATCCTCGCGATCTCGACCCTCGGCTTCCTCGGCTACGGTGCTCCGCCGCCCACCCCGGAATGGGGCCTGCTGATCGCCGAGGGCCGCAACTACGTGGGCACCGCCTGGTGGCTCACCGCGCTCCCCGGTCTCGTCGTCGTCGCGGTCGTGCTCAGCGCCAACCGCATCAGCCACCGCATCGGAAGGAGGACGCGATGAGCGTTCTGGCAGCGTCGGATCTGCGGATCTCCTACAACGGCAGGGAAGTCGTGCACGGCATCTCGTTCGAGATCGAGGAAGGCGAGACGCTCGCCCTGGTCGGCGAGTCGGGATCGGGCAAGTCCACGACCGCCCATGCGATCCTCGGTCTCCTGCCCTCCGGCGGCACGGTCGACGGAGGCAGCGTGGTACTCGGAGACCTCGACATCTCGGGATGGACCGATCGCGCGCTGCGGGGCATCCGTGGTGCGGAGATCGGTCTGGTGCCGCAGGACCCCACCGCCTCCCTCGACCCCGTGCGTCCGATCGGGGCGCAGGTCGAGGAGATCCTGCGCCTGCACGGACATCGGGACCGGCGCTCGCGTCGCGCACGGGTGATCGAGCTGCTCGACCGCGTCGGCATCGACGACCCGGATCTGCGGGCTCGGCAGTATCCGCACGAGCTCTCCGGCGGCATGCGTCAGCGGGTGCTGATCGCCACGGCGATCGCGCTGCGGCCCCGTGTGCTGATCGCGGACGAGCCGACCAGTGCGCTCGATGCCACCGTGCAGCGCACCGTGCTCGATCTGCTCGACGAACTCCAGCGCGAGGAGGGCACCAGCATCCTGCTCGTGACCCATGATCTCGGTGTGGCCGCGGACCGTGCCGAGCGTCTCGTCGTGCTCAAGGACGGACGGATCGTGGAACAGGGGCCGAGCGAGGCGGTGCTGGCCGCGCCCTCCGATCCCTACACGCGACAGCTGCTCGCCGATGCTCCGGCGTTCGCGACCGGATTCCGTCGGCCCGAGGCCCCGCCGTTCCTGCGCGATGCGGCGGCCGTGGCGGCGGAGAACCCCTATGCGATCGTGGCCGAGGGGCTCGTGAAGGAGTTCCGGGTGGCGGGGCGCGAGCGGTTCCGCGCGGTGGACGACGTCTCGTTCCGTGTGCGCCGGGGCACCACTCACGCGCTCGTGGGGGAGTCGGGCTCGGGCAAGACCACCACGGCGCGGCTGATCACGCGATTCCACCAGCCCGATGCCGGGGCCATCGAGGTCGCGGGAGAAGACGTCAGGCACGCGAAGCGCGAGCAGCTGCGCGCTCTGCGCCGACGCGTGCAGCTGGTCTACCAGAACCCCTTCGCCTCATTGGATCCCCGTCAGCAGATCGTCGACATCGTCGCGGAGCCGCTGCAGAACTTCCGCGTCGGCTCGCGTGCCGAGCGCAGGGAGCGGGCGCTCGCCCTCCTCGACCGGGTCTCGCTGCCCGCCGACCTCGCACGCCGCACCCCGCGCGAACTCTCGGGCGGACAGCGGCAGCGCGTCGCGATCGCCAGGGCCCTCGCGATCGATCCGGAGGTCGTGGTGCTCGACGAGGCCGTGTCGGCGCTGGATGTCACGGTGCAGGCACGCATCCTCGAACTGCTCACCTCGTTGCAGGCGGAGCTCGCGCTCACATACCTGTTCATCTCGCACGACCTCGCCGTCGTGCGCAGGATCAGCCACACGGTCTCGGTCATGCGCCGTGGCCGGATCGTGGAGGAGGGACAGACGGAGGACCTCTTCCGCGATCCGCAGCACGAGTACACCAGGGAGCTGCTGGCCGCGGTCCCCGGACGAACGGAGAACCTCGTATGACCACCGCCCCCACCGTCGCCTTCTTCACCCGCCTGCTCGACGACGCATCCGCGGCTTCGCGGTACGCGCTGGCGACCGCACAGATCCAGCAGGCGGAGCGGCACGGGATCGGGAGGGCCTGGGTCGCCCAGCATCACTTCCACGCGGCGGAGGGAGGCCTGCCGTCGCCGCTCGTCTTCCTCGCGCACGTGGCCGCCGCGACCAGGGACATCCGCCTCGGCACCGGGGTGATCACCCTGCCCTTGGAGGATCCGGTGCGCGTGGCCGAAGACGCCGCTGTCGCCGATCTGCTCTCCGGGGGGCGTGTGGATCTGGGACTCGGCAGCGGCGGCACCCCCTCGTCGTTCGTGCCCTTCGGGGAGGACGTTCGCGACAAAGCGCCGACCTACGACCGCAAGCTGCGAACACTGCTCGACGGCCTCGCCGGGCGCGACGTCGGCGCGGGCAACACGCTCTACCCGGATGCCGGCGACCTCGCCGACCGCATCTGGCAGGCCACCTTCTCAGCTCCCGGCGGGCACCGTGCCGGGGTGCACGGGCACGGCCTGCTGCTCTCCCGCACGCAGCCGCGCCGTGCTGACCGCCTGCACGCGCCGTTGTCGGAACTGCAGGACCCGATCATCGACGCGTACCTCGACGCTCTGCCGGAGGGAGCGACTCCGAGGATAACCGCCTCACGCACCGTGTTCGTCGCGGACGACCGTGCCGAGGCGCTGCGGTTCGCCGAGGTCGGGCTGCGCCGGGCGGCGGAGGGCTTCCGCCGGCAGGGGCAGACGATCCCCGGCGACAGCATCGACGAACTGATCGCCGCCCTCGATACGCACCTGGGCACGCCCGAAGACGTGGCGGAGTCTCTCGCCGCCGACCGCACCCTCGCCCGGGCGACCGAGGTGGCATTCCAGGTGCACTCGGTCGACGCACCGCATGAGCACGTGCTGCGCTCGATCGCCCTCTTCGCCGACGAGGTCGCTCCCGCCCTCGGCTATGCCCTCAGTCCCACCCCGCACAGAACCAGTGCCGATGAGAACCTCACCCTGAAGGAGAACGCATGACCGACGACATCGTGGACCGGATCGTGGAGGTGACGCCGGAGCTGGATGCCCTGCGCCGTCGCCGTCCCGTCACCAGGGAGCAGCTGCAGGCGAGCTTCGACGCCCTCTTCCGGCCGGTGACGGTCGCGCACGTCTCGCAGGCGGAGCGCGAGCTCGTCGCGGCCTTCGCGACCGGGCTGGCCGGAGCCGATGACGCGACCGCGGTGTTCTACGCCGTGCGTGCACGGGAGACGGACTCGCAGCGGGCGCGCGTCGTGTTGGCGGAGGCGGCCGATTCAGCCGTGCGCGGTCCGTTCGGCGCCTACACCGAGCTCGGCCTGCAGAACGAGAACACCGAGGGTGAGCGGTACGAGCCCGCCGGCACCGTCACCGCGGTCATCGGCGAGCGCCTCGCCGCCGCGCTCGCGCACACGCATCTGCTCGTGTTCCGCCCTCGTGAGGCCTCGGGCGCCGACCTCGGACGCCTGCTCGATGCCGGGTGGTCGGCGGACGGGATCGTGACGTTGTCGCAGCTGGTGTCGTTCCTCGCCTTCCAGCAGCGCGTGGTCACCGGGCTTCGGGCGCTCGCTGCCGCAGGGCTCGCCCGGACCGCGCTCGTCGAGGAGGAGGCAGCATGACCGCCGCTCAGACCGTGCTCCGTCACGACGACGCCCCGCACCCGCACGCCTTCACCCGCGGCGAGGTCGGCTGGGTCCCGCACCTGGAACCCCTCGCGGAGGAGGAGCTGACCGCGCGGCACTACGACGGTCTCGTCGACGTCGCGCGGGCGAAGAACGACTACTTCCGACTGTTGGCCCGCGACCCCGAGGTGCTCAAGGCGCGGACCTTGGTGGACAAGGACATCTTCTACAACGCTGCGGAGGGCCTCCCGCGTGCGGACCGCGAGCTGGCGGCCACGGCGGCATCGCGTCGCAACGGCTGCGTCTTCTGCGCCTCGGTGCACTCTCGCTTCGCCGCGCACCACAGCAGGCGCACGGACGACGTCGACCTGCTGCTGGAGGAGGGCGTCGATGCCGACCTGGGCGCGCGCTGGAACGCGATCGTCGCGGCATCCGTCGCCCTCACCGACACGCCCAGTGCGTTCGGCGAGGAGGAGATCTCGCGACTGCGCGCGGCAGGACTCGACGATCTGGAGGTCGCCGACGTCATCCACGGCGCCGCGTTCTTCAACTGGGCGAACCGGCTGATGCTGTCGATCGGACGGCCGGTGGCTCCGGCCTGATCCGGAACGGCTGCCGCTAGGGCAGCAGGATGATCTTGCCCGAGGCGGCGCCGGATTCCATGAGCTCATGGGCCCGCGCCGCTTCGGCGAGCGGCAGCTGCGGTCCGAGCTCGATCGTGAAGTCCCCGGCATCCAGGAGCGCGATCGTCTCGGGGAGGGCCTCGGCACGCCAGGCGAGTTCCTGCGCGGTCAACGGCACGGGGGAGCCGCCGGAGAAGGCGCGGATGCCGAAGGACGCGGCATCCGGCCCCCGCACGATCGTCGCGATGCGGTCTCGGTCGGCCACCAGGGCGAGGGAGGTCTCGATCGCCTCGTCGGTGCCGGCGCAGTCGAGCACCACCGTGACGGGGGACGACGCGGCCGCGCGGACCCGGTCGAGAAGGCCGTCGCCGTAGGCCACGGGGAGGGCGCCGAGCTCGCGCAGCTGGTCGTGACGGGCGGGGCTGCCGGTCGCGATCACGGTCGCACCCCAGGCGACGGCGAACTGCACGGCCGCTTGACCGACCGCTCCGGAGCCTCCGTGCACGAGCAGCACGTCGCCCTCGGCCACCCCGAGCGAGCGCAGTGCCTGGTAGGCGGTGCCGGCGGGGATGCCGATTCCGGCGCCTTCGGCGGTGGTGACGGAGTCGGGGAGCTTGGCGAGGTTCTCGGTCGGGATGGCGAGCGCCGAGGAATAGGTGCCGTGCCCGTCGCGGATGGCGACCCGGTCGCCGACGGCGAAGTCGTCGACGCCCTCACCGAGCGCTTCGATGACGCCGGCGCCGTCGAAGCCGACCGGACGCGGCTCGGTGATCGGCGGCGACGGGCGCTTGCCGCCGCGCAGCTTCGCGTCGATCGGGTTCGCCCCTGCCGCTTCGATGCGCACGACGACCTCGCCCCGTGCCGCGACGGGATCGGGGACCTCGATCAGATGCAGGACAGCGGGGGAGCCGATTTCGGTGTACACGATCGCGCGAGCCATGCGCTCAAGGCTACCCGCGGCGGGCCGAGCGGTCGCGGATCAGCGCCCCGACAGTGCCTTCATGATGCGCTGCGGCGACACCGGCTGCGCGGTGCCCAGTCGCTGTGCGAAGACGCTCACCCGATACTCCTCCAGCAGCCAGCGCACCTCGACGAGCGCGGGTGTCGCGTCGGCGGAGAGCGGGATCGTGCCGCCCGCGTCTTCGAAGGCCTTCGCCATCCGCTCGTACTCGGTCATGCGCGCGCGGTCCTTGCCGGGTTCGCTGGAGAGGGTCTTCAGCCGGTCGAGCATCCCCTCCAGGTATCGGGGGAACTGCGTGAGGCGGTCGGCGCCGGCGGCGGAGACGAACCCGGGGTGCAGCAGGCCGCTCAGCTGGGTGCGGATGTCGTTGAGGGGCCCGAGCAGGGCGAGCGAGTTCTGCGACTTGATGCCGCGCTCGACGTCGCGGGATTTGGTGAGGATGCGGGCGACCAGGGAGACGCACGCGAAGAGCTCGTCGACGAGGACGGAGGAGACCGCGTCGCGCACCCGCGCGAAGTCCGCCTCGTTGCGCACGATCCCGTCGGGCACGAGACCCTCGATGACCTTGCGCGCGACCGCCGCGCGGCAGTCCTCGATGAGGGCGGCGGCGGAGGGATAGGGCGAGGCGGCGAGCGCCAGCTTCTCCTGGCTGGTGAGGTGCTCCTGCACATAGGACGAGGGCGAGGGCACGCCGAGCAGCACGAGCCGCAGCACGCCGTCGCGCGTGGCGGCAGCGGCGGCATCCGGGGTGGATTCGACGCGTACCGAAACGGTCTTGCCCTGGTCGACGATGGCCGGATACCCCCGCACGACGCCGCCGGCGACGCGGGTGTCGAGCACCTCGGGCAGGTCGCCGAAGGTCCAGGCGGTGAGGCCCGTCTGCTCGAGCGGTGCGGCGGCCACGCGGTCGACGCCGCCGCGTTCGGCTCCGCGGCCCGCTCGTGGCGTGCCGGCGCGGGCCGGAGCGGCGATCGATCGGGCGACGCTGCTGCGTGCGCGGTCGGAGAGCTGGGCCTGCAGGGCACGCAGATCGCGCCCCGAGCCGACGATCCTGCCTCGCTCGTCCACGGCGCGGAAGTTCATGCGCAAGTGCGGCGGCACCCGCTCGTCGTCGAAGTCGGCGGCGGAGACCAGCTGATTCGCGAGCGGTTGGATGCGGCGGGCGAGGGCCTCCTTGAGCGTGCGCGGCGGCAGGCCGCCGTGCGACTCCGGTCCCTCCTCGACGAGCTCTGCACCGAACTTCTCGGCCCAATCGGCCGCGGGGACGACATGGCGGCGGATCGCCTTGGGGAGGGCGCGCAGAAGCCCGGTCACGAGTTCGGCGCGCAGGCCAGGAACCTGCCAGTCGAAGCCGCGGTCCTCGATCTGCGCGAGCAGCGGCAGCGGCACGACCACGCTCACACCGTCGTCGTCGGCGCCGGGCTCGAACCGGTACGCGAGGCCGAGCACCTGGTCGCCCTGCGTCCACCGCGTCGGGAACTCGCGCTGATCCGCTCGTTCCTCGTCATCGATCAGGTCGCTCTCGCGCATCACGAGCAGCTTCGGCGTCGTGGCCATCGCCTCGCGCCACCAGCTCTCGAACGAGCGCACGTCGAACACATCGGTGGGGATGCGTTCGTCGTAGAACCGGAAGACGGCTTCGTCGCCGGCGAGGATGTCGCGGCGGCGCTCGCGCTCCTCGAGCTTCTCGAGGCGTTTGCGCAATTCGGCGTTGCTGCGCCAGAAGGCGCTCACCCGCTTGTCGATCCGTGTCGGATCCCACTCGCCCTCGACGAGCGCATGCCGCACGAACAGCTCTCGCGAGGCGGCCCGGTCGATGCGGGCGAACTGCACGCGCCGACGCGGGATGATCTCGAGCCCGAACAGCGTCACCTTCTCGAAGGCGACCGCGGCGCCGGCATCCTTCGACCAGTGCGGCTCGGTCACCTGACGCTTGGCGAGGTCGCCGGCGAGCGGCTCGGCCCAGGCGGGATCGATCGCGGCGACCGTGCGCGCGAACGTGCGCGAGGTCTCGACGATCTCGGCGGCGATCACCGCGCGTGGGCTCTTCTTGCGCAGCCCCGACCCGGGGAAGATCGAGAAGCGGATGCCGCGGGCGCCGCGGTACTCCGCGACACGACGGCCCTTCGGCTCCTTGGCGGGGGCGTGCGATCTGCCCGCAGGGGCGGTGCGCTCGTCGAGGATGCCGATCTGCGAGAGCAGACCCGACAGCAGGGCGCGGTGGATGGCGTCGGGATCGCTGGTCGCGTCGCGCTCGTCCGTGCGGGCGTCGTCGCGCTGCCGGTCCGGTGTCTTCACGAGTGTGCGCAGCTGGCGATGCACGTCGAACCACTCGCGCACCCGCACGTAGTTGAGGTGCTCGGAGCGGCACAGCCGGCGGAAGGCGCTCGAGCCGAGTTCGCGCTGCTGCTCGCGCAGGTGGTTCCACAGATTCAGCAGGGTGAGGAAGTCGCTGGTCGGGTCGACGAATCGAGCGTGCAGACGGTCGGCCTCCTCCCGGCGTTCCTCCGGCCGCTCCCGCACATCCTGGATCGTCATGCCCGAGACGATCGCGAGCACGTCGCGCGTCACGGTGCCGCCGGAACCGGCCCGACCGGCTTCGATCAGCATGCGGGCGAACCGCGGGTCGATCGGCATGCGCGAGATGTCGCGACCCGTGCGGGTGAGGTGCGGGGCGCCGTCGCGGCGGGACGGCTCGACCGCACCGAGCTCGGTGAGCAGGTCGAACGCGGCCTTCACACCGCGGGAGTCGGGCGGGGTGAGGAAGGGGAACGCCGTGATGTCGCCGAAGCCGAGCGAGAGCATCTGCAGGATGACCGAGGCCAGAGACGTGCGCAGGATCTCGGGCTCGGTGTATTCCGGCCGCTTGGCGTAGTCCTCTTCCGAGTAGAGGCGGATGGCGATGCCGTCGCTGGTTCGACCCGCGCGGCCCGAACGCTGATTGGCCGAGGCCTGCGAGACGGCCTCGATCGGCAGCCGCTGCACCTTGGAGCGATTGCTGTACCGGGAGATGCGTGCGGTGCCGGTGTCGATGACGTACTTGATGCCGGGGACCGTGAGGCTCGTCTCGGCGACGTTGGTGGCGAGGATCACCCGGCGGCGCACCCCGGCCACCCGGCTGCGCTCGAACACCCGGTGCTGATCGGCGGCGGAGAGTCGTCCGAACAGGGGCAGCACCTCGGTGGGGGCGCGGTCGTTCGCATAGGCGCCCCGAACGGCGTCGGCGGCATCGCGGATCTCGGCCTCGCCGGGGAGGAAGACGAGCACGTCGCCCGGCGCCTCGCGGTCGAGCTCGCGCAGCGCGGCGACGATGGCCGAGACCTCGTCCTCCGGCTCGGCCGGCTCAGCCTCGTCGTCCGCATCCTCGACCGGACCGCGATAGCGGATCTCCACCGGGTAGGTGCGTCCCGAGACCTCGATGATCGGTGCCGGCGTGCCGTCGGAGGCGGCGAAGTGCTTCGCGAAGCTCTCCGGATCGATCGTCGCCGAGGTGATGATCACCTTGAGGTCGGGGCGCTCCGGGAGGATGCGGGCCAGGTAGCCGAGCAGGAAGTCGACGTTGAGGGAGCGCTCGTGCGCCTCGTCGATGATGATCGTGTCGTAGCGCGTGAGCAGCCGGTCGCGGTGGATCTCGTTGAGCAGGATGCCGTCGGTCATCAGGGCGATGCGGGTGGCGTCGGACACCTTGTCGGTGAAGCGCACCTTGTATCCGACGAGCGTGCCCATCTCGACCTGGAGCTCTTCCGCGACCCGTTCCGCGATCGTGCGGGCGGCGAGACGCCGGGGCTGCGTGTGCGCGATGCGCTCTCGCCCCAGCTCGAGCGCGATCTTCGGCAGCTGCGTGGTCTTGCCAGAGCCCGTCGCACCCGCGACGATCACGACCTGGTGGTCGCGGATGGCATCGGAGATCTCCGCCCTGGCCGCACTGACCGGCAGCTCCGGGGGATAGGAGATCACAGGGGAGGACATAGCCCTCCATCGTATGCCGGGATCGGGCATGTGCATGCCGATGTCAGCCCCTACGATCGGGGGGTGATCACTGCTCTCGCTCCCGTCCGGTGGTTCCACGAGTTCGGACGGCCCCCGCGCATCCTGGGCCTTGACATCGCCAGGGGGCTGGCGATCCTCGGCATGGCCGGAGCGCACATCGGCGAGACCGAGCCGTTCCAGTGGCTCGACCCGGCCACCTGGACCGATCTGGTGCACGGACGCTCCTCGATCCTCTTCGCGGTGCTCGCCGGCATCTCGATCGCCCTGATGACCGGGCGCAGCGCCCTCCCCGAGCGGGAGCGCATCCCGAGCATCCGGCTGAACCTGATCGGCCGGGGCGCGGTGATCTTCGTGATCGGTCTGGCCTTGGAGATGCTGAACACCCCGATCGCGGTGATCCTCACGCTCTACGGCCTGCTCTACGTCGCGGTCATCCCGTTCCTGCGCTGGCGACCCTGGCAGCTGCTGGCGGGAGCCGGGGTGCTCGCGCTCCTGGGCCCCGCGCTGCTCGCGTTCCTGAATGCGGTGATGCTCAACCCCTACGGTTCCGGCATCGGGTTCGTGCTGTACGGCACTTATCCGATCACCGTCTGGATGGCCCTGGTGCTGGCGGGCATGGCGCTCGGGCGCCTGAACATCGGGCGGCTGCGCACCGCGGTGGCGGCTCTCGGCATCGGACTCGCACTGATGGTGATCGGATACGGCCTCGGAGGCATCGGACAGGCAGCGGGTATCACCGGTGTCGTCGGCGGCAGCTCGTCCGCCGCGGAGCTCTCGTCGGGCAGCGGCTCGATCATCGACGGCGGTTCCGGCAGTTGGGCTCCGCCGGCCGGGTGGGAGGACTATCCGCAGGCGCTCGCCGCGTCCGACCCGCTTCGCGCCGTGCTCACGGCGGTCTTCGCGGTCGACCCGCACAGCGGCGGCACGGCCGAGATCCTCGGATCCGGCGGCTTCGCGCTCACGATCATCGCCCTGTGTCTGCTGCTGAGCAGGCCCTTGCGCTGGGTGCTGCTCCCGCTCGGTGCGCTCGGTTCCATGCCGTTGACGGCATACAGCGCGCACGTCCTCTCGATCATGGTGGTCGGCGGGCCGGGCGGGTTCTTCTCCAGCAACGCCTTCTGGGCCGCGACCGCGATCGGGCTGCTCGTGATCACGACGCTCTGGTCGATGTTCTTCGGACGGGGGCCGCTCGAACGTCTGGTCGGACGAGGAGCGGCGGCGATGGCGGCGGTGCCCCGGCGCTGAGCCGATCGGCGCCGGCACTCCCGGAAGCCGAGAGGGGCGATGTGCTAGCGTGGGATCGCGCACGCTGTCTGGCGTTCGCGACCGACCCGCATCTCGGGTCGGACTGGGGAGTTCTGAACTGGGGAGTTCACACCACCGCGTTGCGGCGTTCTTCGCCGCCTCGATGTCGTCGAGCGCGCGGTGGAGTGACGACCTCGCGTTCGGAACAGCATGGACTGGGGAGTCACTGTGGGGAATACGAGTTTCGGGCGACGAGCGCGGGGTGTCGTCGCGTCAGCGCTGACGGCGGGTCTGCTGATCGCCGGTCTGTCTGGTGTGGGCGCGACAGCGGCGGGTGCGGCAGAGGTGCCGCCGTCGATGCCGCCGCAGTTGCAGCGCGACGAGAACGTGGTGACGTCGGATCCGATCCCGACCGTGCAGATCGACAACGGCTACGTCTGGGCGCAGACCACGATCGGCACGACCGTCTACGCGGTGGGCAAGTTCGACAACGCGCGCGAGCCGAAGGCGGCCCCCGGTACGTCGTTGACCGCACGATCGAACGTGCTGGCGTACGACATCGTGACCGGCGCGCTGTCGTCGTTCGCCCCGAAGGTCAACGGAGTGATCAAGGCGGTCGCTGCGTCTCCTGACGGATCCCGCATCTACATCGGCGGTTCGTTCAACAGCGTGAACGGCAAGGACCGCTGGAACTTCGCCGCACTGGATGCGAAGACCGGCGAGCTCGTCCCGCAGTTCGCGCCGTCGATCGGCGGCAGCGGTGTGTACGCGATCACGACCGACGGATCGAACATCTACCTCGGCGGTCTGTTCACCCAGGCGAACGGCGTCGCCCGCAAGAACCTCGCCGCACTCGACGCCGGGAACGGCGCTCTGCTGAGCTGGGCTCCGCTGGCCGACCGTCAGGTCGATGCCCTCGTGATGGACCCGGCCGGGGCGAAGGTCATCGTCGGAGGCCGGTTCTCGACGCTCAACGGCAGCAGCCTGCGCGGATCTGCCGCGGTGGACAAGTCCACGGGGGCGGCTGACACCGACTGGGGCATCTCCAAGGTCGTCAAGAACAGCGGGAGCAGCAGCAACTCCGGCATCTTCGCTCTCGCTACCGACGCGAACACGGTCTACGGCACCGGGTGGAGCTGGTCCGGCGGGGGCAACCTCGAGGGCACGTTCGCCGCAGAGGCGGGAAGCGGCGCCGTGCGCTGGATCGCGGACTGCCACGGCGACCACTACGGCGTCTACTCCACCGGCAAGGTGGTCTACACGACGAGCCACATGCACTCCTGCAACACGATGGGGCTGCAGCCGCAGAAGAGCCCCGCGGTCTACCAGTACGCCGAGGCGTACACGACGGACGCGCGCGGCACCCTTTCCGCGAACACCTACTCCGGGTACGCCAGCTGGGCGGGAACTCCCGCACCGTCGCCGTATCAGTGGGCACCGGACTGGTCGGTGGGCACCACGACCGGACTCGGCCAGGCAGGCCTGTCGATCACCGGCTCCGGCGACATGATCTCGATCGGCGGCGAGTTCCGATCCGTCAACGGCGGTCAGTTCGAGGGACTGGTCCGGTTCTCCACCAACCCTCCGGCCGGCGCGAAGGACGGCCCCCGCGTCGCCGATGCGAACTGGAAGCCCACCGCGGGCACCTCGCCCGTTCCCGGTCGTGCTCGCGTGTCGATCCAGACCAACTGGGATCGGGATGATCTGACGCTCACCTACGAGCTGTACCGCGCCGGAACCGCTGAGCCCGTGGCGAGCACGACCGCAGACGGAACCTGGTGGAAGCGCGCGACGGTCACGCTCGACGACCCGTCGGCGACTCCGGGCGCGACCCAGAGCTACACCGTGGTCGCGAAGGACGCCGACGGCAACACCGCGACCAGTGCGAGCGTGAGCGCGAAGGCCACAGCGGGCACCGTGTCGGCATACACGACGAAGGTTCTCGCCGACAGCCCCTCGCTGTACTACCCGATGGGGAACGTCTCGAAGGACTGGGCGGGATCGAACAACCCGGTGAACGGGACGGGCGCCACGGTCTCGTCGTCCGGAATCGAGAACGGCGGCACCGGATCGACCACCGTCAACGGCACCACGAACGGACGGGTGTCCTCCGACGCCAAGGCAACTGTGTCGAAGGACTTCTCCTCGGAGATCTGGTTCAAGACCACGACGACGACCGGCGGCATGCTCATCGGCTCCGGCTCCGCCAAGACGGGGAGCTCGGCGACGGTCGACCGTCACCTCTACATGACGAACAGCGGGACGCTGACCTTCGGAGTCTTCGCAGCGCAGACCCGTGCCACCATCTCCGGAGACAAGGCGCTGAATGACGGCGCCTGGCATCACGCCGTCGTCTCGCAGAGCGCGGACGGGATGAAGCTGTACGTCGACGGGGAGCTCGTCGCGTCGGATCCGGCGGTGACGAACGCCAAGACCGATCCCGCGTATGTGCGCATCGGGGGCGACCTGCTCACGGGCTGGCCGTCGGCTCCCTCGTCGAACTACTTCAAGGGGTCGCTGGATGAGGCCGCGGTGTACTCGTTCGCGTTGAACTCCGAGCAGGTGCGCTCGCACTTCCAGGTCGGAAAGGGCCTCAAGGCTCCGACGGCGGTCTTCACCGCGCAGACGACCGATCTGAGCGTGGCGGTCGACGGCGCAGGTTCCGTCGCCGACGGTGCGGCCACCATCAGCGCCTACGCATGGGACTTCGGCGACGGCTCGACGGCCACCGGCGCCACGGCGTCGCACGAGTACGCGGCGGCGGGAACCTACACGGTGCGCATGACCGTGACCGACAGCAGCGGACTGTCCGCGTCGAGTGAGAAGCAGGTCGTCGTCACGGCGCCTGTCGCCGCCGATGTGGTGGCGGCCGCCGACGGATTCGATCGTGCGGTCGAGTCCGGATGGGGCACTGCGGACATCGGCGGTCTGTGGACGCCGATGCAGGGCAAGTCGACGGCGCTGTCGGTCAAGGACGGCGCCGGAGTGATCGACCTCGTCGCGGGACAGACGCGAGAGATGCTGTTGGACGATGCGTCTGTGCGCGATTCCGCCACGACGATGTCCTACTCGCTCTCGGGCGGTCCGGAGTCGGGCACGGTCTACGTCGGTGCGGGCTCTCGTCGCACGGGTGACGTGGGGTACCGCGCTCTGGCGTGGCATCGCGCCGATGGCTCGGTGTGGGTCGTGATCCAGCGCAACGGCACGGCGATCGCCAGCGCGGCGGTCCCCGGTATGACCTGGAGCGCGGGGACCGTGTTCCACCTGTCGACCGAGACGTCCGGTTCGCCGTCGACGACGATCCGCGCGAAGGTGTGGGCCGACGGGCAGCCGGAGCCGGCGGCGTGGCTGGTGTCCACGACCGATGCGACCCCCGCGCTGCAGGGCGAGGGCTCGCCGTCCGTGTTCTCCTATCGGGCCGGCGCCGCGACCGGCACCAACGTCGTGAGCGTGAACGAGGTCAAGACCCTTCGACAGGGCGAGTGACCGGGTGAGCGGGTGGGGGGTCCCGGCATGAGCCGGGCCCCCACCCTTTCTGTCAGAAGTGGGTGCCGCCGTCGATGCGCACCTCGGTGCCGGTGATGAAGGCGCCGTCCTCGCTCGCGAGCATCGCCACGACACCGGCGACCGACTCGGGGCCGGCGAAGCCCTGACCGATCGCGGGTGCGAGCTTCATGAACAGGCTCATGTCGGCGTCGGCAGGCAGGCCCGGTCCATTGCTCTGGTTGCTCCGACCGGATCCGTCCGTCATGCCGGAGGAGATCGAACCGGGCTGCACCGCGGTGAAGCGGATCCCGCCTTTGGCGTATTCGGCCGCCAGCGCGTGGGTCATCGACTGCACGCCGCCCTTGCTGGCGGCGTAGGCCGCCATGTACGGGTGGGCGAAGCCGGCTGAGGTCGAGCTGAAGTTGACCACGGCCGACGAAGTGCCCTCGAGCAGCGCGGGGATCGCCTCACGGATCACGAGGAACGTGCCTACCAGGTTGATCCGGATGACCTGCTCGAACTGATCGAGCGTCGTCTCGTGGGTGTGCGAGGAGCGCAGGATGCCGGCGGCGTTCACGAGGACGTCGAGTCCGCCCAGGGCGGCCACGGCCTCGGCGACGCCCGCGGCGACGGAGGCCTCATCGGCGATGTTCATCGTGACCGTCGTGAGCCGCGAGGCGAGGGTCCCGGCCCGGGCGATGGTGTCCTCGAGGCCTGCGGTGCTGACGTCGGCGGCGACGACGCTGCCGCCCTCGCGCAGCATCCGCAGCACGGTGGCCTGGCCGATGCCCGACCCTCCGCCGGTGATGAGCGCCCGACGTCCTTCGTAGCGGTTCATGGTCTTCCCTTCGTCGTGGTGTCGTGGTGCGACACTCCGTTGTAGGCAGACTATGCCTGTATGGCAGATCGTGCCACCTAGGCGTCTTCTGTCGAGCAGGCGGCCTCTTCCCGTACGCTGTGACGGTGGAGACCTCGACCCTCACCGAGCGCCGCAAGGCCGCGACCGAACGCGACATCGCCGCCGCTGCCGCCACCCTGTTCGCCGAGCAGAGCGTGACGGGTGTCACCGCTGAGCAGATCGCCGCGCGTGCCGGCGTATCGGTGCGCACGTTCTACCGGTACTTCGCGCGCAAGGAAGATGCGATCGCGCCGATCCTCAGTGTGGGAGCCCAGCGCTGGCAAGAGGCGTTCGCGGAGGTCGGAGAGCGGTCACTGCGCGCGCAGATACCGGCCGTGATCCGGGCGCAGCTCGTCGAGGACCGGTCCGATGCGGGGGAGCGCACCGAGACCGAGGGTCTCGAACTCGACACGATGCTCGGGGTGCTCCGGGGGCTCGACGACGACACCGCGATGCGCGACGTCTGGCTGCGCGTGAATGACGATTCCGAGCGTCGGCTGCGCGTGATCCTCCAGGATCGAGGGCTCGCGGTGTGGGAGGCGACGCTGCTGGCCACCGTCGCGACGGCCTCGATCCGTGTCGGGCTCGAACAGTGGGCGGCCGACCCCGACGGCCCTCGCCCCGCGGCGCGGGCGGTCGACGCCTTCCAGGCGATGTCGCAGGGGCTGCGCGGGCTCGACTGACGGCTGTGCTCGCGGGACGACAGGCGGGATGCGCCGCGCCTAGAGCGGGAGCGCCAGATACAGCTGATAGGCGGCTTGCCCGGCGAAGCTGTCCGCGGCGTTCGTCGGCGCTTCGACGATGTACAGACGCCCGGGGGTGTGCGGCCTCGATTGGGCGTCGAGATGCCACACGACGCGGCTGACGGTCGCGCCGTCGAAGTCGTATCGCGTGCCCGACCCGTCGTCGAACACCTGTTCCGTGTATGTCGGGTCGCCGATCCTGGCGCGGATGTCGAGGGCCGCCTGCGCGGCAGCGTCGTCGGTGGGGAACTGCAGCACCGTCACCGTGGCACGGCCGGCGTCGGAGGCGAACACCGCTGTTGCGGCATCGCGCGAGCCGAGGTCGTTCGCCGCGTTCGTCCAGTCGCCCTCGATCCGCCAGTCGCCGGCGGTGGCTCCGATCTCCTCGGTGGCCGCGGCGCAGAGCTCGCTGCACGCGGACGTCGGCCGATCGGGGGTCGGTGTCGGGGACGCGGATGCCGACGGCGTCGCCGATGTGCCGGGGCGTCCCTCGCCGATCTCGGCGCGCAGTCCGGCGGCGAGAAGGAGGTTCGTCGCGATCGTTCCGAGGAGCAGGACGGCGGCGACGACGGTGACCAGGATGACGATGGTTCGACTGCGCCTCTTGGTCGCGGCGACGATCCGGGTCTCCTCCTCGTCCGGCGCAGGCGTGTCCGCGGCAGGGGGAGGTGGCGGGAGATACTCCGCATCGTCGGAGGCGTCGCGCTCGTTCATCGTTCCTCAGCCTACGGAACCTCGGTTGCGGGCCGCGTCACCCGCACCGACTTCCCTCGTCATCGTTCGGATCCGCCTGTCATCACAGGTCATAGGCTGGAGGGATGACGATTCCTGCACTCGAACTGAACGACGGCAATTCCATCCCGCAGCTCGGCTACGGCGTCTTCAAGGTGCCGCCGGCAGAGACCGAGCGCGCGGTGAGCGAGGCGCTCGAGATCGGCTACCGCCACATCGACACCGCCGCGATCTACGGCAACGAGGAGGGCGTCGGTGCCGCCATCGCGGCTTCCGGCATCCCGCGCGACGAGCTGTTCGTCACGACGAAGCTCTGGAACGACCGCCACCACGACGACGAGCCGCGTGCGGCCATCGCCGAGAGCCTGGAGAAGCTCGGCCTGGAGAAGGTCGACCTGTATCTCGTGCACTGGCCCACCCCCGCCAAGGACGACTACGTGCATGCGTTCGCGAAGCTCATCGAGCTGCGGGACGCAGGGCTCACCCGCAGCATCGGGGTCTCGAACTTCCTGGTTCCGCACCTGGAGCGCACCGTGAAGGAGACCGGTGTCGTGCCGGCCGTGAACCAGATCGAGCTGCACCCCGCCTACCAGCAGCGCGACGTGGTCGCCTGGGCCGACGCGAAAGGTGTGCGCATCGAGGCGTGGGGTCCGCTCGGTCAGGGCAAGTACGACCTGTTCGGCGCTCCGGCGGTGGCGGATGCCGCGGCGGCCCACGGGGTCACGCCCGCCCAGGCCGTGCTGCGCTGGCACCTGCAGAAGGACATCATCGTGTTCCCGAAGTCGGTGCGCGCCGAGCGCCTGCGCGAGAACCTCGATGTCTTCGGCTTCGAACTGACCGATGCCGAGATCGCGGCGATCGACGCGCTCGACCCGCTCGACGGCTCCGGCCGCGTCGGCTCCCACCCGGACGAGGTCAACTGACCCGCTGCGGTGAGACGGAGCCTTCGAGCTCACATGACGCCCTGTGTCGCACCACGCGACACAGGGCGTCGTCGTGAGTACCGTCGAGGCATGACAGCTCCGTTCCGTGTCGTCGCCGTGTCGGGATCCCTGCACGAGCCCAGCAAGACGACCGCCCTCGTCCGCGCGATCACGGCCGCCGTCGCCGAGCGTGCTGAGGTCGAGGCGCAGCTCATCGAGCTGACGCGGATCGGTCCGGGACTGGCCGGCGCGCTCCAGCGCGACCAGCTGCCGCCGGAGGTCGAGGCGCAGCTGCAGGCGATCGAGTCCGCCGATCTGCTGATCGTGGGCAGCCCCGTCTACCGTGCCTCGTTCACCGGGCTCTTCAAGCACCTCTTCGACTTCGTCGGCCAGTACGACCTTGTGGGCACGCCCGTGCTGCTGGCGGCGACCGGCGGCGGCGAGAAGCATGCGCTGATCATCGAGCACCAGCTGCGTCCGCTGTTCGCGTTCTTCCAGGCGCTCACCCTTCCGGTCGGCGTCTACGCCAGCAACACGGACTTCGACGGCTACGAGATCGTCTCGGAGGTGCTCGAAGCCCGCATCGCCCTGGCGGCGGAGCGCGCTCTGCCGCTGGTGGGCTACGCGGCGTCGCGTCCGGTCGAGCTGCTCGTCGGCTGACCCCGCCGCGCCCCGCGGGCGTAGCGTGAAGGCATGACCAACCGGCTCGGCGACACCCTCAGCCCGTACCTCCGCGCGCACGCCGACAACCCCGTCGACTGGTATCCGTGGGGTGAGGAGGCGTTCGCCGAGGCGCAGCGGCGCGACGTGCCGCTGCTCATCTCGATCGGCTACTCGACCTGCCACTGGTGCCACGTGATGGCGCGGGAGTCGTTCGCCGACCCCGCCACCGCCGCGCTCATCAACGACGGGTTCGTGGCCGTGAAGGTCGACCGTGAGGAGCATCCGCAGGTCGACGGCGCCTACATGGCCGCAGCCTCGGCCTTCACGCAGAGTCTCGGCTGGCCGCTCACGGTCTTCGCCACCCCGCGCGGGCGCACCTTCTACGCCGGCACCTACTGGCCTCCGCAGGCGCGCCCCCCGATGCCCGCGTTCCGCGACGTGCTCGCGGCGGTGCGGGAAGCGTGGACGCTGCGTCGTGCGCAGGCCGAGGAGTCGGCGGATGCCGTGACCGACGCGCTCGCCCGCGCAGCGGAATCCGCGCCTTCGGCCCTGCCGGACGTCGTCGCGATCGGGACCGCGGCGCAGGCGATCGCGCAGCGCGAGGATCCGCAGTTCGGCGGCTTCGGGGGAGCCCCGAAGTTCCCTGTCGCCACGACGCTGCGCTTCCTGCAGCACCCGCTCGTGCGGGAGGGCGCTCCCGAGGCGTCGGCGGCCACCGCACGCGCGCTCGCCGCGATGGCGGACTCCGACCTTCGCGATGCGGATGGCGGGTTCTTCCGGTATGCGACCCAGCGCGACTGGACGGTGCCGCACTACGAGCGGATGCTGACCGACAACGCGCAGCTGCTCGATGTCGCGCGCGACGCGGGAGACGAGCGCACCGTGCGCGGCATCGCTTCCTTCCTGATCGATGTGCTCCGTCGCGACGGCGGCGGATTCGGCGCGGCGCAGGACTCGGAGTCGACGATCGACGGCGTGCGCAACGAGGGTGGGTACTACCTCCGCCCGCTCGCCGAACGGGCGGGGCTCGAGCCCCCGGCGGTCGACGGCAAGGTGATCACCGGCTGGAACGGACTCGCGATCGGCGCCCTCGCCAGGGCCGGCGCGGCGCTCGGCGAGCAGAGCTGGATCGATGCCGCGGCCTCTGCCGCGGACGAGGTGCTGCGGACCAACCGGGATGCCGACGGCGCCCTCGTGCGGGCGTCGCTCGACGGACGGGCATCCGTCGCGTCAGCGACCGCCGCGGACCTCGGCCTTCTCGCCGACGGCCTGTTCGCGCTCGCGCTGGCGACCGGCGAGGCGACCTGGGCGATCGCGGCGCGCAGCATCCTCGACGGGGCCCTCGACGGCACGGTAGGTGACGACCCGCTGCTGTCTGGCCAGGGCATCGCGGCCTCGCCCGACCAGACCGACGGCGACCTGCCCTCCGATGCCGCTGCGGTGGCCGGCGCCGCGCTGACCGCATGGTGGCTGGGAGCGGGGGAGCGGTATCGCGAAGCGGCGGTGACGACCGCGAGCGCGCTCGCCGCGCGTTCGCTGGAGCAGCCGTTCGCCCACGGCACCCTGCTGCGGGTGGCGGCGGGTCTCGCCGTTCCTCCCCGCCAGCTCGTCGTGGTCACCGGAGCGCGCGACAGTGCCCTCGCCGTGGTCGCCAGGGGCGCGGACGCCGAGGTCGTCGCCGTGGTGACCACGGAGGAGGCGCGGGCGTTCGCCGATGCCGGGTTCGAGCTGTTCGAGGGGAAGGACGCGTCGGCGGAACGCGCCTACGACTGCCGCGCGTTCGTGTGCCGGCTGCCGGTGAGCGACCCGGCCGAGGTCTCGCTCACGCGCTGACGGCGGCCCTCGAGGGCGCTGCGGCTCCTACGCTGGGGACTGACAGTGTTCGAGAGGGGAAGCTGCATGGCCGCGCAGCAGATCGAGTGGGTCGGCATCCCGGCGGGCACGCTGCAGCGGGGGACGCCGCCCGACGAGGTCGACGCCCTCACCGTCCGCTATGCCGACACGGGGGTTCCGCGTGCCTGGTACGAGAAGGAGACGCCGCGCACGCGGATCGTCGTCCCGGCGTTCCGGCTCGCCCGCACCCCGGTCACCGTCGCGCAGTGGGCCGCGTACGCGGAGGAGACCGGCGCCCGTGCCATCGCCGGGATCGACGAGCATCCGGTCGTCGGAGTCACCTGGGCCGAAGCATCCGCCTTCGCCGCCTGGATCGGCTCGCAACTCGGCGAAGAGGTGCGACTGCCGACCGAAGACGAGTGGGAGCGGGCGGCGCGCGGTGATGACACCCGCGAGTTCCCCTGGGGAGACGAGTACGTGCGGGGGAGGGCGAACCTGTTCGACCTCGGGCTCGGCACCACGACGCCCGTCGGGTCGTTCCCGGACGGTGCCAGTGCGTTCGGAGTGCTCGACATGGTCGGCAACGTCGACGAGTGGACCTCGACCCGGTACGCGCCGTACCCGGGTGCGCCCGACAGTGTCCCGACTGTCGAGGACTGGGCGGCCGACCCGCACATCACGCGCGGCGGCGCGTTCCGCCACGACGTCGACCTGGCCCGCTGCGCGCGGCGACACGGGGCCTACGAGGCCGACCTCGTCGCGGTGGGCATCGGGTTCCGGCTCGCGGCCTCCGCCGAGTGATCGTCGCGACTGTGCAATCTGCCTAGCAGTTCCCTGAGGAATGCCGGTCGATTGCGCGAGATGCGCAGCTTCCGGTGCGCCGATTGCCCAGTGGCCGCGATCCGTTCTACTGTTGCGCGACAGCAGGCGGTGCCGCTCGGGGGCCGCCCATGGATCACAGCAAGGACGCTCTGACGATGCCCCTCCCCACCCGCGCCGGACTCGACGCCGTTCCCGCATACCGTCAGGGGCGCTCCGCTCCGGCCGGTGCCTCGAAGCTCTCCTCGAACGAGTCCCCGCATCCGCCGCTGGCCTCGGTCGTCCAGGCCGTGCGCGATCGCCTCGACGGCATCAACCGCTATCCCGACATGAGCGCCGCCGCGCTTCGCGAACGGCTCGCCGAACGCTACGGTGTCGATGCGTCCGAGGTCACGGTCGGGGCCGGGTCGGTCGAGATCGCCTCCCAGCTCATCCACGCGGTGGCAGGTGAGGGCGACGAGGTCGTCTTCGCGTGGCGGTCGTTCGAGGCGTATCCCTCGCTGGTGCGCATCGCCGGGGCCACGCCCGTGCCGGTGCCGCTCGACGCGGACCACGGGCACGACCTCGATGCGATGATCGCGGCGATCACCCCGCGCACCCGCCTGATCTTCGTGTGCAACCCGAACAACCCGACCGGGACCGTCGTCGGCGCCGACGAGCTGGAGCGCTTCGTCTCCGCGGTTCCGCACGACGTGCTCGTGGTGATCGACGAGGCCTATGTGCACTTCGATCGCACCGAGAGCAGGGGCGCCGGTATCGAGCTGTTCCGCCGACACCCGCACGTGGCGGTGCTGCACACGTTCTCCAAGGCCTACGGGCTCGCCGGGCTCCGCATCGGCTACGCGATCGCCCCGGCAGCCGTCGCCGAGAACCAGCGCAAGGTCGCCGTGCCCTTCGGGGTGACCGACCTCGCTCAGGTCGCGGCTCTGGCCTCGCTGGACGCCGAGGACGAGCTCGCGACCCGCATCGACGACGTGGTCGCCCAACGCGATCGCCTCCACGCCGTGCTCACCGCAGCCGGATGGCCCGCCGTCCGCTCCCAGGCCAACTTCGTCTGGGTGCCGTCCGCCGACCGCACCGCAGAGCTCGAGAGCCTGCTGCAGGAGGGGGGAGTGATCGCGCGCGCCTTCGCCGGGGAGGGCATCCGCATCTCCTCGGGCTCCGCGGAGGACATCGACCGGGTGGAGGCTGCGCTCGCCGCATCCGCTCCGCTCGCGGTCGACGCTGAGCGTGTGGAGGTCGGCGCATGACCGATGACCGCATGACCGAGGTCCCCCCGACCACCACGACCACCAAGGGACTGCATCCGGGCCTGACCCGTCGTCAGATCTCGATGATGGGATTGGGCGGTGCGATCGGCGCCGGTCTGTTCGTCGGATCGGGTCAGGCGATCAGCATCGCGGGTCCCGCCGTGCTGGTGTCGTACCTCGTCGCCGGTGGCATCGTCGTTCTCGTGATGGCGATGCTCGCCGAGATGGTCGCGGCACGCCCCAGCTCCGGCGCCTTCAGCTCCTACGCCCAGAAGGCGATGGGGCGCAGCGCCGGCAGTGCGGTCGGGTGGCTCTACTGGATCCAGCTGGTCGTGGTGATCGCGGCCGAGGCGACGGGTGCGGGCGCGATCGTCGCCAACTGGACGCCGGGCATCCCCGCCTGGGTGTGGGTGCTGATCTTCGTCGTGGCGCTCACCGCGGTGAACCTGTTCGGCGTGCGCAACTACGGCCGCTTCGAGTTCTGGTTCGCGGCGATCAAGGTCGCCGCGATCATCGCCTTCCTCGTGGTGGGAGTGTGCGCGATCATCGGTCTCATCCCCGGCGTGGCGGCCACCGGCATCTCGAACCTCGTCGACGCCGGCGGCTTCGCCCCGAACGGCATCGCCGGCATCGCCGGTGCCCTGCTGATCGTGGTGTTCGCCTTCGGCGGCACCGAGGTGGTCGCGATCGCGGCCGCCGAGTCGAACGATCCCGCCCACAACATCCGCCGCATCGTCCGCGAGGTGCTCGTGCGCATCCTCGTCTTCTACGTCGGATCGATCTTCGTGATCGTCGCGGTGCTGCCCTGGAACGACCCGGCCGTGAAGGCAGGGCCGTTCTCGGCGGTGCTCGAGACCCTGAACGTGCCGGGCGTCGGACTGGTGATGGACCTCATCGTCATCATCGCGCTGCTGTCGGCCATGAACGCCAACATCTACGGCGCCTCCCGCATGGCGTACTCGCTGGGGGAGCGCGGGCTCGCGCCGCTGGCCGCCACCCGCACCAGCCTCAAGGGCGTGCCGTTCGTCGCGGTGCTGGCCTCGGTCGCCTTCGGCTTCGTCACGGTCGGGCTCAACTGGGCCTTCCCCGATGTGGTCCTGCCCGCCCTGCTCAACGTGGTCGGCTCGACGTTGCTCGTGATCTGGACGGCGACCGCCGTGGCGCAGATCATCCTCCGCCGCCGCGCGGATCGGGCGGGAGAGGCGATGCCGATGCGCATGTGGGGCTTCCCCTGGCTGTCGTGGCTGTGCCTGGTGCTGCTCGCGGCCGTGATCGCCCTCGCGATGATCGATGAGGCCGCGCGCATCCAGCTGCTGCTGACGCTGGGGCTCACCGCCGTGCTCCTCCTCGTCGCCCGCGCGACCAGGGGTGTGGCCCGGCCCGGCGTCCCCCGGGAGTAGCGATGCGCATCGATCGCCTCGACGCCCAGCTCATCCGGCTGCTCACCGAGTCGCCGCAGCTGCCCATCCTCGAATGCGCACGGCGGCTCGGCATCGCCCGCGGCACCGCGACGAGCCGGCTCGCCCGCCTGCACGAGGGCGGGGTGATCGAGGCGATCGTGCCGCGCATCGACCCGGCCGGCTTCGGCTACGGCGTCGTCGCGTTCTGCCTGGTCGAGATCGATCAGAAGGTGGGGCACGACGAGGTGGCCACGGCGCTCGCCGACGCCGTGCCCGAGATCGTCGACATGCACACCGTCACGGGTGCCAGCGACATGCAGCTGCGGCTGGTGGCGCGCGATGCCACCAGGCTGCAGGAGGTGCTCGACCGGGTCGCTCTGGTGCCGGGAGTCGCCCGCACGGCCTCGTCCATCGCGATGCGCACGCATCTCTCCGGACGGGTGCTGCCGCTCGTGGAACACGTCGCCACCGACGAGGTGCTCTCCGGCTAGCGGGTCACACCCAGCCGGGCAGCCAGTTGTGCAGGAGCCAGAACTCGTACGGCACGCTCATCCCGGTCCACAGGGGCAGGAAGAACGCCGACACCAGCACCACGAACGCGAGGAAGATCATCACCGTGCGCTCGCCGGACTGCCGACGGTGCAGCGGATCCTCGCGCGTGCCGGCGATGATCCGCAGCGTCATGGCCAGAGCGATCACGAGGAACGGCATCATCACGACCGTGTAGAACTGGAAGATCGTGCGATCGGGGAACATCAGCCACGGCACATAGGTGACCGCGAGGCCGACGAGGGGGATGCTCAGCTCCGGGCCGACGGGGCGCCGGGTGATCCAGCCGCGTACCAGGCGGTAGAGCAGGTAGATCGCCGCGGCCACGCCCGCGTACCAGATGAGCGGGTTCGGGATCGCCGAGATCACGCCGATGCAGTGGTCCGTGCCGCAGCCGGTGGGATCGGAGTCGACCCATACGGCCGTGGGACGCAGCAGCAGAGGCCACTCCCAGGCGGGGCTCGCATAGGGGTGCCCGCGAGTCAGGCCGACGTGGAACCCGAGCATCGACTCGTGGTACTTCCACAGGGCGATCAGCGGGTTCGGGTCGCTCTGGCGGTCATAGCCCCCTGCAGTCACCAGCCATCCGGTCCAGCTGATCAGGTACACGGCCAGGGCGGGGAAGACGAGCAGCACGAACGAGACGGGCCCCTGGCGGAAGGCGGCTGCCGTGGGCCACAGCACCACCCCGGCCCGCCGCCGGGCCAGCGCATCGGTGACCACGACGTACAGGCCGAATCCGGCCAGCACGTACAGCCCCGACCACTTCACGGCCGACGCTGCGCCCAGGGCCGTCCCCGCCGCGATCAGCCAGGGGCGACGCCAGAGCACCGGACCCCAGAACGGGTCGGGCTTGTCGGGGTCGCGCCTCTCGAGCACCGGGATGGTCCGCTGCCGGTCGATGATCACGAACAGCACGCCGAGCAGGACGAAGAAGGTCAGGATGCCGTCGAGCAGGGCGATGCGGCTCATGACGATGCTGAGGCCGTCGATCGCGAGCAGTGTTCCGGCCACGCTCGCGACCACCACGGAGCTGCTGAGTCGTCGCGCGATCAGGTAGACCAGCAGAACGGAGGCGGTGCCGAGCAGTGCCGTCGCGAGTCGCCAGCCCGCGCTGTTGTCGGGACCGCCGATCGCCATGCCCAGCGCGATGAGCCACTTGCCGAGAGGCGGATGCACGATGAACGCGCCCTGTTCGGACAGCGGCAGCTGCTGCAGGGTGGTGAACGCGTCGTTGGCGTTCTCACCCCAGGTGCCCTCGTAGCCGAGGGTCCACAGCGACCACGCGTCCTTGACGTAGTAGGTCTCGTCGAACGCCAGCTGATGCGGATGCGCGACGTTGATCAGACGGAGGAGGGCGGCGATCGCGGTGATCACGAGAGGGGCGAGCCAGCGGATCGCGCGTCCCCAGTCCGGATCCCGCAGCAGACGATCGCGGAGCTGCCCGTAGCGCGTCGACCGCTCCTCGGGAGCGGGAAGCAGGGGCACGGGCGCGGTCACCGCTCCAGCCTAGACAACCGGCCTTCTCCGCCGGCTGCATCCCGCCCGCCTAAGCTGGGCGGGTGATCATCCTCGCCGCCACTCCGATCGGAAATCTCGGCGACGCATCTCGCCGCCTCGTGGAGGTGCTGGAGAACGCCGAGGTCGTCGTCGCGGAGGACACCCGCACCACCCAGCGTCTGCTCAAGGCCCTGCAGATCGACAACAGGCCGCGCCTGATCGCCCTGCATGACCACAACGAGAAGCAGAAAGCGGCCGAGCTGGCAGCCCTCGCGGCGGAGACCGACATCGTGGTGATGAGCGATGCCGGGATGCCGACCGTCAGCGACCCCGGGTACGGACTGGTCGCCGAGGCCGTCGCCCAGGGCGTGACGGTGACCGCGATCCCCGGGCCGAGCGCGGTGCTGATGGCGCTCGCGATCTCGGGCCTGCCCACCGACCGCTTCACGTTCGAGGGGTTCCTGCCGCGCAAGCCGGGGGAGCGTCGCTCCACACTGCGCGCGCTGGCCGCCGAACCCCGCACCATGGTCTTCTTCGAGTCGCCCGCCCGCCTCGCCAGCGCTCTCGCCGACATGGGTGCCGCCTTCGGCGACGAGCGGCGGATCGCGGTGTGCCGCGAGCTCACGAAGCTCTACGAGGAGGTGCGCCGCGGCACCTCCTCCGAACTCGTCGCCTGGGCCGAGAACGGAGTGAAGGGCGAGATCGTCGTCGTGGTCGAAGGGGCGTCGCGTCGTGATGCCTCCCCGGAAGACGCCCTCGTCCAGGTGCAGAAGCTCGTCGCCGACGGCATCCGGCTGAAGGATGCCGCGTCCGAGGTCGCGGCCCTCACCGGTCTCTCCTCCCGAGACCTCTACCAGGCCGCCCTCGCCGCCCGATCCGGAGGGGCGTCGGCGTGAGCAAGGCGGCGACCGTGTACGACGTGGCCGATCGGGCCGGCGTCTCGATCGCCACGGTCTCGCGGGTGCTGCGCTCGCCGGACGCCGTGCGTCCGGTCACCCGCGAACGCGTGCTCGACGCCGTCGCCGCGCTGGGGTACGTCCCCAGCGGCAGTGCCAGGGGCCTCGCCGAGCGGCGGACAGGGGTGCTGGGGCTGTACTTCCCCGGATTCGACGCCGCGGAGGATGCCCCGCCTCTCGACGCCCTCTCCGCCGCCGACAGCGAGGCGCCGCCGTTCGCGATCGTCCGCGAGGAGGCGGAGGTCGACGGCCGGCACACCTCGATGCTGTTCCTCGACGAGGTGCTGCGCGGTGCGGAGCTGGAGGCGTGGAAGCAGGGCTTCGTGCTGATGGTCGGGGTCGGACGTGACGACCCCGATCGCTCCACCGTGCGGGACATGGCCGGCCGGGTTGACGGGCTCATGGTCCTCGCCAGCAGCGTGCCCGACGACGTGCTGGCTCGACTGGCGCGACGCATCCCCGTGGTGGTGCTCTCCGGCCCCCCGCGCGGCGATCACTACGACCACGTGACGGTGAGCAACGCCGAGGCGATGGCCGAGCTGACCAGGCACGTGCTGGCTCAGGTGGGGGACGGGCGGCTCGCCTTCCTCGCGGGGCCGGCGGACTCACCGGATGGACTGCAGCGCTGGGAGGGCTTCGCCGCTGCCGTGGCGGAGGCCGGCGGATCACTCGACGACGTGACGGTGCGGCGCGGCGACTTCACCCGGGCCTCCGGGCGCCAGGCCGCCGAGGAGCTTCTCGCGGCCGGCACGCCGGCCGCGCTCATCTGCGCGAACGATCAGATGGCCCTCGGCGCGCTCGACGTGTTCCGCGGCGCGGGCGTCCGGGTGCCGGACGACGTGCTGGTGACGGGCTTCGACGGCATCGAGGCCGCCGCGCTCTCGCAGCCGCCGCTGACCACGATCCGCCAGCCGATGATCGACCTCGGGCGCGCGGCGGTGCAGGTGCTCGCCCGCCGCCTCGAGAACGCCGACGCCGACCCCGTGGTCGCGCGGCTGCCGCTGCAGATCCTGCTGCGCGAGAGCTCTCTGCGCCCCGCCTGACGGCTCGACACATGCCCCGGTGGCGGTGTCAAGGGGTTGCGATCGCAAAATGTATGCGCTTACAATCACTGAGGCGGCGCAGGATGCCGTTCATGACAGAGACGACATGAGGTGGCAGATGTCCGGTGGAAGAACACCGAGAGGGCGCGTGATCCAGCGCTGGCGCCGAGCGGCGATCGTAGGCCTGGCGGCCGTCGCGGTCGCACTCAGCGGCTGCAGCATCCAGATCACATCCCAACCCGATCCGTCGATCGGCGCCGACACGATGCTGATCAACGCCGACAAGGGCAACCCGTTCTTCACGAAGAACTTCAACCCGTATCTCACCAACACGCGCACGGCGTCGCGGTGGATCTACGAGCCGCTGATCCTGATCAACCCGCTCGACGGCACCCAGAACCCGTGGCTCGCCTCCGAGTGGTCCCAGCCCGACGCCCGCACGATCGTGATGACGATCCGCGACGACGTGACCTGGAGCGACGGCGAAGACCTCACTCCCGAGGACGTCGCCTTCACGTTCCAGCTGTTGAAGGACAACCCGTCCCTCGACATCAAGGGCGCATGGCAGCACCTCGAGAGCGTCGAGACCGAGGGCGGCGACGTGATCCTGCACCTCAAGACCGACGACGCTCCTTCCCTGTCGATCCTCGGGCAGACCATGATCGTCCCTGAGCATCTCTGGGCCGATGTGAAGGACCCCGGCACCTACCGCAACGAGACGCCGGTCGGCACCGGCCCCTTCGTGCTCGGCAACTACAACGACCAGCAGTACTCGATGGACAAGAACCCCGACTACTGGCAGGCAGACTCGATCGAGATCGAGCACATCATCCTCCCCGCCACGAACTCGCAGCTGGACACCGTCAGTCGCGGCTACGACTGGGCCTACGCCTTCATCTCCGATGTCGAGGGCACCTGGGGCGCGGCGAGTGAGCACAACTCCTGGTGGTTCCCGCCGGGCGGCGTGATCGCGCTGATGCCGAACCTCGAGGTCGCGCCCTTCGACGACGTGAACGTGCGCCGTGGCATCGCGCTCTCCCTCGACCGTGCGGAGATCGCCGAGACCGCCTCCGAGGGGTACATGAAGCCGGCCGGTCAGACCGGGCTCATCCTCCCCAACCAGGAGCAGTACCTGGATCCGAGCATCCCCGACCAGGGCATGATCACGCAGGACAAGGATGCCGCCCTCGCCGCCTTCGCCGAAGCCGGATACTCCCTCGACGGCGATCGCCTGGTGGATGGGAACGGGGAGCAGCTGGAATTCGCCCTCACCACCGCCAACGGCTTCACCGACTGGACCAGGGCCGCGCAGACCGTGCGCAGCCAGCTCGCCGACGTGGGCGTGAAGGTCACGCTCAAGCTCCCGCAGCCCGCGGGCTACCAGAGCGCGATCAGCAACGGCGACTTCGAGATGGCGATCGGCGGCATGGGCAACGGCGACGTCTACCAGGCGTACAACAACCTGCTCTCCAGCGAGTTCTACGTGCCGTCGGGAGAGCCGACGGCGAACAACTTCGAGCGCTACAGCTCGGAGAAGGTCGACGCGCTGCTCGCGGAGTACCGCGAGACCGTCGACACCGCCCGCCAGGCCGAGATCGTGAAGGAGCTGCAGGGCATCGTCTACGACGAGATGCCCGTGATCGGCCTCTACTACGGCGGCATCTGGGGCCTGTTCAACGACGCCAAGTTCACCGGCTGGCCGAGTGAGGAAGACCCGTACATGATCCCGCAGAACTACGACTCCGCGCCGCTGATGATCTTCACGCACCTGAAGCGCGTCAAGGGGGACGACCGATGAAGTACGCGCTGCAGAAGTTCGGCCTGTTCGTGCTCACGCTGTGGGCCGCGGTCACCCTGAACTTCTTCCTCCCGCGGATGATGCCGGGTTCTCCGGCGGATGCCGCCATCGCGAAGCTGTCCCAGAACGGGCCGGTGTCCGATGCCACGCGTGCCGCCATCGAGGCGCAGCTGGGCGTTCCGACCGGGTCGCTGTGGGATCAGTACATCGCCTACCTCGGTCAGGTCGTCCGGCTCGACTTCGGCGTCTCGTACACGTTCTACCCGCAGTCGGTGTCGAGCATGGTGTCCACGGCCCTGCCGTACACGATCGGCCTCGTCGGCATCGTCACGATCCTCGCGTTCGTGATCGGAACGCTGATCGGCGTCTCGGCGGCCTGGCGACGGGGCACCTGGCTCGACAGCCTCCCGACGCTGACCGGCTCGTTCCTCAGCACGTTCCCCTACTTCTGGACCGCGCTGCTGCTGCTGTTCTTCTTCGGCTACGTGCTGCACTGGTTCCCGACCACGGGCGCCTACTCCGCGACGACGACCCCCGGATTCACATGGGAGTTCCTCGGAGACCTGCTCAGCCACGCGTTCCTTCCCGCGCTGACGATCCTGCTCACCTCGCTGGGCGGATGGATCATCGGGATGCGCAACGCCATGATCAACACGCTCGGCGAGGACTACATCACGTTCGGCGAGGCGAACGGCCTGCACGGGCGCACGATCGCCCTCCGCTACGCCGCGCGCAACGCGATCCTGCCCAACCTCACCGGCTTCGGGCTCACGCTCGGCGGTGTCGTCGGCGGATCGATCCTCGTGGAGCAGGTGTTCGGGTATCCGGGCATCGGGTATCTGCTGTTCAACGCCGTGATCGGGCAGGACTACCCGCTCATGCAGGCGCTCTTCCTGATGATCACCGTGAGCGTGCTCATCGCCAACTTCCTCGTTGACATCCTGTACGGGGTACTCGACCCAAGGACCCGCCGATGACTTCCACCATGAACGTCAAGATCCCCGCCGAGCGCATCGCCGCGCCCAGCCCGTGGCGTGCCTTCGGGCGCATGGTCGCCACCCTCTGGAGCAACGGCAAGGCACGGCTCGGACTGTGCATCCTCGCCTTCTTCGTGCTGGTGGCGGTGTTCGCCCCGCTCCTGGCCCCTTACGGCGCGAAGGACAACACCTTCGAGCGCAACGCCGATGCCTCCTGGGCGCACTGGCTCGGCACGACGGCGGCGGGAGAGGACGTGCTCAGCCAGCTCATCTACGGCGCGCAGATCAGCCTCCTGGTCGGCTTCGCCGCCGGCATCCTGTCCACCATCGTGGCCGTGCTCATCGGCCTCAGCTGGGGATACATGCGGGGCTTCGCCGGCGAGGTGGTCGGCTTCATCGTCAACCTCTTCCTGGTGATCCCCGGACTCCCGCTGATGATCGTGATCGCCGCGTATCTGCAGAACGGCGGCATCCTGATGATCATCGCGGTCATCGTGGTGACCGGCTGGGCGTGGGGTGCTCGCGTGCTCCGCAGCCAGACGCAGTCGCTGCGCGGCAACGACTTCGTCACCTCGGCGCAGTTCTCGGGTGACAGCAGGGCGCGCATCGTGTTCCGCGAGATCCTGCCGAACATGACGTCGATCATCGCCGGCACGCTCTTCGGAGCGGCCACGGCGGCGATCCTCGCGGAGGCGGGGCTGGAGTTCCTCGGCCTCGGCGACTCCAGCATCGTCAGCTGGGGCACCATGCTCTACTGGGCGCAGAACTCCAACTCCCTGCTCACCGGACAGTGGCTGCTGCTGTTCGCCCCCGGTCTGTGCATCGCACTGCTGGCGCTGAGCCTGACACTGATCAACTTCGGCGTGGACGGCATCTCCAATCCGCGCCTGCGAGAGGGGAAGGGCCGATGACCGCCATGGCACCCGAGACCACGCCGATGCCGAACGACATCCTGCTCGACGTGCAGGGGCTCTCCGTGGAGTACGCCTCGCCGGGCACGAAGCCCGTCACCGCGGTCGAGAACGTCTCGTTCTCGCTGCGCCGCGGCGAGTTCGTCGGGCTGGTCGGCGAGTCGGGGTCCGGCAAGTCGACCCTCGGCTTCGCGCTCACCCGACTGCAGAAGCCGCCGGCGCGGATCAGTGCAGGGCGCATCCTCTTCGGGGGCCGCGACATCCGCGAACTGGATGCGGAGGAGCTGCGTCGCCAGCGCCAGGGCGGGTTCGCCATGGTGCTGCAGTCGGGCATGAACGCGCTCAACCCGGTGCGCACGGTCGGCAACCACTTCCGCGACATCTTCGCCGCGCACGGCCACGTACCCAAAGACGCGCGCGATGCACGTGCCCGGGAACTGATCGGCAAGGTCGGACTCGACGCGTCGGTGCTCGCCCGCTACCCCGGTGAGCTCTCCGGCGGCATGCGTCAGCGCGCATCGATCGCGCTCGCGCTCTCGCTCGAACCGCAGCTGATGGTGTTCGACGAGCCCACCACCGCGCTCGACGTGCTCGTGCAGCACGCGGTCATGGACACGATCAAGGAGCTGCAGCGCGCCGAGCATTTCACGGCCATCCTCATCAGCCACGACCTCGGCATCGTGCTCGAGGCGACGGACAGGGTGATGGTGATGCACGAGGGCCACATCGTCGAGGACGCCAGGAGCATCGACATCCTCGAACGCCCGCAGGACGAGTACACGCGGATGCTGCTGAGCCACTACGCAGACCCTCGGGCGGAGAAGATCGAGATCCCCGGCTTCCTCGACGCCGGTACGCGTCGTCGCCAAGGACGCGCGCGGACCGATGTCACCGAGACGCTGCCGACCGTCTCCTCGCGCGACACCCGTCGTGCGGATGCGGCGATCGTGGTGCAGGGCGTCTCGAAGCACTACCCGGCACCGCGACGGGGACAGGACGCCGTGACCGCGGTCGACGACGTGTCGTTCCGGCTCGAACCGGGCGAGGCGCTCGCGCTCGTCGGCGCCTCGGGCTCGGGCAAGTCGACCATCGCCAAGATGCTCACCGGCGTCGAGAAGCCGACCTCCGGCACGGTGCACTTCGGCGATGTCGACGTGGCGTCCCTCAAGCGGCGGGGTCTGCGCGATCTGCGCAAGGACGTGCAGATGGTCTTCCAGGACCCGTATGCGGCACTGAACCCGCTGCACACCGTCGAGTACGCCCTCACGCGCCCGGTCATGAACTACACCACGCCGCGAGGATCCGAGGCCAGGGCCCGCGTGCTCGAACTGCTCGAGACGGTCGGCCTCACGCCCGTCGAGCAGTTCGCGGCGAAGCTGCCGCACCAGCTCTCCGGCGGACAGCGGCAGCGCGTCGTGATCGCCAGGGCACTCGCGAGCGACCCGCAGGTGCTGATCGCCGACGAGCCCGTCTCGATGCTCGACGTCTCGCTGCGCGCCGGGGTCCTGGCGCTGCTGGAGGACCTGCGCGAGAGATGGGGCATCAGCATGCTCTACATCACGCACGACCTGCTGAGCGCGAGGCTGGTGACCCAGAACATCCTGGTGCTCAACGGCGGACGCGTGGTCGAACGCGGCGAGACCGCGGAGGTGCTGCAGCATCCGGAGGATCCGTACACGATCCAGTTGCTGGACGCCGTGCCCAATCCCACACGAATCCGATAGAACCCTCGATCCGTACATCAACACCGAGAGGAGCACTCGTGCTCGCATTCCCCGACGGCTTCCTGTGGGGTGCCGCGACAGCGGCCCACCAGGTGGAGGGCAACAACACCACGAGCAACTGGTGGGCGATGGAACACGCCCCCGGCTCGCCCATGGTGGAGCCCTCCGGCGACGCCGCCGATCACTTCCATCGCTACCCGGAGGACATGCGGCTGCTCGCCGACGCCGGGCTGAACTCCTACCGATTCTCGGTGGAGTGGGCGCGGATCGAGCCCGAGCGCGGCTTCGTCTCCCGGGCGATGCTCGACCACTACCGCCGCATGATCGACACGGCGCGCGAGAACGGGCTCGACCCCACGGTCACGCTCATGCACTTCACGGTGCCGCAGTGGTTCCAGAAGGACGGCTTCTGGCGCGCCGATGATGCGGTCGACCTGTTCGCCCGCTACGTCGAGACCGTGCTGCCGATCCTCGACGGCATCGACTACGTGTGCACCATCAACGAGCCGAACATCGCCGCGATGCTGGCCGGGGGAGAGGACGCGGCGAATCTGGTCGCCTATGGCCTCCCGAACCCCGACCTCGCGGTGGCCGACACGCTGCTCGATGCGCACCACCGTGCCACCGAGATCCTGCACTCGGTACCGGGAGTCAAAGCCGGATGGACGATCGCCACGCAGGCGTTCCACTCCACCGGTGAGCCCGGCGCCGACGAGATGCTCGCCACGTACGGCGACCCGCGCGACCACTGGTACCTCGACCAGTCGGCCGGCGACGACTTCGTCGGAGTGCAGGCCTACACCCGCACCTTCATCGGCCCCGAGGGTCCGCTGCCCGTATCGCCGGACGTCGAGACCACGCTGACCGGCTGGGAGTTCTTCCCCGAGGCACTCGAGATGGGTGTGCGCAGCGCCTGGGAGCGCAGTGGCGGCGTGCCGGTGCTCGTGACCGAGAACGGCATCGCGACCGCCGACGACACCCGGCGAATCGCCTACACGCAGGGAGCGCTGGAGGGATTGCACCGCGCGATCTCCGACGGCATCGACGTGCGGGCCTACCAGCACTGGAGCGCCCTGGACAACTACGAGTGGGCCAGCGGCTTCCGGCCCACGTTCGGGCTGATCGGCTTCGACCACGAGACGTTCGCGCGCTCGCCGAAGCCCTCGCTCGCGTGGCTGGGTGAGGTCGCGCGCCGCAACGGTCTCTGAGACCGGTCGACGACCCCGCCTCGGATGCGCCCCCGGCATCCGTGGCGGGGTTACCCTCGGGTCATGACGAACGCCATGCACGCGACCAGGGAGGACACGCTCCGCTCGGCCGCAGCCGGACTGAGCGCATCGTTCCTCGCCGTCGGCCTGGCGGAACTCGTCGCCGCGGTGGTGGAGCCGAGCGCGAGTCCGTTCGCCGTGATCGGCAGCGGGCTCATCGACCTCGCACCGAGCTGGGCGAAGGACACAGCCATCGCGCTGTTCGGCACCGGCGACAAGGTGGCGCTGATCGTGGGCATCGCCTTGGTGCTCGTGGTCGTCGCCGCCGGCGCGGGCATCCTGGAGCGTCGACGGTCCGGTGTCGGCGCCGTGATCCTGGGAGCACTCGGCGTCCTCGCCGTCGTCGCCGCGATGATCCGCCCCGGTGCGGGGCCGTTCGCCTGGCTTCCCGGTCTCGTCGCCGGTCTGGTCGCGGTGATCGTCCTGCGCCTCCTCGTCGCTCGACTGCGTCCGGTCGCCGGCCTGCCACCCGACGGCGAGGATCGGAGACGGTTCCTGATCTGGACCGCCGGGGTCGCCGCCGCCGGCGCCGTCGCCCTCATCGTCGGGAACGTCGCCCGCGGCGCGACCCGTTCGATCGAGGCGGTCCGCGCGGCACTGCGACTGCCTGTCGCGGCACGACCGGCCGCCCCGGTCGCCGCCGGCGCGGAGCTGGGGATACCCGGCCTCGCCTCCGTCGTGACCCCGAACGCGGAGTTCTACCGCATCGACACCGCACTGATCGTGCCGCAGGTCGATCCTGCCGACTGGTCGCTGCGCATCCACGGGATGGTCGACCGCGAGGTGGAGATCACCTGGGACCAGCTGCTCGCCATGCCGATGCAGGAGTCCGACGTGACGCTCGCGTGCGTGTCGAACGAAGTGGGCGGCTCGCTGATCGGCAACGCCCGCTGGCTGGGTGTGCCGGTGCGGGAGCTGCTCGCACGTGCGGGCGTCGACGCCGAGGCCAACATGGTGCTCTCGACCTCCGCCGACGGCTTCACGGCATCGACCCCGATCGAGGCTCTGACCGATGACCGCGACGCCCTGCTCGCGGTCGGCATGAACGGCGAGCCGCTGCCGATCGAGCACGGCTTCCCGGTGCGGATGGTGGTGCCGGGGCTCTACGGCTACGTGTCGGCCACGAAGTGGGTCACGCAGCTGGAGGTGACGCGGTTCGACCGTGCGAAGGCCTATTGGACGACGCGGGGATGGTCCGATCGCGGACCGGTCAAGCTGCAGTCGCGCATCGACGTGCCACGCCGCGGGCAGTCGATCCCGGCGGGAGACGCGGTGATCGCCGGAATGGCCTGGCAGCAGCACGTCGGCATCGCCGGCGTCGAGGTGCGCATCGACGACGGTCCCTGGCGTGCCGCGGAACTCGCGACCGCCATCTCGGCCGACACGTGGGTGCAGTGGAGCATCGACTGGGTGGCGGAGAGCGGCGCGCACACCGTCGAATGCCGGGCGCTCAGCGTCGATGGCGAGACGCAGACAGCGGATCCGGCGGCGCCCGCGCCCGACGGCGCGCAGGGGTGGCATCGGATCGACGTGTCGGTGGCGTGAGCCGGGGGAGACCTCCGGCGCACGGCGTAACCCCCCGCGGTATCCCGCCTAGAATTGCTCCATGCCCGCAGGCGAATCCTTCTACATCACCACGCCCATCTACTACCCGTCCGACGTGCCCCACATCGGCCACGGGTACACGACGGTGGCCGTCGACACCCTCGCACGGTGGCACCGCCAGGCGGGGGATGACACCTGGATGCTCACGGGCACCGACGAGCACGGGCAGAAGATGCTGCGGGCCGCGGCGGCGAACAACGTCACCCCGCAGGAGTGGGTCGACAAGCTCGTCAGCGAGAGCTGGTTCCCGCTGCTGAAGACGCTCGACGTCGCCAACGACGACTTCATCCGCACCACGCAGGAACGCCACGAGACGAACGTGCAGACGTTCTTCCAGCGCCTGTACGACCGCGGCTACATCTACGCGGGCGAGTACGAGGCGCTCTACTGCGTGGGCTGCGAGGAGTTCAAGCCCGAGTCGGAGATCGTCGACGGCACCGGTCCCTTCGAGGGGCTGAAGGTCTGTGCGATCCACTCGAAGCCGCTGGAGCTGCTGCAGGAGAAGAACTACTTCTTCAAGCTCAGCGAGTTCCAGGACCGTCTGCTCGAGCTCTACAAGACCCAGCCCGACTTCGTGCGCCCCGACTCGGCACGCAACGAGGTCGTCTCCTTCGTGAGCCAGGGACTCAAGGACCTGTCGATCTCGCGGTCGACGTTCGACTGGGGCATCCCGCTGCCGTGGGACGAGTCGCATGTCATCTACGTGTGGGTCGACGCCCTGCTCAACTACGCCACGGCGGTGGGCTACGGCTCCGACGAGGAGACCTTCGAGCGTCGCTGGCCCGCGTACCACGTGGTCGGCAAGGACATCCTGCGCTTCCACGCGGTGATCTGGCCGGCGCTGCTGATGGCGGCAGGCCTCGAGGTGCCCAAGGGCGTCTTCGCGCACGGCTGGCTGCTCGTCGGCGGCGAGAAGATGTCGAAGTCGAAGCTCACCGGCATCGCGCCGACCGAGATCACCGATGTCTTCGGTTCCGACGCCTACCGCTTCTACTTCCTCTCCGCGATCGCCTTCGGCCAGGACGGCTCGTTCTCGTGGGAAGACCTGTCGGCCCGCTATCAGGCCGAGCTCGCGAACGGCTTCGGCAACCTCGCCTCGCGCACGACCGCGATGATCGAGAAGTACTTCGAGGGCGTCGTTCCCCCCGCGGCCGAGTACACCGAGAAGGATCTCGCTATCCAGAAGATCGTGGCGGATGCGGCGACGAACGCGGATGCCGCGGTCGCGCAGTTCCGCATCGACGAGGCGATCTCGTCGATCTGGACGATCGTCGACGCGCTGAACGGCTACATCACCGTGAACGAGCCGTGGGCGTTGGCCAAGCAGGCGAACAGCGGAGACGAGGACCAGCGCGCGCGCCTCGGCACCGTGCTGTACACCTGCGCCGAGGGCCTGCGCGCGCTCGCGGTGCTGCTCTCGCCGGTGATGCCGCAGTCGACCGAGAAGCTCTGGATCGCCCTCGGGGCCGCTGAGACCCTGGGCCGTCTGCAGGACCAGCCGATCCGCGAGGCCGGCACCTGGGGCGTGCTTCGTCCCGGTACCAGCGTGAACGGCCTCGCCCCGCTGTTCCCGCGGGTGGAGACCACGGCCTGAGTTGCGGCCCGACGACGGAGCCCGACGACATGGCCGAGACCTACGTGCGTGAGCGCTCGGGGGACGGACGCAAGGATCTGAAGTATCCGTCCGCCCCCGAGCCGCTGACGGTTCCGGTGTACGACAACCATGCGCACCTGGAGATCGTCGACGGCGACGAGCCGCTGTCGCTGACCGAGCAGCTCGACCGCGCGGCGGCCGTGGGCATCGCCGGGGTCGTCCAGGCCTCGGGCGACATCGAGTCGTCGCGGTGGGCTGTCGAGGCCGCGGCATCCGACCCGCGCGTGCTCGCCGCCGTCGCGATCCATCCCAACGACGCGCCGACCTATGCCGAGGAAGGTCGACTCGACGAGGCGATCGCGGTGATCGACGAACTCGCCGCCCACCCGCGCACCAGGGCGATCGGCGAGACGGGCCTGGACTTCTTCCGCACGGAGCCCGAGCGGCAGGCGCCGCAGTTCGAGTCGTTCGAGGCGCACATCGCCCTCGCGAAAAAGCACGGCATCGCGATGCAGATCCACGATCGCGACGCGCACGAGGCGGTGCTGGAGACGCTCGCCCGCGTCGGTGCGCCGGAGCGCACGGTGTTCCACTGCTTCTCGGGCGATGACGCGATGGCCCGCATCTGCGCCGACGCCGGTTACCACCTGTCGTTCGCGGGGAACCTCACGTTCAAGAACGCCCAGAACCTGCGCGACGCGCTGCAGGTCACCCCGCTCGATCGCATCCTGGTCGAGACGGACGCCCCGTTCCTCACTCCGGTGCCGCTGCGAGGCCGCCCGAACGCGCCGTACCTCGTGCCGATCACGGTGCGCTTCATGGCTGCGGAGCTCGGCATCGACGTGGATGAGCTGTGCGCCCAGCTCGCCCAGAACACCCTGCGGGTCTACGGCTCGTTCGCCGACTGACTCGCGGGTTCCGCGTCGTCGGGCCCGGTGTCGGCGATGGGCTTCGCCGACACGATCTGTGAGATGGGCTTCCACACCAGCAGCAGCGTGAGGGCCGCGCCGACGAACGCGAACCACCACGGCGCGGTTAGCCCCCATACCTGGGCGATCACGCCGCCGAGCGCCTGTCCGACGACCATGCCGCCGAAGACTCCGACCATGTTCACCGAGGCCACCCGCCCCTGCAGCTCGGCGGGCACCAGGCGCTGCCGCACGGTCGTGGAGATCGTGCCCCACACGAACGCATAGGCGCCGAAGAAGAACATGATGACCAGCGCGACCCAGCCGGTCGTGGTCAGCGCGAACGACAGGTGCATGAGCACTTCGAGCGACAGCACCACCCGCATCAGCGTCGCGAAGGACACGTGCCTCTCCAGCCAGCCGAAGCTGAGCGTCGCGAGGATGCCGCCGGCCGCTGACGCGGTCGTGAGCGCTCCGTAGCCGACAGCGCCCATGTGCAGGTGCTCGGTGGCGTACAGCACGAGCACGCCCCAGGGGGCTGCCCAGGTGATGTTGAAGACCAGGATGATGAGCACGAGCATGCGCACCGGAGGGTTGCGCCACAGCCAGCGCAGACCTTCGGCGATGTCGGTGTGCACGGGCGGGTGCGTATCGGTCTCGCGGGGCGGGACGGGCGTCTTGGCCATGCGCGAGATGAGCACGACCGCGAAGCTCACGCACACGACTTCGAGCAGGAACGGCCAGGCAGTGCCCGCGGCGAACAGGAACGCGCCCAGCGGCGGGCCGGCGAACTGGTTCGCCACGAGGTATCCGGCCTGCAGACGCGCGTTGCCGATCCCGAGGTCGGCGGGCTTCACGAGCATCGGCAGCAGAGTGCTGCCCGCCGTGTCGACGAAGACCTCGGCGGTGCCGTAGAGGAACGCGACGGCGAGCACGATCCAGATGTTCGCGAGGCCCGTGATGAGGAAGATGCACAGCGCCGCGAGCACCACGGCTCTGGCGGCGTTCGCGAACATGACGAGGCGCCGACGGTCGAAGCGGTCGGCGATCGCGCCCGCGTGCAGCCCGAACAGCAACCAGGGGAGGAACTCCAGGATCGCACCGGCCGCCACCAGGATCGGCGAGGATGTCATCGACGCGATGAGCAGGGGAGCGGCCGCGAGGGCGACGCCGTCGCCGATGTTGCTCGTCCACGAGGAGGCGAGCAGCCATCGGAAGTCCCGGCCCATGCGGCGGGGCGCGACGAGTTCACCGAGGGAGGGCACCAGAGAAGACTACTGACGGCGGGAGACATCGGTGCCGTGGGGGAGAATGGGAGGATGACCGTCACCCTGCTCGGCGCCACCGAGATCCGCCGCCTCGCCGCCGAGCTCGACGTCACCCCGACGAAGAAGCTCGGCCAGAACTTCGTCACCGACGCGAACACCGTGCGCAAGATCGTGCAGGCGGCCCGCGTGCAGCCGGACGAGCGCGTGGTCGAGGTCGGCCCGGGGCTCGGGTCGCTGACACTCGCGATCCTGGAGACCGGCGCATCGGTCACGGCCGTCGAGATCGATCACCGCCTCGCGGCCCGCCTCGCGCAGACCGCCGCCGAGCACGGCGTCGAAGCCGACCGCCTCACGGTCGTCGATGCCGATGCGCTGCGCATCACCGAGCTGCCTGGCGAGCCGACGGTGCTGGTGGCCAACCTGCCCTACAACGTCTCGGTGCCGGTGCTGCTGCACTTCCTCGAGAACTTCGCCTATCTGCAGCGCGGTGTCGTGATGGTCCAGGCCGAGGTCGCCGAGCGGCTGGCCGCGAAGCCCGGTTCGAAGATCTACGGCTCGCCCAGCGTCAAGGCCGCCTGGTACGGCGAGTGGAAGCTCTCCGGGAACGTCTCCCGTCAGGTGTTCTGGCCGGTGCCGAACGTCGACAGCCTGCTCGTCGGCTTCGACCGTTCCGCGGGGGAGCGGGGCACCGAAGAGGAACGTCGTCGCACGTTCCGGATCGTCGACGCCGCCTTCAACCAGCGTCGCAAGATGCTCCGTCAGGCGCTGTCCGGCATCTTCGGCAGTTCCGCGGCGGCCTCCGAGGTGCTGATCGCCGCCGGCGTCGCGCCGACGGCTCGTGGCGAGGACCTCACCGTCGAGGACTACCAGCGCATCGCACAGCATGCGGCCGCGTCCGAGGTTCTCACTGACGACGTCGCTCCCACCCAGTAACCTGGCACCGTGAACGAGTCCCCCCGCTTCCGCCCCGATGTCCCCGAGCTGCACCGTCCGTACGCGGCCGACGAGAGTCGCTATCAGCAGTTCGCCTACCGGCAGGTCGGCACCTCCGGCCTGTACCTGCCGCCGATCTCGCTCGGGCTGTGGTGGAACTTCGGCGACAACATCCCGCTCGACAATCAGCGCGCACTGCTGCGCCACGCGTTCGACCGCGGCATCACCCACTTCGATCTGGCGAACAACTACGGTCCGCCCTACGGCTCGGCCGAGAAGAACTTCGGCCGCATCTTCGCCGAGGACTTCCGCCCGTACCGCGACGAGCTGATCATCTCGTCGAAGGCCGGATGGGACATGTGGCCGGGGCCGTACGGAGACTTCGCGAGCCGCAAGTACATCCTCGCGAGCGCCGAGCAGTCGCTGACCCGCATGGGGCTCGACTACGTCGACATCTTCTACTCGCACCGGGTCGACCCGGTCACCCCGATCGCTGAGACGGTCGGCGCCCTCGATACCCTCGTCCGCCAGGGCAAGGCGCTCTACGTCGGCATCTCGTCGTACAGCGCCGAGCGCACGGCAGAAGCCGTCGCGGTCGCGAAGGATCTCGGCACACCGCTCGTCATCCACCAGCCGGCGTACTCGATCCTCAACCGCTGGGTCGAAGACGGACTGACGGACACGCTCGAGCAGTCGGGCCTCGGGGCGATCGCCTTCACGCCGCTGGCGCAGGGGCTGCTCACCGACAAGTACCTCGGAGACGGCACGGCCGAGCGTGCGCAGAAGCGCGGCTCGCTGCCCGAGGGCCGGCTCACAGAGGAGGCCGTCCAGACGCTGCGCTCGCTCAACGAGGTCGCACAGGGTCGCGGCCAGTCGCTCGCGCAGCTCGCGCTGCAGTGGACGCTGCGCACGCCCGTCGTGGCCTCCGCGCTGATCGGAGCCTCGCGTCCGGAGCAGCTCGACGAGAACATCGCGGCCGTGAACGGCCCTGCCTTCACCACCGAGGAGCTGGCCCGTATCGACGAGCTCGCCGGTGCCATCGACGTCAACCTGTGGGCGAAGTCCTCGGAGCTGTGAGCCGATCATGAGCCATGCCGCGTTCGCCGATTCCGTGCACGTGCGCGCCCCGGGCAAGATCAACGTCTTCCTCGGGGTCGGCGGCCGGCATGACGACGGCTACCACGCGCTGGCGACGGTCTTCCAGGCGGTCTCGCTCTACGAAGACGTGATCGCACGCCCTGCCGACGACTTCTCGGTCACGGTCTCTGGTGTGGAAGACATCGACTCGGTCCCCCTTGACGACCGCAACCTGGCGATGCGTGCGGCCAAGCTGCTCGCGGTGGCGGTGGATCACCGGGGCGGCGTCGCGCTCGAGATTCGCAAGAGCGTGCCCGTGGCCGGCGGCATGGGCGGCGGATCAGCCGATGCCGCGGCCGCGCTGGTCGCCTGCGACGCACTGTGGGGCACGGGCCTGTCGCAGACCCGTCTGCACGATCTGGCCGCCCGCCTCGGCGCCGATGTGCCGTTCGCGCTGCACGGCGGCACGGCGGTGGGCACCGGCCGCGGCGATCAGCTCAATCCGGCGCTCGCACGGGGTCGCTTCGACTGGATCCTGGTGCCCAGCGAGCAGGGCCTCTCGACGCCCGTGGTCTACGAACGTCTCGACCTGCTGCGCGAGGAGGAGGGCGCCCTCGCCGACGACCCGCCGCTGTCGCTGGACGTGCCGATCCCGGTGCTGCAGGCTCTCCGGTCGGGCGACCCGGTCCAGCTCGCCGAGACGCTGTTCAACGACCTGCAGGCCGCGGCCCTCTACGAACGGCCCGACCTCGCCGAGACGATCCGGCAGGGCGTCGCCGCCGGCGCGCTCCAGGGCATCGTGTCGGGATCAGGACCCACGGTCGCGCTGCTCTGCCCCGACCCCGAGACGGCACAGGACGTGCAGTCCTCCCTGCGGGAGACCGGCCTCGACCCGCTTCACGTGCACGGTCCGGTGCCCGGCGCGCGCATCATCGGCTGAGCGGACGCCGTTTCGGCACGATCCGGCCTCACCCCGCGTTGAGCAGGGCGCTCACGCGGTAGGGGATCACCTCGCGGAGGAAGAGACTCGTCGAGGTGCGGAGGATGCCGGGGCACAGGCGCACGACTTCTGCCACGCGGTAGAGGTCGTCCGGGTCCTTGGCGACGACCCGCAGCAGCAGGTCGGTGTCGCCGGCGGGAGCGAAGCACTCCAGCACCTCGGGCACGCGGCTGAGGGCATCGATGGCGGCGGTGATCTGATGCTGATCCAACTCGACCAGGATCGACGCCGCGACGCCGCGACCCAGGGCCTGAGGGAGGATGCGCGAGCTGTGCGCGCGCAGGTATCCGCCCGATTCGAGGCGGTCGAGACGGGCATGCACCGTGCCGCGGGCGAGACCCAGATCCTGGGCGATCAGGGCGACCGGCCGCCGCGGGTCCGTGTCGAGCACCGTGAGGATCCTCCGGTCGGTCTCGTCGAGGTTGGCCATTTCGATCACCGTCGCCTTCGTCATCGGGTCATGATTGATCGAATCGATCAATCAGAATCCACTCTATGGTCTTCGTGATCGCCGTGTGTTGGAATCAGTGTCAGAAACGCAGGATGTCGGCCACGAGCGGACATCGAGCACACTCGACGCGGAGGCCACGAGCCCGCAGTCGCCGAGTGCAGACGGCGACGGGCCACGAGCCTCTGTCGGCCCCGTCCCGATGAGGGGCGGGGCAGGCGCTGTCATCGCACGTCGAGCGTCAGTCCCGGGGCACCAGCAGGCGCAGCTGCACCATGGCCGAGAACCGGGCTTCCGGATCGGTCAGATCGAGTCCGCTGATCTCCGACAGGCGGCGCAACCGGTAGCGGAACGTGTTGGGGTGCGTGTAGACCCGTGCGGCGGCGACCGCCACATCTCCGAAGGCGTCGAGCCAGGCCCGCAGCGTCTCGACCAGATGCGTGCCCTTCTCCCGGTCCTGCGCCAGCAGCTGCGCGACCGGACCGGTCGGCTGGTCGCCCCGGGCGCGGACGAGGTCGCCGAGCTCGACCAGCAGGGCCTCCATCTGCACGGCCGTGAAGCGTGCCACGGGTTCGTGCGAGGGCGCCTGACGGACCACACGGAGCGCGCGGTCGGCGTTCGCGCGCGACGACGGGATGCTCGCTGCCTCCTGCGCCACGGTGCCGACCCCGATGCGGATCTCGCTCGTCGCGCCGAGCCGGCCGAGGAAGTCCGCCGCGACCCGCGCGGCACGGCTGTCGGCATCGCTGGTCTGTGCACCGCCGTGATCGGCGTCGCCCTGCTCCGGTCGGATGCCGACGACGGCGTACACGACGTTTCCGATCACGGCCACCGCCGAACGGAGATACACGGCGCCCAGATGCACGGCGAACGCATCGGCGATCCGCTGCCGCTCGGCAACTCCGCGGGCTCCGGCGGACGGCTCGTCATCGACCTCTTCTGTGGCCGACAGCGCGAGCACCACACACCGGTGGTCGCTCAGACGAAGTCGCGCCGTCGCATCCGTCGCCCCCGGGCCTCCTTCGAGGATCGTGGCGAGCAGGTCGGCGCGCAGCCGACGCTCGACGTCCGCTCCGGCGCGCAGCCGCAGCAGGTGCAGGGCCACCAGGCCCGCGGAGTCCTTGAGCGCCTGCACGCGATCGGGGGAGAGGGGCTCCTGCACCGCGGCCCAGATCGAGCCGAGGATCTCATCGCCCGCGCGCACCGCCAGTGCCACGCGGGGGAACGAGGGGAGGCCCTCGGTGTTGAGCACAGGACCGACGTCGATCGGATCCTCGCTGCGGTACAGCTCCTGGAAGACGCCGCGCTCCTCGAGCTGCCGGGCGAACCGTTCGGGCACCTGCCGACCGAGCACCGTCTCGATGCGGGCCGGATCGGCTTCGTGCTGGCGGCCGGAGAACGCGACCACCCGGGAGTTGCGGTCCTCGATCGTGACCGGCGCATTCAGCAAGGTCGCGATCGCATTCGCGAGCGCGAACAGGTCGCCGGAGGGCATCCCGCCCAGCGTCGTGGCCGCCTGGTCGCCGACGTCGCCCTCGGCGATCAGCGAGCGCAGCATCGCGGTCAGCTGTGCCCACGAAGCACCGCGGGTGAGGGCGAGGACCGGGATGCCGCTGGCCTCGGACGCTTCGCGCACCGGCTGCTCCGCCCGCACCGGAGCGCGCAGCACGAGGGCGGAGGCGTGCTGGGCGGCGAGGGTCCGCAGCAACGCGGCGATCTCATCCGGATCGCTCAGCCCGACGCCCAGCACGAGCGCACCGCGCATCGGCATCGCGTCGTCGAGAACGTCGTGGATCACGACGGTCTCGATCTCGGCGTCGTCGTCGGCCGCGCCGCTCACCACTTCGAGCAGTGTGGTGCCGAGGTCTTCGATGACCCGGCCGAGGCTGGCGCGGGGCCTGGTCGTCACGGACATGAGCACAGGGCCCAGGCTAGGGGGCGACCGCCGGTCGCGGAGCTGTGGGGCACGACGAAATCGTATCGACTCTTCGTCGATCTCGACAGGATCATCGTGCCCCACTCGGGACGTCAGCCCGCGTTCAGAGGGTGATCCACTCGGTGCGCACCGTCACGGCGTCCAGCGCGTCGGGGTCGGGGGTGACCCCGATCCCCGGCCCCGTGGGAACCGTGAGCGTGCCATCTTCCACGACGAAGGGATCGGTGATGTCGCGCGAGTAGTAGCGGCCGGAACCCGAGGTGTCGCCTGGGAGCGTGAAGCCCGGCAGGGCGGCGAGGGCGACGTTCGCCGCGCGCCCGATCCCGGTCTCCAGCATCCCGCCGCACCACACCGGGATGTCGTTGGCGACGCACACGTCGTGGATGCGACGCGCTTCGAGGTACCCGCCGACGCGACCCGGCTTGATGTTCACGATGGAGCACGCGCCGAGAGCGATCGCGTCCGCCGCCGCCCTCGCCGACACGATCGACTCGTCCAGGCACACCGGGGTCGTGATCGCCCTGGCCAGCTGCGCGTGGCCGAGCAGGTCCTCCTCGTCGAGCGGCTGCTCGATCAGGAGCAGGTCGAACGGATCGAGCTTGGCGAGATGCCGCGCATCCCCGCGGTGGTAGGCGGTGTTCGCGTCGACCTGCAGCAGCACGTCGTCGCCGAAGCGCTCACGCACGGCGCGCACGGGCTCGATGTCCCATCCCGGCTCGATCTTGAGCTTGATGCGCACGTACCCCTCGTCGAGGTAGCCGCCCACCGCGCCCAGCAGCTCGGGGATCGAGTCCATGATCCCCACCGAGACGCCGCAGTCGACCCGGTCGCGCACGGCGCCGAGCTCGCGGGAGAGGGGCACTCCGGTGGCCCGCAGCTCGGCATCGAGGATCGCCAGCTCGACGGCGGCCTTCGACATGCGATGCCCCTTGAACTTCGCGAGAGCGGGAGCGACGCCCCCGGCATCCAGATCCTTCACCTGGGCGAGCGCCGGCAGCAGGAATCGAGTGATCACATCGACGCTCGCCTCGACGTACTCCGAGGAGTACAGCGGGTCGTTCATCGCGACACCCTCGCCCCAGCCCTCCGCCTCGTCGGTGACGGCGCGGACCACCAGCGCCTCGCGCACGGTCTGCACGCCGAACGACGTCCGAAACGGCGACACCAGCGGCATCTCGATCACACGCAGCTCGAATCCGGTGAGCTTCATCCCTGTTCTCCTCTGTCGATGGTGTACGCGCCGGAGCGGTCGAACGAGAGCACGCGCCCTCCACCCTCCAGCGATGATCCGAGAGTCTCGCGCAGCGCCAGACGCCACGCGGTCGCGAGTGCCGGCTCCGTGAGGCGCAACGTCTCGATGTCGCGCGGCAGTGCCACGCGCACCAGGCGCGCGTCGGTGCGATGGCGGAGCGGTCCGAGATCCTCGCCCACACCGAGCAGCGGCTCGGCGGCCGCGATGTCGCCCGCAGCATCGAACGGCTCCCCGTGACAGGCCGCCACGACCCGGGGGTCGCGCACGTACCAGGTCACCAGCATCCGGTCGGTGTCGTCGGCACCGTTGAGAGCGTCGGCCATGTGCCCGTAGAAGTTGCGGTGGTACGACGTCGGCGTCGCGGCGAGCTTCACGAGGTTGAAGTGCGCGTTGCGGCTGATGAGCGGATCGAAGGTCCAGGAGATCTCGTCGAGTCCTTCCTCCAGCGCCCACGCGCGCTGATGCACCTTGAGGGCGAAGCCGACGCTGCGCCCCCGCATCCGCGAGGAGACACCGGCGATGTGGCTGTGCAGGGCGCGCTGATCGGGCGCGGCGAAGAACCCGAAGCATGCGCCGACGAGCTCGTCGTTCTCGAACGCGCCGCCCACATAGCTGCCGGCCTTCGACAGGGCCCGCAGCGTCTCGACGTTGACGGGGGAGGTCTCGCCCTGCTTCGTCCAGATGCTCTGGAACAGCGCGGCGACCCTGGCGAAATCGCCCACCTCGGAGAGCAGCCGGATCTCCACCCCGGCTCTCGTGGCGGCGGCGATCGCGGCGTCGGAGGCTTCCTCCGGCGAGGCGCGGAAGGCCGCGGCATCCGTCATGCTCATACCCTTCCTCCTGCCGGCGTCCCGTGCCCTGTAGCGGATCTCTCTCGGTCAGCCAGCGCGGCGGCGATCAGCTCCCGCAGCAGCAACGTGCGCTCGGGGATCATCGCGACCACCACATGCTCGTCGTCGGCGTGCGCGCCGCCGCCCACAGCGCCCAGGCCATCGAGTGTCGGCACGCCGAGAGCCGCGGTGAAGTTGCCGTCGGAGGCCCCGCCGACCGCAACACCCTGGAACGGCGTCAGGCCGGAGCTCTCGCCGATCGCGACGGCCTGTGCGAACAGGTGTGCCGATGATTCCGGCTCCAGCGGAGGACGGTTCGCGCCACCCTCCACGCGGATGGACGCACCCGGAAGCGTCGCGGGGATGGCGCGGAGTGCCGCATCCACCCTGTCCTGCTCGGCGACCGTGCGCACCCGCACATCGACCGCGAACTCCGCCTCGGCCGGCACCGTGTTCGTGGTGCTGCCGGCGCGCAGGAGCGTGGGGGTCACGCTGGTTCCGGCGTTCGCGTCGCCGAGCCGGGAGATCGCGAGCAGCAGGTGCGCGGCCTCGACCGCGGCGTTCACACCGCGTTCCGGTTCCAGTCCGGCGTGCGCCGCCCGCCCCGCGATATGCACGCGGTACAGCGAGACGCCCTTGCGGGCGATCTTCACGGCGCCGTCGTCGGCTGCCGCTTCGAGCACGAACGCCGCGGTGCAGCCGAGCGCCTCCTGCTCGATCAGCGTGCGCGAGCTGGGAGAGCCCAGCTCCTCGTCTCCCGTGATCAGGATGCTGACGCCGGTGCGGTCGGGCAGCGCCGCCACGGCGTGCAAGGCCATCACGACCCCGGTCTTCATGTCGAAGCATCCCGGGCCGCGCAGCACGCCATCGTCGACCCGGAAAGGAAGCCGCTGCAGCGAGCCGAGGGGCCAGACCGTGTCGTGGTGGCCGAGGACGAGCACGACCGGATCGCCGAACCGCCAGCGCAGGTGGGTGCGCCCGTCGATCACGATGCGCTCCGGCGCGGTGCCCAGAAGCCTCTCGCCGAGGGCCGCGAGCACATCGGCGCTGCGGGCGACGGCATCGAGGTCGTCCGACGGCGACTCGCAGGAGACGAGGGTCTCGATGTCGGCCAGGACCAGGTCGAGGTCCGGGCCCGCCTGCACGCTCATCACGACACCTTCGGCGCTGCGCGCACGCCGTGGTGCAGATAGCGCTCGCCGCTGGGCAGGGAGTAGAAGACCACGGCGTGCCAGGCCTGCTCGCCCTCCGTGCGCATCACGAACTCGCCGGGGCGGACGGGCACCAGCGGGTGCTCCTGCACGGGGTCGGGGAGTAGCGCCGCGAGGGGACCGTTCAAGGTCGTGCGCATGCGCAGTCCCTCGTCGTCGCGGAAGATCTCGGTGCGCACACCGGCCCGGTCGTAGATGCCCTCGAACTCCGAGAAGTCAGCGGTGAAGGGCTCCTCGGGCGGGACGAGTCCCGCAGGCAGGTGCACGTCGGCGACCTCGGCGAAGATCTCCCCGAAGAGCGCGTCGTACAGGTCGCGGATGTTCCCGCCGTTGGCGAGCAGCGTCACCGCGACGCCCTCGTCGAGCAGGATGCGCAGGAAGGACGACTGTCCGATGGTGTTGCCGTCGTGGCCGACGAGCTTGCGGCCGCCCCAGTCGAAGCGGATCCAGCCGATGCCCCAGCTGTCGCCGATCGAGTACGGATCCGGCACATCGACCTCGTGCTGCTGCATCCGCTCCACGCTGGCCTCCGAGAGCACCCGCGTGCCGTCGGCGGCCAGGCCCCCGGTGAGGTGCATGCGGGCGAACGCGAGCACGTCGGCGGTGGTGGAGTTGATGAGACCCGCCGGCCCCATCGAGCGGGGGAGCATCCACGCCGGGGCGAGCGTCGGTCCCTCGTCTCCGACCTCGGTGTGGCCGCTCGCCGCGCGGAACATGATCGCCTCCTCCGGCAGAGTGCACGAGTGCGTGAGCCCGAGCGGGGTGAACAGCAGGTCTCGCATGGCCTGATCCCAGCTGGTGCCGGTGATCTTCTCGATCACGCGGCCGGCGAGCACGAATCCCGAGTTGCAGTACGACATGGTCGCACCGAGCGGATGGTTCTGCGCGACCCCGTCGAGCAGCGCGACGTACTTCTCGAGGGTGTCGTCACCGCGACCGGTGTCGGTGAACACGTCGCCGTCGATCCCGCTGGTGTGACTGAGCAGGTGGCGCATCGTGACGGTGCGGGTGACTTCGGCATCGGACGAGGCGAACTCCGGCACGTAATCGACGATCGGGGCGTCGAGATCGAGCCGACCCTCGTCGACCAGGCGCATCACCACGGATGCCGTCCACACCTTGCCCATCGAGCCGATCTGGAACACCGAGTCGTCGGTGGTCTCGATCCCGGTGCGCACGTTGAGTATGCCGTGATGGGCATACACCGGATCCTCGCCGAGGCGGAGGATGCCGAGCGTCGCACCGGGAACCTTGTGCGCCTCTGCGAGGGCACTCAGTCGCTGCTGCCAGTGGCGGGCGTCGAGACGTGCGCGCACGGGCTTTCCCGCCGGCGGTGCGTACTGCTCCACCCAGTCGATCACCCGTCGGGAGTAGTCCGCCCGGTGCGAGGGAGGTCCGGAGAGCACGAACAGGTGCGAGCCGCCGGGGTACAGCACGAGCCGCGTGGGAACGTTCCGCTCGCGCAGCGCCGTGAACCATTGCTCGGCCTGACCCACCGGGCAGCGGTCGTCCGCCGCGCCATGCAGGATGAGCGTGGGAGTGGTGACCCGGTCGACCTGCGTGTACGGCGACTGCGCCGAGATGCGATCCTCGTCGCGCCAGGGCAGACCGCCGTTCTCCTTCGCGGAGAGATGGTGGCCGAAATCGGAGGTGCCGCCCATCGAGAACAGGTCGGTGACCACACCTCCGGCCACGGCCGCGGCGAAGCGGTCGTCGCGGGAAGTGAGGTAACAGGTCATGAAGCCGCCGTAGCTGTACCCGGTGACGGCGAGTCGGGCCGGGTCCGCGATGCCCTCTGCCACGAGCAGGTCGATCGGCTCGAGGAAGTCGTTCGCGTCACTGACGCCCCACTCGCCGGAGACCGCGGCGAAGAACGCGTCACCGTAGCCGTCGCTGCCGCGGGGGTTGAGGGTGAGGATCGCCCAGCCGCGGCGCGCGAGCACCTGGTGGTACGGGTGGATGAGGTCGGCGGCACCGTTCCAGGCGTTGTGCGGCCCGCCGTGCACGTCGAGCAGCAGCGGGAGAGGCCCCGTGGCGTCGGGATCGCGGCGCAGCCATCCGGTGACCACGGTGCCGTCGGAGATCGTGAAGCGACGTTCCTCGGCCGGGACGAGCTCGACGTCGGGCGTGCCGTATGCGGTGAGGATGTGCGTCGGTCCGCCGCCGAGGTCCACGAGGGCGACGTCGCCGAACGACTCCGGCGTCGCGAGCACGATCGCGGCCGAGGATCCGGCGATCGACAGCCCCGACACGTTCGCGGTGCCGTCCACGAGCGACACGGCGCCCGTGCCGTCCTGTGCCACGCGGTACACGTGCGAGTAGCCGTTGTCGCGCAGGCAGAACACGATGTCGCCGTCGTCCGTGAACTTCGGCATACCGCCGGGGTAGCCGGGACCGCCCGGCATCACGTTGCGGTCGAGGCTCGCCGTGACGTTCCGTGCATCGCCGCCGTCGATCGGGAAGAGCAGCAGGTCCGCATTGCCGACCTCGGTGTCGGTGCGTCCGACCGCGAGCACATGGCGACCATCCGGGGTCCAGCCCACGGCCGTCGCCTGCACATCGGCGGCGCTGACCTGCACGGCCTCGCTGTTCGGATCGGTCGAGGAGCGCACGAACACGGGGATCCGCATCGTCAGATCCGCGTCGTCGTCGACGCTCGTGGAGTAGGCGATCCGCGTGCCGTCGGGCGACCAGAACGGCTCGGATGCGTGCGAGCGCCCGTGAGTGAGCACCGTGATCTTCCCCGAGGCGACGTCGAGCACATGCAGCTGCTGCACCAGGGTGCCGAGGTTGCCGGCGCCGTCTGCCTTGTAGCCGAGCCGGTCGGCGGCGGTCGGTGCCGACCGGCGCGCGAGGATCGTCTCGGCCCCTTCGCCAGGGAGCGCCGCGCTGTCGACAGGCGCGGTGAAGGCGATGCGCTCCCCGTCGGGACTCCAGGCCGGTGCGCCGGCGCCGAGGGGAAGCGTCGTGACCCCGTGCGCCTCACCCCCCGCGGACGGAAGGAGCCAGATCTGCGCCGGTCCGTCCTGCGCACGCAGGAACGCCAGCTGCGAACCGTCCGGGCTCCACACCGGAGTCGAGTCCGCGGTCGCGCGGGTCAGTGCGACGGGGGTCCCGCCGGTGGCCGGCACCTGCCACAGCGCTCGCGTGTCGCGGTCGCCGTCACGGTCGGTCGTGCGCAGCACGAAGGCCACGCGCGTGCCGTCCGGAGAGAGGGCGGGCTGCTCCGGCGTGCGGACGGAGAGCAGATCGTCGACGGTGACGCAGTTCATGAGAACTCCAATCGGATGGTCAGTTCACTGTGTCCGCTGGGAGCGGGGACCGTGTTGTGGGCGGGGCCGAAACCAGGGGGATGCTTTGGGAGGTGGGCACAGTTCCGAGTGCCGCGTCGGCGTGCGTGCCCGCGAAGTGACAGGCGGCGCCGGCCGCGCCCGCGGGCAGCGGAGGTTCCGCGATCATGCAGATCTGCCGGTCCGGTCGCGCCGCAGGACCGATCGGGCACCGCGGATGGAAGCGGCATCCGCTGGGCGGCGAATGGGGGTCGGCGGGCTCGACGTCGACGGGCGCGAGCGGGTCGACCGCCAGCAGGTTCCCGTTCCGGGTGGGCGCCGCCTGGAGCAGATCCCGCGTGTAGGGGTGCTGCGGGTCGGCGAGCACCTGCTCGGTGGGCCCGAACTCCACGATGCGCCCGAGGTACATCACCGCGATGTGGTCGCTCAGGTAGCGAACGACCGACAGATTGTGCGAGATGAACAGCATGGTGAGGTCGAGTTCGCCGCGCAGCTCCCGCACGAGGTTGAGCACCGAGCCCTGGACCGACACGTCGAGCGCCGACGTGATCTCGTCGGCGATCACGACCTCGGGCCGGGCAGCGAGCGCGCGGGCCAGGGCGATGCGCTGACGCTGGCCGCCCGAGAGCGCGGCCGGGAGCGACTGCGCGCGGTCGGCGTCGAGGCTCACCAGGTCGAGCAGACGCGCGACCTCGGCCCGCCGGGCCGCGGAACCGCGGATGTCGCGGGGGAGGGCCTCGGCGATGGACTCGCCGATCGTCATGCGCGGGTCGAGCGAGGAGAACGGATCCTGGAACACCATCTGGAGGGGGCGGCGACGGCGGAAGCTGCGCACGTCCACGCCGTCGAGCGTGATCGCACCCTCGCTGATCGGTGCGAGCCCGATCGCGGCGCGGGCCAGCGTCGACTTGCCCGAACCCGACTCGCCCACCAGCCCCACCACGGATCCGGAGGGGACGACGAGGGAGACATCGTCGACGGCGGTGAGACCTGCCCGATGCGTGCCGTAGCGCACGCTGACCCGATCGAAACGCAGCTCGCTCATCGCAGGACCGTCTCTTCCTCTTCCGCCGCCGTGGCGATCGCCACCGGTACCGCTGTCTCACCGCTGACCGGATGCCAGCAGGCGACCCTGTGCCCATCGGTGTCGGCCACGAGTTCGGGGTCGCTCTCGCGACAGAGGTCGGTCGCGAGCGGGCAGCGTGCGGCGAAGGCGCAGCCGACGGGGAAGGCCCCCGGTGCCGGAGGACGGCCGGGGATCATCTTGAGCGGTTCGTCGCGGTCGGCGTCGAGCTCGGGCACGACGTCGAGCAGGGCGCGGGTGTACGGATGCCGGGCGTCGGTGTGCAGGGTCACCGCCGGCAGATCCTCGACGATGCGGCCCGCGTACATCACGAGCACGCGGTCGCAGGTCTGCGCGACGACGGCGATGTCGTGGCTGATGAGCAGGATCGCCGCATCGGTGTCGCGGCGCACACCGGCGAGGAGCTGGAGCACCTGCCGTTGCACGGTCACGTCCAGTGCCGTGGTCGGTTCGTCCGCGATGATCAGCCGGGGGTGGTTCATGAGCCCCATGGCGATCATGGCGCGCTGACGCATGCCGCCGGAGAACTCGTGCGGGTACTGGCGGGCTCGGCGCGCGGCCGCGGGCACCCGTACCGACTGCAGCCGTTCGATCGCCCGGTCCATGGCCTGCTTCCGCGTGATGCCCTGGTGCTCTGAGGCGGCTTCGGCGAGCTGCGATCCGATGCGCCTGGTCGGGTTGAACGAGGTCATCGGGTCTTGGAACACCATCGCGAGCGAGGTGCCCAGCAGGCTCCGCACCGCACGGTCTGACGTGGTCAGCAGCGGGGTGCCGCAGAAGTCGAGCCGTGCGGCGGCGACGTGGCCTGGCCGCTCGATGAGCCGGGCGGCGGCGAGCGCGGTGAGGCTCTTGCCCGATCCGGACTCGCCGACGACGCCGATCGCCTCGCCGCGCGAGACCGTGAACGAGACGCCGCGCACCGGGGTGACCCATCCGCCTGGCGTCGGGAAGGAGACGCGCAGGTCGTCGACGAGGAGCACCACTTCTTCACCGTCGACCTGCGCGGGCTGGGTGGCGCCGGAGAGCGCGATGGCGGGCAGACGCCGGCGGCGACGGGCCGATCGCCCGCCGAGGGCGGCGGCGGCGGTCTCGCCGAGGAGGTTGAACGCGAGTCCGGCGATCACCACGGCCACCGCGGGTCCGAGGGCGGCCGCCGGGTTGAGGTAGATCCGGTTCAGTCCCTCGCCGAGCAGGCGCCCCCAGTCGTACTCGGGCACCTGCACGCCCAGACCCAGGAACGACAGGCCGGCGAAGGCGAGCAGTGCGGAACCTGCCGCCACGGTCGCGTTCACGATGAGCGGTTCGCCGATGTTGGGCAGGATGTGCCGGAGCAGGATGCGCAGGCGCGAGACACCGGCCACCTGCGCGGCCGAGATGAAGTCGCGACCGGCGATCGCCGCCGACAGGGTCTGCGTGAGCCGGGCGAACTGCGGGGCCATCGCGAAGCCGATCGCGAGCACGGCGCCGGTGGAGCCGACGCCGAAGATCACCGCGAAGAACAGCGCGAGCAGGAGCCCGGGGAACGCGACCGCGATGTTCACGAACCCGACGATCGGTCGTCCGGCCCACCGCGGGAGCACCGACGGCGCCGTGCCGAGCAGGGTTCCCGCGACCACGCCGATGAGCACGGCGACCACGGCGAGCACCACGGAGAGCCGGGTGGCGACCAGGACGCGTGCGAGCACGTCGCGTCCGAGGGTGTCGGTGCCCAGCAGATGCTCGACGCTCGGGCCCTGGGTGATGGCGGCAGGGTTCACCTGTTCCGCCTGAGCGCCCCAGATCATCGGGGCGAAGATCGCGCCGAGGGTGACGAGCAGCATCAGGCCGAGAGAGGTGATCCCGAGCGGTGAGCGGACGATGCCTGACCATGCCGTGCGTGCCGACATCATGCCTCCCTGATGGTGGATCGAGGATCGAGGAGCGCGAGGATCACGTCGATCACGAGGTTCACGACGAGTACGCCGACGCCGTAGACGAGCACGATGCCCTGCACGACCGAGTAGTCCTTGGTGAGGATCGACTGCACGATCATGGTGCCGAGGCCCGGCCACGCGAAGACGTTCTCGACCAGCACCGTGCCGGCGACCATGCCCGTCAGCAGCAGGCCGGTGAGGGTGAGGGTCGCGGTCATGGCGTTCGGCAGCGCGTGGCGCGAATAGATGCGATGCGGCGCGAGACGCTTGGCGCGTGCGGTGCGGATGAAGTCCTGGCCCAGCACCGAGAGGACCTCGACCCTGATGATGCGCGAGAACACCGCGATCGGTCCGACCGCGAGCGCCACCACGGGCAGGACGAGCGAGAACGGGGCGGTGTTGCCTGCCACCGGGAACCATCCCAGTGACACCGCGAACACGTAGACGAGGCCCACGGCGAGGAGGAACTCGGGGATCGCGGCGAGGATCACGGATCCGGTGGCGAACGCCAGCTCGAGGCCACGTCGTCGACCGCCGCGGGTGGCGACGGCCATCGTCACCCCGAGGGGGACCGAGACCAGCAGCACCAGCAGCACCGCGAGCAGGGCGAGCTGCAGTGTGGCGGGGAGCCGCGTGGCGATGATCTGGGAGACCGGCTGACTGGTGATCATCGAGCTGCCCATGTCGCCGGTGAACAGGCCGCCGATGTAGCGGAAGTACTGCACGATGAGCGGCTGGTCGAGGCCGAGGGCTGCGCGCCGGGCCTCGACGAGCTCTGCCGGGGCGTTCAGCCCGAGGGCCGCGCGCACCGGGTCGCCCGGTACCAGGTGGATCATGAGGAAGGCAGCCGTGACCAGCACCCACACCGAGAGCAGGAACTGCCCTCCGCGCCGGACCAGGAAGGACACCCAGGGGTTGTCCGACCGTGCGGATCTGATCAGTATCGCCTGCGTGGCGGTGGTGCTGGCCATCGGCTGTCTCCGGTCTTCGGTCTACTCGTACATGCGGATCGACGTGGGGTCGATGCCGTCGCCCTCGGTGAAGGTGGCCTTGGTCGCGAAGGTCGACCGGTTGATGTTCGCGTACGGCATGACGCTGGTCGTCGCGTACAGGGCCTGCTCGGCGGCGCCCCAGTCGTCGCATCCCTCGCTGCCGGCCTTGGCTGATGCCGCGGTGACGGCCGCCGTGTACTCGGGGTTGTCGATGGAGGCGAAGTTGGTGCCGTCCGGCGGGTTCGGTCCGGAGTAGAACGGAACGAGCATGCTCGGCAGCGAGACCGTGAGCGGTGCGGCCGAGATGTCCCAGTCGCCGGTGGAGAACAGGGTCTCGCTCAGGGTCGGGGAGTCCACGGCGGCGACGGTGATGTCGACCCCCAGGTCCTTCCAGGCCGCCTGGGCGAGCTCTGCCGAGGCGTTTCCGGCGTCGCCGAGCTGCGAAGAGTAGATCATGCGCAGGGTCAGCTTCTCGCCGTCCTTGGTGCGCACGCCGTCGCTGCCGGCCTTCCAGCCCGAATCGTCGAGCGCGGCGGCCGCGGCCTCGGCGTCGAACTCGGGAAGGAAGTCCGCGAGCACATCCGCGCGGCACGGGTTCGGAGACACGGTCACCAGGCCCGTCGGCACGGTGCCGGCTCCGCTGCCGAGCACCTGGCGCATCTGGTCGAGGTCGAGCGCTGCGATCAGCGCTTCGCGCACGTCCTGGTCGGCGGTGGGGCGTCCCTCCGCCTGGTTGAAGATGAACTGCCCCACCGGGGTCGGGATCTCGGTGTGGAACAGGCCCGCATCCTTCAGCCGCTTGTTGTCCGGACCGATCACGAGGGCCGCGTTGACCTCGCCGGAGAGCAGCAGGTTGGTCGCGGTCGTCTCGTTCGGGACCACGCGGAAGACCACGGAGTCGGGGAGACCCTTCTGCTTCGGGTCCCAGTCGTCCGGTCCCCACGTGAAGTCGTCGCGGCGGGTCAGCGTGTACTGGCTGTTGGGCACGAGCTCGCTCATGGAGAACATGCCCGTGGCGCCCTCGCCCTTCGCGAGCGCGTCGGGGTCGTCGATCACGGTGCCGCAGACGATCGAGATGCTGCCGACGTTCTCGAGCAGGAACGAGTCGGGCCGCCCGCTGGTGACGGTGACGGTGCCGGCGGCGTCGTCGCCGACGGCACTGGTGCCCGGCTGCACCTGCAGACCGATCAGGGGTGAGCCGTTGGCCGGGTCGCCGATGTGGGTGATGTTGGCCGCCACGTCGGTGGCCGTCAGCGGCGTGCCGTCCTCGCAGGTGAGGCCGTCGCGCAGCGTGAAGGTGGCGGTGGTCGTGTCGGCCTCCCACGAGTCGGCAAGGCCGGAGGCGATGCTGCCGTCCTCCAGTACCTCCACGAGCCGCGCGTAGAGGAAGCGGTCGATGGAGCGGGCGACCGACATCACGGTGACGAACGGGTCGAGACTGCCCGGGTCGGTCGAGATCACCGAGGTGAAGGTCTTGCCGTCGGCGAGGACGCCGTCGGCTCCGTCACCTCCGCTCGGCGGGGCGCCGCCGGCGCAGGATGTCAGGGCGAGCGCCGCAGCGCCCAGCAGCGCGATCAGCGGGGTACGAGAACGCATCAGAAGCCTCCAGCAGTGTTCGGGATGGTGCAGGTGTGTCGTGCAGGGAGAGTGCAGTGGTGCGGGGAGTGCGGGTCAGACGGTCCGAGCGCGCAGCTGCTCGACGGCGGCGAACGCGGCGCGTCCGATCGACGCATCGACGAGAGGCTGCCGGTCGACGAGCGAGGCGGCCTGCGTGAACACCGCCACGGCGTACTGGCGGCCGTCGGGATACGTGACGACACCGGCCTCGTTGCGCCAGGTAGGGAGGGTGCCGGTCTTCGCCGCGATGCGCACGTCACCGGGGAACGCCGCGGTCAGCCGATGCGGCCAGGTCTGCAGGGCCATGATGTCGCGCGCCTGACGGCAGGCCTCGGCCGGTGCCGCGGTGTCGGTCCACAGCGCGTTCAGCAGGGTGGTGACGTCGCGCGGCGTGGAGTGCGAGGTGCGCAGCGGCTGCACGACGTCGAGTGCGAGGATCTGCTCTGCGGTCGCACCGGTGAACAGCTCGTCGAGGTCGCTGTCGGCGGCGCCGCCGAGGTCTGACACCACCGAGGCAAACAGGTCTTCGCAGCATCCGATGAGACGAGTGCTGCGCAGCCCCAGATCGGTGATGACCCGGTTGACGGCCTCGCCGCCGAGGCGGTGGTAGATGATGTCGGTGGCTGCGTTGTCGCTCATCGACATCATGTTCAGCGCCAGGTCGCGCCAGCTGACCTCGACGTCGTCGGCGAACCCGGCCGTGCCCACGCCGCCGATGCGATAGCGCGCCGTCACGGTGGTGCGCTCGGTCGGATCGAGCTCGCCCGCGGCGACCGCGCGGACGAAGGCGGTGAGCACCAGGATCTTGAACACCGAGGCGAGCACCACCGGCTCGTCGGCGCCGAAAGTCACCTCGGGGCCGTCGGCCCCGCCGATTTCCCGCGCATGCAGGAAGCCCGTGGCCCCCGCATCCGCGAAGATGTCGGCGACTTCGGGCACGGTCTGCGTGTCCGTCATCGAGGCGGGCGCGTTCGTCATGCGTCGATCCGGCGGTCGGCACGTCCGGTGTGCAGGTACAGGGCGCGACCGCTGCCGTCGTCGCCGACGAACGCGTGCGGCATGTGCATGCCGTTCTGCGGTTCGCGGGGGAGGAGCGTGTCCCCGGCCCAGCCGACGAGCTCGACGGGTTCGGGAGCAGGGCCCAGCTCGGCGAAGATGCCCTTCATGGTGCGTTCGAGCCAGATGCGGCCGTCTTCATCGACACGCACGGTCGAGTCGGAGACCGACGACGAGTACGTGCCGATCACCCGTTCGAGGTCGATCGCGACCGGCGATTCCGGAACAGAGGGGAGGGCCGGAACCGTGACTCCGGCGAGAGCGTCGAGCACCTTCGACGTGATCGCGTGATACGCGTCGACCGTGCGTCCGCCGTTCGTGAGCACAGCGACCGCGACACCCGCGCCCGGCACCATCCGCAGGAACGCGTTCTGCCCGATCGTTCCGCCGTCGTGACCGATGACGGGGCCGCCGTCCCAGTCGAAGATCTCCCAGCCCAGACCCCACGCATCGCCCATCAGTCCGAGTTCGGGAAGGTCGACCTGGCGCTCCTGCATGGCCCGCACGCTCTTCTCGGAGAGCACTCTGGTGCCGTCGGCTGCGACCCCGCCGTCGAGGTGCATGCGCGCATAGGTCACCAGGTCGCGTGCCGTCATGGCGAGCATCGATCCGGCCGGGGCGTTCGAGCGCACGAGGCTCCACACCGGTGCAGGTACCGGCTCATCGCTGCCGCCTGCGGGGATGTGTCCCAGAGCTGCACGGAACATGATCGCCTCGGCGGCCGTGGTGGCCACGTGCGTCAGTCCCAGCGGGGCGGCGAGGTGGGCGCGCAGCGCCTGGTCGTACGACGTTCCGCGCAGCACCTCGATGATGCGGCCGAGCACGACGAAAGCCGCGTTGTTGTAGGAGAAGCGCTCACCGGGGGCGAAGAGCTGCGGGGCGTCGGCGATCGTGGCGAGGTACTTCTCCACGGCGTCGTCGCCGACCCCGGTGTCGTTGAACAGGTCGCCCTCGAATCCGCTCACATGGCTCAGGAGCTGGCGGGTGGTGATCGCGCTCGCCGCCGCGTCGTCGCCGATCGCGAACGCGGGCACGGTGTCGCGCACCGGGACGTCGAGGTCGAGCAGACCCTCGTCGACGAGCTGCATGACGAGTGTCGCGGTCCACGTCTTCGTGATCGAGCCGATCTGGAAGACCGAGTCCTCGTCGGCTTCGACGCCGGTGTTGCGATTGAGGATCCCGGCGGCGGTGGTGAAGATCTCGCCACCGGCCAGGATCGCGACGGATGCTGCAGGGATGTGCGCGTCGGCCAGCATCGTGGGAAGGTTCTCCCGCACCCAGCTGCCGATTTCGTTCAGGTCGGACACGTGCGCTCCTCTTCGTCGAGTGGGCCGTCGTCTGCGGGCGACGGCGATGGGCCGAGACTATTCGCGCGCTCCCTCGCCTCGTTGGTGCGCGGCGACGAGACTTGCGCGGACCTTGGTGCGCTCCGACGAAGGATCGGCGGCTCAGCGGCGGCGCACCGCGCGCATGCCCACGTGCAGGAGCTGGGGGCCGCCCTCCGCCGGGTCGAGAAGACGGCCGACGGGCTGGTCCGTGTCGGTGATCAGGGCGCCGTCGGCACGCACACGCAGCCGCAGCGGCGGACGAGGAGGGATGCCGAGGGCCGCGATGTCCTCACGCAGCACCATCGCGAACTCGAGGGCGTCGCCGTCAAGGGTCACGTCGTAGCGCCACTGCCCGGCGTCGTACGTGCCGAGCAGTCCTTCGAGCTTCTCGACCGGCTGCAGCTGCGCAGCCTCCACGGACTTCTCGATGCCGCGCAGCCGCGCGAAGCACCAGTCGACGACCGCGGATCCGAGTGCCTTGCCGCTGCCGCTGTTCGTCAGCACGGTGATGGCCAGATCCTCATCCGGGGCGAGGACGAACTCGCTCAGCTGCATGTCGGAGATGTTCCCGCCGTGCATCACGACCCGTGCCGATCCGTGCCGCGTGAGCAACCAGGGCAGACCGATGGCGTCGATGGGCGGCCCCGCGGCGAGGTGGGGCTGCTGCATCAGGAGTCTGGTCGCCTCGCCCACGGGTGCTGCGCCCTCCGCCTCGCCGCGCATCTGGAAACGGGCGTAGGTGAGCTGGTCGCGCACGGACGACACGATGCCGCCCTCGGGCGCGATGTCGCGGGTCAGCGGCCACTGGGGGAACGCGGCCATCGCTGCGTCCTCACCGGGCACGTGTCCGACGGCATGGGGGCGTGCGATCACGTCCCACGGGAAGAAGAACGTCTCGGACATGCCCAGCGGGTCGAGGACGATGCGCTGCACCGCCTGCTCGAACGTCTCGCCCGTCGCCTCCTCGATCACACGACCCAGCAGGCGGATGCCGGAGTTGCTGTAGGAGGCGATCGTGCCGGGGGAGAAGAACTGCGGGAGCTCGGAGAAGCCGGCGACGCTGCGGGCGAGGGCGTCGTCGTCCCACCCCGGATGATCGTCCGCGTCGCCCAGGAAGCCGCCAGAGTGCGTGAGGAGGTGGCGGATGCGCAGCTCTGCGAGGGCGTCCTCGTCTCGGAGCCGGAAGTCGGGGAGCACATCGACCACATGGCCGTCGAGGTCGAGCACGCCGCTCTCGACCAGATGCATCGCGACGGTTCCGGTGAACGTCTTCGTCGTCGAGCCGATCTGGAAGAGCGTGCGCGCGGTCACGGCGGCACCGGTGTCGACAGCGGCGACACCGGTGGCGGCGATGACTTCCCGGTCGCGGTCGATCACGCCGACCACTGCGCCGGGCACGCCGAGCTCCGCGGCCGTGGCGTCCAGGAACTCCTGCAGCTCGTCGTCCATCAGGCATCCCCTCGTACGGCGCGCCCCGGCAGGGCATCGGTCACGATCTCTCCCGCGTGCACGACACGAGTGCCGTGCACGAAGAGCTCGCGCACACCCCGCGACGGGCGGGTCGGATCGGCATAGGTGGCTCTGTCCGTCAGCGTCGTCGGGTCGATCACCACGACGTCGGCATCCGCCCCGATCGTCAGATGGCCCTTGCCCCGCATGCCGGACGAGACCTCGTCGAGCACACGAGCGGGGAGGAACGAACAGCGCCGGAAGGCTTCGACCCAGCTCCACGTGCCGCTGTCGAGAACCATGAGCCGCAGCGACTTCGCGAACGTGCCCGCGGTGCGGGGATGCGTGTGCCCGCCCGCGGGAAGCGGCCACTCGTGCTGCTCGTACACCGTCCCCCCGCCGCTCGCCGCCCAGGAGATGGGCATCGCATCACTCGCCACGATCGAGTCGGGATAGGCCAGCGCACGGTGCAGATGCGCGCGGTCGAAGGGATCGGCCTCGTCGAGGAACGTCACGATGCAGGTGGCGCCGGGGTCGATCGCCCGCACCTCGCGCAGCCGGGCTTCGTCGGCGATGCGCTCGCCGGTGTCGACGAGCACCAGAGAACTCGGAGTGATGCCGAGCCCCGCGAGTTTCTCCGGGGCGAGGAAGAACGCGCCGATCGCCGTGCTGCCGGCGCCGTAGGGGTAGGCCTCGACCGTCACGCGGGAACCTGCGGCGCGGCTGCGATCCAGCAGGCCCAGCACCCGGTCGATGTGTCGCAGCGAGGTGCTGTTCACGTGGCAGTGATGCATCGCCGCCCCGGTCTCCGCGGCGGCGCGGACGAGCTCCTCAGAGCCGTCGATCGGTGTGCGCGGATCGGCCTCGATCAGTTCGCGCACGTGCGTGAAGGTCGGGGCGTGGGCAGCGGCGGCCAGCCGGGAGAGGGCGAGGTACTCGTCGGGGTCGGACCGCGGCGCGTAACCCATCAGCACGCCGATCCCCAGTGCGCCGGCACCCAGCTCATCCTCCAGCAGGCTCAGCCATCGGCGGCGTTCGGCGGGGGAGGAGGACCGCTGCCAGTCGGGTGTGCCGAGCAGATCCATTGACGCGGTGAAGTCGGCGACGGGCACCCGGTCGAGGTGCGCGTACGCCCGCGCCTGCGACCAGGAAGCCGAGAAGCCGTAGTTCAGCGGGCGTCCGTCCGCGGCGGCGCGGGCGAGGGCCTCGGCGATCGGCATGAGTCCGGCCTCGAGATCGAGGGCGGTGGTGACACCGTCCATCGCCTGCAGCCGGTGCCCCGCGATCGAGTGCACGTGGCTGTGCAGGTCGACGAAACCCGGTCCGACGATGAGGCCCGTCACGTCCACCACCTCGGCATCGGTCGGCGCCGTGAGCCCGTCGCCGACCGCGGCCACCCGCCCCTGGGCGATCAGCAGATCGGTGATCCGGTCGGTTTCCGTCTTCGGGTCGATGACGCGCCCGCCGCGCAGCAGTGTGTCCACGCCGCCACGATGCCATGCTGGAGGGAGCCGTTCCGGTGCCGCTCGACGAAACCGGGTGGTGCTTCCGGTGCTCGCGCACAACCCGTCACGCGCGGCAACGGCGTTCGAGTGGTGCACACGCGCGCGCCGCCAGACATAATGTAGTGACGATGTGACCGTGCACACGCGAGGAGGCAAGTGATGTCCACCGCCTCCGAGCGTGCGCGGTTGCCGAGCATCCGCGACGTCGCCAGGCTCGCCGGTGTCTCGCATCAGACGGTGTCCCGAGTGCTCAACGATCATCCGAGCATCCGTCCGGAGACGAAGGCCAAGGTCCTCGATGCGATCTCGGTGCTCGACTACCGGCCGAACCTGGCCGCCCGCGCTCTGGTCACCAGCAAGTCGAACATGCTGGGCATCCTGTCCGCCACGATCGGGGAGTTCGGTCCGACCTCGTCCATCGCCGGCATCGAGGATGCGGCGCGCGAGGAGGGGTACTCGGTCTCGACCCTGAACCTCGCCGACACGACGCCCGAGGCGATCGGCAACGCGGTGCGCCAGCTGTCGCGCGAGCAGGTCGACGGCATCGTGGTGCTCGCACCGCAGGTGCGGGTGTTCCATGTCCTTCGCGGCATGTCGGTGGACATGCCGTTCGTGACCCTGCAGACGGCATCGGGCTCGGACGGGGTGAGCCTGTCCGCCGACCAGGTGGCGGGCGCCAAGGCCGCGACGGCCCACCTGATATCGCTCGGTCACAGCGACATCCTGCATCTGGCCGGCCCGCAGGACTGGATCGAGGCGGAGTCGCGCATGCGCGGGTATCTCGACGGACTGCGCGAGGCCGACCTGCCGACGTTCCCGCCGATCCGCGGCGACTGGACAGCCGACTTCGGCTACTTCGCGGGCAAGGAGCTCTCGCGCCGTCGGGACTTCACGGCGGTGTTCGCCGCGAACGATCTGATGGCGATCGGGCTGATGCACGGCTTCCGCGATTCCGGGGTGCGGGTGCCGCACGACGTGAGCGTGATCGGGTTCGACGACATCCCGGTCGCCGCGCACGTGGCTCCGACGCTGAGCACGGTGCACCAGGACTTCCCCGAGCTCGGGCGCCGAGCCGTGCGCATCCTCCTCGCGCAGATCAGGGGAGAGCAGGTGCCGGAGTTCGGCCCGCTGCAGACGATCCTGCGTGCGCGCGAATCCGCCGCAGCACGCTGACCTGTCGCGGGACCGCTCCCAGCCGATCGGGCCGCATGCATCACGGTAGCGACACGAAATCGGCGCGCGGACTTGACAGCGGTTCGTCGTGAGTGGACTATGTAATCCAATGTGAACGGTCACATCGAAGGTGACCGCACGTCGCGAGGAAAGATCCGTGAGCACCACAGCAACGTTGCCTACCGTGTCAGGCCCCATCCTGGAGATGCGCAGCATCACCAAGGAGTTCCCGGGGGTCAAGGCACTCGCCGACGTCTCGATCACCGTCCGCGCCGGCGAGATCCACGCGATCTGCGGCGAGAACGGCGCCGGGAAGTCGACCCTGATGAAGGTCCTGTCCGGGGTGTACCCCTACGGAACCTACGACGGGGAGATCCTGCTCTACGGCGAGGAGCAGCGCTTCAAGGACATCGCCGCCAGCGAGCATGCTGGCATCGCGATCATCCACCAGGAGCTCGCCCTGATCCCCGAGCTCTCGGTCACCGAGAACATCTTCCTCGGCAACGAGATCCAGCGCGGTGGCCGCATCGACTGGAAGGCCCAGAAGGAACGGGCGATCGAACTGCTCGCCCGCGTCGGGCTGAGCGAAGACCCCGACGTGCAGATCAAGACCCTCGGTGTCGGCAAGCAGCAGCTGATCGAGATCGCGAAGGCGCTCAACAAGGACGTCAAGCTCCTGATCCTCGACGAGCCGACCGCCGCACTCAACGAGAACGACTCGCAGCACCTGCTCGACCTGATCCTGGGCCTCAAGGCCAGGGGGATCGCGTCGATCATGATCAGCCACAAGCTCAACGAGATCGAGCAGATCGCCGACGAGATCACGATCATCCGCGACGGCCGCACGGTCGAGACGCTCGACATCTCGCGCGGGGAGATCAACGAGGACCGCATCATCCGCGGCATGGTCGGCCGCTCGCTCGAGAGCCGCTACCCGGATCGCACCCCCGAGATCGGCGAGGTGTTCTTCGAGGTCAAGGACTGGTGGGTGCAGCATCCGACCGTTCCCGAGCGCATGGTCGTGAAGGGCTCGAACATCAACGTGCGCCGCGGCGAGGTGGTCGGCATCGCCGGTCTCATGGGGGCGGGGCGCACCGAGTTCGCGATGAGCATCTTCGGCCGCTCCTATGGCACCTACCTCTCCGGCACCCTGATCAAGGACGGCCAGGAGGTCGCCCTGCACGATGTGGCGTCGGCGATCAAGCACGGGCTCGCGTACGTGAGCGAGGACCGCAAGGTGCTCGGGCTCAACCTGCTCGACACGATCAAGCGTTCGGTCGTCGCCGCCAAGCTCTCCAAGATCGCCAAGCGCGGTGTCGTCGACGCCCGCGCCGAGTTCGCCGTCGCGGAGGAGTACCGCAAGGCGCTCCGCATCAAGACGCCCTCTGTGGAGGAGGGTGTCGGCAAGCTCTCCGGCGGCAACCAGCAGAAGGTCGTGCTGGCGAAGTGGATGTTCACCGACCCCGACCTGCTGATCCTCGACGAGCCCACACGCGGCATCGACGTCGGTGCCAAGTACGAGATCTACGCGATCATCAACCAGCTCGCAGCCCAGGGCAAGGGCGTCATCGTCATCTCCAGCGAGCTTCCCGAACTCCTCGGCATCTCCGACCGCATCTACACCGTCTTCGAAGGTCGGGTCACCGACTGCATCCCGGCCGATCAGGCGACACCTGAGGACCTCATGCGCAGCATGACCTCCGCGACCCAGAAAGCATCCGCATGACCACCGACACCACCGCAACGAAGCGCGGCTTCCATTTCAAGGACATCACCAAGATGTTCGGAGGCGGCCAGTCGACCCTCCGTCAGTTCGGCATCCTCGGCAGCCTCGTCGTGATCCTGGTCGTCTTCCAGGTGCTGACCTGGATCTTCAAGGGTCAGGGACTCACGCTCTCGTCGGGCAACCTGATCAACGTCGTCAACCAGTACTCCTACATCCTGATCCTCGCGATCGGCATGGTGATGGTCATCATCATGGGCCACATCGACCTGTCGGTCGGGTCGGTCGCGGCGTTCACCGGCATCATCGTCGCCAAGGCGATGGCGGACTGGAACCTGCCGTGGCCGCTGGCCATCCTCCTCGGCCTCGGCGTGGGCGTGCTGGTGGGCGCCTGGCAAGGATTCTGGGTCGCGTATGTCGGGGTGCCCGCCTTCATCGTGACGCTGGCGGGCATGCTGTTCTTCCGTGGCGCGAACCAGTGGGTCGGCGACTCGCAGTCGATCCCCGTCCCGCAGGGGTTCAAGGTCATCGGCGCCGGCTACCTGCCCGAGCTGTCTTTCATCCCCGTGCAGTTCAACGTGCTCACCATGGTCCTCGCCCTGATCGGTGTGCTCTGGATCGTCATCGCGGAGATCCGCACCCGCCGCGCGCAGGCCAAGATGGGTTCGGACATGGCGCCCCGCTGGGTGAGCATCACCAAGGTCGTGCTGATCTCGGCCGTGATCCTCATCGCCGGGTGGCTGTTCGCGACAGGGCGTGAAGGCACCAGCTTCCCGATCTCGGGCGTCATCCTGCTCGCCCTCGTCATCCTCTACTCGTTCATCACGAACAACACCGTTTTCGGCCGCCACATCTACGCCGTCGGTGGCAACCGCCAGGCAGCGCGTCTGTCGGGCGTGAAGGACCGCTGGGTCGACTTCTTCGTCATGATGAACATGTCGGTTCTCGCCTCGCTCGCCGGGATGATCTACGTGGCCCGTGCCACGGCCTCCGGTCCGCAGGACGGCAACGGCTGGGAGCTCGACGCCATCGCCTCGGTCTTCATCGGTGGTGCCGCCGTCTCGGGCGGCATCGGGACCGTGATCGGGTCGATCATCGGTGGTCTCGTGATGGCGTTCCTCAACAACGGACTCGCGCTGCTCGGCGCCGGTGCCGACGTGGTGTCGATGATCAAGGGCCTGGTGCTCCTGTTCGCGGTCGGTGTCGACGTCTGGAACAAGCAGCAGGGCCGCCCCTCGATCATCGGGTTCCTGACGCGCCGGTTCGGTCGCAAGGAAGACCCCGCCCTCGAGACCTTCGACCCGAAGGCGAACTACCCCACCAGCCAGAAGTACGAAGCCCCCGCCGTCGACGAGACGCGCGGAAAGTAAGGGTCGAGTCGCGCACCGCACACGCGCCTTGACCTTCACACACCAGAGAAAGAGATCACATGAAGAAGATTCTTCTGTCGGCGACAGCGCTTGTCGTCGCGGGCGCCTTCGCCCTCACCGGCTGCTCCTCGGAGCGCGGCGGTGACACCGGCTCCGGGTCGGGGGACGAGGCCAAGGGCTTCGCCGCTGATGCCACTATCGGTGTCGCCCTTCCTGACAAGACCTCCGAGAACTGGGTTCTCGCCGGTCAGCTGTTCACCGACGGCCTGAAGAAGGCCGGATTCAAGCCCGACGTGCAGTACGCACCGGCCAGCAACACGGTCGCCGAGCAGCAGAACCAGATCCAGGCGATGGTCACCGGTGGCGCCAAGGTCATCATCATCGGTGCGAAGGACGGCAAGCAGCTGTCGACGCAGGTCGAGGCAGCCCGCGACGCCGGCGTCACCGTCATCGCGTACGACCGTCTGATCGAGAACACCGAGGCCGTGGACTACTACGTCGCCTTCGACAACTTCAAGGTCGGCCAGCTGCAGGGCCAGGCGCTGCTCGACGGTCTCGCCGAGCGCGCGGGCCACGAGGCGCCGTACAACATCGAGCTGTTCTCGGGTTCGCCGGACGACGCCAACGCTCCCGTGTTCTTCAACGGCGCGATGGACGTGCTCCAGCCGAAGATCGATGACGGCACGCTCAAGGTCGTTTCCGGTCAGACCGAGATCTCCCAGACGGCGACCGAGGGCTGGAAGGCCGAGAACGCTCAGCGCCGCATGGACTCGATCCTCACGTCGACCTACGGTTCCGAGACGCTCGACGGCGTCCTCTCGCCGAACGACACGCTCGCCCGCGCCATCATCACCTCGGTGCAGGGAGCAGGCAAGCCGGTCCCGGTCGTCACGGGTCAGGACTCCGAGGTCGAGTCCGTCAAGTCGATCATGGAGGGCATCCAGTACTCCACGATCAACAAGGACACCACGCTCCTCGTCGAGCAGTCGATCAAGATGGTCGGCCAGCTCCAGAAGGGCGAGGAGGTCGACGTCAACGACACCGAGCAGTACGACAACGGCGTGAAGGTCGTCCCGGCCTACCTGCTCGACCCGATCATCGTCACCAAGGAGAACGCGGCCGAGGCATACGCCAACGTCCCGAGCCTCCTCGAGATCGTGAAGTCGTACCAGTAATCCGGATGCTCCTTCGAGGAACACCCCACAGCACCTCGCTGTGACCGAGAGCCACCCTGACCTTCGGGTCAGGGTGGCTCTCTCGTGTGCGGGCCGTGTCCGTCGCCGTGTTCGTCAGCCGCGGAGTGCGCGCGTCGCCTGACCCGTGCGCTGCAGGGCATCGACGGTCTCGGCGTACCGGCGTTTGGCGACACCGAGGAACAGGCAGTCGACGAGCGTGAGCTGCGCGATGCGGCTCACCATGGCGCCTGCGCGGAAGGTCGACTCGCGCACCTCAGTGAAGAGCGGGTGATCGGCCGCGCGGGTGAGAGGGGAGTCCTTCGCCGACGTGACGGCGATCGTGGTGGCGCCGCTGGTACGCGCCGTCTCCAGGAACCGCACGGTTTCGAGCGTCGAACCGGAGTGGGAGAAGCCGATCGCGACGGTCGATGCGGTCGGCAGCACGGAGACGGCGACGGCCTCGTGCGGGTCGGCGGGAATATGCGCGTTCCGTCCGACGCGGAGGAGCTTGTGGGCGAGATCCTCCGCGACGAACCGGCTGGCACCGAGCCCGTAGAGGATGATGCGCTCGGCCCCGTCGATCGCATCCACTGCCGCTTCGAGCACGGTGAAGTCGAGTCGGGCGACGGTCTCCTCGATCGCCAGCAGTTCGAGCGCCGCCACCTTCGACACCGCCTCCTGCAGGGTGTCGGCATCGGAGATCTCCGACCCATAGGCGCCGCGTGCGGAGAACTGGGCGGCTTCCTTGCCGAGCTCGGCGGCCAGGGCCATGCGCAGCGGGGCGTAGCCGCTGAAGCCGATCGCCCGGCAGAAGCGCACGACCGAAGCGACCGAGGTGTCGCATTCCGCGGCCAGCTCGTTGATCGTGTTGTCGATCACGACGGAGGGGTTCTCGCGGACGACCAGCGCGATACGGGCCAGCGACGGCGTCAGCGTGGAAGCGGCGGCTTCGATCGTCGACTGGATGCTCATCGGTTCTCCGTCTGCTCGGTGTAAATTCTTTTTGCAGAGTCTACTTCGCATGTAGTCTCTTTTCATCACCTGTTTCCACCGATCCCCGGGAGAGTCGATGAGCGCGAAGACGACCGCATCCGTCGATCTCGGCAAGTCCCGGTGCCGCGTCGTGATCGACGGCGACGGCGAGCGGGTCGCGCGCGCAGGCGTCGGAGCTCCCGGGCTCGCCGCAGCGGGCGGGGTGGAGAGTGCACTCGAGGCGATCCTCCCGCTTCTGGAGGGTGACCGCCTCGACCTGATCGGGGTGGGCGCCGCGGGCGCCTGGCTGGCGCCGCATGCGGCGCAGGAACTGTCGTCCCGGCTCGCCGCAGCGAGCGGAGCCGCGGTGGCCGTCGCCTCCGATGTGGTCACCGCTCACGCCGGTGCACTCGCCGGTGCCGGGGGAGTGCTCCTCATCGCGGGAACCGGAGCGGCGGCCCTCGGCGTCGACGCCGAGGGCGCGCGACTCGTCGACGGCTGGGGTCCGGAACTCGGCGACTTCGGCAGCGGCTCGTGGCTCGGGCGCGAGGCCCTGCGTGCCGTGCTGCGTGCGGACGACGCCCTGGGCGCCCGCACCGCCCTCACCGCGGCGATCGTGCAGCCGGTGGGTGCGCCATCCGACATCCAGGCCTGGCTCGCCCAGCGCGAACCCCTCCCTCGACGCCTCGCGACGCTCGCACCTCTCGTGCTGGATGCCGCTGCCGACGGCGATGCGGTCGCCGGCGAGATCGTGGCCGAGGCGATTCGACTCCTCACCGCGACGGCTGTCGCCGCATCCACCCGCACCACCGACGTGGTGATCCACGGCGGCCTCACCGACCACGCGTGGTTCCGCGCGTCATTGACCTCTTCCCTGCAGACCGCCGGACGCACGCTCGTGCCCGCGAGCGGCGATGCACTCGACGGCGCGCTGCTGCTCGCGCGCCGCACCGACCTCCCCCACGAAAGGTTCGTCCACCGTGCCGAATGACGATTCCCGCCTGGCCACCCTCCTCTCCGTGCTCGAGCGCCTCGACACCGAGGCCTCGACGACCGATCGCGGCGACCTCGACCTGCTGGGCACCGCCGAGCTCGTGCGACGCATGAACGCGGAGGATCGGCGGGTGCCGGAGGCCGTCGCCGAGCGGGCGGAGGAGATCGCCATCGTGGTCGACGGCATCACGGAGCGGTTCCGCCGCGGCGGACGCCTCATCTACATCGGCGCGGGCACGGCCGGGCGCATCGGCGTTCTGGATGCGAGCGAGTGCCCGCCGACCTTCGGCACCGACCCGTCGATGGTGGTCGGGCTGATCGCGGGGGGCGAGACGGCGATCCGCTCCGCCGTGGAGAATGCCGAAGACGATGACGCGGCCGCGGAAGCCTCGCTGCGCGAGCTCGGTCTCTCGGAGAACGACACGGTGGTGGGCATCTCCGCCTCCGGCCGCACGCCCTACGTCGTGGGAGGGCTGACCTACGCCCGCAGTGTCGGTGCGTTCACCGCGGCGATCGCCTCGAACGCCGGTTCCGACATCGGCGCGGCCGCGGAGGTCGCGATCGAGGTCGTCACCGGCCCCGAGTTCATCTCCGGCTCCACGCGCCTCAAGTCGGGGACGGCGCAGAAGCTCGTCGTCAACATGCTGACGACGCTGTCGATGATCAACCTCGGCAAGACCTACCGCGGCGTCATGGTCGATCTGCTGGCCACGAACGAGAAGCTGCATGCCCGCTCGATCCGCACGGTGTCGCAGCTCGCCGGCGTCGACATCGACCAGGCTGCGGCGGCGCTGCAGGCGGCGGACGGTTCGGTCAAGCTCGCGCTGCTGATGCTCGCTGCCGACGCGACGCCGCAGGACGCGGCCGCAGCTCTCCACGAGGCCGACGGCATCCTCCGCGACGCGATCGCCGCGCTCGCCTGAGGGTGATGCGAGCGCCCGGGGAGTCCGATACGGTGTGCGGATGCCCCTCGCTCTGATCACCGGCGCCGCGCGTGCCGACAGCATCGCCGCCGGTATCGTTCCTCGGCTGCGCGCCGCCGGTTGGACCGTCGTCACCAGCGACCTGCACGACGCCGATCACCTCGCCGACCTCGCCACGCCCGCGGGGCCCGAGGCGCTGATGGCTGAGGTGACCGCAGCCCACGGCCCGGTCTCGGCGCTCATCCTGAGTCATGCGCACGATGTGCAATCCGGCATCCTCGACACGACGGCCGAGAGCTTCGACCGGCACGTCGCCGTGAACGCGAGGGCGAGTCTGCTGCTGATCGCGGCCTTCGCGCGGCAGGTGGGCGACGGCGGAGGTGCGATCGTGGCGCTCACCAGCGACCACGTGACCGGCAACCTCCCCTACGGGGCCTCCAAGGGTGCTCTCGACCGGCTCGTGATCTCGGCGGCCCGCGAGCTCGGCCCGCGCGGCATCTCGGCGAACGTGCTCAACCCCGGGCCCATCGACACCGGCTGGATGGACGACGAGACGCGCCGCGGGCTGGCGGAGATGACACCGCTCGGGCGTCTCGGGCGCCCCGGCGACATCGCGGCCGTGGTGGAGTTCCTCGTGTCGGAGGAAGGGCGCTGGATCTCGGGGCAGCTGCTGCAGTCGGACGGCGCGTTCTCGGCGAGGTACTGAGCCGCGGGGCAGGCGCGGACTCGACGCGCAGAGCTCGACGCGTAGAGCTCGACGCGCAGAGGCGGCGAGACCGGGGGATGTCCCTGTGCGCCTGCCCCGGGCGGGCATCCGACTCAGTGCGCGCAGGTGCAGGTGTCTCCGCCGCAGCATGCGCTCGCTGTCGCGCCGCGGTGCGCCTGCGACGCCTCTGGCACATCCATGGCCGGGTTCTGGTCGAGGAAGCCGGCTGGCTTGAACCAGAATCCGGCGTAGTCGACCGGCATGATGGGCCAGTCCTCCGGTCGCGGGAAGTGCGTCAGGCCGAACGTGTGCCACAGCACGATGTCCTGGCCGTCGATGTCGCGGTCGGCGGCGGCGTACTCGGGCAGCCCTGCTCCGCCCTGGTGCGCGTTCGGATACCGACCGGCCGGCCAGATCTGCCCCGCCTCGAAGCGCGTCGCCCAGAGGTGCTTCGTCGCGAAGGCGGCACGCGCGGCGACGGAGGACTGCGGGTCGGCCATGAGCAGTGCCGTGGGCTGCGGCACCAGGTGGTACGCGGTGGGTCGGCCGACGTGGTTCGTGTGGGACGCGCTCTGCACCTCCCACACCCGCGCGACCGAGGAATCGGCCTCGCGCTGCGCCTCGTTCTCGGTGTGCAGAGTCGTCTCCGACCAGGTGAAGGCGTTGCCGAAGGGGTTCTCGGGGCCCATCGGCACGCGTTGGGCGTCGATCTCGACGAGCCGGTTGTCCTCGCCGTCGATCGCGACGTCGAGCCGTGCGCAGAAGAGGTGCTGGTGCACGGGGGCGAACACGCCGGGGGCCAGCTCCGTCGCATGGCGCTGGCGCACCCCGGGCTCACCGGCGCTGGCGAAGACGATGCCCGTGGCCTTGGCCACCACCTCGATAGACCCGTCCAGGCCGAAGTTCCAGTAGAACCCGTAGTCGTAGTTGCCGATCGTGGAGAAGTACGAGACCACGAACCGGCGGGAACGCCGCACGTCGGAGCGCCCGGCCAGATCGGTGTGCTTCCAGAGGATGCCGTAGTCCTCCTCGTGCATGCAGATCACGTTCGGGATGCGCACGGGGTGTCCGTGGTCGTCGGCGACGTAACCGTCGAGGTAGCGGATCACGCCCAGGCAGTCGCAGCCGAGCTCGAGGTGGTTCGCGTTCTTCCCGAGCAGGTACTCACCGGCGTCGAAGTAGCTGATCCAGAAGCGGCCGGGCGCGGTGTCGCCGTAGGGGACGACCATCTCGGGCACGCTCGCCCTGCTCAGCACCGATCGTCCCTGGAAGGTGACGTCGTGCAGCACGAGGCCTTCGCGTGCGTTGAAGTCCACGCGCATCGACCAGCCCTCCCACTCCACGAGCGAACCCGTGACGGCGAAGCTCGGCCCCTCGGGCTGGGTGATCTCGATCGGCTTCAGGGTGGTGCGCGCCTCGCCCTGCACCTCGGGGTAGTAGTTGCCGTGGCCGGCGGGAACGGGCACATCGCCGTGGTCCTCGACGCGGATCACGCTGTTCGCGGTGAGGTCGATGTGCACGATGAGTCCCTCGACCGGGTGCGCCCAGGGAGAGTCCTGCTCGTCGTACTTGAGGAAGGTCAGGGAGCGGATCACGCGTCGTCCGACCTCGTCGGCACGGCCCGTGTATCCGGGGGCGAGCGGTCCGCAGAAGGCGAGCGCCATGTGCTCTTCGAGGCCGCGGCGCTTCATCGCGGCCTGCCACTGCGGTGACGCCTTGGCGATGGCCTCGGCGCGCTCGTACTCCTCGAACAGGTACTGCGGTTGCCCGTAGGGCGGGGCGTCGTTGGGGACCCGCTGCGTGTGCAGCACCTCGCCCCGGGTGATCGAGACGATGGCTTCGGTGGCGACGCCGGTGGCGATGTCGAGCAGGGTGACGTCGACGCGGCGGTCGATGGGGGAGCCGGGCGTCCAAGTCGCGAGCTCCTCCTTGCGGGGTTCGTCGGGGAGGAGCATCGGCACCCGGGTGGTCTCGGTCATCAGGCCCGCGGCGTCGAGCACGGCGCGGGCGGCCGCGATCTCTGCACCCGTGAGGGGATCGTGGGGGTGCGGGGCGGCGATCTTCTCGATCGACACGGGCTGCGGAGCGTGGTGGGACATCATCGACCTCACTATTTTCGAGCGATTGCTCAATAAACGGGTTGGCATGATGATACGACGGACCGCCCGACGCCCGCAACGGGAGATTCGCGGGCGGGGAACTCCGTCAGGCCCGCCAGGGAGCGAGCGCCACCTCGAGCACCGCGAGGTGGGCGGCCGGTGTCTGCGGCTCCGTGACCTCGACGATCTGCTGTCCGTACGTGATGGAGCGCAGCAGTGTCACGATCGCCTCGGTGGGGGTGTCCGTGCGCAACTCACCGTCCTCGACCGCCTCGCGCAGAGCGAGTCGCGTCGTGTCCTGCCAGGTGGCGAGCGTGGGGGAGCCGGCGTCCGGTGTCGGCGCGAGCGCGGCCAGGCGCCCCCAGAATCCGACCACGACATGGGCTTCGGTGCAGGTGCGCTCATCGACCGGGAGCACTTCGCGCATGAGCGCGTGCAGTCGGTCGAGCCCGCGGCGGTCGGCTGTCGCCTCGGCGATGCGCGCCTCGGTGCGGCGGGTCACCTCGGCCGCAGCCGCACGCATGACCTCGTCGAAGCCGTCGAAGTAGTGCCAGAGCGAGCCCGTGGCGACGCCGAGTTCCTTCGCCACGGCACGCGAAGACACGCTCTCGTGTCCGTCGCGGGCGGCGACGGCCAGCAGCGCCTCGGCGATCTGCCGGCGGCGCTCATCATGGTCGACGATGCGAGGCACGCACCCATCTTGTCGCATCGCGCACAGGTATAGCTATATTGAGCGATCGCTCAATATACTTCCGGCGTGGATCACCTCATCGTTGCGGTGCCGTGGCTGATGGCCGCGGCCGCGATCGTCTCGGCCGTCGCCGGCGTGGCTGCCTGGCGCGCCGTGCCGTGGCAGGGGCGGCAGAGCGTGCTCGTCATGGCGGCGGCGATGCTGGCACTCGCCGCGACCGCCGGGCGCCACCCCGTCCTCGAGCTGGCGCTGGGGGTGGTTCTGCTGGGATCCGGCATGGTCGGGACCATGGGCGTTCGCGGCACCGCATCGGCGGCCCCGTGCTGTCACCGCGCTCTGGTCTCCCTGGTGATGGCGATGTGCGCGTTCCACGGAGCCGCCGGACCCGTCGCCGCGGTGGGTCCAGCGACGGTGACAGGACACGGCGGCCACGGGCTCTCCGGCATGCTCTCGGTGCTGCTCTTCGCGGGCGTCGGCGCGGTGGCGCTGTGGACCATCGTCGCGGAGTGGTTCGTCGCTCCGGTGCACCACGGCCGCACGGCGCGCCTGCTCCGCATCGAGTCGTGGGCGATGACCGCCGGTATCGCGGTGATGTGCCTGGGATTCTGACGGAGGGGCCGTCACCCCGCGGCGGCTGGGCGCACGAACAGCCAGGCGGCGACCGCGGCGACCGCCGCCGCTGCGGTCATCGTCACCGCCATCGTGACGGCGTTCGTACCACCGATCCCTGCGGCGACCGGCGCGAGCACCGGACCGAACAGGAACGTCGACATCCCGAGCAGAGCCGAAGCCGTGCCCGCTCGTGCGCCGTGGTGGGCGAGGGCGAGGGTCTGCCCGTTGGGCCCGCCGAGCCCTGAGCACAGCATGAATCCGATCAGCGCGGCGACGACTCCCGCGACGCCCACGTCGGCGAGCGCGAGCACCAGGAAAGCCGTCGCGGCGATCAGCGTGGCCGAGATGCCCCCGAGGTACACCCGCAGCGGTCCCCACCTGCTCACGACGAGACGGCTGAGCTGACTGCCGACGATGCTCGCGAGAGCTCCCGCCGCGAAGGCGAGGCTGAACGACTGCGGACTCAGGCCGAACTCGTCCTGCAGCACGAACGACGACATGGACAAGTACGTGAAGAAGGCGATTCCACCCCCGGCCGCCGCGCACAGCACCGCGACGAAGAGCCGATCGCGCAGGACCGCTCCGGTGTGGATGCGGAGGGTGCGCAGGCCGCCGCCGTGCCGGGCTGTGACGGGCAGCGTCTCCGGCAGGGCGAAGACGACGACAAGCAGCAGCACGACGCCCACGGCGCTGAGCACGCCGAAGATCCCGCGCCAATCCATGATCCTCGCGAGCTGACCTCCGACGACGGGCGCGATGATCGGCGCCGTTCCCGAGACCAGGAACAGCAGCGACAGCATCCGTGAGAGCTCCACGCCCTCGAACTGGTCCCGGGCGATCGCGAGGCAGATCACGATGCCCGCAGATCCCGCGAGTCCCTGCAGGAAGCGCGCGAGCAGCAGCAGCTCGATGTTCGGGGCGAGCGCGCACGCCAGGGAGAGGACGGCGAAGACGGCGACGCCGACCATCAGGGGGAGCCGTCTGCCCCATCGGTCGCTGAGGGGCCCGGCGACGAGCTGACCGAGCCCGAGCCCGATCATGCACGCCGACATCGTGGCCTGAGCGAGTGCCTCCGTGGTGCCGAGCGAGGCGGCGAGCTGCGGCAGCTGCGGCAGATACAGGTCCATCGACAGAGGGCCGAACGCCTCGAGCATGCCGAGCACGAGCATCGCGTGCACCGTGCCCATCCGCGGCCGCGAGGGCTCCCCGGGAACGGGAGTGCTCATCCTTCCAGGTGCAGCGTGCGCCGCAGCCAGCTCGCGCGCGCGGCGTCGGCCGCCTGCGAGACCTCGGCGTCGGGGGAGAAGCCGGAGAAGCCGTGGTAGCCGCCCGCCCACACATGCAGCTCGGCCTGTCCGCCGGTGGCCCAGATGCGCGTGGCGTAGTCGACCGCTTCGTCTCGGAAGGTCTCGGCCGCCCCGACCTCGATGAACGCGGGAGCGAGGCCGGACAGGTCGACGGCGCGCGCGGGGGCGGTGTAGGGCGATACCCGATCGGTGCCGCGGTCCTCGCCGGCGATCGCCTCCCACGCGGTGTGGTTGTTGTGGCGATCCCAGGCTCCGAACCCGTCGTACTGACGACTCGAGACGGTGTCGTTGCGGTCGTCGAGCATGGGGCATCCCAGCAGCTGTCCGGCCAGGCGCGGACCCCCTCGGTCTCGAGCGAGCAGCGCGACGGCGGCGGAGAGACCACCGCCCGCGCTCATGCCGGACGCGATGATGCGGTCGGGGTCGATGCCCAGGTCCTCCGCGTGCGCCGCCATCCACTCCAGCGCCGCATAGCAGTCCTCGGCCTGTGCCGGCCCCGGGTGCTCGGGGGCGAGGCGGTACTCGACCGCGACGCCGATCACCCCGTATCGCTCGGCCAGGTCGATGAGCTCGGAGGTGCCGAAGAACCGGGTGCCCAGCACCATCCCGCCGCCGTGGATCGACAGCACGGCAGGGGCCGGTCCGTTCGCCGGCTTGGTGGGCCGCACGATCGTGATCTCGATGTCCGGGGCTCCGGCGGGGCCGGAGACGGTCCGGTCCTCCCACGTGATCGCGCGCCCGTCGGCCTGCGCCGACATGGGCGGGATGATGGTCGCGAAGTGATCGCGATTGGCGTGGATGGTGTCGGCGCGCAGCGGGATGATCTCGACCATGTCGACGAAGGCCGCGAGACCGGCGACGAGCTCGGGATCGTAGGGGACCGGTGGGTGGGCGGTCATCGGGCGGCCCGCCAGATCCGTCGCAGCCAGGAGGCGCGCGCGGCGAGGGCGGCGCGGGAGATCTCGGCATCGGGCATGTACATGTCGAAGCCGTGCGCGCCGCCGCCCCACACGTGCAGCTCGGCCTGTCCGCCGGTGGCCCAGATGCGCAGGGCGTATTCGGTGTCCTCGTCGCGGAAGGCCTCGGCCTCTCCGACCTCGATGAAGGCGGGCGGCAGGCCCGAGAGGTCGGCCGCGCGGGAGGGGGCGGCATGCGCGGGTGCCTCGGGGCTGAAGGCGAGATCGTCGCCGAGCACGCACGACCAGGCGAGCAGGTTCAGCTCCCGCTGCCACGTGCCGATGCCGTCGTACTGCCGGCTCGACACCGTGGTGTTGGTGTTGTCGATCATCGGGCACAGCAGCAGCTGTCCCGCCATCACCGGGCCCCGTCGGTCGCGTGCCATCAGGGCGACGGCGGCGGTGAGTCCGCCCCCAGCGCTCCCGCCGCCGACGACGATGCCCGCAGGATCGATGCCGAGATCGTTCGCATGCGCATGCACCCAGGCGAAGGCGGCGTAGCAGTCCTCCACCCCGGCGGGGTAGGGGTGTTCGGGGGCGAGACGGTACTCGACGTTCACCGCCACCACGCGGTGCTGCGCGACGATGTCGACCACGCGCCCGGTCTCCCACGAGCGGTGACCGACGATCATCCCGCCGCCGTGGATGTTGACGAAGCCGGGAAGCACCTCGGCGCGGGTTCCGGCCGGTCGGAAGATCGTGATCTCGATGTCGGGAGCACCGGAGGGGCCGGGGATCATGCGGTCCTCCCACTCGATGTCACGGCCGGCGATGACGGTGTCGTTGTCGGGGAACATTCGGTCGGCGCCCGCGCGCGGCAGCGCGTCGCGAGTCAGGGGCGGCTGAGGATCCTTCGCGATCTCATCCAGCACGGCCTGCACCTCGGGGTCGAAGGGCACGGGGGTGACGGTGGGACGTCCGGCGGCGGTGGCGGTCATGGAACTCCTTGTGCGAGTGGTGGCGGGGGCGGTTCAGGGGCCTTCGGGGTCGAGGATGCCGCGGTCCGCCCAGAACGGTGCGACCAGGCGGCGCAGTTCTGCGGCGCCGACACGATCGACCAGATCGACGGCCACGAGGTTCGCGCGCAGCTGAGCGACGCTCGACGCCCCGAACAGCGTCGTCGTGAGAGCCGGGTGCGTGAGGGTGAAAGCGATGCCGAGCTGTGCCGGAGACGCGTCGAGCGAATCGGCGAGTGCCGCGAACGCCGGGACATCGGCGAGGATACGCCCGCGGATGTCGCCGGGGTCGCGACCGATCTGGCGGTCGCCGTTCACCTTGCCCGCCAGGATGCCGCCTTCGAGGCAGTCCGAGGCCTGCAATGTCAGTCCCTGCTCCCACAGGCCGGTGAAGGGCGCTCCGTCCGGGATGGCACGTCGCGAGACGCTGTACTTCAGCTGCGCGATCTGCGGGCCGGGCACGTCTTCGTCCGTCGCGATGTCGATCAGGGCCTGGATGCTCGACGCCGACCAGTTGTTCACTCCCCAGGCGCGGATGAGACCGGCATCGGTCAGGCGTGCCAGATCGAGCACGAGATCGCGCAGATCCAGGTCGTCGCGGCGCAGGTCTCCCAGGATCACGAGGTCGGCGTGCTCGACGCCCACGCGCATCAGGGCGTTGTCGAGTTGGGGGCGGAAGCCCTCGGTGTCGAACGTCTCGAGCCAGAGCTTCGACGACAGCAGCCACTCCTCGCGGTCGAGGCCCGCCGCGCGCACCATGGCCGAGAAGATCACGTCGGTGAACACCGGTGGGGCACCCGGTGCGGAGTAGAACCCGACATCGAAGAGGTTCACTCCGCGATCCACGGCCTCGCGGAGCATGGCCACCGCGTCGGCGAAGTCCATCCGGTCATAGGTGTGCCAGGAGCCGAGCGAGAACAGCGAGGAGTGCAGGCCGCTGCGCCCGATCTCACGGCGCGGAAGGGGAGTGGTCATGGTCGTCCTAACAGACTCGGGTCGATGACGGCCTTGACCTCATCGAGATGGTGCATGCGGGCGATCTTCGCCGAGGCCTCCGCGAGGCCGACGGGGGCGCTGAAGAGGTCATCCCACGGGAAGCGGTCGGCGAACGCCGCGAAGAAGTCGACGGCCCTGGCGTAGTCGGAGATGTCGCCGTTGAGGGATCCCACGACAGTGAGCTCCTTGCCCATGATCGTGCTGAGGGCGAATCCGTCTCCTGCCGGTCCGGTCGAACCGACGATCGCGATCGTGCCGCGCTGGGCGGCCATCCCGACGGCGTCCGGTCCCACCCCTGGGGCCCCGGCGAAGTCGAAGACGTGGTCGGCGCCGCGTCCGTTCGTCAGCTCCAGGACCTGGTCGACCACGGGACCGTCGCGGAAGTCGACGACGGCGTCTGCGCCGAAGCGCCCGGCCAGCTCCAGGCGCGCGGACGGTGCTCCGACGGTGATCACCTGGCCGGCGCCGGCGATCTTCGCGACGGCGGTGGCGAAGATGCCCAGGGCCCCGGAGCCCTGGATCACGACGCTCGATCCCGGGCGGATGCGTCCGGCACGCTCGAACGCGCGGAGCACGGTCTTGGCGGCGCATCCCGCCATCGACGCCCACGTGTCCTTGACGGCGGAGGGGAGCAGCATTTTCGCGGCGCCCGGAGTGACGTAGGCGTAGGCGGAGAGACCCGCGGTGGCGAAGGGATGCACGTCCGCGCGCTGGAGGAAGCCGTAGCCGCGGCGGGCGCACGCCACCGGTTCGCGCAGCACGACGCAGCCGTGGCATTCGCCACAGGTCGATTCCGACCAGCCGATGCGGTCGCCGGGGGAGAGGGCGCGGCCGAGGGCATCACGGGTGTCGGGGCCGGTGGCGACGATCTCGCCGACCATCTCGTGGCCGAGCACCATGGGGAGCATGCCGGGGAAGGTCATCTTCCCCTCCCAGATCTCGATATCGGTGCCGCACAGGGTCGTGCAGGTGATGCGCACCAGGGCGGCACCGGGTTCGATCTCGGCGGGGAGCGGCAGCTCCTGCAGGGTCAGGGGCTCGCCGTGGGCGGTGAGGACGGCGGCGCGGGTCGTGGTGGGCAGTTCTGCGGTGCGGGTCATGGTGTCGTCTCCGGGGAACGGTCAGACCAGGAGCTGTCCGCCGTCGACGGCGACGCAGACCCCGGTGATGTGGCTGGCGGCGTCGCTCGCGAGGAACAGCACGAGCGGGGTGACCTGGTCGACTTCGGCGATCGAGCCGAGCGGGATGCGCGACTCCCAGGCCGCACGGGCATCGGGGTTCGACGCGAAGTCGGCGGTCAGGGGAGTGAGCACGGGACCGGGGGCGACGGCGTTGACGCGGATCCCCGATCCGGCGAGTTCGATGGCGGCCGTGCGGGTGAGGGCATCGACCGCCGCCTTGGTGGCTTCGTAGTGGCCCAGACCCGGGGTGGGCTGGCGGGCGCCGATCGAGGAGATGTTGACGATCGAGCCGCCGCCGGTCGCCGCCAGCAGGGCCCCGAACGTGCGGAGCATGAGGAAGGTGCCGCGGACGTTGACGCGCAGGGCGGCGTCGACGGCCTCGACGGGCACCTCCTGCAGGGTGCCGCCGCCCGCGACGACGCCGGCGTTGTTCACCAGCACGTCGAGTCCGCCCGCGGCGGAGAGTCGATCGGCCGCCGACTGCACGGAGGCTTCGTCGGAGATGTCGAGGTGCACGGCCGTGGCGCCGAGCTCATTCGCGACGCTCTGCACGGCTTCCGCGTTCACGTCGCCGATGAACACCTCGTCCCCGGCCCGTGCGAACGCGGCGGCGATGCCTCTGCCGAGGCCCGAGGCTCCACCGGTGACGAGGATGCGGCGGGGGGATGCGGTCATGTTCGTCCTCACTGACGGGTGCTGCGACGGGGTGACTCCGTTATATTCTACAAACATAGAAAAACACAACCCCGTGTCAGAGAAGACGAAGGAGCCTTCATGCCCGAATCGACATATCCCCGCACGGCACTGCAGCACGGAGGGGTGCCGGTGCCTCCGCTGGCATTGGGGTCGTGGAACACCTGGGACCGGATGTCGAAGGATGAGGCGGTCGCGCTGATCCGGAGAGCCACGGAGCTCGATGCCGGATTCTTCGACATCGCGTACTACAACATGGGTCCGCACGCCGAGAACTCGAGGACCGACATCCTCTTCGGCGAGGCGCTGCGGGCGAGCGGCGTCGATCGCGACGGGATAACCCTGTGCGGCAAACTGTGGCTGTGGGACTGGCCGAACCAGGGATTTCGTCCACAGCTCGTCGAGTCGCTCGGGCGGGCCGGCCTCGAACGCTTCGACACGGTGGTGGTCGGCGACTACGGGGAGGCGCCCGACATGCCGCGCCTCGTCGCCGAGGTGAATGCGCTGATCTCGGAAGGCCTCATCGACAGCTGGGGCATCAACAACTGGCAGATAGCCCACACCAGGCAGGCTCTCGACGAGGCGGAGACGCAGGGGGTTGTCGCACCGGCGTTCGCACAGCTGAAATACGGCATCGCGCGCCGATCGATGGCCGAGGGGGAGGCGTACGGGGCGTTGTTCGATGCGGGCGAGCTCACCCTGCAGGCGTCCGACGTCTTCGAGGGTGGGATCCTCGCCACCGGGCGGCTGCCCGAGCGGAAGATCGGCGCGGATGTCGGAGGGATCCGCGAGCAGATCGCCGCGATCTACCCCGAGGTCGCGCGGGTGGCCGCCGGATTCGGTGTCACACCGGCGGCACTGGGCATCGCCTTCTGCCTCTCGAACCCCGCGACCGCGAACGTGCTGTTCGGTGCCTCCCAGCTCGCGCAGCTGGAGCAGAACCATGTGGCACTCGCGTTGGCGCTCGCGCATGGTCCCGAGGTGCGTGCGGCGCTCGCCGGGTGCTGGGTCGACCGTGACGTACGCGCCGACGGGGTGTGGTGAAGTCGGCTACGCCTCGCGCTCGTGCGCGAGGGCTACGGCACGCTCGAACGTCGAGACGATGACCTGGCGTCGGTCGGTGCGGTAGTCCTCGTCCGGTTCGAGCTCGTCGATGTAGTCGTCCCAGACCCGGATGTACCGGTCTCGCCAGCCCTCGAGCGTGCTGCTCGACGGGAATGTGGCACCCACTCGCCCCGCGGACCCGATGTCGGTGAGGATCTCCAACCACGCGGGAGCCATGGCTCCGCCCCATTCGTCCGGCTGCAGCTCGGTGTCGTCGTCCTCATCGGCGAACACCTCGGAGATCTTCGCGATGAGCTCGTCGGTGATCTCGCTCAGTGCGTCGGCGACCGTGTCGTCGTCGAAGTTTCCCGGTCCCCACGTACCCATGTCTTCCTCTTCCTGTCGGCTGTTGCGGTCGGACCCAGTGAACCATGTGAGCGTGGTGTCGGGCGGAGGGTCAGCGGCAGAATGCCGGCATTTATTCGAAGATGAGTTCGAATCTCGAGAGGTGATTCGGTAAAATCGAATCATGTCGAAGCTGGTCGAGTTGCACGAGGCGATGTCCCGCCTCGATGCGGCGTGGGCCGACGCCGATGGATCCGGTGAGCTGTCGCGAGAGCAGCTGATCGCCGTGAGCGCATCCATCGGAGTGCTGCAGCGGCGGCTGGATGCGGTGCACATCGAGGTCGCGGCATGCATCTCGCGCGAGTCTCGTCCCGAGTTGGGTGCGGAGGGTCTCGCGAAGCAGCAGGGCTACCGGAATCCGGCGACGTTGATCGCGGCGACCGTCGGCGTCTCGCGTGGCGATGCGACCCGGCTGGTGAAGGTCGGAGAAGCGGTCGCGCCGCGCGAGGATCTCCTCGGGGCGCCTCTGCCAGCGAAGTATCCGAGAGTGCGTGAGGCGCTCGGGTCCGGCGCCCTGAGTGCTCAGGTGGCTGCCGCGATCATCGCCCTGCTGGATCGGTGTCGCGTCTCGGTGGGTCCGGTGCGGGTCGCCGAGGCGGAGTCTCTGCTGGTGGAGAAGGCGGTCGGGCTCGCTCTCGACGACGTGCGCAAGCTGGTCGTGAGGGCGGAGGCGTGGCTGGACCCGGATGGGGTGGAGCCGCGCCTGGAGGAGCAGCGTTCCCGCCGAGCTTTGACCATTCATGAGCGCGACGGGATGGTGCATCTGAACGCCGTCCTCGACGCCGAGACCGCTGCTCCTGTCGTGACGGCCATCCGCGGCTACGTGACCGCCGCGTTCGCCGCGCGAAAGAACGCGGCCGCGCCGGACGCGCCGGACGCCGATCGTCGCACCGTTCCAATGATCCAGGCCGACGCTCTGTCCGTGTTCGCGGGCCACGTTCTCGAGTGTGACGCCCGGGTGCCGTTGGCGGGTGCGACCGTCGTGGTGCGGATGAGCCTCGACGACCTGGAAGCCGGCGCCGGTTCCGCTGAGATCGACGGAATCGAGCAGCCGGTCAGCGTCGGCGCGGCGCGACGGATGGCCGCAGGCGGGGGAGTGATCCCCTGCGTGCTCGGTGCGGCGAGCGAAGTGCTCGATTGGGGTCGGGAGAAGCGCCTGTTCACGCGCTCGCAACGGTTGGCGTTGGTCGAGCGGGATGGTGGATGCGCCATGTGCGCGCTGCCGCCCGAGATGACGAAGGCGCATCACATCCGATGGTGGAGTCGAGACCATGGTCCGACCGATCTCTCGAACGGCGTGCTGCTGTGCGAGACCTGCCACCATCGGATCCATGACAACGGGTGGGATATCCGTATCGATGGCGGTGGGAGCCGCGGCAGGGTGTGGTTTCTCCCACCGGCCACGGTCGACCCTGCGCGGGCTCCGCGCCTGGGTGGCAGGGCGCGCTTCGACATCGCCGCCTGAACGCGCTGCCTGAGCACGCTGCCTGCGCGTCTCGCCGGCGACCGGCGCTCCACCATGCCTGCACGCTCGGACAAGCCCGGTGCACGCCGGGGCATGAGCGGGGCCGCCAGGGAAGCGAAAGGCTCTTGCGCTCTTTTTCCACGCATGTAGACTAACCAGCGCGACACATCGAGGTGACGCCGGATCCGGCCTCCGGTCAGCGGCACTCCGAGCCTTCTTCACCACCCTTGCACCCGAGAGAAGGAACCATGAAACGAATGCCCCTCGCGCTCGCCGCAGCCGTGGCCGCGACCCTCGCGCTCACCAGCTGCAGCGCAGGCGCAACACCCTCCCCGTCCGACGGCAGTGCTGCCGACGGCCCCGACGCCCTCAACATCGGCAACTTCCTCGACGTCACGTCGTGGGATCCCTCGCTCGCCGACATCGGCTTCGACGGCCCCTACCTCTCCGCCGTCTACGATGCCCTGATCGCTCTGGACGCGGACGGCAAGCCGGTCCCGTCCCTCGCGACCGAATGGACCGTCGCCGACGACGACCTCAGCATCGACCTCGACATCCGTACCGATGCCGTGTTCAGCGACGGCACCCCGGTCGACGTCGACGCCGTGATCGCGAGCCTCGACTACCTCAAGCAGGGCGCGCGCTCCGGAGAGGCCTATCTGAACGTCTCCGCCTTCGAGAAGGTCGACGACGACACGGTTCGCATCCTCCTCACCCAGCGCGACGACACGATCCTCTACTTCATGGGGCTGGGCCGCAGCTACGTGGTCTCTCCGACAGCGATCGAGGCGGGAACCCTCGGCAGCGAGCCCATCGGCTCCGGACCCTACGTCCTCGACGGCGACACCAGCATCGCCGGCGCGGAGTACCACTTCACCAAGACCACCGACCACTGGGACGCCGACGCCTACCCGTTCGCCGACCTCGCGATCTTCCCGATCACCGATGCGACAGCGCGGCACAACGCCATGCTCAGCGGCCAGATCAATGTGCAGTACGGCGACGTCGCCAACCTCGAGCAGGCGAAGCAGCAGGGCTGGAACACCGCGGAGCGCGTCTCCGGCTGGGCGGGACTCGTCATCACCGATCACACCGGAGCCAAGAGCGAGCCCCTCGGCAAGCTCGAGGTCCGGCAGGCGCTGAACTACGCGTTCGACGGTGCCGCGATCCTCGCCGCCGTCGGCAGCGGTGCCGGCGTCGCCACCAACCAGGTCTTCCCGGACGGCGGCACGATCAACGATCCCGCCCTCAACGAGACCTACGCCCACAACATGGACAAGGCCAAGAAGCTGCTGGCCGACGCGGGCTACGCCGACGGCTTCGAGATCTCCATGCCGATGTCGCCGATCTTCGAGATGTGGAAGCCCTCGGCCGAGCAGGCGCTCACCGAGCTCGGCGTGAAGGTCACCTGGGACAACATGCAGATGCCGGACTACCAGCTCAACGCGCCGAACTACCCGATGTTCATCTCGTTCCTCGCGATGGACGGCAACGACGTGGCGACGGTCGCGCGCCAGGTGACCAGCGTGCAGTGGTTCAACCCCGCACCCGACTACGCCCAGAACGAGGTCATCGCCCCGCTCGTCGAGAAGGTGCAGACGGAACGCGGCGAGGCGCAGACCGACGCCGTCGAGGAGCTCAACAAGGCGCTCGTCGACCAGGCGTGGTGGTCTGTCTGGTACCAGGCGAACAACATCTACTACACGGCCTCCGGCATCCAGCTGCAGCCCATCGTCGGGATGATGTTCCCCACCCTGCGCTACATCACCCAGGGCTGACGCCCGCCGGGGCGGCCGCGACGTCGGCCGCCCCGGCATCCTCCCCCTCCGACCCCTCCACCCCCGAGAGGTTTCCATGCTTGTGTTCACGGCGAAGCGGGTGCTGTCCGGCATCCTCCTGCTCGTCGCGGTCTCGATCGGCACCTTCTTCCTGGCGCACCTCGCCATCAGCGACCCGACCGCATCGCTCCTCGGTACGACGGCGAGTCCTGCGCAACAGGCGGCGCTGGCCGAGAAGATCGGCCTCGACCGTCCGCTCCTGGTGCAGTTCTGGGACTGGCTGTCGCATGCCGCGCTGCTCGACTTCGGCGTCTCCTGGCGCAACTTCCAGCCGGTCAGCGCGCAGCTCGCGATCAAGGTCCCGGTGACCCTCTCGGTCGTGACCTTCGCGACGCTCATCACCGCGGTGGTCGGGATCGCCTTCGGCATGATCACGGGTCTGCGCCCCGGCACCTGGTTCGACCGCGTCATCAAGGGCATCTCCGTCGTGCTGTTCGCGCTCCCCGGCTTCTGGGTCAGCCTCGTGCTGGTGATGTGGCTCGCGGTACAGCTGAAATGGTTCCCCGCAGTGGGCTACGTGCCCCCGACGCAGTCCGTCGATGGGTGGCTGCGCTCCATCACCCTCCCGGCGATCTCGCTGGCGCTGGGCGGCATCGTCGCCGTCGCGGAGCAGCTGCGCAACGCCGTCATCGCGCAGAGCAGGCAGGACTGGGTGCGCACGCTGCGCAGCCGGGGCCTCTCGACCGCCCGCGTGAACCTGCACATCCTCCGCAACGCCTCACCCGCGGCGCTCACGGTGATCGCGCTGATGTTCGTCGGACTCCTCTCCGGCGCGATCGTGGTCGAGCAGATCTTCAGCCTCCCCGGTCTCGGCCAGCTCACCAACCAGTCCTCGCAGAACGGCGACATCCCGATGCTCCTCGGCATCACGGTCATCTCCGTCGTCTTCGTCGTCCTCATCAACCTCCTGCTCGACCTCGTGCTGGGCTGGATCAACCCGAAGGTGCGCGTCGCATGACCACGACAGATATCCGCGTCGCCTTCGATCGGGCAGCGCAGAAGCGCCGATCGAGCCTGTTCCGGCGCTTCCTCCGCCACCCCGGCGGCTACATCCCGCTCGCGATCTTCGTCCTCATCGTGCTCGTCGGCATCTTCGCGCCGCTGCTCGCGCCGATGGATCCGAACTTCGTCGACCTGTCCGCCGCCAAGGCCGCGCCGGGGCCGGAGCATCTGCTGGGTGGCGACTCCACCGGTCGGGACATCCTCAGCCGCCTCATCTACGGCACCCGCACCACGCTCTGGGGTGCGCTCATCACGATCGTGACCGCACTCGTGATCGGCGTGCCGGCCGGCGTCGCCGCCGGCTACTTCGGGGGAGCGTTCGACAGGGCCGCCACCTGGATCAGCGATGCCCTCCAGTCGATCCCCGGCATGATCATCCTGCTCGTCGTCGCCGCCGGCTCGCGCAACAACTTCGAACTGCTGATGGCCACGGTGGGTGTCTTCATGGTGCCGGGCTACTTCCGCATCGCCCGCTCGCAGACGCTCGCCGTGCGCGGCGAGCCCTACATCGACGCGGCGCGCGTCTCCGGTCTGTCCGACGGGCGGATCATCTTCCGCCATGTGATCACGGCCGTGTACCCGCCCGTCATCATCCAGACGGCCCTGACCGCCGGGATCGCGATGGGCATGCAGGCAGGGCTGCAGTTCCTCGGCATCGGCGACTCGAACGTCCCGAGCTGGGGCGCCATGATGCTCGAGGGCTTCCGACTCATGCTCACGTACCCGCTCATGCTGCTGTGGCCGTCGGCCGCGCTCGGACTCACGATCGCCGTGCTCGCGATCATGGGGTCGACCCTCGCAGAGCTCGTGCAGGTGCGGACGCCCCGGGTCGCCCGGCGAAAGCGCGATGAGGTCGCAGCGATGCCCGTCAGTGCTCCGACCGGCAGCGCTCACCACTCGGCGGAGGGGTCCGCGCTGCGGGTCGAGAACCTCCGCGTCGTGCACGCCACGCCGACCGGGGAGACGGAGGTCGTGCACGGCGTGACCCTCGACGTCGCGCCGGGCGAGGTGGTCGGCATCGTCGGCGAATCGGGATCCGGCAAGTCGCAGACCGTGTTCTCCGTGCTCGATCTCCTCCCCGCGACGGGGCGCGCCACCGCCGACGCCATCTGGGTGGGCGGGGTCGATGTCACATCGTCGACCCCGAAGCAGCGCCGGGCCCTGCTCGGGCGGACGATCGGCTACGTGCCGCAGGAGCCGATGAGCAACCTCGATCCGTCGTACACGATCGGTCATCAGCTCATCGAACCGCTGCGCCGCACGCAGGGGCTGAGCAGGTCGGCCGCGAAGGAGCGCGCACGCGCGATGCTCGTGCGCGTCGGCCTCACCGACCCGGACCGTGTGATGCGCAGCTACCCGCACCAGGTGTCCGGGGGGATGGCGCAGCGCGTGCTGATCGCCGGGGCCATCGCCGGCAAGCCCTCACTCCTCGTCGCCGACGAACCCACCACGGCGCTCGATGTCACGGTGCAGGCCGAGGTGCTCGAGCTGCTGCGCGAGCTGCAGGCGGAGTACGGCATGGCACTTCTCATCGTCACGCACAACTTCGGCGTCGTGGCCGACATCTGCGACCGCGTGATCGTGATGCGCAGCGGCGACATCGTGGAGTCCGGTCCCGTCGACGCCCTGTTCGCCTCCCCGGCCGAGCCGTACACGAGGGAGCTCATCGCCGCCTCGCTCGACGACGCCGTCGGCCGAGACGAACTCGACCGCACCACGACGGGGGTCCCCGCATGAGCCCCCTCCTCGAAGTGAACGACCTCGTCGTGGAGTACGGCCGCGGACGGCGGGCGTTCCGCGCCCTGCGCGGCGTCTCTCTCGACATCGCGCCGGGGGAGTGTCTCGGCCTGGTCGGGGAGTCGGGATCGGGCAAGTCCACGCTCGGCAAGGCCATCCTCGGGCTGGCTCCGGTCACCGCCGGCAGCATCCGCTTCGACGGGCAGGAGATCAGCCGTCTGAGCCATCGCGCGCGCCGAGCGCTCGCCGACGACGTGCAGGTCGTGTTTCAGGACCCCTACGGCTCGCTGAATCCGGCGATGACGATCGGAGACATCCTCGCCGAGCCCCTTCTCACGACGGGGATCGGCGCCAGGGCCGCCGAGACGAAGGTGCGGGAGATGCTCGATCGCGTGCGCCTCCCGTCGGCCGCCATGGATCGCTATCCGAGCGAGTTCTCCGGTGGGCAGAGGCAGCGAGTGGCCATCGCCCGTGCGCTGGTGCGCGGCCCGCGCCTGGTCGTGTGCGACGAGCCCGTGAGCGCGCTCGACCTCACGACCCAGGCGACGATCCTCGATCTGTTCATCGAGCTGCAGCGCGACACCGGCGTGGCCTACCTGTTCGTCTCGCACGACCTCGGCGTCGTGCGCAGAGTCTGCCACCGGGTGGCCGTGATGTATCGCGGCGAACTCGTCGAGGTCGGTGCCGGGGAGCAGGTCACCCGCGCTCCGCAGCATCCGTACTCCGAGCGGCTCCGTCTGGCATCGCCCGTCGCCGATCCGGCTGCGCAACGCGAGCGCCGTGCCCAGTGGCTCGCTCTGCGGGAGGTGCGCGATGCGGCGGTACGGTAGCTCCAGGCCGGAACACTCCACGCAGCAGAATCGGCCGGAAGGACGTCATGCCGAAGATCATCGACCACGACCAGCGTCGACGGGACATCGTCGACGTGGCCAAGAGCATCATCCTGAAGGGCGGGTTCGAGGCGGCGACGATGCGCAGCATCGCAGCCGAGGCCGGATTCGCGAACGGAGCGCTGAAGCACTACTTCCCCGGGAAGGAGAGCATCGTCGCCGCCACGTTCGAGACGGTGCTGCTCGAGCACGACACCTGGCTCCAGCAGTCGATCTCCGAGGGCGCGACGCCCGAGCGGATGCTGCAGCAGGTGCTCGAGGGCACGTTGCCCAGCAGCGTCGGCGAGATCGCGAGCGGGCGGGTGCTCCTCGCGCTGTGGGAGTACGCGATGTCGAACGATCAGCTCACGGAGCTGTACCGCACGCACCTCGGGCGGTGGCACGCGATGCTCGTCGAGCGGATGGAGGCGGCGCGCGATGCGGGCGCCATCCGCGATCAGGACTACGCGGCACTCGCGAACGAGTTCATCTCGGTCGCCGTGGGGGCGACCGTGATCAACCTCATGTATCCCGAGGGCGAGCGCATCGCCGACTATCAGGACTACATCCAGCAGTTCCTGGCGCGACTGCGCTGATCGCGAGGCGCCGCATTCGAGAGAAAGGCGTCTCATGACCGTGTCCCTGTCCGTCACCCACCGCCCCGGCCAGGGGCGTCCTGTCGCGTTCCTGCACGGCCTCGCCTCGCGGGGTTCCGTGGACTGGCCGGATCGGGAGTGGGAGGGTGTGCTCGGAGAGCGCCCGCGTATGGTGATCGATTTGCCGGCGCACGGCGACAGTGTCGCGCTCGGCTCCGCGACGACATCGGTCGTGCTCGACACCATCGCATCGTCCATCGGTGCGGAAGAGGTCGACCTGGTCGGCTACTCGCTCGGGGCACGGCTCGCGTGGGACCTGGCCCACCACCCCGGTGTCGCGGTCCGACGGCTGGTGCTCGGCGGACTCAGCGCGGGGGAGCCCTTCGCGTTCGTCGATCTTCCGGCGGCTCGAGCGGCTCTCGCGGGCGACCGCCCGCCCCGGGACCCGCTTACGGGCATGATCGTCCAGATGGTGTCGATGCCCGGAAATCGTCCTGCCGACCTGCTCTCGCTGATCGAGGGCCTGGCGGCGGAGCCCTTCGTCCCCGGCCACAGCGCGCCCGCCGTGCCCGTCCTGCTGCTCGGCGGGGCGGACGACGAGATGGCGGCGGGGATCGATGATCTCGCCGCGATGCTCCCCGATGCGCGAGCGCGGCGCGTGCCGGGCGATCATCTCTCGGCCTTGCACACGGCGGAGTTCCGCAGGGCTGTGCAGGAGTTCCTCGCGGCGTGAGCCCCCTCTCGCGGCCGGCTCTTTCATGACCTTTATTTCCAACATTTGTAGACAAATTGAAAGGCTCGTTCATGACTGACATTCCCACCGTCGATGCGGCGCGGATCCTCGACATCGCCACCGGCTACATGGCCTCCAAGCAGCTCTTCCAGGCCAGCCGGATCGGGCTGTTCGCCGCGGTCGCCGACGGGGCCGACACAGCGGGCGAGATCGCCGAGCGCTGCGGGGTCAGCGAGCGCATCGCGGCGCTGCTGGCCGACGCCATGGCCGCGAAGGGTCTGCTGATCCGCGCCGCGGGGCGCTATGAGCTCGCCGACGACGCCGCCGCGTACCTCGTCGGCGAGGAGGCAGCGATCGACCTCGCGCCGTTCCTCACCTTCCTCGACGAGATCAGCTACCCGCACTGGCTGCAGTTCGCGCACACGGTCGACACCACCGAGCCGGGCGATCTGCAGATGGACGACGCCCGCTGGGCGACCTTCATGGCGGGCGTCATGACGTACAACCGCCTGCACGCGCAGGAGTTCGGTCGTCTCGTCGACCTCGAAGGCGCGACCAGGGCACTCGACTTCGGTGGGCTCTCCGCCGAGTTCGCGCTGTCGGTCATGGCGAAGAACCCCGCGTTGCGGACGACCTTCCTCTACGCCCCCGGCTTCGAAGACGGCATCGTCGAGGCGGTGGCGGCCGCCGGGATGCACGATCGTGCCGCGGTCGAGGTCGGTGACACCGCGACCACCGCACCGGAAGGCGAGTACGACGTGGTGTTCGCCAACCACGTCATCCACCGCTTCTCCGCGCAGGAGAACGCGCAGATCTTCCGCAACCTGCGCGCGGCTGCCGTCGAGGGGGCGACCCTGACCGTGCTCGACTTCTTCCTGGACGAGGATGCGGAGCAGCGCGGCCTCGACGCGCTGCACGCGGGGGAGTACCTGGTGATCGACGGCACCGTCGTGTACCCCGAGGCGGAGGTGCGCGGATGGCTCGCCGACGCCGGGTGGTCGGTGCGCGACAAGGTGGCCCTGCCCGGCAGCCCGCGGGTGCTCGTGGCGACCGCGGTGTGAGACTCGCCCCGGCATCGGACGTGATCCGGTGCCGGGGCACACGACTGGTCCGAGGGGGATCAGAGGCGGGCGGCATGTGAGAGCATGCCGCCCGCCGTTTTCGTGTGCCACCCCTCGGCGAGGTGCGGTGGGCCGGTCGGCCGCGGGCCAGTCGGCCGCGGGGCGGTCGGTCGCGGGTGGGCCGGTCAGTCGCGGGTGAAGACCGTGCGCCCATCGACGATCGTGCGGGCGACCCCGATCGTCGCGAAGTCGCGGCCGGGGGTCAGCGGGTCCCCATCGAGCACAGTGAGATCGGCGACCCTGCCGACCTCCAGCGACCCCTTCCACGCGGAGGCGCCGTCCTGTCGGGCGGCCTCGACGGTCATGGACCGCAGCAGCCGGTTCCTGCTCTGCGCGTCGTCGGCGATCCCTGCAGCGGTGAGGAGGGCGAGCGAGGCATCGAGCCCGAGTCGCCAATCCGGGCTGGCGATGGGGGAGTCGCTGGTGACCGTGGTCAGGGCGTCGGAGGTCAGCATCTCGGCGAGCGGCCAGGCGGTGGCGAGCCGGGCCTCTCCGAGCTGCACCGCTGCCCAGGAGTGCGTGTGCGCCGCGATCAGCGGCTGCACGGCGAACCCCGCACCGATCCGCCCCATCCGGGCGATCTGCGCGGTCGTTGCGAGGTCGCCGTGCACGACGTAGTGCGGCCCCGCCGGCGTGGGGTGATCGCCGTGCCGCCGCTCCAGCACGGAGAGGAACTCGGCGATCGAGCGGTCTCCCGTCGCATGCACGGCGATCTGCATGCCGCGAGCCGAGGCGAGTTCGAGCATGCGTCGGAAGGCGGTGCGGGCGTCGGGTTCGCCACGGGTGAGCAGGCCGCCCGTCGTGCCGTCGGCATAGGGCTCATCGACCCAGGCGGTCGCCAGGGGTGGGATGCCGTCGGCGAAGATCTTCACTCCGGGGACCGCGAGCCACCGGGCATCCGAGGCGGGGGGAGGGGTGCGGATGCCTCTCTCGAAGTCGGCGAGGGTGCTCTCCCCGTCGATCGTGCCGAACAGCCGCAGCAGGGTCACGCGGGAGGTCTGCGTGCGTTCACGGTGCAGCTCGAGATAGGTGTCGAGCATGTCGGAGCCGAAGCACCCCGTCTCGCCGTCATCCTCGCCGGGGCCGATCCCGGGTTCCGTGTAGCTGGTGATGCCCAGTTCGGCCAGCAGCGCCCACGCCCGCCGCAGCGCTGTGCGGCGCTCTCCCGCGCTCGACACGAGCCGCCCGGATGGCTGCTCCTCGGGGGGAGTGTCGGAGAAGAAGAGGTGGGGCCACCGTGCGCCCAACCATGCGGCGTGCAGGTGGGCGTCGTTGATGCCGGGGATCACCGTGCGTCCATCCAGCTCGATCACGGCGCGGGCATCGAGGGATTCCGCATCGTCGCCTCGGGCGATGATCACCCCGTCACGGACGGCGAGAGCTCCGACGATCGCATCCGAGGGGTCGAGGGTGTGGATGCGGCCGCCGCGGATGATCAGATCGGCCTCGTCGCCGTGGAGTGACTGTGTCATTATTCCACCAGTGTAGACGAAAAATGACGACGAAGAGGAGCGGCTCGAGCAGACGCCGACGAGGGCTGGTGGTCAGTGTCCGCCGCCGAACTCGATCATCCCTACCCCGACGGCGATCAGCGCGACGCCGATGGCCATCATGGCCGAGAAGTGGTCCTTGAAGATCACCCGCCCCAGCACCGCGGTCAGCGCGACACCGGCCGCTGCCCAGATGCCGTAGGCGACGCCCACGGGCATCCCCAGCGCGAGGATCGTGCCCAGCAGAGTGAACGCGGCGAGATAGCCCACGACGATCACGGGGATCCAGCGGCGCCGGCGCAGGCCTTCGGAGGCGCGCAGGCTCAGCGTCGCGGTGACCTCGCTGGCGATCGCGAGGGCGAGGAGCAGCCAGGTCATGGGGTGACCTCCTTCGCCTCACGCGTGTGCGAGCCGAGCTCGACGAGCAGCACGCCGATCACGATCACGCCGACGCCGATGATCTGCACCGGTCCCAGAAGCTCGCCGAACAGCACGGTGCCGAAAACTGCGGTGAGCACGACTCCGATCGCCGACCAGATACCGTACGCCACGCCCACGGCCATGCCGCGATCGAGCACGACGGACAGCAGCCACAGCGAGCCGGAGTAGCCGATGACCACGACGATCAGCCAGAGCGGGTGGGTGAAGCCCTCGGCCGCGCGCAGCGAGAGGGTCGCGGTGACCTCGAGCGCGATCGCGAGCAGCAGGGGCGGCCACGCCGAGCGGCGAGGGTGATCTGTCATCGGCGGCCTTTCATCGAGCATCCGACGAAGAGAACGCACGCGCGGCGCGCGGGATTCCCGCCGGCGACCGGGCACCGTCGACGTCCCGATTCGGCACGCGTTCCCGCGACTTGTACGCTGGATGCATCCCCCGATTCACCCGGCAACCCGCGCGCCGGCGATCTCGGCGCGCGCTCACACATGCAAGGACGCAGATGAACGATTCCGCGGCACACCGCGACGACTGGACTGAGAGCGAAGAGCTGGCGGAGCGGATGATCCCGCTCATCGGGGCGCTCCGACGCGAACACGACGTGGTCACCTCTCTCCACGGGCACCGGCTGCTCGGCCTGTCGGCGACCGGCCTCGTCGAAGTGCACGAGCGCGTCGCGCAGCTCGGGCACGAGCGGCTCCCGATCGAAGACAGCCTCGCCGTGCTGGAAGCGATCCATGCCCTTGCTCCCGGCGCCTCCTCCCTCGACGTCGCCCGGCTCGTCGCCGGACACGCCGAGAGCGGGCAGCCGCTGGAGACCTACCTCGCCGAGGTGCTCGCGCCCGCCATGGGAGCCGTCGCCGCCGAACCCACCGACGTCGTGCTCTACGGCTTCGGACGCATCGGTCGCCTCCTCGCCCGCATCCTCATCGCCCACACCGGCGGAGGCAGCGGACTGCGTCTGCGCGCCATCGTCGTCCGCCGCGGCGCCGAGAACGACCTCGTCAAGCGCGCATCCCTGCTGCTGCGCGACTCCGTGCACGGTCGGTTCGCCGGGTCGGTCACCGTCGACGAGGAAGCCGAGCAGATCATCGCGAACGGCACCCGCATCCAGGTGATCTACTCCGACGACCCCGCGACCATCGACTACACCGCCCACGGCATCCACGACGCGATCGTCGTCGACAACACCGGGCGCTGGCGCGACGAAGCCGGCCTCTCGCAGCACCTGCGTTCCAAGGGCGTCGCCCGTGTGCTGCTCACCGCGCCGGGGAAGAGCCCTCTCAAGAACATCGTCCACGGGATCAACGACGATACGATCGCCGACACCGACCGCATCCTCTCGGCCGCATCCTGCACGACCAACGCCATCACGCCCGTGCTCGCGGCGATCGACGAGGCGTACGGCGTCGTCAAGGGGCACGTCGAGACCGTGCACTCGTTCACGAACGACCAGAACCTGATCGACAACTTCCACAAGGGCGACCGTCGCGGACGCTCGGCGGTGCTCAACATGGTCATCACCGAGACGGGGGCCGCGAAGGCGGTCGCCAAGGCGCTCCCGCAGCTGGAGGGCAAGCTCACCGGCAGCTCGATCCGCGTTCCCACCCCCGACGTCTCGCTCGCCGTGCTGCACCTGACGATCGCGCGCCCCGCCACGAAGGACCAGGTCAACGACTACCTGCGCCGCGTGTCGCTGCACTCGAAGCTGCGTCAGCAGATCGACTACGTCGAGAGCCCCGACGTGGTCTCCACCGACTTCGTCGGCTCCCACCGGGCGGGCATCGTCGACGGCCTCGCCACGATCGCCGACGAGGACACCCTCATCCTCTACGTCTGGTACGACAACGAGTTCGGGTACTCCTGCCAGGTCATCCGCGTGCTCGAGGTCATGGCGGGCTCGCACCCGATCGTGCTCCCCGAACGTCCAGAGGTCACCCTGCAGGGCTGACGCGATCCGTGCGCCGGGTCGGTGGCGCCCGGCATGATGAGGTCATGAAGACCGCGACCCTGCTCGCCGAGCGCCTCCGATCGCACCGGCTCACGGCGCCGGCGCGCACCGTGACGGATGCCGCGCATCACATGCTCGCCGTGCAGAGTCAGGACTTCACGGCCGGACGATGGGCGCTCGCCGTCCGCACCGGGAACCCGGTGCGGCTGCGCGACGTCGACCGTGCCTTCGACCGCGGTGACATCGTGCGCGGCTGGACCATGCGCGGCACACTGCACACGGTTCCCGCGCGCGACCTCGGCTGGATGCTCCAGGTCACCGCTGGGCGCCAGCGTCAGCAGGCGGCCTCCCGACACCGCGACCTCGGCATCGACGACGACATGGTCGTCGCGGCCGTCAGGGCACTGACCCCGGCGCTGCGCGACGGCGGGTGCACCCGTGCCGAGGTGTTCGAGATCCTCGAGAGCATCGGCATCGATCCCGCGGGCCAGCGCGGCATCCATCTGCTGTTCACCCTCACGATCGACGGCCTGATCTGCCAGGGACCCGTCGTCCCGCGGGAAGGTGTCACCCGCGAGCAGCGCTTCGTGCTCGTGGAGGAACACATCCGCGAGCACGCCGTCCCCGACGATCCGCTCGCCGAGTTGTTCGTCCGCTACATCGACGGACACGGCCCCGCCGCGATCGCCGACTTCGCCTGGTGGTCGGGGCTCACCCTCGGCCAGGCGCGCGAGGCGGCCGCGCGGGCGGCCGAGAGGGTGGAGGACCTCGGCGACGGACTCTTCGCGCCCCGCCGGCGCCCTCGACGCACGACCGGGGCGCCGCCCGTCCACGCCCTCGGCGCGTTCGACGAGTACTACATCTCGTACGCCGACCGCACGACCGTCTGCGCGCAGGAGCATCTCGCAGCCGTCGGCCCCGGCAAGAACGGGATGGTGCGTCCGACCCTGGTCGAGCAGGGGCGCGTGATCGGCACCTGGTCGCACGCGGGCGCGACACGCGACGCTCCGCCCGCGCTGTTCGAGCGGCCGGAGGATCCCGCCGCTGTGGCCGCCGCCCTCGCCCGGTTCGCCGCGTTCGCCGACGACTGAGCCGGCGCGGCATCCTCGCGCCTCGGCGCCCGCTCCCGCCTCGGCGCCCGCTCCCGCCTCGACCGGCGCCGGCTCCTGCCTCGACCGGCCGCCGCGACTACTCGCTCGCGTGGCGTGCGAGGAAGTTGTAGACCTCGTTGTCGTCGACACCGGGGAACGCGCCGCGGGGGAGCGGGGAGAACATGTGGGTGTGCACGCGTGCGCTCGGCCAGGCCCTTCCGCTCCAACGGTCGCTCAGCTCGGCCGAGGGGCGTCGGCAGCACGACTCGTCGGGGCAGGTCGACACGGCCCTGTCGCCGGTCTCGCGTCCACGCCACCATCGTGCGTCGTCGAAGGGCACGCCGACGGTCACCGAGAATTCGCCGTCGCTCGACGAGCCGGTCTGGGTGGAGCACCAGAACGTGCCGGAGGGGGTGTCGGTGTACTGGTGGTGCTCGACCGTGCGGTTCTGCTGCGTGAACGCCGCGCGCGCCTGGAACTTCCGGCACACCCGCTGTCCCTCGACCGCGCCCGTCACATCCATCGGCAGCGGCAGGTCGTCGTTCTCGTACACGCGGGTGATGGCGCCGGTGGAGTCGACGCGCAGGAAATGCAGCGCCATGCCGAGGTGCTGCGTCAGCAGGTTGGTCATGCGCATGCCCGCCGCCTCGTGCGTCACGCCGAAGCCGTCTCGGAAGTCCTCGACCGCGAGGTTGCGATCCTTCTTCGCCTGCTGCAGGAACGCGACCGATGCGGTCTCCGGCATCAGGCAGCACGCGGCGAAGTAGTTGATCTCGAGGCGCTGCTGCAGGAAGTCGGCGTAGTCGGTGGGCGGGGCGTGCCCGAGCAGGCGGTGCGCCATGGCCTGCAGCGCCATCGACCGCAGACCGTGACCGCCGGGGATCGAGGCCGGCGGCAGGTAGATGCGTCCGTTCTCGAGGTCGGTGACCGATCGGGTCGAATGGGGGAGGTCGTTGACGTAGATCAGCTCGAATCCGAGCTTCTCGGCCATGATGCTCACGGTGCGGTGCGTGAGAGCGCCCTGCACGTGTCCCGCGGCCTTGAGGTGCTTCTCGGCGAGCTTCTCGATCTCGGGGAGGTAGTTGTTCTGCGCGCGCATCCGCAGCCGCAGCTCGGTGTTCGCGCGCCGCGCCTCCTCCGGTGTGGCGATGGCCTCGCGTTCGCGACGCTCCAGCTCCCGGTGCAGGCCGAGGACCGATTCGATGGTCTCGTCGCTCATGCCCTTGGTCACGCGCACGGGCGCGACGCCGAGCTGGCGGAAGACCGGGCTCTCCTGTGCGCGTTCGAGGGCGATCTCGAGAGCGGCACGGCGGTTCGGCGGCTCCCCGGAGATGAGATCGGTCACCTCCGTCTTGGTCGCCTGGGCGATCGCCTGCAGCAGCGAGAGCTTGGGCTCGCGCTTGCCGTTCTCGATCAGGCTCAGCTGCGAACCGGCGACGCCGACGAGAGCACCGAGCTCGTCGAGCGTGAACCCGTTCTCCAACCGGTGGTGACGGATGCGGTGGCCGAGAGTCGTGAGGTGGATGCCGGAGGACGCCATTCCTTGAGTCTAGCGAAAGAATTGAAGTTCTTATCGCTCGAAATGGCCGAAAGTCGCGCTCGAACCGGAAGAAGATAGGTGCAACGCCCCACACTTCAAAGGAGCACACGTCATGGCTATCGCCGAAGTCTTCACCCCCCGCACGTCTCCCGTCGCACAGACGCGTACGTTCGGCGCGGCTCCGACGTATGACACCCCCGCGATGGCCGAGCTGGCCGCCTGGGTCGAGGAGATCCGCGCACTCACCCAGCCCGACGCGGTGCACTGGGTCGACGGCTCGCCCGCCGAGAACGACTGGCTCCTGCGCGGACTCGTCGACGAGGGCAAGCTGATCAAGCTCAACCCCGAATGGCGCCCCGGTTCCTACCTCGCCCGTTCGCACCCCAGCGACGTCGCCCGCACCGAGGGACGCACCTTCATCTCCTCCGAGCGCGAAGAGGACGCGGGCCCCACGAACAACTGGGCGGCCCCCGCCGAGATGCACGCCAAGATGGACGAGATCTTCGAGGGATCGATGCGCGGCCGCACGATGTACGTCGTGCCGTTCTCGATGGGACGCGTCGGCGGTCCGCTCTCGCACATCGGCGTCCAGATCACCGACAGCGCCTACGCGGTCGCCTCGATCGGCATCATGACCCGCGTCGGCGATGCCGTCACTCGTCAGATCGCCGAGGGGGCGCCGTGGGTCAAGACCGTGCACTCGGTCGGTGCTCCGCTCGCACCGGGCGAGCAGGATGCCGAGTGGCCCTGCAACGATGACAAGTACATCGTGCACTTCCCCGAGACGCTCGAGGTCTACTCCTACGGCTCGGGCTACGGCGGCAACGCGATCCTGGCCAAGAAGTGCTTCGCGCTGCGCATCGCCTCGGTGATCGCACGCGACGAGGGCTGGCTCGCCGAGCACATGCTGCTCATCCGCGTGATCGACCCCCAGGGCAAGGCGTACCACGTGGCCGCGGCCTTCCCGTCGGCCTGCGGGAAGACGAACCTCGCGATGCTCCGCCCGACCATCCCCGGCTGGCGCGTCGAGACCCTCGGTGACGACATCGCCTGGATCCGTCCGGGCGAAGACGGCCGCATGTGGGCCATCAACCCCGAGGCCGGCTTCTTCGGCGTCGCACCCGGCACCGGCGAGTCGACCAACGTCACCGCGGTCGAGACGCTGTGGGGCAACACGATCTTCACCAACGTCGCGCTCCGCCCCGACGGCGACGTGTGGTGGGAGGGTCTGACCGACGAGGCGCCCGCGCACCTGATCGACTGGGAGGGCAACGACTGGACCCCCGAGTCCGGCCGACCGGCCGCGCACCCCAACTCCCGCTTCACGGTGTCGGCGGCGCAGTGCCCGCAGATCTCCGAGGACTGGGAAGAGGCCGTGCCGCTCGACGTCATCCTGTTCGGCGGACGCCGCGCCAGCAACGTCCCGCTCGTGGTCGAGGCCACCGACTGGACGCACGGCGTCTTCCTCGGCTCGAACATCTCGTCCGAGCGCACCGCTGCCGCTGAGGGAACCGTGGGGGAGCTGCGCCGCGACCCGTTCGCGATGCTGCCCTTCTGCGGCTACAACATGGCGGACTACTTCGGTCACTGGCTCAAGGTCGGTCGCGGTCTTCGCTTCGACCGGGCGCCGCGCATCTTCCAGGTGAACTGGTTCCGCCGCGGTGCCGACGGCCGGTTCCTGTGGCCGGGCTTCGGCGACAACTCGCGTGTCGTCGACTGGATCATCCGCCGCATCGCGGGCGATGTCTCCGCGGTCGACAGCCCGATCGGACGCCTGCCGCGCGTGGAGGACCTCAACCTCGACGGACTCGACATCCCCGCCGCCGACCTCGACGAGCTGTTCTCCGTCGATGCCGAGGCGTGGAAGACCGAGGCCGACCTGACCGAGGCGTTCTACGACACCTTCGGTGACAAGGTTCCCGCGGCCCTGCGTGCCGAGCTGGCCTCGCTGCGCTACCGCCTCGACAAGGCGTAACCCCAGACCGGTGCCGGTTCGGGGGAGCCGGCACCCTCAGGGCTCCGTGCCCTGCAGACCCGCGAAGGCGGGACATCAGAGACGAACCCATGGCTGAGTGGTCTCCGACGTCCCGCCTTCGTGTTGCCCGGGAACAGGTGGCGTCAGGCGAGCAGCTGGTGACGTGCGAGGTCCCGGTACAGCGGCGTCGATTCCACGAGCTCGGTGTGCGTACCCTGGCCGACCACGACGCCGTCCTGCAGCACCACGATCAGGTCGCTGTCGACGACGGTCGAGAGGCGGTGCGCGATCACGATGAGCGTGCGGTCGGTGGATACCGCGTCGATGGCCTCGCGCATGCGCTGCTCGTTCACACCGTCGAGCGATGACGTGGACTCGTCGAGCAGCAGGATCGGGGCGTCGGTGAGCAGGGCGCGGGCGATCGCGAGGCGCTGACGCTCACCACCGGAGAGCATCACGCCGTCCTCGCCCACCGGAGCCTCGATCCCGAGCGGGTTGCGCTCCAGCACGTCGCCCAGGTTCACGGCGCGCAGCACTCGTTCGCAGTCGGCGTCCGTCGCTTCGGGGGAGGCGAGCCGCAGGTTCTCGGCGAGTGTGCCGGCCAGCGTCGGCGCATCCTGTTCGACGTAGCCGAAGTGGGCGCGGAGCTCGTCGCGCGGGTAGGTGCGCGCATCGTGACCGTGCAGGCGGATCGATCCGCCCGTGGGGTCGTAGAAGCGCTCGATCAGCGACAGGATCGTACTCTTGCCCGCCCCGCTGGGGCCGACCAGGGCGACGCGGGAGCCGTGCGGCACGGCGAAGGAGACCCCGCGCAGCACTTCGTGGTCCTGGGCGGCCGGTGCGGCATCCTCTGCCGACTCCAGGTGCGCGTCGGCGAGCAGATTCCGTGCCTCCTTGGCGGCGGCCTGACGCGCGGCCACGACATTCGCCGGGTAGTGGAAGCGCACGTCGCGGAATTCGATCGCCGGCGCATCCGGTGCTGCCGTCTCATGGGGCAGCGACGCGGCGATCTTCTCATCGTCCTGCGACTCGGTGGGCAGGTCGAGCACCTCCTGGATGCGTCCGAGCGCCCCGAGGGCCTGGTTCACCGATGTGATCGCTCCGAACGTCGTGGCCAGCGGCATCACGAGCAGGAACAGGAACATGATGAACGAGATCAGCGAGGCGATCGTGATGGCTCCTGCGGCCACGCGGAATCCGCCCACGCCGAGGACGACGAGCAGCGACAGCTGCAGGGCGATGCCGGAGACGGGCACGACCATCGAGGAGATCTTGGCGATGCGCACGCCGATGCCGTAGGCGTCGGACGCGAGCTCGGACACCGCGGTGGTCTCGCGCTCGGTCGCACCAGACGCGCGGATGGTGCGGATCGAGCCCACGGCGCGTTCGACACCGGAGGCCAGCTCGCCCACCTTCTCCTGCTGCGCGGTCGACGCGGTGCGGATGCGCCCGCTGAGCAACACGACCACTGCGACCGAGATGCCGATCACCACGACGATGAGCAGCAGCAGGAGGGGATCGATCACGAGCATCGCGATGAGCGCGCCGAGGAAGAGCACGGCGCTGCCGACCGCGTCTGCGAGGCCCTGGGTGAGCACGGCGTAGAGCAGGGTCGTGTCGGTGCCCACGCGCGAGACGAGGTCGCCGGTGCGGCGGGCGTCGAACTCCGACGTGGGCAGATGCAGGATGCGGGCGATCAGCTTGCGGCGGCTCGAGTACACGACCGCGGTGCCCGTGCGCTGGAGGAGGTAGTGCTGGAAGCCGGAGATGACAGACGACACGACCACGAAGCCCACGAGCAGCCACACGAGGATCCCGATGCCGGTGTCGGACTGCACCGCCTCGATGACCTGACCGACGAGCAACGGCTGCACGAGCGACGTCGCCGCGCCGATGACGCTGAGCACCGCGACCACGATGAGGGTGCGCTTGTGCTCGAAGAGGAAGGGGAGGAGCTGGCGGAAGGTGGCGCGGGGGCCTTCGGGCTGCGCGCCACGTCCGCGGCGGCGTGCTGTCGCCGAACCGGACATGCGGGACCTCTATCTGGAGATGGTACTTCGACCGTACTTCGTTCGCGGTCGAATCCTATGGAGGGGCTGAACGCGGCTCGGTGGCGGCAGAATCGTCGATGCATCTGGGGCGCCTGCTGCGGCACCGGCACCCACGAACTGATCGAGTGCGTGGCATCCGCACCGTGCGGCATCTCGAAAACACGACCACGATCGCCGCGATCGAGGAGTTCCTGCGGCCGTGACGTGAGTCGTCACGGCCGCAGCATCACAGCTCGACGGCCGCCGCGACGCCGAGGTCGTCGTCGTAGTCGTGGTCCTTGGTCTCCGGGCTGAGGAGGAGCGCGATGAAGGTCAGCACACCCATCGCCGACAGGTACAGGCCCACCAGCCACGGAGCGCCGTCACCGAGCGACCACAGCCAGAGCGCGATCAGCGGCGCCACGGCCGCGCCCAGGATCGACGACACGTTGTACGCGATCGCCGAGCCGGTGTACCTGACGTTGGTCGGGAACAGCTCGGGCAGCAGAGCGCCCATCGGGCCGAACGTTGCTCCCATCAGCATGAAGCCGAACACCAGGAAGGCCTGTGCGAGCGCACCGGTGAACTTCGGGTCGGCGGCAGGGAGCAGGAACGTGTTGAACGTGAAGCCGAACACGATGATCACACCTGTGACCCACAGCAGGAGCTTGCGTCGTCCGATCGCGTCGGCGATGGGACCGGAGAGCAGCGTGAAGATGCCGAAGAACACGACGCCGATGATCTGCATCAGCACGAAGTCGGTGTAGCCGAAGCCGAGGCCGGGATAGAACTGGGCCGCGAACTTGGTCGGGTCGAACGGGGCGCCCGTCGCCTCTGCCGCGGCCTTCGCTGCGGCCGATGCCGTCTCCAGCGAGGCAGGCTTGGTGCCGTAGGCGAGGGTGAAGTTCGTCATCAGATAGAACAGCACGTAGGTCGCCAGCATGATGAACGTGCCGAGGATGAGCTGCTTCCAGTGGTGACGGAAGACGGTCGCGAGCGGAAGCTTGCGGATCACGCCCTTCGTCTCGGCCTTCTTGAAGGTGTCGGACTCGACGAGCTTCAGTCGCACCCACAGCCCGATGATGACCATCACGGCCGAGAACAGGAACGGGATGCGCCAGCCCCAGGAGAGGAACGCCTCGGACTTCAGCACCGGGTTCTCGGCATGCGGCAGCAGCCAGTTGATGGCGAGGAAGAGGAAGTTCGCGATGATGAAGCCCAGCGGTGCACCCAGCTGCGGGAAGGTGCCGTACCAGGCGCGCTTGCCCTTCGGGGCGTTCTCGGTGGCGACCAGCGCCGCCCCCGACCATTCGCCGCCGAGCGCGAAGCCCTGCGCGAGCCGGAGGATCAGCAGCAGGAGTGCCGCCCACCATCCGATGTCCTGGTACGTCGGCAGCAGGCCGATGACGAAGGTCGCGATGCCCATCGTCAGCAGCGAGGCCACCAGCGTGGCTTTGCGCCCGAACTTGTCGCCGAAGTGGCCGAACACCACGGCGCCGATCGGGCGGGCGACCATCGCGGCGCCGAACACCGCGAACGACGACAGGAGCGAGGTGGTGTCGTTCCCGGTGGGGAAGAACAGCACCGGGAACACGAGTACGGCAGCCGTGGCATACGCGTAGAAGCCGTAGAACTCGATCGTGGTGCCGACCAGGCTCGCGGTGATGACGCGCGAGCGAGGATTCGCGGGCGCAGTGGCAGTACTCATGGAACTCCTCCGATCGAGTCCCCGGTATACCAAGGGACTCGGGCGAGTTTACGCCTTCCTGAGTGTTTGCTGTGCGCGCTTTTCGCGTGTCATCCGGGCGGGCGCCTCAGCGGTGCTATTCCTCCGTGTCGCCGAGCGAGGGGGCACCGACGAAGACGGCGCGCGGCTCCACGACGTTCTCGAGTTCCAGCACGACCAGACGGTTCGCACCCTCTCTCGTGGCAGGTGCGGGCACGGAGAGCGTGCGCTGCGGACCGTTGCGCCAATAGCGGCCGAGGAAGAAACCGTTCACGAACGCGTAGCCCTTGCTCCAGGCCATGGTGTCCAGGAAGAGGTCCGTCGGTGCATCCAGGGTGAACGAGCTGGTCCACGCAGCCGGGCCCGTCTTCAGGACATCGGCGGCGTCGGTGCCGGTAGTGGCGTCGAGCTCGGTATCGATCTCGGCGTCGACCTCCGCGGCGATCGCTGCGACATCCAATGGCGTCGAGCGCCAGCCCGTCACCGGCGCGCCGTCGAGGGTGATCTCGCCGATCAGACCCTTCTCCTCGCCGAGGCGGTGGTCGTAGTTCACCCGACCCTGATCCTCGACCAGGATGCTGAGGGTCCGGCCGTCCGGGATCCGGATCGCCCGGTCGTGCCGGGTGCGCGAGAGCGTGCCGACCACGCGGTCGTCGACGCTCACCCACGCCAGATCGCGCACCTCGTCGACGACGAGCAATCCGCCGCGTGCATCCCGAAGCTCGGTGTCGTAGCGCACGAGGGCGCTGAGGTGGCCGAGTGCGTCGAAGGTCTCGGGCTGCGCGGTCGTCGACGCAGGACCCGCGAGGTCCGTCCAGGCGCCCGCGGGCGTGAGCGGAACTTCGAACGCGGGCGCTGCCTCGGCCGCAGCCGGAAGCTCATCCGGCACCGGCGCATACCGGGCGATGACCTCGCGGAAGGCGAAGAACTTCTCCGTGGGGTTGCCGGCCTCGTCGAGCGGGGCGTCGTAGTCGTAGGAGGTCACCAGCGGCAGATAGCGACCCTTGTGGTTCGCGCCGTTGGTCAGCGCGAAGTTGGTGCCGCCGTGGAACATGTAGATGTTGACCGAAGCACCGGCCGCCAGCAGCTCGTCGAGGTCGGCGGCGGCCGTGGCGACATCGGTGGTGTGATGCACGCCGCCCCACCAGTCGAACCAGCCGTCCCAGAACTCCGAGCACATCAGCGGACCGGTGCTCTGGTGCCGGCGCAGGGTCGCCAGCCGTTCCGCGCTGCGGGAGCCGAATGACCCGGTCTTGTGCAGCTCGGGGAGGCTGCCGTCGCTCAGCATCTGATCGACGGGCTGATCGACGGTCGTCAGCGGAACGGTGATCCCGGCATCGCGGGTGACAGCGACCAGAGCCTCGAGATAGGCCCGGTCGGATCCGTAGGCGCCGTACTCGTTCTCGATCTGCACCAGCACGACGGGGCCGCCCCGATCGATCTGCCGCGGAGCGACGATGTCGTACACGCGGCGCAGGTAGGCGCTCACCTCGACGAGGAAGTCGGCAGCGGAGGAGCGCAGCCCCTCGACGCTCCCCGTCAGCCACACCGGAAGGCCCCCGTTGTGCCACTCGGCACAGATGTAGGGGCCGGGTCGCACGATCGCGTCGAGACCCTCGGCGTGGATCAGGTCGAGGAAGCGTCCGAGGTCGTTCCATCCGCTCGCGTCCCACTCACCGCGTCGCGGTTCGTGCGCGTTCCAGGCGACGTAGGTCTCGATCGTGTTCAGCCCCATCAACCGGGCCTTGCGGATGCGGTCCTGCCACTGGTCGGGGTGCACGCGGAAGTAGTGGATGGCGCCGGAGATCACCTGATGCGGCTGTCCGTCGCGGAGGAAGTCGGTGTCGCCGAGGGAGAAGGATGTCACGTGTCGTGGTGCTTTCGATGAGGCGGGCTGAACCGGTCCCGTGGGGTGGGGGATGGGGGGCCGGAACCGGTTCAGCCCGCGGGTATCACTTGTTGACGCTGAAGCCCTGCGCGTTGCCGTACTCGACCAGCGCGTCCTGCCAGGCGGTGAGGCCCTTGTTCAGGTCGGTGCCGTCCTGGTACGACTGGCCGACGGTGTCACCGAAGATGCTGTTCGCGTAGACCTGGTAGGGCAGGTAGCTCCAGCCCTCGACCACGTCATCGGCCGCAGCGGCGAGGACCTCGTTGATCTTCTGACCGCCGAAGTACTCCGGGGCCTCGGCGAGGAACTCCTTGCTCGACAGCTCAGCGGTGGTCGAGGGGAAGCCACCGGTCTCGAGGAAGATCGAGATGCTCTCCTCCGAGTTGTTCAGCCACCACAGGAATCCGGCAGCCAGCTCCGGGTTCTTGCTCTGCTTCGTGACGGCCTGGCCGCCACCGCCGTTCTCCGCGCTCGCGGGGGCGCCGTCGTACGTCGGCATCGGCGCGACGCGCCAGTCTCCGGCACCGTCGGGGGCACCAGAGATGAGGTTCGCGGGCATCCATGCGCCGATCACGAGGCTGGCGAGGCTGCCGTCGCCCAGGGCGCGGAACCACTCGTCGCTCCAGCTGCCGTACGGTGCGAGCAGGTCCTCCTCGACGAGGCGGTTCCAGTTCTCGGTCCACTTCACGGACCCGGCGTCCTGCAGGTCGATCGTGACGTCGGTACCCGAGGTCTCGAACGGCTTTCCGCCGGCCTGCCAGATCATCGAGGTCGCGAAGCCTGCATCTCCCGTGTCGTTGGTGATGTACGCGTCGGGGTTCGCCGCGTGGATCGCCTTGGCGGCCTCGTAGTACTCGTCCCAGGTGGTGGGCACGGCGACGCCGGCGGCGTCGAACACCGTCTTGTTGTAGAACAGCGCCATGGGGCCGGAGTCCTGCGGCAGGCCGTAGATCGCGTCGCCGTCGGTCACCGAGTTCCAGGTCGAGGCGGTGTAGTCGTCCTCGAAGTCTGCGAAGCCGTACTGGGACAGGTCGGTGAAGGCGTCGGTCAGGGCGAACTGCGGGAAGGCGTAGTACTCGATCTGCACGACATCCGGGGCGCCGGAGCCCGCCTTGATCGCGTTCTGCAGCTTGGTGTACTCCTCGTTGTTGGTCCCGGCGTTCACCAGCTTGACCTTGACGTTGGGGTATTCCTTCTGGAAAGCCTCGACCTGCGCCTCGGCAGACGGCGTCCACGACCAGTACGTGATCTCGCCGCCCTTCTCGAGTGCGGCCTCGATGGAGTCGAAGGAGCCGGAGCCCGCGTTGCCGCCTGCACCGGTGTCGCCGCCGGTGCTGCAACCGGCCAGCGCCAGCGCTGCCACGGTTCCCGCGGCCAGCACCGCGAGGGTGCGCCGCGTCGGGGAGGGAAGGTGCTTCATTGCTGTGTCCTTTCGGGAGGGGCGATCCAGCGTCGGATCGCTGAGGTGATGCAGGGGAGGTGCGGGCAGCTACTGCTTGACGCTTCCCGCGGTGAGACCTGACTGCCAGAAACGCTGCAGCAGCAGGAAGGCGATGACGATCGGGATGATCGTGAGCAGCGAGCCCATGATCACGAGGTTGTAGATGGGCTGGGATCCGGCCCCGATGGCCTGGGCGCTCCACTGGTTCAACCCGACGGTGAGCGGATACCACGCGGGGTCGGACAGCATGATCAGGGGCAGGAAGTAGTTGTTCCAGGTGGCCACCACCGTGAACAGCGCGACCGTCACGATGCCAGGTGCGAGTAGTCGCATCGAGATCGTGAAGAACGTGCGGAACTCGCCGGCGCCGTCGATACGGGCGGCTTCGAGCAGCTCGGTGGGCACCGACTCGGACGCGAACACCCAGATCAGGTACAGACCGAACGGGCTGATCAGCGACGGGATGATCACCGCCCACGGGGTGTTGGTCAGTCCGAGCTCGCTGAAGAGCAGGAAGGTCGGGACCGCGAGGGCGGTGCCGGGCACGGCCACGGCGCCCAGGACCACGGCGAACACCGCACGGCGCCCGGGGAAGCGGAACTTCGCGAGTCCGTAACCCGCCATGGTGGCCAGCAGCGTCGCTCCTCCCGCACCCACCACCACGTACAGCAGGGTGTTGCCCAACCAGCGCAGGAAGATGCCGTCGCGGTAGGAGAACGTGGCGACGAGGTTGTCGATGAAGGCGAAGTCGTCGGCGAACCACAGTCCGAACGAGCTGAAGAGTCCGGCCTGCGTCTTGGTCGAGCTGAACAGCAGCCAGACCAGCGGGACGAGGGTGTACAGCGCGTACAGGATCATGACGATGAGCAGCGTGTTGGACTTACGCGGATTCATCGGGTCATGGCGTCTGCGAGAGGGACGGGCGAGGGGGAGTGCCATGTCAGCGCACCTCCGACTTCGAGCCGCGCAGCTGCACGACGTAGGCGATGACCGCGGTGATGACGCCCATGATGATGGCGATCGTCGCGGCGTAGTTGAACTGCTGCCCGGCGAACGACAGGTTGTACGCGTACATGTTCGGGGTGAAGAACGTGGTGATCACGTTCGGCGCCAGCGGACGCAGGATGTTGGGCTCGTTGAAGAGCTGGAAGCTCCCGATGATCGAGAAGATCGTCGCGATCACGAGCGCCCCGCGCACGGAGGGGATCTTGATCGAGAAGATCGTGCGCCAGGCCCCGGCGCCGTCGAGGGAAGCGGCCTCGTACATGTCGGTCGGGATGGTCTTGAGCGAGGAGTAGAAGATCAGCATGTTGTAGCCGACGAACTCCCACGTGACGATGTTGCCGATCGAGAGCAGCATCCATTCCTTCGCGAACGGGGTGATCGCGTCGACCCCGAGGAAGTCGTTGATGTTGCTCGTGAGACCGAACTGGTCTCCGTAGATGTAGCCCCACATCAGCACCGCCACCACCGCGGGGACCGCGTAGGGCAGGAAGATCAGGATGCGGAAGAAGGATGCTCCGCGCAGGCGGGCGCTGTCGAGGGCGAGAGCGGCTCCGAGCGCGAGGATCAGCATGATCGGCACCTGCACGACGAGGAAGACCAGCACGCGGCCGAACGCCTCCCAGAACTGCGGATCGGAGAGTGCGCGTGCGTAGTTGTCCAGCCCGACGAAGGCGGTGCCGCCGATGAGCTTCTCCTGGAAGAAGCTCAGATAGAGCGCATAGGCGAGGGGTGTCAGGAACACCAGGGCGAACACGACCATGAACGGGCCGACGAAGGCCCATCCCTTCCAGTCGCGCTTGTCGCGGCGCCGGATGCCGGGGGCACCCAGGGCTGCGGGGATTTCAGTCGTCATCGACGAGTCCTTCTTACGTTTCGGGCGCACCGTGCGCCGTGTGTCAACGTCAACATATTGGATGGACTGGTAGTGTGTCAACGTCAACATATGAGGGGATGGGTGATCGTGACCCCAGAGCATCCGACAGAGACGTCGACGCGCAGACGCGAGCCCTCGATGGAAGACGTCGCCAGGGAGGCCGGTGTCTCCGGTCAGACGGTGTCCCGCGTCGTGAATGCCAGGGGATACGTCGGCGCCGCCACGCGCGAGCGCGTCGAAGCGGCCATGAACAGCCTCGGCTATCGACCCAACAGTGCCGCTCGAGCGCTGCGATCAGGGCGATTCCGCACCATCGGTGTCGTGATGTTCTCGTTCAGCTCGTACGGCAACCAGTGCACGCTCGATGCGATCGCCGTACGCGCCGCCCAGCTCGGCTACGCCCTCACTCTCATCCCCGTCGAATCCAGTGCCGGTGAGACTGTGGCCGGAGCATTCCGACGGCTGGAGGAACACGCGGTCGACGGCATCATCATCGTGATCGAGGCTCATCAGCTCGACGAGGCCGACATCGAGATCCCCGACGCGCTTCCGGTCGTGTTCGTCGACTCGAACCGCGGCGACACCCACCCGTTCGTGGACACCGACCAGGCGCAGGGTGCGCGTCTGGCGACCGAGCACCTGCTCGGGCTCGGGCACGAGACGGTGTGGCATGTCACCGGCCCTGCGCGCTCGTACTCGGCGGAGCGTCGGCGTGAAGCATGGCAGCAGACCCTCGAAGGGCACGGACGTGATGTCCCGGCTCCTCTGTCGGGCGATTGGACCGCTGCATCCGGCTACGCGGCCGGTGTGGAACTGCGCGAGATCGACGGGGTCACCGCCGTGTTCGCGGCGAACGACCAGATGGCGATCGGAGTGCTGCGCGCCTTCCGCGAGGTCGGGCGCGACGTTCCGGAAGACGTCAGCATCGTCGGGTTCGACGGCCTGCCCGATGCCGCGCAGCTGTGGCCGCCGCTGACGACGGTGCAGCAGCACCCGGAGCGTGTGGGAGCGCTCGCGGTGGACGCGCTGCTCGCGGAACTCGACGGCGTCGAACGGCAGCAGACCCCGCTGGTGGCCACCGAGCTCATCGTGCGCGAGAGCACGGCGGCACCGCGGAAGCGCTGAGTCGACTCACTCCGCGCGCTGTCGCGGAGAAGATCCTGCATGGGAAGGGGAGTGAGAACGGAATCCTCCTGAGGCGCGAGGCTCCGCCCGGGTTAGACTCCGCTCGCTCCCAGCCGCGACGAGAGCTCCCGTGCGGCGCGTGAGACGAAGACGCCCAGGGCGTCGAGGCGCTGTCCGATGCGCGCCTTGGGAGCGCTGACGTTCACCGCGGCGACGATGCGCCCCGTGAAGTCAGTGATCGGTGCGGACGCGGCGACGACGCCGAACTCGAGCTCCTCGTCGGAGAGTGCGTAACCCTGCTCGCGGATGCGGTCGAGCTCGGTCAGGAGGCTGGCGAGATCGGTCACGGGGGCGTTGCCGGGGGGCGGGGCATCGAGCACGGGGAACACCGAGGGGTCCGACTGGTCGAATCGGCCGACCAGCGGCCGGTCCTGACCGTGATCTTCGTACCATCGCGCGAGGGACTCCTCATCCCAGTCGCTCAGCAGTGCCCGCCCCGAGGGGGTGCGCCAAGCGGCCGTGGTCGTACCCGCCCAGCCTGTGGTCCGCACATCGTGCGGGCTGAGTTCGCTCAACAGGGTGAGGACGTTGCCTCCGCGAAGCACGCAGAGGTGGCTGGTCTCCCTCGTCGACTGGACCAGCCGGCGCAGGATGCTGCGCGAGGCGTGCACGAGGGTCGTGCTGGCGGTGTGGGCGGCGAGTGCGTACAGCCGCGGTCCCAGCAGGTAGCGCAGCGTGTCGTCGTCCCGTTCGACCAGGCCGCTCTCGGCCAGCGTCGCCAGGGTGCGTGACACCACCGCCTTGTCCCGTCCGGTCGACTGTGCGACCTGGGAGACGCCGAGCCCCCCGGATCTCAGCGCATCGTCGGTGCCGAGCAGTTCGAGGATCTCGATATCACGCCCCAGACCCGAGGAGTTCCGTCGGGGCGTGGGGGGAGTCGTCGAGGTGTTCACAGCGTGAGTCTATCTCGCCCAGTTGCCATAGTCACAACACCCTTTGACGAAATGGTTACAGCGGCTACGGTGAGTGACATCCCGGTACCGGCCTCAACGACGAGACAGGAGCCCTCTTGACCGGATTCAACTGGGAAGACCTCGTGGTCTTCCTCACACGTCGCGCAGACGACATCCTCGAGCTGACCCGCGATCACCTCGTCGTCGTGCTCATCTCCGTCGCGCTGGCCTCGGCCATCGGGATCGGGCTGGGGATCCTCGTCCGCAATCGACGCATCGCCCGGACGACGGTGCTGACCGCCGCCGCTGTCGCGATCACGATCCCCTCGCTCGCGCTGCTCGCCCTGCTCAGCCCGATCCTCGGCCTCGGCTGGCTGCCGACCGTGGTCGCGCTGGTCTTCTACTCCCTGCTCCCTGTCGTGCGCAACACCGTCGTCGGACTCCGTGAGGTGCCGATCTCGGTGCTGGAATCTGCACGGGGGATGGGCCTCAGCCCCACCCGGGTGCTCTTCACCGTGCAGCTGCCGATCGCCTGGCCGGTGATCATGACCGGCATCCGCGTCGCCGCGCAGCTCACGGTCGGCATCGCAGCGATCGCCGCCTATGTCGCCGGCCCAGGACTCGGCGAGTACATCTTCAAGGGGCTGTCCTCCCTGGGATCCAAGAACGCCCTCAACTACGCGCTCACCGGCACCGTCGCCGTGATCCTCCTCGCGCTCGTCCTCGACGGCATCCTCGTGCTCATCGCCCGTCTCACCACCTCAAGGGGCCTCCGTGTCTGACATCACCACGAACACCGGCGTACTCACCTCTCTCGCCTCGCAGCAGGGCGGCGTCGACATCGTCCTCGACCACATCACCAAGCAGTACCCGGGGCAGTCGACTCCCGCCGTCGAGGACTTCTCGATGCGCATCGAGCCCGGCGAGCTGGTCATGTTCGTCGGCCCCAGCGGCTGCGGCAAGACCACCACGATGAAGATGATCAACCGCATCATCGAGCCGTCATCCGGATCCATCCGCATCAACGGCGACGACGTCCTTTCCCTCGACGGCAACGAGCTGCGCCGCCACATCGGGTACGTGATCCAGCAGATCGGGCTGTTCCCGCACTTCACGATCGCGGAGAACATCGCCGTCGTGCCGAAGCTGCTCGGCTGGTCGAAGGCGCGCACCGCGGCACGTGTCGAGGAGCTCCTCGACACGGTGCAGCTCGACCCTGGTACCTTCGCGGATCGTTACCCGCGCCAGCTCTCCGGCGGGCAGCAGCAGCGGGTCGGAGTCGCTCGAGCCCTCGCCGCCGACCCTCCGGTGATGCTCATGGACGAGCCGTTCGGCGCGACCGATCCGATCACGCGCGAGAAGCTGCAGGCGGAGTTCCTCCGGCTGCAGGCCGACATCGGCAAGACGATCATCTTCGTCACGCACGACTTCGAAGAGGCCATCCGAATGGGTGATCGCATCGCGGTGCTGAGCGAGCGCAGCCGGATCGAGCAGTTCGACACCCCGGCGCGCATCCTCGCGAACCCGGCCAACGAGTACGTGCGCTCGTTCATCGGCGAAGGGGCGGCGCTGAAGCGGCTCGCGCTCATCCCCGTGAACGGCGCGCACGTGGGCGCACCGGACTCCCACGCTCCCGTGGCGACGATCGACGAGCAGACCTCGCTGCGCGAGGCGCTCGACCTCTTGGTCCTGACCGGCGCCCCGCGCGTCAACGTGACGCGTGGGGGGAGCATCGTCGGCTCCATCGATCAGGCGGCGATCTCCGCCGCGCTCGGAGCCATCGCACCCGCACGCCGCACGGAGGGCGAGTGACCATGCAGGCGCCCGATATCGTGCCCTCCGCGACGACGGTCCTGCAGACGCAGTCCGTCGAGCGGCGCGGTATGCCCGTGTTGCTGCGGAGGATGATGCCGCTCATCGTCGTCGCGGCCGTGCTGCTGGTCACGTTCCTCTGGATCTCGACGCTCGAGCTCGACTCGATCGAACAGCGCACGCTCAACGCCGACTACATCACGGCGCGCATCGGCGAGCATCTGATCCTGTCGATCACGGCATCGATCCTGGTGGCCGTGCTGGCGATCCCCGCCGGCATCGCGGTCAGCCGCTCGTCATCACGTGTCTTCCGTGGTGTCGTGATCGGCATCGCGAACATCGGACAGGCGACGCCGGCCATCGGCGTCGTGATCCTCCTCGCCATCGTGTGGCAGACAGGTTTCACGACGGCGCTCGTGGCGCTCGTCATCTACTCCTTCCTCCCCGTGCTCCAGAACACGATCGCTGGCCTCGCGCAGGTCGACCCGAACATCAAGGAATCGGCGCGGGGCATGGGGATGACCTCCGGCCAGGTGCTACGTCGGGTCGAGTTGCCGCTCGCCTCCCCCGTGATCCTCGCCGGGCTCCGCACCGCACTGGTGTTTGCGGTCGGAGTGGCGACCGTCGCGACCTTCATCAACGCTGGTGGCCTCGGCGACATGATCATCAACGGTCTGAAGCTGCAGCGCTACCCCGTGCTCATCGTCGGGGCGATCCTCGTCGCCGCGATAGCCGTGCTCATCGACTGGGCAGCCAGCGTCGTGGAAGACATCGTCCGCCCCAAAGGCCTCTGAATCATCGACTCTCGTAATCCCTCCCGAAAGGAACCTGCAATGACATCGCGCACCCTCGCAACGGCAACACTGGCGGCACTCGCCGCCGGAGCACTCCTCCTCACCGGCTGTACCGCCGGCGGCGCGGGCGGCTCCGGCGCCAAGGGCGACGAGCTGGAAGGTCTCACCGGTGAGATCGGCTCGAAGGACTTCTCCGAGCAGTACATCCTCGCCTACATGACCGCTGAGCTCCTCAACGCCCATGGCGCCGACGTCGAGGCGAACACCAAGCTCGTCGGCTCGGCGAATGTGCGCCAGGCACTCGAGAACGACCAGTTCCTGGGCTACTGGGAGTACACGGGCACGTCGTGGATCACCTACAACGGCAACACGACGCCGGTGCAAGGAGCCGAGGCGCAGTTCGAGGCCGTAAAAGAGGCCGACGCCGAGAGCGGCATCGCGTGGCTCGACCCCGCACCGTTCAACAACACCTACGCGTTCGCCATCCGGCAGAGCGAGGCCGACAAGCTCGGTGTGAAGACGCTCAGCGATGTCGCGAAGCTCCCCAGCGCCGACCAGACGTTCTGCATCGAGAGCGAGTTCTCGACGCGCGACGACGGATGGCCGGGGCTCTCTGCGGCGTACGGATTCGATGCACCCGCCGCCAATGTGACGATGCTCGACACCGGCGTGATCTACACCGCGACCCAGAAGGGCGACGACTGCAACTTCGGCGAGGTGTTCCAGACCGACGGCCGCATCCCCGCTCTCGACCTGGTCGTGATGGAGGACGACAAGGAGTTCTTCCCGAGCTACCAGGGCGGATTCACCCTCAAGCAGAGCACGCTCGACGAGCACCCCGGGATCGCCGACGTCCTCGCCGAGCTCAGCCCGCTGCTCACGACCGAGGTCATGCAGACGCTCAACGCGAAGGTCGATGTCGACGGCGAGGACCCGGAAGACGTCGCGATCGAATGGCTCGAGGACCAGGGACTCATCTGATGACCGCTGCTGTCCAGCTGGGCGAGAGTTTCGTCGGCGACGGCGTCAACGCTGCGCACATCAACACGGTCCTCGGCCACCGTGACGGGCCGGCGGGGACGGCGTGGGCCACAGCCCTCGCCAGCCCCAGTCAGGGTCACGTACCGTTCGTCGCGGTCCTGCGTCCCTCACTCCCGGTCAAGCCGATGACCCTGTTCGTCACGAAGGCAGCCCCGGCGGGCGACGAGCACGGGCTCCTCATCTGGGGTCCCGCGCAGGCCGGGGTCGCCGCGGGCGTCGCGGATGCCGTCGCAGATGGGGTCATCCCGCGCGAAGCAGCCGACACGCACGCGGTGATCGCCGCGGTGTGGGTCAACCCGGCCGCGGACGATGCCGAGACGGTCTACCGCAACAACCGCGAGGCGACCCGCGCGGCGCTCGCGAACGGGGCAGCGTCGTTGCCGGCCCTCGACGAGGTGCTCGCCGCCCGCGATCACCCGACCAATCCCTTCTTCACCCCCCTCTCCACCACGAAGGACACGTAAGCCCCATGAGTTCCCCCACGCCTCCGCTCGCCGAGGCCCTCCCCACCGTCGGGTTCATCGGACTCGGCAACATGGGATCAGGCATGACGAGGAACCTGCAGGCCGCAGGCTTCCCGCTCGTCGTCACGGATCTCCGCCGCGAGTCGGCAGCAGAGCTCATCGCCGGCGGCGCGCGATGGGCGGAGACGCCGCGCGAGGTCGCTGCCACGAGTGATCTCGTCATCACCATGCTGCCGACGCCGAAGCACGTCGCTGCGGTTGCTGCCGGGGCGGATGGCCTCATCGCCGGACTACCCGACGGCGGCACCTGGATCGACATGTCGACGTCGGTTCCCGATGTGCTCGAGGCCGTGCGCATCGAGCAGGCGGGCCGGGGGCTGCATCTGCTCGATGCTCCGGTGAGCGGGATGTCGGTCGGCGCAGCGACCGGCATGCTGCAGATCTTCATCGGGGGAGACGCCGACGACGTGGCCCGTCTGCGCCCGGTGTTCGAGGCGATGGGTGATCCAGAGCGCATCCTCCACGTCGGAGGGAACGGCGCGGGATACGCCGTCAAGCTCATGATCAACCAGCTGTGGTTCTCGCACCTGGTCGCCACCGCCGAGGTGCTCTCGGTCGGCGTCGCCGCCGGGGTGGACCTCGGGGTGCTGCGTGATGCGCTCATCGCCAGTCCGGCGAACAGCACGTTCGTCTCCCGCGACGTGCTCTCGATCCTCGACCACGGCGACTACGACGAGGGCTTCGCGATCGCGCTGGCGTGCAAGGATCTCGGCCTGTCCGTCGATCTGGCGCGCTCGGTCGGGATGCCGGTCGAGCTGTCGTCGCTGGTCGAGCAGATCTTCCGGCGGGCGCGGGCTCAGTACGGTGATCGCGCGGGGGAGATGACGCCGGTGCGACTGTACGAAGAACTCCTCGGCCGCGACCTTCGTCGGGAGGTGGCCGCATGAGCGCCGCACACGAGGCCGAGCTGCTCGCCGCCGTCCCCACGGGCCTGTTCATCGCTGGGCAGTGGCGCGTCGCGCACTCCGGGGCCACGTTCCCTGTCGTCGACCCTGCAACCGGTGAGGTGCTCGCCCAGGTGGCGGATGCGTCTCCGGAAGACGGCGCCGCGGCCCTCGATGCGGCCGCGGCCGCTCAGGCATCGTGGGCCGCCACCGCCCCGCGCGAGCGTGGGGAGATCCTGCGGCGGGCGTTCGAGCTGGTGACGGCGCGCGCCGAGGACTTCGCGCTCGTCATGACGCTCGAGATGGGCAAACCGCTCGCCGAGTCCCGTGCGGAGGTGGCGTATGGTGCGGAGTTCCTCCGGTGGTTCTCGGAAGAGGCACCGCGCATCTCGGGGCGCTACGCCACCGCGCCTGACGGCCGCAACCGCCTGCTCGTCGCGAAGCGACCTGTCGGTCCGAGCCTGCTCATCACGCCGTGGAACTTCCCGCTGGCGATGGCGACGCGCAAGATCGCACCCGCGCTCGCCGCGGGCTGCACCTCGGTGCTGAAGCCTGCCGCCCTCACGCCCCTCACCGCCCTCCTGTTCGCGGAGATACTGCGCGAGGCGGGCGTCCCTGATGGCGTCGTCAACGTCATCCCGACCACCCGCGCCGGTGCCGTGACCGGACCGCTCATCACCGACCGCCGGCTGCGCAAGCTCTCCTTCACCGGGTCCACCGAGGTGGGACGTCGCCTAATCGCCGATGCCGCGCACCAGGTGCTCCGCGTGTCAATGGAGCTCGGTGGGAATGCCCCGTTCTTGGTCTTCGAAGACGCCGATCTGGACGCAGCCGTGGAGGGCGCATTGCTCGCCAAGCTCCGCAACGGCGGAGAGGCGTGTGTCGCGGCGAACCGCTTCCATGTGCACGAGAGCATCGCCGAGGAGTTCACAGCTCGGCTGATCGAGCGCATGGCCGGCTACGTCAACGCCCGGGGTACCGAGCCCGCCTCCACTCTCGGTCCTCTCGTCGACGAGTCCACGCGGGAGAAGGTCGCCGAACTCGTCGCCGGTGCCGTCGAAGACGGTGCACGGGTCGCCCTCGGAGGTGTCGTGCCGTCCGGGCGGGGCTACTTCTATCCGGCCACGGTGCTGGTCGATGTGCCGCAGGATGCGCGCATCCTCCGCGAAGAGATCTTCGGGCCGGTCGCCCCCATCACGACGTTCCGCGATGAGGACGAGGCGGTGCGACTGGCGAACGCCAGCGAGTACGGACTCGTCTGCTTCGCCTACACCCGCGATCTGAACCGCGCGCTGCGTCTCGCGGAGCGCCTGGAGACGGGGATGCTCGGGCTGAACACCGGTCTCGTCTCCAATCCGGCCGCACCGTTCGGTGGCGTGAAGCAGTCCGGGATCGGTCGGGAGGGCGGATTCGAGGGGATCGACGAGTACCTCGAGACGACCTACATCGGCATCTCAGACCCTTTCGCCTGATCCGTCCGCACGTTCTGAAGGAGCCTGCATTGCACATCACTGATTTCTCCCTGGACCACTTCTCCCTGCGGGGTAGGAGAGCGATCGTCACGGGCGGGAACACCGGACTGGGGCAGGCATTCACGCTCGCCCTGGCCAAGGCGGGAGCGGACGTCTCCGTGCCGACACTCTTCGACGACGGCGGTGAGACCGCCGACCTCGTGCATGCGGAAGGCGGCCGGTACGAGCAGCAGATGATCGACATCACCGCGCCCGGAGCGCCCGCCAGGGCCGTGGACGCGTGCGTGGCGGCCCTGGGCGGAGTAGACATCCTCGTCAATTCCGCCGGGATAAGCCGCATCGCGGATGTCACGGAGTTCGGCCGGGAGGAATGGGACCCCATGGTCGCCGTCAACCTCACCGCGGCGTTCGACATGGCCCACGAGGTGGCGAAACGGATGATCCCGCAGGGTGCGGGCAAGATCATCAACATCGCCTCGCTGTTCTCCTTCCTCGGCGGTCTCGGCTCACCCGCCTATGCCGCGACCAAGCACGGCATCGTCGGACTGACACGCGCCTATGCGGACGAGCTCGGAGGAAGCGGCATCCAGGTGAACGCGATCGCGCCGGGCTACTTCAAGACCCGCATCACAGAGGAGTCCCGCGCCGACCCCACCGTCAATGGCCGCATCATCGATCACACCCCCGCGGGGAGGTGGGGCGATGTCGCCGACCTGATGGGAGCGACAGTGTTCCTCGCCAGCCCCGCATCCGACTTCGTCAACGGCCACGTGCTGACCGTCGACGGCGGTTATCTCGTGCGCTGATGCGCTGACCCGCTGCACCTCGAATCCACGAACGAACAGGAAATCTCTCCCATGGTTGCTTCACGATCCGCCCTCACCCGCGCGGAGATCGTCGACCGACTCCGCGATCTCATCGGCGATGATCAGGTCGACACCGACGCCCGGGAACTGCGCGAGGCGAGCGTCGATCGCTTCAAGAAGTACACGTCGGTGCACGGGATCTTCGACGGACCGATCCCCGCGGCGATCGCCTACGCCCGCTCCACGGAGGACGTCTCGGCGATCCTCTCCTTCGCAGAGGAGAACCTGATCAACATCGTGCCCCGCACGGGCAGGACCGCGACCGAGGGCGGGCTGGAGACCATCGTCGAGGACACGATCGTGCTCGACGGTTCGCGCATGGACGCGATCCTCGAGATCGACCCGATCGACATGATGGTCACCGCGCAGTGCGGGGTTCCGCTCCAGGTGCTCGAGGACACCCTCCGCGCGCAGGGCCTGACGACAGGACACTCCCCGCAGTCCAAGCCCTTGGCGCAGATGGGCGGACTCGTCGCGACGCGCTCCATCGGCCAGTTCTCCACGCTCTACGGTGGCATCGAGGATATGGTGGTCGGCCTCGAAGCGGTGCTCCCCGGTGGACGGGTCACCCGGATCAAGAACGTGCCCCGTCGTGCCGCAGGTCCCGACATCCGGCACATCGTGATCGGCAACGAAGGCGCACTCTGCGTGATCACCGAAGTGACGGTGAAGGTGTTCCGGTACCAGCCCGAGAACAACCGCTTCCTCGGATATCTGGTCGACTCGCTGCCCGCGGGCGTCGCGGGACTGCGCGAGATCATCGTCGCGGGGTATCACCCCTCGGTCGCCAGAGCATACTCCGAAGAGGATGCCGCGCAGCACTTCTCGCACTTCGCCGACGGCAAGGCCGTGGTCGTGGTCGTCACGGAGGGGCCGAAGGCGATCGCCGACGCGACCGCTGACGGCGTGGAGGCGATCTTCGCCGGCATCCCGCACGAGAAGGTCGACCCCGCACTCATCGAGAACTGGTTCGACAACCTTAACTGGGGCCAGGACAAGATCGATGCCGAGAAACGGGAGATGCTCGAGAAGTCGCACCTCGGCTACACCACCGAGGTCTCCATCGACTGGTCGGGTGTCGCGGAGCTCTTCGACTCCGTGATGCGGCGCGCGCGGACCGAGTTCCCGCACGCGGCCGACCTCACGATGCTCGGCGCGCACTCCTCCCACAGCTACCAGACCGGGACCAACCTGTACTTCGTGTACGACTACGACATCTCGTGCGAGCCGCGCGAGGAGATCACCGTGTATCACGAGCCGCTCAACGCCATCGTGGTCGAGGAGGCGCTGCGGCTCGGCGGATCCATGGTCCATCACCACGGCATCGGGAAGTACCGCACGCCCTGGACGCTCGAGGAACATGGCAGCGCTTTCGAGCTGCTGCGCGTGCTGAAGGACGGCATCGACCCTCACGGCATCATGAACCACGGCACCATCTATCCGCTGGATGCAGCGGAGACGGCGTCGCCGGCGTGACCGTGACGGCGCGAGGGTACGTCGTCGCCATAGACAACGGCTCCCAGAGCACGAAGGTGCTGATCGTCGACGGCGACGGGGTCGTGCACGCCAGCGCGCGCGTCCCGCTGCGCCCGTACGCGTCGCCTTCGCCCGGCCGCTGGGAACACCCGGACGACGACCTCTGGGACTCGGTGGTCGCCGCTGTGCGTGAGGCCCTCGCGCGCTTCGACGGTGATCACTCGGAGATCCGCGGCGTCGGCTTGTGCACCATCCGCTTCTGCCGTGCCGTGCTGCGCAACGACGGCTCCCTGGCGCAGCCGATCATGAGCTGGATGGACGAACGACTGCCTCACGCGTACGAACGAGAAGTCCAAGATGCGGCGTACGTCACGACCTCGTCGGGGTACATCGGGCATCGGCTCACCGGTGAACGTCGTGATGCTGCCGGAAACTATCAGGGCATGTGGCCGATCGACTCCGAACGGTGGACGTGGAGCGGGGACGCCTCCGAATATGCCCGCACTGGCATGGATCCGCAGATGCTCTTCGAGCTTGTTGCGCCGGGGGAGGCACTGGGACGTGTGACGGCAGCGGCTGCGCACCGGACCGGGCTCCCGGCAGGCATCCCCGTGATCGCCACTTCGAACGACAAGGCTGTGGAGGCGCTCGGGGCAGGCCTTCGGGAAGAGGGCGACGCGCTGCTGTCGCTGGGCACATATGTGGCCACCATGACGGTAGGGGATCGCCCGCTCGGCTCGAATGCGGACGTCTGGACCAACTTCGGAGCGGAGCCGGGCGCCTACCTCTACGAGAGCAACGGTGTGCGACGGGGGATGTGGACCGTCAGCTGGTTCCGTGAACTGATCTCGTCGTCCGGGTGCGGAATGACGGAAGAGGAGCTGAACGTCGGTGCCGCGCAGGTGCCTGTCGGCGCGGGCGGGATCGTCGCGGCGTTGGACTGGCTCGCACCGCCCGACGAACCGTGGCGTCGGGGTGCGCTCGTGGGTTTCGACGGAACGCAGGGCCGGTTCCACATCTACAGGGCGATCCTCGAGGCGCTCGCGATCGAGACGGCAGCCAGTGATGACCGCGCACGCGCAGTTCTCGGGAGGAGGCGGAGAAGTCTGGTGGTCACGGGCGGCGGGAGCAGTTCACCGCTGATGCTGCAGATCCTCGCCGCCGTGTATCGCGTGCCGGTGCGGACCCCGTTGGTGCGAGATGCGGCGGGCATGGGAGCGGCGATCTGCGCCGCGGTCGGTGTCGGCATGCATCGGAGCTGGGAGGGCGCGGTCGACGCGATGGTCCGGGAGGGCGAACGCGTCGACGTCGACCTCGAAATGGCGCGCGGCTACGAGGAGGTCGCGCGGACCTACGCGACGGTGATACCGCGCATCCGTCGGCTGTTCAGCGAGACGGACTGAGTGCGGTCAGCGCCAGATCGCGGCGATCGCGGCGTTAGCCGCGGTGAGGATGCCGACCAGCCAGAACACCGCGGACGGGATGGCTGCTCCGCGACGCTGACGAGCCAGGCCGATACCGAGCAGGGCGCCGATGACGAGCAGGATCACGAGCTTGACGCCGACCTTGACGTAGTTGAGCTCGTAGGAGAGCCCCCACGGTGCGGCGAGAGCGAGGCCGGCGACCGCGGCGATCGCCATGCCGATGTTCATCAGCCGGGTGAACTCCCGCTTGCCTCCGAATGCCTGGGCGGCCCAGGCGCCGAAGAGCACGGCGAATCCGATGAGGTGGACGAACAGCACGATGTGGCGGAGGGTCTCCATGCCCTCACCGTACGAGTGCGGCACCCTTCTGCGCTAGCAAGGGCAGGCTGACCTCAGCCGCGCAGCTCCCGGGTGACCAGGGCCGTCCGCAACGCGGCCTCGGCGGCTTCGGCGCCCTTGTCCTCCTTGGAGCCTTCGAGACCGGCGCGGTCGAGACCCTGCTGCTCGTCGTCGAGGGTGAGCACACCGAATCCGACAGGCTTGCCGGCATCGAGGGCGACGCGGGTGAGGCCGTCGGTGGTCGCCGCCGAGACGTACTCGAAGTGCGGAGTGCCTCCGCGGATGATCACGCCGAGCGCGACGACCGCATCCGCTCCGCCGGCGAACGCGGCCTGCGCGGCGATCGCGAGCTCGAACGAGCCGGGCACGCGCACCAGTCGGTGCGTGGCCTTCGCCTCATCCAGCACACGCTCCGCGCCGGCGATCAGGCCGTTGGAGATCGTCTCGTGCCAGGTACCGGCGACGATGACGACGTTCAGTCCCCGTCCGTCGATGTTGCCGGTCTCGGGTGCTCCTGCGCCGCTCATTCGTCGTCCTCTCCGTGGGCGAGCGCCTCTGCGAGTTCCGCTTCGCCGATGATGTGACCCATGCGGTCACGCTTGGTCTCCAGGTACTGATGGTTGTTGGGTCCCACTCCGACGATCAGCGGCACCTGCTCGATCACGTCGAGGCCGAGCTCACGCAGCTGCGCGACCTTGTCGGTGTTGTTCGTCAGCAGACGCACCTTCGACACGCCCAGGTCGGAGAGGATGCCGGCGGCCGCGGCGTAGTCGCGGGCGTCGGCGGGCAGCCCCAGCGCGAGGTTGGCATCGACCGTGTCGAGGCCCTCCTCCTGCAGGCTGTACGCGCGCAGCTTGTTGATGAGGCCGATCCCGCGCCCCTCGTGCCCGCGCATGTAGATCACGATCCCGCCCCCTTTCTCGATCGCGTCGAGCGCGGAGTCGAGCTGGGGGCCGCACTCGCATTTCAGCGAGCCGAACGCCTCGCCGGTCAGGCACTCCGAGTGCACGCGCACCAGCGCGGTCTCACTGAGTTCGCCCGAGACGACCGCGATGTGGTCGGTGCCGGTGACGCGGTCCTTGTAGGCCAGGAAGCGGAAGGTGCCGTGCGTGGTGGGCACCGTGGCGTCGGCACGCAGACTCACCCGGCGGCCCCGGTGCGCGCTCGGGTTCGCTCCGTCCGGGTCGATCTCGTTGAGGTGGGCGATGAGCTGCTCGATGGTGATCACCGGCACGCCGTCACGGGCACCGAGTTCGATCAGCCCGGGAAGGCGCATCATGCTGCCGTCCTCCGCGACGACCTCGGCGATCGCGCCGACCGGTCGGAGTCCGGCGAGCTTCATGAGCTCGACGGCGGCCTCGGTGTGGCCGCTGCGCTCGCGCACGCCGCCGTCGACAGCCCTCAGCGGCAGCACGTGCCCCGGGCGGATGATGCTCGTCGACGTCGACTCCGGGTTCGACAGCACGTTCAGGGTGTGGGCGCGATCGTGGGCGCTGATGCCGGTGGTGACGCCCTGGGCGGCATCGACGCTCACGGTGTATGCGGTCGAGCGGGCGTCTTCGCTGGCGGCCACCATCGGCGGAAGGTTCAGATGGTCGGCGAGGTCGGCCGGCATCGGAGCGCAGATGAATCCCGACGACCAGCGCACCGTCCAGGCCACCCACTCCGGCGTCGCGAGCTCAGCCGACAGGATGACGTCGCCCTCGTTCTCGCGGTTCTCGTCGTCGGCGACGAGAACGGGGCGCCCGGCGCGCAGCGCCTCCAGGGCCTCGGCGATCGTGGAAAGGCTCATCGCGAGCCTCCTTCCGGTGCGGCGCGGAACGCGAGCAGGCGCTCGACGTGCCGGGCGAGGATGTCGGTCTCCAGGTTCACGCGGTCGCCGACGGCGCGGATGCCGAGGGTGGTCGCGGCGAGGGTCTCCGGGATCAGTGAGATCTCGAACCAGGGGGAGGGGTCTGCGGGCGCGCTCACCGCGCTCACGGTCAGCGACGTGCCGTCGACCGAGATCGAACCCTTGTCGACGACGAGCGGGGCGAGGTCGGCGGGCAGGCTGATGCGCAGCACACTCCACTGGGCGCCCGGTCGTACCTCGAGCACGTCGCCGACCCCATCGACGTGGCCCTGCACGATGTGCCCGCCCAGTCGCGCCCCCACCGGCATGGCCTTCTCGATGTTGACGCGGGTGCCCACCGTCGCCGACCCGATCGCGGCGACGTCGAGCGTCTGCTTCATCACGTCGGTGTCGAAGGTGTCCGCGGTCGAGCCGACGACGGTCAGGCACACGCCGGAGACTGCGATCGACTCGCCGTGCACGGCGTCCGCTGCCGCGCGGGGTGCGCGCACGGTCAGGCGCCAGCCGTCGCCCGCAGGCGCGATCGCGGTGATCTCGCCCATCTCCTCGATGATTCCGGTGAACATCAGGCCGCTCCTTCGTTCCGCGGGTGTGCGTCGTGCGCAGGGTGCGCGATCGCGAGCAGATCGCTCCCGAGGGGGACCCATTCGTCGATGGTCAGGCGGCGTGCCTCGCCGATGGAGGCGACACCGATGTCGGTGAGGGCCAGGCGGCCGCCGCCGAGCAGCACCGGAGCGATGTAGACGAGCAGGCGGTCGGCGAGCCCGGCCTGGATGAAGGCGCTGGCGAGCGTCGGACCGCCCTCCACGAACAGGCTCTGCACCCCGCGGGCGTGCAGGTCGGCGACGACCGTGTGCAGATCGTGCGTGTCGAAGAACAGGGGGGAGTGCGGATGCCGGTGCACCGCGGCGTCGGCAGGGGTGGGCCGCGACCCGATGACCACCGGGATCGGCTGGTGCGGCAGCAGGGCGTCGCCGTCGCGGGCGGTGAGGGCCGGATCGTCGGCGAGCACGGTTCCGGTGCCGACCGCGATGGCATCGGCCTCCGCGCGGCGGCGATGCACGTCGGCGCGGGCTGCGGGACCCGTGATCCACTGGCTGGAGCCGTCGTCGGCGGCGGCGCGCCCGTCGAGGCTCTGCGCCCACTTGACGGTGATCTGCGGGCGTCCGAGGCGCTGGGCCGTGAGCCATCCGGCGATCAGGGCGTGCGCGGCATCGGCCTGCTCGCCCGCTTCGACGTCGACACCCGCGGACCGCAGACGCTCCGCACCGCCGCCCGAGACGGCGCCGGGGTCATCGAGTGCGTAGACCACCCGGGCGATCCCCGCTTCGATGAGCGCCACGGCACAGGGCCCCGTGCGGCCGGTGTGGTTGCACGGCTCCAGGGTCACGACGGCGGTGGCGCCGCGGGCTTCGCCGGGGGCGAGCTTCGAGAGCGCGTCGACCTCGGCATGCGGGGTGCCGGCGCCATGGTGCCAGCCCTCGGCGAGGACCGTACCGTCGGGGGAGAGGATGACCGCGCCGACCTGCGGGTTCGCCCCGCGCGGTCCTCGGGCGGCGAGGTGGAGCGCGCGATCCATCGCGTTGCGCTCTGCCGCGTTCACTGCCATCCGTCGTCCTCCTCTGAGGCTCCGGGGTCAGACAGGGGTGGCGGAACGGACGCACGGATGCGTCTCGTGCTGCCTCCCTTCCGGACTAGCGAGGTCTCCCTCGCATCACCGTCGGTCCCGGAATTCCACCGGATCGGCATCCCGATCTCTCGAGACGCTCGCGGACTGTCACCGCCGGTTCGGATTCCCACCGACCCCGGAGCACGTTGTTGCTCTGAGTGTACTCAACGTGTCTGCGCGCATTTCATTCCAAGACATGGATCGGCGCCCTCCGATCGCCCGCCGTCACTTGAGCAGTCGGGACAGACGCCGGTCGGCGAGCACCTTGCCGCCGGTCTGGCACGTGGGGCAGTACTCGAGAGAGCGGTCGGCGAAGAACACGCTGCGCACCGTGTCTGCGCACACCGGGCAGGCCTCGCCGCGGCGTGCATGCACCTGCATTCCCCGGCGTTTGGCGTCTTTCAGGTCGGCGGGGGGCTTGCCGGAGGCTGCGGCCACCGCCTCGCCGAGCGTCTCGCGCATGGCGGCGAACAGGCGGTCGATCTCGGCATCGTCGAGCTTTCCGGCGATCGCATACGGCGACATGCGTGCGGCATGCAGGATCTCATCGGAGTAGGCGTTGCCGATGCCGGCGATCACCGCCTGATCGCGCAGCAGCCCCTTGATCTGCATGCGCCGATCCTCGAGCAGTGCCGCGAACGCGTGGCGGGTGAAGGAGGAGTCGAGGGGGTCGGGGCCGAGTCGCGCGATGCCGGGCACATCGTGCGGATCGCGCACCACGTAGACCGCGAGCGACTTCTTCGTTCCCGCCTCGGTGAGGTCGAAGCCGCTGCCGTCGTCGAGCGCGATGCGCAGGGCGATGGGCGACTTGCCGGGTTTGATGAGCGTCGCCGGGAGCGTCTCGTACCAGCGCAGCCACCCGGCCTTGGCGAGGTGGAACACCAGGTGCAGGTCGTCGCCGCAGGAGAGCACCACGAACTTCCCGAGGCGAGCGGACGCCGTGATCGTGGCCTGCTGCAGCGCGGTGATCGGCGGATCGTAGGTCTTCAGCGCGGCGATCGCCGAGACGGTCGCGCGGGTGATCGTGCGCCCGACGGCACGTTCGGCGAGAAAGGCGGTCAGGCCCTGGACCTCCGGCATCTCCGGCATGCGTTCATCCTGTCATCGGCCGCCGACACTGTCACCTGGTGACCTGTCGCTCCTCGGGCTCGTACCCGGTGCGCTCGCGCCTCAGAGCACCGGCCAGTCCACCGGCGTGCGGTCGTCGTCCGGCAGCAGAGCGGCCATCCATCCGTCGTCGCGACCGCGGGGGCTCGTGAGCGCCTGCCGCTGGAGGCCCTCGTAGCGGAAGCCGAGAGCGCGGGCGGCGCGGGCCGAGGGGATGTTCCCGACGACGGCCTGCCAGCGGATGCGGACGAGCCCGAGCTCGCCGAAGCCCCAGTCGAGCACCGCGCGGGCGGCCTCCGTGAGATACCCCCGGCCCCGGGCGTCGGCCGTCACCCAGTAGCCGAGCTCGGCGGCAGCGCCCGTGAAGTGGTCGGCGATGTTGTGCAGCCCGATCATGCCCACGAGCAGGTCGTCGGCGTACATCGCCCAGACGACCTCCGAGCCGTCGGCCCACCACCCCGCGATGAGACGCACGAACTCCTCGGCGTCCTCGCGTGCATACGGGCTCGGCACCGTGGTCCAGCGCCCGATCTCCGGGTCCTGGCAGGCGACGGTGATCGCATCGATGTCGCCCTCCGTCGGGGGGCGCAGGACGAGGCGTTCGGTGGTGAGGGCGACGGAATCCATCCCGACAGCCTATTGAGGTGCGCACCCGTGGCAGGGGCAGCGGCCGGAGTGTCCGTGGGCGCGACTAGTCTTATCCGGTGACTGTTCCGGGGATTCTGCGCGCCTTGGAAGAGGCGTCTCTGTACCGTGACGCCCTCAGCTGGGCGCGCACCGATGCCGACCTCGGCTTGGTCGACGGGCTCGACGCCCCGGCGCTCGCCGGCCTGCTCGAGAAGCGGACGGCGGCAGGACACCCGGCCGCCCTCCTCGCCGTCGTGCCGACGGGCAGGCGGGCCGAGAGCCTCGCGCTGGCGATGCACGCCTATCTGCCCGACGCCGACATCCTCACCTTCCCCGCCTGGGAGACGCTGCCGCACGAGCGCCTCAGCCCGAGCCCCGACACCGTCGGGCAGCGCCTGCAGACGCTGCGACGGATCGCGGAGTGGTCGGGGGATCACCCGCTCGTCGTCGTGGCATCGGTGCGGGCCGCTCTCCAGCCGATCGCGGGGAACCTGGGCGAGATCGCCCCGCTCGAGCTCGCCGCCGGCAGCCGAGGACACGAACTCGACCGCGTGGTCGAACAGCTGGTCGAGCGCGCCTACTCGCGCGTCGACATGGTGTCGCGGCGCGGCGAGTTCGCGGTGCGCGGCGGCATCCTCGACGTCTTCCCTCCCACCTCCGAGCACCCGTACCGCATCGAGTTCTTCGGCGACGAGATCGACCAGATCCGCGCGTTCTCGGTTGCCGACCAGCGCTCGCTCCCGGGCGATGTCGCGAGCGTCGACCTTCCTCCGACCCGCGAACTGCTGCTCACGGCAGAGGTCCGCGAGCGCGCCCGCGCGCTCGTCGGCGGCTTCCCGGCGATCTCCGGAATGCTCGAGAAGATGGCCGAGGGCATCCCGGTCGAGGGCATGGAGTCGCTGCTGCCCGCCGTCGCCGGCCCGTTGAAGTCGCTCGCCGAGTATCTGCCCTCCGGGAGCGCCACGGCGGTCATCGACCCCGAGCGCGCGACCGCACGTGCGATCACCCTGGGCGACACGAACCGCGAGTTCCTGGATGCCGCCTGGAGCGCGGCCACCTCCGGCGCCTCCGCGCCCATCGATCTGGGCGCCGGCGACTTCCTGACGATCGCCGACCTCCGCGAGGTGGTGCGCGACCGGGGCGGCGTGTGGTGGCGGCTCAGCCCGTTCGGCGCCGGACTCGGCGAAGGCGATGCGGAGGCCACCAACCTCGGCGCCGCCGTCATCCCCTCCTTCCACGGCAACGTCGACGGCGCGATCTCCTTCGTCGAGGCGAAGGTCACCGACGGCTGGCGCGTGGTCGTGATCGCCGCCGGTCACGGCCTGGTCGACCGCGCACGCGACGTGCTCGCCGACCGAGGACTCGCGGCCCGTGTGGTCGAGACGCTCACCGAGGCGCCGGAGGGTGGTGTCGCGACGCTGGTCACCGGATCCGTCGAGGCCGGCTTCCAGGTGGCCGAGGCGAAGCTCGCCGTGCTCACCGACAACGAGTTCTACGGTCGCACGATCGGTGGCGACCAGCGCGTCGTCAAGAAGCTCGCATCGCGGCGCAAGAACGTCGTCGACCCGCTGCAGCTCAAGCAGGGCGACTTCGTGGTGCACGCGACCCACGGCATCGGCCGCTTCGTGGAGATGACCCAGCGCGAGGTGTCCACCGGCGGGCGCAACGCCACCAAGTCGATCCGCGACTACCTCGTGCTCGAATACGCGCCGTCCAAGCGCGGGTACCCGGGCGACAAGCTGTTCGTGCCCACGGATCAGCTCGACCTGCTCTCGAAGTACGTCGGCGGCGAGGCCCCGACCCTGTCGAAGATGGGCGGCAGCGACTGGTCGCAGGCAAAGGGCAAGGCCCGCAAGGCCGTCCGCGACATCGCGGTCGAGCTCGTGAAGCTCTATTCCGCACGGATGAGCGCCAAGGGCCATGCCTTCGGCCCGGACACGCCATGGCAGCGCGAGCTGGAGGAGGCGTTCCCGTTCGCGGAGACCCTGGACCAGTTGCAGACGATCGACGAGATCAAGGCCGACATGGAACGGCCCATCCCGATGGACCGCCTGCTCTCGGGAGACGTCGGCTTCGGCAAGACCGAGGTCGCCGTCCGGGCCGCATTCAAGGCGATCCAGGACGGCAAACAGGTGGCGATGCTCGTGCCGACGACGCTGCTCGTGAAGCAGCACCTCGAGACGTTCACCGAGCGCTTCGCCGGTTTCCCGGTCAAGGTGCGGCCGCTGTCGCGCTTCCAGACCGACAAGGAGGCGCGGCTCACTCTGCAGGGTCTGCTGGAGGGTTCCGTCGACATGGTGATCGGCACCCACCGCATCCTCACCGACCAGGTGATGTTCAAAGACCTCGGTCTGATGATCATCGACGAGGAGCAGCGTTTCGGCGTCGAGCACAAGGACGCGCTCAAGAAGATGAAGACCAACGTCGACATCCTTGCCATGAGCGCCACCCCGATCCCGCGCACGCTCGAGATGGCGGTGACCGGCATCCGTGAGATGTCGACGCTGGCGACTCCGCCCGAGGACCGGCATCCGATCCTGTCGTTCGTCGGTCCGCGCAGCGACAAGCAGATGGCCGCGGCGATCCGTCGCGAGATCCTCCGCGAGGGGCAGATCTTCTTCGTGCACAACCGCGTGCAGTCGATTCAGCGCGTCGCGAGCGAGCTCGCCGAACTCGTGCCCGAAGCCAGGATCGCCGTCGCGCACGGACAGATGGGCGAGCACCAGCTCGAACAGGTCGTCGACGACTTCTGGGAGCGCAAGTTCGACGTGCTCGTCTCGACGACGATCATCGAGACGGGTCTCGACATCGCGAACGCGAACACGATCATCATCGACCGCGCCGACAAGTACGGACTCAGCCAGCTGCACCAGCTGCGCGGGCGCGTCGGGCGAGGGCGCGAGCGCGCGTACGCGTACTTCCTGTACGACGAGATGAAGCCGCTGAGCGAGACCGCCGCCGACCGGCTGCAGACCATCGCGGTCAACAACGACCTGGGCTCCGGCATGCAGGTCGCCCTGAAGGACCTCGAGCTGCGCGGCGCGGGCAACCTGCTCGGCGCCGAGCAGGCCGGTCATATCGCGGGCGTCGGGTTCGACCTCTATCTGCGCATGATCGGCGAGGCAGTGGCGACCTTCCGCGGCGACGAGGTCGAGACGGGGCAGGAACTGCGTCTCGAGCTTCCCCTCGACGCGCGCATCCCCGAGTACTACATCGACAGTGAGCGGCTGCGCCTGGAGGCCTACCAGAAGCTCTCCGCCGCCTCGGCGGCGACGGCCAAGGACGACGCGATCGACCTGGTCATCGAAGAGCTCGTCGACCGGTACGGAACGCCGCCGGAAGAGGTCGATGGGCTGCTGGCGATCTCGCGCCTGCGCCGGCGCGCCGCGCGTGCGGGCCTGACGGACGTCGTGGTGATGGGGTCGAATCTGCGCATCGCGCCCGCCCGGCTCGAGGATTCGATCAAGGTACGGCTGCAGCGGCTCTACCCGAAGGCGAAGCTCGTGGGAGGGGGAGAGGCGCTGGTCGTGCCGATGCCCACGGTCCCCGCCGCCGTCGGCGTGGGGCTCGAGCCGCTTCCCGACGCGCAGCTGCTCGAATGGGTCGGTCAGCTGTTCACCGCGATCTTCCCTGAGCCGACTGCGTCCGAGTAGCGCGCCGCCGCGGCCGCGGGACTAGTCTGGCGGCATGTTGTACGAGCACCTCGGGGCTCGGCCCCGCGTCCATGACACCGCCGTCATCGCCCCCACCGCCGTGATCTCCGGCGACGTCGAGATCGGGCCGGGCTGCCAGGTGCTGCACGGCGCCGTGATCACCGCCGAGGGAGGAGCGATCACCCTCGGTGAGCACGTCATCGTGATGGAGAACGCGCTCATCCGCGCCACGGCGGCGAACGCCGTGCACATCGGGTCGCACACCCTGATCGGCACGCTGTCCAGCATCGCGGGCGCGACCGTCGGCGAGGAGACGTTCCTCGCCTCGGGGTCGCGACTGTTCAACGGTGCGCTGATCGGGCCGCGCTGCGAGGTGCGCGTCAATGCGATCGTGCTCCGTCGTGCCGTGCTGCCGGAGGGCACCGTCGTCCCGATCGGCTGGGTGGCCGTCGGCGACCCCGCGCAGTTGTTCTCGCCGGATCGCGAGGCCGAGATCGCGGCGGCGCAGCCCGATCTCGACTTCCCTGGGCATGTGTTCGGTGTCGACCGCGACACCCCCGACCTGATGGTGCAGCTGACCGAGCGCTACGGCACGTCGCTCGCACGGCATGCGCACGACGTGAGCATCGACGGCGCGCACCACCGGCAGCACCGCGCATGACGGGCGGAGTGGGCCTGGTCCGCCCCGACGTGAGCACGGCGGATGCCGCGCGCATCGCCCTGGACTGCTATGGGATCACGGCGAGCGCGCAGGAGCTCGGCAGCAATCAGGACCGGAACTTCCTCCTCACGGCGGAGGACGGCGCGAAGAGCGTGCTACGCATCGACAACGCGGTGTTCGGCGATGCGGCGCGCGACGCGCAGCATGCCGCCCTCGACGCCTACCGCGACGCGGGGGTCCGCGTGCCGGCGGTGCTCCCGGGTCTCGACGGCGCGCTCACCCAGCGCTGGAACGGATTCGCCGTGCGGCGCAGCGAGTTCGCCCCGGGGGAGCCGCTGGTGGATGCGGGGTATCTCGCCCCGGTGGTGCTCGCCGAGTTCGGCGCGCTCGCCGCCGCTTCCGTGAATGCGCTGGCGCCCCTCGGTCATCCCGGTCTCGATCGCCCGCAGATGTGGGACATGCGCGTCGCGCACGAGCAGACCACGGCACTCGCACCGTCCATCGCCGACGCCGCACTGCGAGGGCGCGTGCTGCGTGCGGCGGCGAAGGCGGATGCCGCTCTCGCCCCGCTCGCCGCGGGCCTTCCGGTGCAGGCGATCCACGGCGACCTCACCGACGACAACGTGATGGGCACGCGGGGCGACGATTCCCGCCTGCATCCGCACACGGTCCTCGATCTGGGCGATCTCGGACTCGGATGGCGCGTGGCCGAGCTTGCGGTGTGCGCATCGTCGATGCTGCACCACGAGCCTGAGCGGCCGCTGCGCGTGATCGAGACGATCGCCGCCTTCCACCGGGATGCCCCGCTGAGCGTGGCGGAGGCCAGAGCGGTCTGGCCTCTCGTGGTGCTGCGCGCCGCGCTGCTGGTGGCGAGCGGGTGGCGTCAGCTCGAGATCGACGGCGACAACGACTACGCGCGGGAGCGGATCGCGGGCGAGCAGGCGATCTTCGACGCCGCGACCCTGCTGCCGCTGGTCGAGATGACCGAGCACGTGCTCGTCGCGGTCGGAATCGACGAAGGCGGCTTCGATGCGGCGGATCTGGCGGCGGAGGCGGAGGTCGCCCCTCTCGCCTCGCTGCTGCCGGATCTCACCGGCCGCGTGGCCGTGATCGATCCCGGAGTCGAGTCCGCAGCCCTCGACGGCGGGCGCTGGATCCGGGAGGACGCGGAGGAGGAGCTGATCGCCGAGGCGATCGAGCTCGGGGTCGCCGTGGCGGTGATGCCGTACGGCGCGTTCCGGCTGACGCGAGCGCGCGTCGACGACGCAGAGGCGGGGCAGACCTGGGCGACCGCCTGCGAACTGCACTTCCCTCCGGGGCCCCGGGCGCGAGTGGCGGCGCCCGCGAGTGGGCGTGTGACGCAACGGGGCGGGACCGCTCGGCTCATCCTCGACCTCGACGGTCCTGGCGGCGGCCACGACTGGGTGCTCGAGATCACGGGACTCGATGCGGAGGAGCGCCGTGAGCGCCCTGTGGGCGCCGGCGAGACGGTGGGATGGCTCGCCGCAGCTTTCGAACCGCGGCGGCTGACGGTGGGCATCCGGCGAGACGATGCTCCGGAGCAACAGGCGGACGGCGCAGCCCTGGTCGCCCCCGACCGCGTCCCGGCGTGGAGCCGGCTGACCGCCGACCCCGCACCCGTCCTCGGACTGCCCTCTTTCACGCAGCACGACGAGGCCGCGGCGGAGCTCGGCCGTCGCGAGAGGATCTTCGCTGCGGCGCAGGAGCGCTACTACGAACGTCCCCCGCAGATCGAACGCGGCTGGCAGCACCACCTGATCGACACCACCGCGCGCACGTACGTCGACATGGTCAACAACGTCGCAGGTCTCGGCCACGCCCATCCGAAGGTCGCGGACGCCGCGGACCGCCAGCTGCGGACCCTCGCCACGAACTCCCGCTTCCTGTTCCGCGACCTCGCGGAGTACAGCGAACGACTTCTCGCCCTGATGCCCGAAGGCAGCGACCTCGACACGGTGCTGCTGGTCAACAGCGGCTCGGAGGCGGTCGATCTCGCCATCCGTCTGGCGCAGGCGGCGACCGGTCGTCGCACGGTCGTCGCGCTGCGAGAGGCCTATCACGGCTGGACGATGGCGAGCGATGCGGTGACCACCAGCGCCTATGACAACCCCTTCGCGCTCGCCACGCGCCCCGACTGGGTGCACATCGCCGATGTGCCCAACCGCTTCCGTGGCACGTATCGCGGTGCGGACGTCGCCGGCGCCTATCTCGCCGACCTCGCGACCGATCTCGATCGGCTGCGGGAGGAGGGACGGGAGGTCGCGGCGTTCCTGTGCGAGTCGATCCTCGGCAATGCGGGGGGCGTGGTGCTCCCCGACGGCTATCTCGCCGGGGCCTACGCGCAGATCAGGGCGGCGGGCGGGGTGTGCATCGCCGATGAGGTGCAGGTCGGCTTCGGGCGGATGGGGTCCGCCTTCTGGGGGTTCGAGCTCGCAGAGGTGGTGCCCGACATCATCACGATCGCGAAGCCGATGGGCAACGGATTCCCGATCGGCGGGGTCATCACCTCGAAGCGCATCGCGGACGCGCTGTCGACGCAGGGCCAGTTCTTCTCCTCCGCCGGCGGCAGCACGCTCAGCTGCCGGGTCGGCATCGCGGTGCTCGATGCGATGGCCGAGGACGGACTGCAGCACAACGCGGCAGTGATCGGCGCGCGCCTCGCCGAGGGCCTTCGGGGCCTCGCCGACCGGCATCCGCTGATCGGCGTCGTCCACGGCGAGGGGCTGTATCTCGGTGTCGAACTCGTCCGTGACCGCGACACCATGGAGCCGGCGGCCGCCGAGGCCGCGGCGATCTGCGAGCGGATGCGTGAACTCGGTGTGATCGTGCTGACGACATCCGAGCGGTCCAACGTCCTGAAGATCAAACCACCGCTGTGCCTCACGGCGCACAGTGCCGATCATGTCGTCGCGATGCTGGACAGGGTGCTGACCGAAGGGTGGTGACTCGGGTCCTCATCTTCGAATCCCGCTGTCCATCGGATTGTTAAAAGCGTATTTCGAACCGAATTCGTCGTAGCGCTGGCGATTACCTCCGGTCCATACTGTTCCTCAGCGTCGGACGATCCGAAGTCCGACCCATGCGCTGTTCCCCGAGGAGTACCCATGGCAACGAAGACGAAGCCGCTGGCGCAAGGCGGAGGGACGCTCCGACGAAATCTGGGGTTGTGGGCCATCGTCGGGCTCGGGCTCGGCTACATGACACCGACGGTCGTCTTCGACACCTTCGGCATGGTCGCCCGTGACACCGACAACGTCGTTCCGGCGGCGTACCTGGTCGCGCTGGTCGTGATGGTCTTCACCGCCATCAGCTACGGCAAGATCTCCAGCGCGATCCCGAGTGCCGGATCCGCCTACACCTACGTGCGCGAGTCGATCCATCCGAACCTCGGCTTCATGGTCGGTTGGACGTCGCTGATCGACTACGTGCTGCTGCCGATGGTGAACTGCCTCATCATCCGCAGCTATCTCGAGGCGCTCTTCCCCGAGATCCCCGGGTGGATCTGGGTCGTGCTGTACTGCATCCTCGTCACGAGCATCATCTACCTCACGATGCGCGGCACCTCGAACCTGAACATGATCCTGCTCATTTTCTCGATCATCGTGATGGTCGTCTTCGTGGTGATGGTGATCGCACAGCTGATGCGCGGCGAGGGTGCCGCGACCGTGGCCTCGATGACCCCGTTCTTCCACGACGGCGCCACGATGAGTGCGGTGCTGATGGGCGCCACGATCGTGTGCTTCTCGTTCATCGGCTTCGACGCCGTGACGATGTACGCGGAAGAGGCCAAGGACCCGAAGATCATGCCCAAGGCCATCCTGCTGACGGTGCTTCTGGGAGGCGCGATCTTCCTCATCTCCGGCTACCTCACGCAGCTGCGCTTCCCCGACTGGAACGAGTTCGCGCCGGGCGGCGACATGCAGTTCGTCGAGGACTCCACGCTGCCGGTCATCGGCAACCTGGTCGGCGGCCCCGTGCTCATGGCGGTGCTGACAGCGGCCGGCTTCTGCGCCACCCTCGCCTCCGGCCTGGCTTCGCACGCCTCGGTGTCGCGGATGCTGCTGGTGATGGGCCGCAACAACGTGCTGCCGCAGCGGGCGTTCGGCTACATCAACCCGCGCACCCACACCCCGACCTTCAACATCGTGCTGGTCGGCGCCATCTCGCTGCTGGCCATCCCGTTCACCCTCGAGCTGATCGCCGCGTGGATCAACTTCGGCGCGCTGATCGCCTTCACCTTCGTCAACATCTCGGTGATCGCGTGGTTCGCGATCCGCAAGGGCCGTCGCAAGACTCCCGGCGACATCTTCAGCTTCATCGTGATGCCCGGCATCGGCATGGTGCTCACCGGTCTGCTCTGGGCGAACCTGCACGAGGACGCCCTGCGCGGCGGCCTGGTGTGGACCGCGATCGGGGTCGTCTACCTCGCCATCATCACGAAGGGCTTCCGCAAGAAGGTCGTCGCCTTCGACGAGAACCAGGCGGTGACCGGATACAACAAGGTCGTCAAGGTTCCGGTCGACGAGAGCTGACCCGACATCCCGACACGAGAAGAGCCGCCTCCCCGGAAGGGAGGCGGCTCTTCTCGTGTCGAGGAACCTGTGTCGAGGAAGGGGTCAGATGACACCCTGGGCGAGCATCGCCGCGGCGACGCGCTCGAAGCCGGCGATGTTGGCTCCGGCGACGTAGTCGCCCGCGACATCGTGGCGCTCCGCGGCGTCGAAGGCCGCATCGTGGATGTCGGCCATGATCTCGCGCAGCTTGTTCTCGCTGTCGCCGAAGCTCCAGCGCTGACGCGAGGCGTTCTGGCTCATCTCGAGCGCGGAGGTGGCGACGCCACCGGCGTTCGCGGCCTTTCCGGGGGCGAACAGCACACCGGCCTTCTGGAACGCCTCGACCGCATCCGGCACGCACGGCATGTTCGCGCCCTCGGACACGGCGCGCACGCCGTTCGCGATCAGGGCCTGGGCATCGGCGAGGCTGACCTCGTTCTGGGTGGCGGAGGGGACGGCGATGTCGACCGGGACCTCCCACACGCTGCCGCCTTCGACGAAGCGGGCACTCGGGCGGCGGTTGGCGTACTCGACGATGCGGGCACGCTCGACCTCCTTGATCTGACGCAGCAGATCGAGGTCGATCCCGGCGTCGTCGACGACGTAGCCGGAGGAGTCCGAGGCCGTCACCGCGGTGGCGCCGAGCTGGGTGGCCTTCTGGATCGCGTAGATCGCGACGTTGCCCGATCCCGAGATGCCCACGCGCTTGCCGGTGAGGGAGTCGCTGTGCACCGCGAGCATCTCCTGCGCGAAGAACACCGCGCCGTACCCGGTGGCCTCGGTGCGCACCTCTGCACCGCCCCACCCCGTCCCCTTGCCGGTGAACATGCCGGACTCGTGGCGGTTGGTGACCTTACGGTACTGGCCGAAGAGGTAGCCGATCTCGCGGCCGCCGACGCCGATGTCGCCCGCGGGAACATCGGTGTGCTCGCCGAGGTGACGGTAGAGCTCGTTCATGAACGACTGGCAGAAGCGCATGACCTCGGCGTCGGACTTTCCGTGCGGGTCGAAGTCGGATCCGCCCTTGCCGCCGCCGATGCCCTGGCCGGTGAGCGCGTTCTTGAAGATCTGCTCGAAACCGAGGAACTTGATGATCGACAGGTTCACCGAGGGGTGGAAGCGCAGTCCGCCCTTGTACGGGCCGAGCACGGAGGAGAACTGGATGCGGTAGCCGCGGTTGACCTGCAGCCTGCCGGCGTCGTCGATCCACGGCACGCGGAAGAGGATCTGGCGCTCGGGCTCGACGAGTCGCTCGAGGATGCCGCCGTCGACGTATTCCGGGTGGCGCTCCAGCACAGGTGCGATCGAGTGCAGCACCTCGTGGACGGCCTGGTGGAACTCCGGCTCGTAGGGGCTGCGGGAGAGCACCGTGTCGAAGACGGGCTGCACGGATGCGGCGAGCGGATGGAAGTCGACGGGAGACGTAGCGGTCACGCGGAAGAGCTTTCTGGTGGGGGATGGTGGTGCAGGCGATCGTGTCGCGTGAGGCTGTGCCGGATCCGGCAGAGATTTCACTCTAGTGGGCACCGAAAGCGAGGGTTCCCGCTCGGTCGGTGGCGACGTCGGTCACCCGGTGTTCTGCAGGCCGGCGGCCACACCGCTGACGGACAGCAGCAGCAGCCGCTGCTGTTCCGGGTCGGCGCCGGAGCCGGTCGGATCCTCTGCGGCCGAGCGGAGGGCCCGCAGCGCGCGCAGCTGCAGCAGCGAGAGCGCGTCGACGTAGGGGCTGCGCAGCTGCACGGCGCGCTGCAGCACGGGCTTGTTCTCGAGCAGGCTCTCGCCCCCGGTGAGACGGATCACCCAGCGCCGCGTGGTCGCGAGCTCGTCGAGCACGAGCTGTGCCAGATCGTCGCGGTCGCCGAGGGCCAGGTACTGACGGGCGATGCGCTCGTCGGTCTTGGCGAGACTCATCGCGACGTTGTCGATCATGGTGCGAAGCAGCGGCCACTCCCGGTACGCCTCCACGAGCAGCTCTTCGTCGCCGACCGCGTCCAGGGCGGTGCCGAGTCCGAACCATCCGGCCAGGTTGATGCGGGCCTGCGTCCAGGCGAACACCCACGGGATGGCCCGCAGGTCTTCCAGCGATTCGACTGAGAGCCCCCGGCGGGCGGGGCGGGAGCCGAGAGCCAGCAGCCCGATCTCCTCCATCGGGGTCACGGTGGCGAACCAGGGGGCGAAGCCCTCCGCCTTCACGAGCGAGAAGAAACGCTCCCGGGAGGCCGCGTCCATGATCGAGGCGACCTCGGCATAGCGGGCGGCCGCCCGGCTCGTGCGCTCCTCCTCGGTGGGGGAGGAGGCCAGCAGCGTCGCCGCCGCGACCTGGTCGATGTGCCGCATGGCGATCGCGGGCTCGCCGTAGCGGGCGAAGATGACCTCGCCCTGCTCGGTGAGCTTGAACCGGCCGTCGACCGAGTGCGGAGGCTGCGCGAGGATCGCGGAGTTGGCGGGCCCGCCGCCGCGGCCGAGCGCACCGCCGCGACCGTGGAAGAGGGTCAGCTCGATGTCGGATTCCTGCGCCCACCGTGCGATCTTCTCCTGCGCCTCGTACAGGGCGAGGTTCGCGGCGACGGGGCCGACGTCCTTCGACGAGTCCGAGTAGCCGAGCATGACTTCGAGCCGATTGCCGGTGGCGGCCATGCGCTCGCGGAACTCGGGGAACGTCACGGCCTCCGCGAGGATGCCGGGTGCCGCCTGCAGATCGGCGAACGTCTCGAACAGGGGCACCACGTCGAGCACCGGGGCGTCGTCACCGAGCGCGTAGCGGGCGAGACGGTGCACGTTCGCGAGGTCGGAAGCCGCCTGGGTGAAGGAGACGACGTAGCGCCCGGCGGCGCGCAGGCCACGGTCGTTCTGGATGTCCGCGATCGCGCGGAACACCTCCAGCACCTCCTCGGTCTGCGCGCTGATGGCCTCGCCGGCATCGAGCTCGGCCAGGGCCTTCGCGTGCACCTGGGAGTGCTGGCGCACCTCGAGCTCCGTGAGGTGGAAGCCGTAGGTCTCGACCTGCCAGATCAGGTGCTGCACGCCGCCGAACGCGTGCCGCTTCGCTCCGGCGTCCGCGAGCGAGGACTGCACCGCGCGCAGATCCGCGAGCAGTTCCTCAGGACGCGAGTACGCCTGAGTGCTGTCACCGTGACGGGTCGCGGCGACGCGACGCGCCAGCACCAGCAGCACGCGACGGTGCGGCTCGTCGGGCGAGCGGGTGGCGAGTTCGGCCGCCAGGTTCGGCTCCGCCGCGGCGAACCGCTCCCACAGCGCCGTGACCTCGGCGCTGGGCGGAGTGTCGTCGGAGGCGAGAGTGAGGGTGCGGCCGATGCGATCGAGCGCGCGCTCGAGACCGCGCAGCACATGGTCGGCCGCGATCTGGGAGGCCTCGCGGGTCACGGATGCCGTCACGAAGGGGTTCCCGTCGCGGTCGCCGCCCACCCAGGAGCCGATCCGCACGAAGGCGGGAACGACCGGGGCGGTGGCGCCGGAGTCCTCTCCGCGGAGCGCATCGTCGATGCGGCGGTACACGTGCGGCACCGTCGTGAAGAGCGTCTCGTCGAACACCCCCATCACGGTGCGGACCTCGTCGGTCGGGGAGGGCTTCTGCGACCGCAGCGGGGCCGTGCGCCAGAGGGTGTCGATCTCCTCCAGCATCCGGCGGCGGGCACGGTGCTCCTCCGAGCCGCCCTCGCTCGCGGCATCGTGCTGCGTGAGCAGCTCGGACAGGCGGCGGATGCTCGACGACACCGCGCGTCGGCGGGCCTCGGTGGGGTGCGCCGTGAAGACCGGGTGGAAGCGGAGCCCCTCCAGTCGGCGGCGGGCCTCGTCGTCGCCGACCTCGGTGCGCAGCCGCGCGTACGCGGTCGCGACGGTGTCGGCGGCGTCCTCCCGGCCCGGCTGTCCGGCGCGCTCGCGCAGCACGCGCACGCGCTGGTGCTCCTCGGCGAGGTTCACGAGGTGGAAGTAGCAGGTGAACGCGCGGGCGACCTCGTCGGCCCGAGCCACCGTGAACGACTCGGCGATCGCCGCCGCGCGCTCGAAGGCGTCGGAGGTCTCCTCGTCATAGGCCTGGATCGTCGCCAGACGCAGCCGTTCGACGTCTTCGAAGAGGTCGTCGCCGCCGGCTTCGCGCAGCACCTGCCCGAGCAGCTGCCCGAGCATCCTGACATCGGTGCGCATGGCATCGGGGATGCCGCGGCCGGCTTCGAATCGGCCGATCACGCGGATGGCCTCGGTGTTCGTGGGCTCGGAGAAGGAGTGTGCGGGGGTCACACTTCGAGAGTATCCCTCGTCAGAGGAGTGTCCTGCACGCATGACGATCTGCTTCGCGATCGGGCGATGACGAGAGGCGCCGAGGCCTGTCGGCGACCTACGATGGGGGGAATGCGCATCTCAGCGAACCCCCTCCGCGGGCAGCAGTTCCCTGCCGTCCTCCTCCTCATCGCGGCCGGCCTCGGACTCCTGCTTGCGAACCTGCCGACGCACGACGCGCTCGCCGCCTTCCTCGATCTCCACATCGCGATCCCCGGCACGGCCCTGGATCTGTCGATCGCGCACTGGGTGTCCGACGGCCTTCTCGCCGTCTTCTTCCTCGTCGTGGCCATCGAGCTGCGCCACGAGCTGACCCACGGCGAGCTCGACTCCCCGCGCAAGGCCGTGCAGCCCGCCATCGCGGCGACCGGCGGCGTGCTGGTCCCGATCGCGGTGTACCTGCTGATCGCCGGCGGCGACAGCACGACGGCTCCGGGCTGGCCCATCCCCACGGCGACCGATATCGCGTTCGCCCTCGGCGTGCTGGCGATGTTCGGCAAGGGACTGCCCTCGCGCGTCCGCGTCTTCCTGCTCGCCCTCGCGATCCTCGACGACATCATCGGCATCATCTTCATCGCCGTGCTGTTCGCCGATGACGTGCAGTGGCTGCTGTTCGGGCTCGCGATCGTCGGCGTTGCCGTCTTCTGGGCGCTGAGCAGACTGCTGCACGCCAAGGGCCACCCGCTGATCGCCGTCGCCATGGCCCTGGTCGGCGTGATCACCTGGGGTCTGGTCGCCTCCTCCGGCATCCACGCCACGATCGCCGGCGTGCTGCTCGGTCTCGTGATGTCGCCCGTGCCCGCCGGGCGTACCAGGCACGCACTCGAGCCGTCCGTGAACGGCGCCATCCTGCCGCTGTTCGCCTTCGTCGCGGCGTTCGTGGTGATCCCCGCCGTCTCGATCACCGAGCTGTCGCCGGCGTTCTGGGCGATCGTGGTCGCGTTGCCCGTGGGCAAGATCATCGGCATCTCGCTGTTCGGCTGGCTCGCGATGCGCATCCGGCCGAAGGGCGCCGATCCTGCGCTGCCGTTCGCCGACATCCTCGCCGCCGGTGCCCTCGGCGGCATCGGCTTCACCGTTTCGCTGCTGCTGGCGAACCTCGCTTTCGCCGACGACGGCGGCATCAGGGACCAGGCGATCCTCGGTGTGCTCGTGGGGTCGTTGATCGCTCTCGTGTTCTCCGGGATCATCGTCTCCCTGCGGGCGCGCTGGTACCGTCGGGTCGCGTCCGCATCGTCATGAGGAATGTTCCGGCCCTCGCCGCTTCCGGCCGGGTCGATGCAAGGAGGAAGCGTGAGCTCTGAGTCCCCGGCCGCGGCGGACGCTGCCGATCCGCTGCGTCAGGCAGCCGAAACCATGCACGCCGTCCGGGAGCGTTGCGTGTGGTCGCAGCGGATCACACACCGCGACCTCGTGCCGTACCTGATCGAGGAGTCGCACGAGGTGATCGACGCCGTCGAGAGCGGCAGCCGCGACGACCTCCGCGAGGAGCTGGGGGATCTGCTCTGGCAGGTGCTGTTCCATTCGGCGATCGCGGCACAGGACCCGGACGATCCCTTCGACATCGACGACGTGGCACGCACGCTCACCGAGAAGATGGTGCGTCGGCATCCGCATGTGTTCGCCGGCGAGGTGGCCGAGACGCCGGAGCAGGTGCTGGTGCACTGGAACGCCGCGAAGGCGGCGGAGAAGCGCACCCGCCGCAGCGTGCTCGATGGTGTGCCGCGGGGGATGCCGGCGCTCGCGCTCGCCCAGAAGCTCGCCAATCGCGCGGCGGGAGTGGGCGTCGCGGTGGAGTCCGCCGCCGCCCCGGCATCGGAGGACGAGCTCGGTGAGGCGCTCCTGGCACTGGTGGCGACGGCGCGTGCGCAGGGCTGGGATGCCGAGCGGGCGCTGCGCGAGCGGTTGCGCGTACTGGAAGACGACGTGCGGGCCGCCGAAGCCGCATCCTGATCCCGGCACGGGGGCGTCGGCAGACCTGGGAAGATGGAACCGTGGCTACCGTGAACCCGCCGCGCGGCATGCGCGACATCCTCCCCGCCGACAAGGCCCGCCGTGAGCGCGTGCTCTCCGTCATCCGCGAGCGCTACCGCGCGCATGGATTCGACGAGATCGAGACGCCCGTCGTCGAGGACTACGATCGCCTGCACGCCGGCATCGGCGGCGACAACGAGAAGCTGTCGTACAACATCCTGCGCCGCGGCCTCGACGCCGACGCGATCCGCGCTGCCGCCGACGACCCGGCCGCCCTCTCGGACCTCGGCCTGCGCTACGACCTGACCGTGCCGCTCGCGCGCTTCTACGCCAGCAACCGCGGCCAGCTGCCCACGGTGTTCCGCTCGATCCAGATCGGTCCGGTCTGGCGCGCCGAACGCCCGCAGAAGGGGCGCTACCGCCAGTTCGTGCAGTGCGACATCGACATCATGGGAGATGACTCGTCGCGCGCCGAGGCCGAGCTGATGGTCGCCTCGCTCGACGCGGTCGACGCGCTCGGTCTCGACGGTGCGACCGTGCGGATCAACGACCGTCGGGTGCTGGATTGGATGCTGGACAGTTTCGGGTTCACCGCCGAGGAGCGCCCCGGGGTGCTCATCACGATCGACAAGCTCGACAAGATCGGGCCCGAGGGTGTGGCGGCCGAGCTGCGTGAGCGCAGCGCCTCCACCGCAGCCGCCGACGCGTTCGATGCGTTCCTGCGTCGTCCGCAGACCATGGAGTACAACCCGTTCGGCGAGCGGCAGATCCGCAAGGCGCTCCCCGATGGTGCCCCGACCGAGTTGGTCGAGCACCTGGTCGGAATCGGCGAGGCGGTGGCCGCGGGGCGGGGACACTCCGACATCCCCCTGGTCTTCGATCCGTTCCTCGTGCGGGGCATGGGGTACTACACCGGCACGATCTTCGAGCTCGCGCACCCCTCGGTCGGCTACTCGCTCGGCGGTGGCGGTCGCTACGACGGCATGATCGGCCGCTTCCTCGGGCAGCAGGTTCCCGCCGTGGGCTTCTCGCTCGGCTTCGAGCGCCTCGTCGACCTGATCGCCGACGAGGCCGATGCGACCGCGCAGGCCGTCGTGCTCATCCACGATGCCGACGTTCCGGTGCACGAGCTCGTCCGGCACAAGGCGGCGCTGATCGCAGGTGGCGCCAGGGTGCGGCTCGAGCGACGCACCAAGAACGTCAAGGCGCTGCTCGAGCGTTCGGCGGCCGACGGCTACACCGCCTTCGCGACCGTCTCCGCCGGCACCGGCGAGCTGGAGCTCAAGCCGCTGTCCTGACCGGTCTGGTCCGGTCCGGTCCGGTCCGGTCCGCCGCGCCGGGACACCTGTCGGGTGGATGCACGGATGTCGGGGGAATCGCCGTGGTTCTGCCCGACATCCGCCCGAAGTCCCGACAGGTGCACCCGGAATGACGGGGCGTCCTTGCTCCCGTTCACGCCGCGTTCACGATGTCGGGGTGGAATCGGGGCGTGAGTCGCGTTCGGATACCGGTCGTCGTGCCGCCTGTCCTGGTCGGGGTGGCACTCGTCGCGCTCCTGGTCGGCCTCCGTCTCGTGCTCCGGCAGCAGGCGGCGCTCGCACGACGGCGGATCGGGAAGCCGCTGGGCGAGGAAGCGCTCGACGCGGATCGCCTGTGGCGTCGAGGTCTCGACGGAGAGCCCCTCGAACTGCTCGTACTCGGCGACTCGATCGCCGCAGGCCTCGGGGCCGAGCATCGCAAGGAGACCCTCGGCGGGCGGCTGGCGAAGGCGACGGGACGCCGGATGCATCGGCCGGTGCGGCTGCGCACGGTGGCCGTCGTCGGCTCGGAGTCGCCCGATCTCCCCGGCCAGCTCGATGCCCTGCCCACGGATTACCGTCCGCACGTGGCCGTGATCGTCGTCGGAGGGAACGACGTGACGCACCGGTTGCCCGTGGCGCTGTCCGCACAGCACCTGCACGACACGATCCGCCGGCTGCGTGAGAGAGGGGCCGAGGTCGTCGTGGGCACCTGCCCCGACCTCGGTGCGCTGCGTGCGGTGCCGCAACCTCTCCGCCGCCTCGCCTCCAGCCTGTCCCGCCGTCTCGCCGAGATCCAGGACGAGACGGCACGGCGGGCGGGCGCCGAACCGGTCGATCTGCGTCGAGCGGTGGGACCGATGTTCTTCGACGAGCCCGAGGCGATGTTCAGCCTCGACCGCTTCCACCCGAGCGCGCTGGGCTATCGCCGCACGGCCGAGGCGCTGCTTCCCGCGGTGTGCCGTGCGGCCGAGGCATCGCTCAGCTCGCGCCGTCTGCCGGTGCCGCGCTGAACGAGGCCGCCCATTCCGCCACCCGGCGGCTGCTCTCCTCGTCGGAGATGTCCTCCACGCGGGTCATGACCGACCAGCGCACCCCGAACGGGTCGCGGATGCTGGCGAATCGGTCGCCCGAGACGAAGGGTGCCGGGGCTTCGCGCACGGTCGCTCCCGCGGCGACGGCCTTCTCGACGACCGCATCGACGTCGGAGACGTACAGCCCCATCGAGTAGCAGTCGTCGTCGCCCTCGGGGGAGCGCACGAGGCGGTACTCGGCGTTCGGCTCTCCGAGCTGGAGCAGGCCGAGACCGAAGTCGAGGTCGGCGTGGGCTACGACTCCGCCGAACTCGGTCACGTCGATGACGCGTGCGCCGAAGACCTCGCGGTAGAACTCGATGGCCTGCTTCGCATTCGGGATCGCCAGGAAGGGAGTGAGCGAGGTGGCGCTGTTCGGGCGGCCGTTCGTCGTGTACGTGCCGCTCGCGCCGGTCGTGGGGGTGTCGTGTGTCGTGGTGTCGTCGTTGCTCATGCCGCCACGCTAGGCCGGGCGAGGTGCCGGCGGCTTGAAGATCCGCGACAGCCTTCGGGCGTCGGCGGTGGACCCTACGCTGGGCGCATGGTGAATCCGACCCGTGGTGTGCTGTATCCCGCTCGCCTGCCGCAGTTCCACCGGCTGCCGGCACCGTCGGCGGTGACGGATCTGGTCGCATGGTTCTGGATCCCGGAGTGGGACATCGCACCAGGGCGCTCCTCGCAGCAGGAGATCGTCGCCTATCCGGCCCTCAACCTCGTCGTCGATGCGGAAGCCGTGACGCTGTCGGGCGCGACGACCCGCGCGTCGCACCGCGACCTGCGGGGGAGCGGATGGGCCGTCGGCGCACTTCTGCGTCCGGCGGCGGTCGCTGCGCTGATCGAGGATCCGTCATCCCTGGTCGACGGAGAGCGGGTGCTCGACCACGAGGCCGGCGATGTCACCGCGCTTCGTGATGCCGTCGTCTCGGCGATGGGCTCGGACGAAAGGCACAGAGAGCGTGCGGTCGAGGCTTTCTCCCGCTGGCTCGAGGAGCGCGCGTCACCGGTCGGCGATCCTGCACGCCAGGCCAACGCGGTGATGGACGTGCTGATGGGCGATGACCCGGCGTTCACCCCGGAGGAGGCGGCGACCAGGCTCGCCGTCTCGGTGCGCACCCTGCAGCGGATGACGCACCGCTACGTCGGCCTCTCACCCGCAGCGATGATCCGGCGTCGGCGGTTGCAGGAGGCGGCGCAGCGTGTGCGCGAGGAGCCGGGAGCCGATCTTGCCTCGATCGCCGCCGAGCTCGGCTACGCGGATCATGCGCACCTCACGCGCGACTTCCAGACCGTGCTCGGGATCGCCCCACGGGCGTACCGCTCCGAGGCGAGCGGCTGACCTCCGAGCGGCTGACCTCCGAGCGGTGAGCCTAGGCCCCGCACGGTTCTCACACCCGAGTGAACCGCAGCCGCAGCACCCGGTATCCCACACCGAGGAGCACCACGGCGGTTCCGACCAGCGACGCGAACACGGGCAGGGTGTTCACCAGGACCAGGCATCCGAGGGCTCCGAGCACCTGCAGGGCTCGCGGGTAGCGTCGTGCGCGTCCCGTCTGCCGGAAGGCGGCTGCATTCGCGATCAGGTAGTAAAGGAGCACGCCGAAGGACGAGAAACCGATGGCGCCGCGCAGATCGGCGACGAGCACGATGGCGATCACGATGAGGGCGATGGCGATCTCGGCGCGCTGCGGAACCTGATGGCGCCGGTCGATCTTCGCGAGGAATCGAGGAACATCGCCCTCGCGAGCCATAGCTAGAGTCGTGCGGCCGATTCCGGTCAGCAGCGCCAGGAGAGCGCCGAGCGAGGCGGCAGCCGCTGCCACGCGAAGAACCGGAGTCCACGCCGATGCGCCGGCGGCGGTGAGCAGGTCGACCAGCGGCGCCGTCGAACCGATCACATCGGCGCCGAGAACGAGCACGACGACCGCACCGACCAGTGCATAAACGACGACCGCGCCCCCCAGGGCGAACACGATGGCGCGGGGGATCGTGCGCGCGGGATCGACGACCTCTTCGCCCATCGTCGCGATGCGGGCGTAGCCGGCGAACGCGAAGAACAGCAGCCCGGCGCCCTGGAGCACCCCGTAGACCGTGGCATCGGGCAGCGGGGTGGGAGAGGCGGTCGGGGTGGCCGCGAATCCGAAGCCGACCGCGACCGCGAGCCCGAGCAGCGAGCACACGACGAGGATGCGGGTGACCAGGGCCGTGCGTGTCACACCGAAGCAGTTCACGACGGCGAGGAGCACGACCGCCGCGACGGCGACGGGCACCTGCCATCCGGCCGGGGCCGCATATGCGGCGAAGGTCATGGCCATGGCCGCGCAGCTGGCGATCTTGCCGATCACGAAGCTCCACCCCGCGATGAAGCCCCACCAGGGACCGATCTCCGCGCGGGCGTAGGCGTACGTGCCACCGGCGACGGGGTGCGCTGCGGCGAGCTGCGCCGACGAGGTGGCGTTGCAGTATGCGACGACGGCGGCGACCGCGAGGGCGATGAGGATGCCGCTCCCTGCGACGCCGATCGCGGGAGCCCACACCGCGAAGACGCCGGCGCCGATCATCGAGCCGAGGCCGATGGCGACCGCATCCGCGAGAGTCAGGCGACGGGCGAGGGGCATCCCGTCATCGTGGCACGCGACGGTGAACGGCGGGTGACGAGGCTCCCGCGTGAGCCGGGACCGTCACCTCGGCGGGCAGGGTGAGGGTGGCAGGATCGGTCCCTCCCACACGCACGGTCTGTTCGCTGGCGCGCAGGCGCGAGTGATCGGGCACCGGATCGTCCGTGCCGGGGTTGCGCAGATGCAGAGGGTGGGCACCGGACGACACCTGCACGCGCAGACGCGACCCGGCGGCGAAGCGGTGGGCGAGGGGCGCGAGTTCGAGCCGCACGGTGCCCGCCTCGATCCCCGCATCGTCGGGGGAGAGCCGTCGGTACCCGTCGGTGACCGCCCGCGAGACGCCCCGGGTGTCGACCTCGCAGAGACGCACGAACAGGTCGGCTCGGGGATTCGACGATGAGAACGGCAGGGCGATCTCGGGCACTCCGATGACCAGCAGGTCTTCCGGAAGCGGATCGCCGGTGAACACGAGCACATCGTCCCGGCGTTCGCGGACGCGCTGTCTGCGTCGTCCTGCAGAGAACGGATTGAGCGTGCGTCCGCCGCCGTCCGGGGTCGGATCCGCAGGGTCGTAGCGGTACGTCAGGTCGGCGGCGGGGTGCTCGGCACCGCTCCGGTCGAGTCGCCCGTCGGGGGTGAGCGTCACGGTCATCGCCGTGTGCGGCGGTGGCCAGCTCAGAAGCTCCCGCCGCCCACCGCCTCCGGTCACGTCGAGGCGCACGCCGTTCGTGGCCGCGTCCGCAGTGAAGGAGCGCAGCGCCTCGCGGACCCCGATGACGGTGATCTCCGGAGCGCCATGCACCCAGTCGCCGATGATGAGGCGCACCGGGCGGTCCGCGTCGCGGAGGGCGGCGTAGTCCGCCAGCTGACCGACCAGGAACAGGTCCTGCCATCCGGCGACGAGCGTGACGGGCGGGATGGTCTCCACATCCTGCGCGAAGTGCATCGGCTCCCACCACGGGTCGCCGTAGTCGCTGTGCTCGACCCAGTCGCGGAAGAACTGCGGGTCCGCGTCACGCGCCACGCGCACCGCCTCCGAGGGGGGAATCGCGAGCGCCCCACGACGGAAAGCGCGGCGGGCGCGCAGCAGCGCCCAGGCCTTCGACGGCAGCGACCGCTCCTGGATGTCCAGCGCGTAGGCCCATGTGAGAGGGGTGTCGATTGAGAATCCGCCGCCCGGGTAGAGGATCGCGTCGTCGAAGCGTCGCGCGGAGATCGCGATGCCCAGGGCGTCGGGACGCTCGTCGCCGTCGCAGTAGGCCCACTGCGTCACGCCGAAGTAGCTTCCGCCCCAGGAGTGCACACGGCCGGTCGCCCACGTCTGCGCGCGCAACCAGCGCATGGTCGCCTGCCCGTCGGCGACCTCGTCGTGCAGCGGGTCGAACGCGCCGCTCGAACCGAACGTGCCGCGGCAGCTCTGCACCACGACATGGTGCCCGCGTTCGGCGAGGAAGAGCGCCACCCCGGCGATGCCGTCACGCCCATAGGGAGTGCGGATCAGCACGGTGTGCCCGCCGGCCCCCTCCGCATGCCAATGGTCGGTGAGGAGAGTGACGCCGTCGTCCGCCGGGACGGGGATGTCGGCTGCCCGAACGACCTCGTGGTGCGTCCGTGGAGGCATGTCCGCGGCGCGGTTCAGGCGCCGGTACTCGCGACGGGCTGCGCCGCCGAGACGGGGAGCATCGGTCATCGCACGCCCTTCACTCGGGTGACCGCGAATGCGGAGATCACGGCCATCACGACCGCGCCGATGTAGAGGGCCGCGAAGTTCTCACCTGTCGGCGAGCCTATGCGGGTGGCGAAGAATCCGAAAACGGGTACGAGGATGCCCGGCAGCAGGTAGGCGAGCGCCACGATGCCGAGGTCCTTGCCCGCGTCCTCGACGGAGGGGAGGCACTCCGTCATCAGGGCGACGTCTGCCGCGATGTACGCTCCCTGCCCGGCACCGACGATCGCGATGCCGACGAGGAAGAACGCGATGTCGCCGAACGAGATCGCCAGCACCAGCCCGCCGGCGCTCGCGAGGGCGCCGATGATCACGCTCGGCTTGCGGCGCCCTGTCCGATCGGAGATCACGCCGAAGACGAATGCCATCACCAGGTTCATCAGGGTGAAGGCCGCGGTGGCCTGCGTCTGCACGGCGGCGATCTCGGTCGGGTCGTCGATCCCGAAGCGTCCGGAGATCGTCAGGTAGAGGTAGCTGGTGACCGACACGATCGATGCGGTCATGAAGAAGCGGCACACCCATGCCCAGGCGAAGTCGGGGTAGCGGCGCGGGCTCAGCCAGAAGGTATCGAGGACTCCGCTCCAGTCCATCGGCTCCGCGGGTTCCAGACGACGGATGTCCTTCAGGGTGAAGAACAGCGTGATCGCCAGGACGACGGCGAGCCCACCCGGGATCAGGAACATGCCGACCTGACCGATCGGGGCGACGGCACCCGCGAGGGAGACACCGCCCAGGATCCCGATCGCGGTGGCGGCACCGGTGACGGCCGACATGATGGCGCGGATGCTGCGGCGGATCTGGTCGGCGAAGAGGGTGTGCACGGTCATCGAGACCGCGCCCCACCCCACGAGCACCAGGATCGTGCCGACAGCGAGCACGAGGAGCGACGGGGCCGTGGCCTGCACCGCGTAGCCGGCCAGCGCGATCAGAGAGCCGGAGAGGATCCAGGGCCGACGGATGCCGAGCCTCGACATCGAGCGGTCGCTGAGGCGGCCGAAGATCGGCGTCGTGATGAGGATGGCGGCCCCGCCGAGAGTGAGGATGATGCTGAGGTCTCCCGTCGCCTGATCGGGATCCCACTCCTTGAGGAGCTGGGGGATCGCGACGCTGGCGACGCCCTGGGCGATGCCGGATCCGAGCCAGGCGAGCACGAAGGAGACCCAGAACCAGCGCGTCTGGCGCTGGCCCGGGATCGCGTCGGCGGTGAGCGGCGGAGCGGGGTCCGCGGGGAAGACTGGATCGACTGCGTGGGTGGACATCATCGTCTCCAGATCGGGGTCGGGGTGTGGAGTGGTCACCGGTGCGTACCGGTGGTCAGCGCCGGATCGGCGATCGGGAGGGGGCTCGTGCGGTAGGCGTCGGCGAGCTCGGCGACCACCACGTCGCGCCACATCCGAGCGCCCTCCCAGCGGCCGGTGAGACCGGGGGAGGCATGATCATGGCCGGGTCCGATGCGCAGCCTGACGGGGACCCCTGCCTTCCGCAGCGCATCGGCATAGGCGGTGGCCCCGTCCCTCAGGGGATCGAACTCGGCGGCGAGGATCAGTGCGGGGGCGAGCCGCCGGTGATCCGGCGCGTCCAGCGGAGAGGACTCTGCGAGGGGAGCTCCGGCGCGATAGACCTCGGCGAGGTGTTCGACGCTTTGTCTGTCGGCGGGGCGCAGGTGGCGGTGCATCGAGTCCCCGACGATCCGCAGCGCCGCGGGGAGCACTTCGAGCGTCTGGTGTTGCAGGGGTGTTCCGGCGTCGCGCATGCGCAGGGCCGTCGTGGCCGCGATCGTCGCGCCGGCGGAGTTGCCGCCGACGCCGAGTCGGTGCGCGTCGACCGCGAGCTCGTCGGCGCGCTCCCGGATGTCAGCGAGTGCGGCGACGGCGTCGTCGACCGGAGCCGGGAAGGGATGCTCGGGCGCCAGCCGGTACTCCAGTGCGATGATCTGCACCGCGGAGCGCAGGGAGCGATCAGCGCACAGGCGCTCGTTGAGAAGCTCGTCGATCGTGCCACCGCTCCAGCCGCCGCCGTGCAGCCACAACATCGTCGGCAGTGCACCGGTCGACGATCCTGGTCGGAATCGACGCGCACGCAGCGGACCCGTCCCACCGGCGACCACGAGGTCGTCGACCAGCACGCCTGCGGGAACCGCTTCGGTGAACTCCACCGCCAGGAGGTCGCTCAACTCCCGCTGCGCCCGGCGTCGCGCTCCCGGCTCGGGGGACTCGAGGTCGGGAAGGGCCGCGGAGAGCTCGCGGATGCGCTGGATCCACTCCAGGATCTCGGCACTCAACGGCGGCCGGCGGTACTCGTGGTCGCTCATGCCGCCCCTCTCGCGTGCAGCGTGCGCAGCTCGGAGACGACGAGACGGTGCGCGACGTCTGCGGCGGGCACGTATCCGGTCGAGCCGAGCGAGCCGTGCGTCTGCCCGATGAAGCGCATCGCGGTCACGGGCACACCTGCCGCGGAGAGCGCTCGGGCGTAGGCCTCTCCGTCGCCGCGCAGGGGGTCGAGCTCGGAGGTGAGGATGAGTGCTGGGGGGAGCCGCTCGTGCGACGTGGCCCGCAGCGGTGAGGCGTAGGGGAGGCGGGCGACTGCGGAGTCTTCTCCGAGGTACTGCCGAACCAGGGTGCGGCCGGCCGCGCGCACGATCACTCCCGGCATGCGCGCATCGATGCCGCGCATGTCGGCGTGCCCCATGGTCAGATCCAGCGCAGGGTTCTCCAGCAGCTGCAGGAGTATCGGGTGCGCTGAGCGATCGCGGTTCATGAGTGTCACGGCCGCGGCGAGGTCGCCTCCCGACGATGCTCCGCCCACGGCCATCCGCTCCGGCGACGCCCCCAGTTCCTCTGCGTGGGCGCGGGTCCATTCGAAGGCCGACCAGCACTGCTCCGGTTGCGCGGGGAATCGCTGCTCTGGCGCGTGCGCGTAGTCGGCCGCGACGATGACGATCCCCGCATCCCGCGCTCTCACACGGAAGCGGGCGTCCCAGGAGACCCAGTCGATCCCGGCGATCGTGAATCCTCCGCCGTAGAAGTAGACCAGCACAGGAAGACCCGATCCCGCCGGCGCGCGCTCCTCGCCGGGCCAATACACGCGGATGCGCACGTCGGGATGTCCGTCGACCGGAACCGTGTGCTCTTCCGAGGCCGTAGGGAGCGGCGTGATCCCGAGCGCGGCGCTCACGGTGTCGTCGTTGCGCGCAGCGACTCGGCGTCGTCCTGCGGGGTCTGCGGGTTCGTCTTCGAGCAGCGGGGCGACCCGTTCCTCCCACGCAGCGACCGCGCTGTCGAGCGTCGGACGCTGGAATCGGGACCGGGGTGTCGGCATCGGTCATCTCCTTCGACGAGTTCCGCACCGACGGGTTCCGATCGTGCGGGTTCCGACCTAGTCTGGGCAATCGAAGAACTTCGATGAAGAAGGAAGTCCGACCATGCGTGCACGACCGGGACGGGTCACCATCTACGACGTCGCGGAGCGCGCCGGAGTGAGCATCTCCACCGTGTCGCTGGCGGTGAGCGCCCCGCATCGGGTGCGACCCGAGACCCGCGAGCGCATCGTCGCCGCGGCCACCGCGCTCGGCTATCGGATGGCACAGGGACGACGTGTCGGAGCCGCGCGCATCGCGGTCGCCGCCCCGTTCACCACCTACCCCTCGTACCTGCGCCGCCTCTCCGGCATGCTCCGTCGGGCGAGGGACGCGGCAGTGGACATCATCCCGTACGACCTCGATTCCGCCGCGGCTGCCGACGAGCCGCTGCTCGACGTCCTGCCCACGCGCACGGATGCCACCGGGCTCGTGGTGATGGGGGTTCCACTGGGCGGGGCCGCACGCCGGGCGAGCAGGGCGGCGCGCATCCCGGTCGTCTACGTCGACGTGGTGCCGACGCGGTCGGACGTGGACGGTCCGGTCGTCCTCGTCGACGATCGCGACGGTGGTGCGCAGATCGGGCGTCACCTCGCCGAGCTCGGGCATCGCCGCGTCCTCTTCGTGCACGAGCCGCAGCGCTCGCCGGCCTACGTGTCGGCGGGGATGCTCCGTATCGAGGGGTTGACCCAGCATCTGGCGATGACCGATCTCGCCGTCGCCGACCCCTCCTCGGTCGATGGCCGGGTGATCGCCGCGGCCCGAGCCGCGGGTGCGACGGCGATCGTCGCGAACCACGACCAGTTCGCTGTGGAGGTGCTCGCGGTGCTGCGTGCGGATCCCGGCACCGCCCCGCTCGCGGTCGTCGGCTACGACGACGGCGAGGTCGCCGCGGCGCTCGACCTCACGACCGTGCGGCAGCCGTTCGAGGAGAGCGGGCGCACGGCTCTCGAACTCGTCCTCGGACTGGTGTCGGGCGCATCGACCGCTCACCGCACCCTCCGGCTCGCCCCCACCCTGATCGCGAGGTCGTCGACGCTCGCGGTCAGCCCTGGGAAGCCGTGACGCGCTTCTTCTCGCGGATGTAGACCTCGCGGCGTACCTTCGCGACGACGTCGCCCTCCCTGTCGGTGATGACCGTCTCGAACCACTCGAGCACCTTGGCTCCGCCGCGTGCGCGCTCACGGATCTCCTCGGCCTTCTCCTTCGACACCTCGAACTCGGCAGTGAGCACGCCACGGCCGGGCTTGAGGAACTCGATCTCGCCGCGGGTGTCCCACACGACGTGATCGCGTCCGAGCTGGTGCATCACCAGCATGAAGAAGTACGGGTCGGTCATCGCCGACATCGAACCGCCGAACGCGGTCTTGACGTAGTTGCGGGTGAAGACGTTCACGTGGAGCTCGACCGTGGCGTGGGTCCAATCCTCACTGAAGCGGCGGATGCGGATGCCGCTGAAGAGGTTGGGGATCCACAGGCTCATGCCGATCGCGAGACGGCGGGGAGTGATGCGCATCACGCCAGTGTGGAGGAACGAGCAGAGAGCGACAAAGACGTCTGGAGGGTTGTCACAGTTGTTATAGTTCGCATAGAATAAGTAGCGATTTTACGAGAGGAGAATCGGATGCTCATCCGTGTCGATCCCGACAGCCCCCGCGCGCTGTACGACCAGGTCGCGGCCTCCATCCGCTCCGACATCCTCACCGGGGTCCTCGCTCCGGGCGATCGCCTTCCCGCGGCACGCGATGTCGCCGAAGCGCTCGACATCAACCAGCACACCGTGCTGCACGCCTACCAGCGACTGCGCGACGAGGGCCTGGTCGATCTGCGTCGCGGCAGGGGAGCGGTCATCGCTGCCTCGGCCGCGCCGCTCGCAGAACTCGCCAACGACATCGACGATCTGGTGCGCCGTGCCGCGGCACTCGGCGTCTCCGCTGACACGCTCGCCGGCATCGTTCATGCGCACCGTGACGCCCGCACCGGCATGGACCCGATCGAGAACCACGAGGAGGATTCGCCATGACCCATCGTGACGCCACCCACGACCTCAGCCGCACCCCGCCGCAACTGCTGCGACGCGCACGAGTGGCCTTCTTCCTCGTCGCGGTGATCGTGCCGACCGTGATCACCGCCGTCGCCGTCGTGATCCTCCTCACCTGGTTGCCCACGCTGCCGGCTCAGGTCGCGACCCATTGGGGCCCTAGCGGTGCCGACGGATTCGGGGCGCCGTCCACGTACCTGTGGCTCCTCATCGCGCTCGGGCTCGGGCTGCCGGTGCTGATGGCGGTCGCGACGCTCGCTTCCGCCGGGGCGCACTGGGGCGGCACTGCCCGCCTGATGGGCGCGCTCGCCGCGGGCATGGCCGCGCTGGCGGCGATCCTGAGTCTCGGATCCCTCGCGATCCAGCGCGACCTCACCGATGTCTCCGACGTGCCGGGCATCGGCGAGACCTTCGCACTGGCCTTCGCCGGACTCGTGGCTGTCGGCGGCATCGCCTGGGCCGTGCAGCCCCGCGTCCGCCCCGAACGGGGGCGCACGCTGGAGCCACGGTATGCCGTGAACGTGGCGGAGGGAGAACGCGTCGTGTGGGTCGCCACGACGACCATGCCACGCGGCGCGCTCGCGTTCCTGTTCTTCGTGCTCCTCGGCCTGGTCGCGCTCGGTGCGTTCATGCTCGGCACCGGTGTCGAGGGTGGCTGGATCGTCGCCGTGGTGGTGCTCGTCGTGGGCCTCGCGCTGGCGGCGACAGCCTCCTTCCGCGTCAAGGTCACGCCGCAGGGCTTCTCGGCGCGGGCCCTGCTGAGGTGGCCGCGTATCCGCATCCCGCTCGACGAGATCGAGTCTGTGCGCGCAGTCGAGATCTCGCCGTTCGCCGAGTTCGGCGGCTGGGGGTGGCGCATCAGCGTCGACGGACGGTCCGGCATCGTCATGCGGCGCGGTTCGGCGATCGAGGTCTCCCGCCGTGACAGACGGCCGTTCATCGTGACGATCGACGGCGCGGAAGAAGCCGCGGCGCTGCTGCAGGCCTATGTCGACCGCTCACGAACACCCGGCACCTCCTCGACCGACTCCGGAAAGGCGACCTCATGAACCATCAGGCCCTGCACACGCGCCGCGTGCCGTGGACCGCGGTGATCGTCTTCGTGGCGGTCTCCTTCGCCCTCGCCTGGCTGGTGGCGCTGCCGTTGTGGCTGGGCGACGGTCTCGCTGAGCCGATCTCGGTCCTCCTGCTGCCGGTGATGATGTTCACACCCGCGGTGGCAGCCCTCGTCGTGACGTTCGTGATGCGCGTCCCCGCGCGCGGCCAGCGTGCACGGTTCCTCGGACTGTGGCCGATGCGGCCGGCGAAGCGGGTGATCTGGCTCATGGTCGCCGGCTGGCTCGTTCCGCCGCTGCTGGTGGGTCTGGGTATCCTGCTTTCCGCCGCGCTCGGCTTCGTGCAGCTCGATCTGACGTTCGCGGCGTTCGCCGCCGAACTCGAGAAGGCCGTCCCGGCCGGCACGCCGCTGCCTCCTGTCCAGGTCATCGTGTTCGCACAGCTCGCGATGATTCCCGTCGGCGGGCTGTTCAACAGCCTCTTCGCGTTCGGCGAGGAGCTCGGCTGGCGCGGATGGCTGCTTCCGGCGCTGCGTCCGCTCGGCACCTGGCCGGCCCTGATCCTCAGCGCGGTGATCTGGGGTGCGTGGCACAGCCCGGTCATCCTTCTCGGCTACAACTTCGGGCGCACCGACCTCACCGGCGTGCTGCTCATGATCGGCGGATGCGTGGCCTGGGGCATTCTGCTCGGTTGGCTGCGCCTGCGTTCGGCATCCGTGTGGCCGGCGGTCATCGCGCACGGCTCGCTGAACGCCGCGGCGGGGCTCGTCCTCATCGTCGCCGCGACGCAGCCCGACATGGCCCTGGCCGGACCGCTCGGCGTGGCGACGTGGATCGTCCTCGCCCTCCTCACTGTCGTGCTGGTGCTGACCGGGCAGTTCCGCGCCCAGCCCGAGCTCGCCGATGCACCGGGGCGCCTGCTCTCCGCACCGCGGTCTTGACGGACGGCAGCGGCGGGGGTTGGCTGAGGCCATGGAATCCACCCCCACCGCCTGGTCCGAAGCCGACGCCTTCCTCTCCGATCTGCTGGTCGGACCCGATGCGGATCTGGAGTCGGCGCTCAGCGCGCAGCGCGAGGCGGGCCTGCCCGAGATCGAGGTGGCTCCTGTCGCCGGCAAGCTGCTGAACCTCCTGGTCCGCATCAGCGGAGCGCGGCGGGTGCTGGAGGTCGGCACGCTCGGCGGCTATTCCACGATCTGGCTCGCGCGGGCCGTCGGCCCCGGAGGGCGCGTCGTGACGATCGAGGCGGAGTCGGACAACGCGGCGATCGCCCGCGCCAGCATCGATGCCGCGGGCGTCGGTGATCGTGTCGACATCCGCGTGGGTAGGGGAGTGGATGTGCTCCCCACCCTGGTCGGCGGGTTCGACCTGGTGTTCATCGACGCCGACAAGGAGTCGAACACGATCTACCTCGATTGGGCGGCGAAGCTCGGCCACCCCGGCACCGTGGTCGTGCTCGACAACATCGGGCGTGAGGGCGAGATCGTCCGCGATGACAGCACCGACCCCAAGGTCGTCGGCACCCGTGAGGGACTGCGGATGCTGGGGGAGGACCCGCGATTCGACGCCACGGCCCTGCAGACCGTCGGCGCGAAGGGCTGGGACGGCTTCGCCATCGCCGTGGTCGTCTGATATCGACGGCGTCGGGAGCGTGCGCGCGAACCTGTCGGTCGGGTCCCTGACCCTGTCGGAGGGCCGGGCTAGACTGAGCGCGGATCGACGACGCTCCACACAACGTTTTCCCCCTGAGCAAGGAGCACATCAGTGGCACTGATCGAGGCTGTAGGCGCACGCGAGATTCTCGACTCGCGCGGAAACCCGACCGTTGAGGTGGAGGTCCTCCTCGACGACGGCATCGTGCAGCGGGCGGCCGTGCCGTCCGGCGCATCCACGGGCGCGTTCGAGGCGTACGAGCTCCGCGACGGAGACAAGAGCCGTTACGGCGGCAAGGGCGTGCTCAAGGCCGTCGAGGCCATCATCGACGAGCTCGGACCGGCGATCGAAGGTGTCGAGGCGAGCGAGCAGCGCATCGTCGACGAGATCCTGATCGAGGTCGACGGCACCGAGAACAAGAAGCGCGTCGGAGCCAACGCCATCCTCGGCGTCAGCCTCGCCGTCGCGAAGGCAGCGGCCGACTCGGCCGACCTCCCGCTCTTCCGCTACCTGGGCGGCCCGAACGCGCACGTGCTGCCCGTTCCGCTGTTCAACGTCATCAACGGTGGCGAGCACGCCGACAACGGCATCGACATGCAGGAGTTCTTCCTCGCCCCGATCGGTGCGGAGACCTACTCCGAGGCGCTCCGCTGGGGCGTCGAGACCTACCACGTGCTGCGTGCAGAGCTGAAGGCCGCCGGCTACGCGACCGGCCTCGGCGACGAGGGCGGCTTCGCTCCCGACCTGCCCAGCAACCGCGAGGGACTGGACTTCCTGGTGAAGGCGATCGAGAAGGCCGGCTTCACGCCTGGCACCGACATCGCGCTCGGCCTCGACGTCGCCGCGACCGAGTTCTTCAAGGACGGCGTCTACCGTCTCGACAACAAGGACTGGGACGCCGCGGCGCTCACCGAGTACTACGTCGGACTCGTCAACGACTTCCCGATCGTCACGATCGAAGATGCTCTCGCCGAAGACGACTGGGACAACTGGAAGCACCTGACCGACGCGCTCGGCAGCAAGGTGCAGCTGGTCGGCGACGACCTGTTCGTCACCAACCCGCAGCGTCTCGCCGACGGCATCAAGCGCGGCGTCGCGAACTCGCTGCTCGTCAAGGTCAACCAGATCGGCACGCTCACCGAGACGTTCGACGCGGTCAGCCTCGCTCAGCGCTCCGGTTACACGGCGATGCTCTCGCACCGTTCGGGTGAGACCGAAGACACCACGATCGCCGACCTGGTCGTCGCGACCAACGCCGGACAGATCAAGGCAGGTGCTCCTGCTCGCAGCGAGCGCGTCGCGAAGTACAACCAGCTGCTGCGCATCGAGGAAGAGCTCGGCGACGCCGCGGTCTTCGCCGGCCGTTCCGCGTTCCCGCGCTACCAGGCCTGAGCGCACCGATACACCGAAGAAGCCGCCGTCTCGGCGGTGAACACCGCCGCTGAAGCGGCACGACGAAGGAGGAGCCGTGGCACGACGACCGGCTCCTCCTTCGGCGTCTCCGGGACCGCAGACGCCGCGACCCGCCGGCACGATGAAGTCGAAGAAGACGGCCACGCCCGCCGCATCGTCGTCCGCACCGCGCTCATCGAGCAGGAGCCGGGGTGAGGCGCCTCGCGTCGACGTCCGCGAGTGGGCGTCCGGCATCCGCCTCTCGGCCTTCTCTGTCATCATGCTCTCGCTGGTGGTGCTGGGTGCCTGGGTGCTCGTGCCCACGCTTGGGACCTTCATCGATCAACGTCAGAAGATCGCGGCCCTCGAAGCGTCGGTGAAGGTGAGCGAAGACCAGATCGCCTCCCTCGTCGCCGAACGTGAGCGCTGGAACGACCCCGTGTACATCACGACGCAGGCCCGCGAGCGCCTCTACTACGTCAAGCCCGGAGAGGTCGTGTATCTGATCGACAACGACCTCGATCCCGCGGCCCTTCCGCGGGAGCAGGAGCCCGTGAGCGACACGATCGTCGAGAAGCCGACGGACTGGATGCCGCAGTTGCTGCGCACCATCGTCTCGACCGGCCTCAGCGATACGGCCGCCGTCGCTCCCTGACCGTCCCGTCGAGCAACTTCCCCGGCGGCTCCCCTACGCTGGTGAGGTGACCACGCCGCCGTTCCCTGCCCCCACGCCCGCCGAGCTCGCCGTCGTATCGGCCCAGCTCGGTCGTTCCGCCCGAGGTGTGGTGGGCATCGCGGCCCGTTGCGCGTGCGGCAACCCGACGGTGGTCGCCACCACACCGCGTCTGCCGGACGGTACGCCGTTCCCGACGTTCTACTACCTGACCCACCCCGCGGCGACGGCGGCGATGTCGACGCTCGAGGCGACCCAGGTGATGCCGGAGCTCGCGGCGCTTCTCGTCGACGACGAGGCAGTGGCGTCGGCGTATCTCGCAGCCCACGAGGCCTACCTCGCTGACCGGAGGCAGTTCGGCGAGGTCTCCGAGATCGACGGCATCTCCGCCGGGGGAATGCCCACGCGCGTCAAATGCCTGCATGCTCTGGCCGGGCATGCCCTGGCCGCAGGCCCGGGAGTCAACCCGATCGGCGACGCCGCACTCGCTCGATCCTCCTGGTCGCCTTCGGTCTGCCGCTGTGAAGACCCCGGCGCCGCCCTGCGCGATGAGGCGGCTTCCTCGGTATGACCGCACGCCGGACGCTGCGCAGCGCTGCCGCCATCGTGGTGGTGGCGGCGACGGTGCTGCTCCTCGGCGTCGCACCGACTCCGGCCCCGATCCCCGACGACCCTGCCGACCCGGTGCGGGCTTCGGAGTACTGGCTCGACGGGGCGCGGATCCGTGAGGCCTGGCAGACCACTCGTGGCAAGGGCGTCACCATCGCGGTGATCGACACCGGCATCGGCAAGGTGCCCTCGGTCTTCGGCGACGCTGTGGTGGGTGGCACCGATGTCTCGGGGTCAGGCACTCCGGACGGGCGCACGCCCCTGGGCGCCGTCGATGGCAATCACGGTTCCTGGGTGGCTTCGCTGGCTGCCGGTCGCGGTGCGCCCGACGGCACCGGCATGATCGGCGTGGCGCCGGAAGCCAACCTGCTCTCGATCTCGGTGGGGTTCAGCGCGGCCGCCGCCGTTCCGTTCACCGAGCAGGTGGCGAAGGGCATGCGCTGGGCCGTCGACAACGGTGCCGACATCATCAACCTCTCGTTCACGACGAACACGCTCGATTGGGACAAGAGCTGGGACGACGCGTTCCTGTATGCCTTCGAGCATGACGTGGTGGTCGTGGTCGCCGCCGGCAATAGGGGGAGTGGGACGAACATCATCGGCGCCCCGGCGACCATTCCCGGTGTGCTCACGGTCGGTGGCGTCGACCAGACCGGCATGGCGAGCATCGAGGCGTCGACCCAGGGCATCACGATCGGGATCTCCGCGCCCAGCGAGGGGCTCATCGGCGTCTCCGCAGATGGCACGGTCGTGCCGTGGCGCGGAACCAGTGGTGCGGCGCCCATCGTCGCGGGAGTCGCAGCGCTGATCCGCTCGGCGCACCCCGACATCAAGGCGATCGATGTCATCAACCGCATCATCAAGACCGCGATCCCCGTCCCTGATGCAGTCAAACCCCAGGATCCCCTCTACGGATACGGACTGGTGGATGCCGCAGCGGCGATCTCCGCGAACCTCCCTGCGGTGAGCGAGAACCCCATGGGAGACCTCGCCGAGTGGATCCGCGTGTTCCGTCGCGCGGAGACGGAGCCGCAGCCGGTTCCGACGGTGACACCCGTCGCCGTCCCGCCTCTCCCCGCGCCCGATGCGCCCACCGAAGCCGGTTCACCGTTGCTTCCCAGCGCGGATTCATTGCGCTACGGTACCCTGCCGCTCATTGCGCTCACGGTCCCTGGTATCCTGGTAGCGCTTGGCGTCACCGCAGCTGCCCGGCGCATCCGATCGGCGCGCATTTCCGTACGCCACACCCCCGACTCCGAGGAGTAGTTCTTCTGTGCCTCAGAACAGCACTGTGCCCAAGATCCTGATCGTCGGCGGAGGGTACGCGGGTTTCTACACCGCGTGGAAGCTCGAGAAGCACCTGCGCAAGGGTGAGGCCGACGTCACCATGGTCGACCCGCTGCCGTACATGACGTACCAGCCGTTCCTCCCCGAGGTCGCCGCCGGCTCGATCGAAGCCAGGCACTCGGTGGTCGCGCACCGCCGTCACCTCAAGCGCACCAACGTCCTCACCGCCAAGGTGACGAACATCAACCACGCACAGAAGGTCGCGACGATCACGCCGCCCGTCGGCGAGCCGTACGAGTTCGCGTACGACCAGATCGTCGTCACGGCCGGTGCCGTCTCGCGCACCTTCCCGATCCCCGGGATCGCCGACAACGCGATCGGGCTGAAGACGATCGAAGAGGCCGTCGCGATCCGCGACAAGGTCATGTCGAACTTCGACAAGGCCGCCTCGCTTCCCGCCGGTCCCGAGCGCGACCGTCTGCTGACCGTCGTCGTCGTCGGTGGTGGCTTCGCGGGTATCGAGGTGTTCGCCGAGCTGCGTTCCCTGGCGTCCGCGCTGGTGGGCAAGTACCCGCAGATCAGCTTCGAAGACACCCACTTCCACCTCATCGAGGCGATGGGCCGCATCATGCCCGAGGTCTCGCTGCAGACCAGCGAGTGGGTGCTCAAGGACCTCGCCAAGCGCGGCGCCAACGTGCACCTCGACACGCAGCTGACGAGCGCGGTCGACGGCAACGTCGAGCTCTCCACCGGCGAGGTCATCCCGACCGACGTCATCGTGTGGACCGCAGGTGTCATGGCCAACCCGACCGTCGTGCGCGGCGGCGACCTGCCCGTCGAGGAGCGCGGTCGCATCCAGACCCGCGCCGACCTGCGCGTCGGAACCCCCGAGGCCTTCGTCGAGGGCGCGTGGGCAGCCGGAGACGTGTCCGCTGTCCCCGACCTCTCGGGCGGTGGCGTCGGCGGCTTCTGCGTGCCGAACGCCCAGCACGCGGTTCGCCAGGCGAAGCTGCTCGCGAAGAACCTCGTCGCCGTGCTGCGTGGGGAGAACCCCAAGGAGTACCTCCACAAGAACCTGGGCGCTGTCGCAGGGCTCGGCTTGTACAACGGTGTCTTCCAGTCCGGCAAGATCGCTCTCAAGGGCTTCGTGGCCTGGGTCGCGCACCGCGGCTACCACGGTCTCGCGATGCCGACGTGGGAGCGCAAGTTCCGCGTCATCTGGGGCTGGTGGAACAACCTGTGGCTCGGCCGCGACCTGGTGAACCTCGAGACCGTGCAGAACCCGCGTTACGTCTTCGAGGAGTTCGCCGCGCGCCCGCGTCCGGCCGCTCCCGCCGCTCCCGTGGCGGACGCTGCTCCGGCGGCATCGGCCGAGGCATCGGAGAAGCCCGCTGCGAAGAAGCCGGCTGCGAAGAAGCCCGCGGTGAAGAAGCCTGCCGCGAAGAAGCCTGTCGCCGAGAAGGCTCCCGAGCCGGCCGAGGCTGCAGCCAAGTAACTGACTCTCGAGTACGACGATCGGCCCTGTGCGCTCTGCGCCGGGGCCGATCGTCGTCTCTGCGGAGCGTCTCCGAGGCGGTGCACAGGTACAGCCGGTATCGTCGCGCAGGCAAGGGGAGTACTCCCGAATGCGGCGACGTCGTCATTACGAGCACGAGATCGTGCTCCGGCCCGCCGGCCCGTGAGGGTGGAGGAGACCTTGGCACCCGCATCGCGGGCTGCCGAGAGACCCTGCCGTCGTCCTGACGTGGTGGATCCTGGGCGGTCCGCACCACGAAAGGGACCACCCATGGGAAAGCTCTCCCGACTGATCGGCATGGCATCCGAGGCGCTCGAGAAGAACGCCGGTTCGGCGCGCAACGGTCACACGGCTGACGGATCACGCGCGCAGGACGGGTCCCGGTCGACGGATTGGGGCGGCATGCTCCGTGGCGCCGTCGACGCCGTTCGCGGGCAGGGAGAGCCGGAGCGGTCGCCGAGCCAGAGCCGTCCGGCGACGGCCGACCCGTACGCACCGCCCGCCGCGCCCAGTGAGCGGCTTCGGTCCACGAGCTCCGCACCGTCTGCCGCCGACCCCTACGCACCGCCGGTGCCCGGAGCCTCTCGGGCCTCGCAGGCCATGACCGATGCGGACCGTGCGGCCATCGCCCGCTACGACTACCTGCTGCAGACGGCGGATCCGCAGCGCGTCGAGCAGATCCACCGCGAGGCGTTCGCGCGCCTGACCCCTGAGCAGCGCTCGCTCGTCGAAGCCCGCATGCGACAGGAGCTCGAGCCGGGCGAGCGTCCGCGGTCGTCGTCGCCGGATGACCTCGCTCGCGCCGCCGGACGTGCCGAGGCCATGAACCCGGGGCGGATGCGCGGTCTGCTGTCGCGCGTGCGCGGTGCGGGTGTCGGCGGTGCTGCGGTCGTCGCTGGTGGCGCGGCGGTCGGACTGCTCGGTGCGGTGGCCGGGGGTGCGGTGCTCAGCACGGTGGCGGGTCCTCTTCTGGAGCAGGCCGCGAACATCGGCGTCGACTTCGGCGCGTTGGCAGAGGGCATCGATGTCGAGTCCCTCGCCGCCGGTATCGACGTCGAGTCCCTCGCCGGGGGTGCGGGCGATCTGATGGGCTCCGCGGGCGAGACGGTGTCGGGGCTGGGAGAGGCGGCGAGCGGCTGGGGCGAGCAGCTCGGCAACCTCGGCATCCCCGGTATCGGCGATATCTTCGGGCGCTGACCGCGGATGGCTCTCACTGCTGCTGCCGATCACGGCTTCACCGGGCTCACCGGATTCGCGGCCGATGTCCTCACCGCGCTGGGAGACATCGGCGTGGGCGTGCTGGTCTTCCTCGAGGTCCTGGTGCCGCCGATCCCGAGCGAGGTGATCCTGCCCTTCGCGGGGTACCTGAGCCAGAGCGGCTCTCTGAACCTGGGGTGGCTGATCCTCTGGAGCACGCTCGCGTCCTGGCTGGGTGCGCTGCTGCTGTACGGGCTCGGCGCGGCCATCGGGATGGATCGCGCGGTGCGGATGCTCGCGGCCACCAAGCTGGTGAGCCGCTCCGATCTCGAACGCGGATCGGAGTGGTTCGTGCGCAGCGGCGGCTGGACCGTGCTGGTGGGACGGATGGTACCCGGCGTGCGCAGCCTGATCTCGATTCCGGCCGGGGCCTCCCGCATGAACCTCGTGACGTTCAGCATCTACACCATCATCGGCAGCGGGCTCTGGAATGCTCTTCTCCTCGGAGTCGGAGCGGCGCTGGGCACGCAGCACGAGAAGCTGGAGCAGTACCTCGGGTACCTCGACTACGCCGTGTACTCGGCCATCGCGATCGCACTGGTCGTCCTGGTCGTGCGTCGCATTCGCGAGGCGGCAGGCGAGCGGAAGACGGTCGCGCCGGCGGAGGACTGAGCGAGGATGTGCCCCCGCTGGGACTCGAACCCAGACTGAAGCGATTTTAAGTCGCCTGCCTCTGCCATTGGGCTACGGGGGCCTCCTCGCCAGCCTATCTGCGTGCCCGGATGCGACGCGGTGCCTTCGGGGGTGATCCGCAGTCCGGGGAGGCCTTAGTGTGGGGGAGTGCTCGACCTCATCGACGAACTGAGCCCCGCCCACGGCGCGCCTGCGGTCGCCCCCGAATGGGAGGACCCGGCCCGCTACTGGCCGCGCCTGTCCGCCGCGACGGGGCATCTTCCCGCGCCGGTGGCGGTGATCGACAGGGAGGCGCTCCGCTACAACGCGATGGACCTTCTGGTGCGGGCGGGCGGGCTGCCGATCCGGGTCGCCTCGAAATCGGTACGGGTACGGTCCGTGCTCGATGCCGTGCTGAAGCTCCCGGGGTTCCGCGGCATCCTCGCCTTCACGCTCGAGGAGGCGCTGTGGCTCGCCGAGACCCATGACGACATCATGCTCGGGTATCCCACGGTCGATCGCGCGGGTCTGGCACGGCTCTTCGCCGACGAGCAGGCTGCTCAGCGCATCACCCTGATGATCGACGACCTCGTGCACCTCGACCTGATCGACAGCGTCGCAGGACCCGGTTCGCGTCCGGAGATCCGTGTCGCGATCGACGTCGATGCCTCCTGGCGCTCCTCGCTCCTCGGCCACATCGGCGTGCGCCGTTCGGCGCTGTTCAACGCGGGAGAGGTCGCCGCCTTCGCTCGCAAGGTCGTCGCCCGCCCGGGATTCCGGCTCGTCGGACTGCAGATGTACGACGCGCAGATCGCGGGACAGGGGGACGATGCCGGCCCCGATGCCCCGCTGATCCGGATGGTGCAGTCGCGCTCACGGAACGAGCTGCGCGAGCGCCGGGCGGCCATCGTCGCCGCGGTCGGAGAGATCACGTCGCTGGAGATCCTCAACGGCGGAGGAACGGGGTCGCTCGAGTTCACCGGAAGCGATGAGTCGCTCAGCGAGGCGAGCGCGGGAAGCGGGCTCCTCGGCGGCCATCTGTTCGACGGGTATCGCTCGTTCCGCCCCGCTCCGGCGTCCGCATTCGCGTTCGACGTGGTGCGGCGCCCGGCCATCGACATCGCCACGGTGCTCGGCGGAGGATGGATCGCCTCCGGCCCCGCTGTCGCCTCGCGCCAACCGCGGGCCGTCTGGCCACAGGGACTCCACACCCTCGCCCGTGAAGCTGCCGGTGAGGTGCAGACGCCCCTGCAGGGCCCGGCGGCGACATCGCTGGGCGTGGGCGACCGAGTCTGGTTCCGGCATGCCAAGAGCGGCGAGCCGGCCGAGCGCATCGAGAGCTATCACCTGGTCTCGGGCGACGAGATCATCGATGAGCTGCCGACCTACCGCGGCGAGGGAAAGGCCTTCCTGTGACGAGAATCGGCGGCACCTGGCAGAACTGGGCTCGCTCGGCCTCGGTGCGACCCGCACGCGTGGAGCGTCCGCGCAGCCCCGAGGGCGTGCAGCGGGCGGTGGTCGCCGCGGTGAAGCAGGGGCTTCCGGTGAAGGCCGTCGGCGCCGGCCACAGCTTCACGGGCATCGCGGTCTCCCCGGGCGTCCTGCTCGAGCTCGACGACCTGCAGGGACTCGTCTCGGCGGACGCCGCGACGGGACGCGTGACCCTGCTCGCCGGCACCCGGCTGCACCGCATCCCCGGACTTCTCGCCCCGTACGGGCTCGCGATGGAGAACCTGGGCGACATCGATCGTCAGTCGATCGCCGGCGCGATCTCGACCGGAACCCACGGCACCGGTGCCGAGTACGGTGGCCTCGCGACCCAGGTCGTCGGCGTCACCATGGTCACGGCCGCCGGCGAGTTCCTCCGCATCGACCAGGAGCACGAGAGCGAGCTGCTGCCCGCTGTGGCTCTCGGACTCGGCGCCCTCGGCATCATCGTCGAGGTGACCCTGCAGTGCGTGCCGGCGTTCGTCATGCACGCGATCGACGAGCCGGTACCCCTGGAGGAGGTGCTCGCCACCCTCGAAGAGCGCGTCGCCGCATCCGACCACTTCGAGTTCTATTGGTTCCCTCACACGGATATCGCGCTGACCAAGCGTCAGACGCGGCTGCCGGAGGCGACGGTGCGCAAGCCGCTCCCGGTGGTCGGGCGGTGGATCGATGAGACGCTGCTCTCGAACGGGGTGTATCGCGTGGCGTGCGCTGCGGGTCAGGTCGTTCCGGCGATCACTCCGTCCTTCAGCCGGCTCGCGGTCAGGCTCACCGGAGATCGCGAGTACACCGAACTCTCGCACCGGGTGCTCATCCAGAGCAGGACCGTGCGATTCCGGGAGATGGAGTACGCGATCCCCGTCGAGAACGTCGTGCCGGCCTTCGAAGCGGTGCAGGCGCTGATCGCGCGGCGCGGATGGACGATCGAGTTCCCGATCGAGGTGCGCTTCGCCGCGTCCGACGACCGCTGGCTGTCGACGGCTCACGGACGCGCAAGCGCGTACATCGCCGTGCACCGCTACTGGCGGGCCGACCCCACGGAGTACTTCGGCGCCGTGGAGGAGATCATGCACGAGTTCGGCGGGCGCCCGCACTGGGGCAAGCTCCACACGCTCACGACGCAGACCCTCCGGGAGCGATACCCGCGCTTCGACGACTTCGTCGCGTTGCGCGATCGCCTCGACCCGGAGCGTCGTTTCGGCAACCGCTACCTCGAGCGGGTCCTCGGCAGCTGATCGGGACGCAGGGACGCCCGCGCGCGCCCAGTCCACGTGCAGACTGCGCGTCTAGGATGAGAGAAACACGAGGAAGGGTGGGGCTCTGATGGAATGGCTCGTGCCGGTACTGATCGTTGTCGGAGTGATCCTGCTCGTCGGCATCTATCTGTGGGCCACGTACAACTCGCTGGTGCAGCTGAACGTCCGCGTCGATGAGGCGTGGAGCGGCATCACGGTGCAGTTGAAGCGACGAGCCGACCTCATCCCGAACCTCATCGAGACGGTGAAGGGCTACGCCTCCCACGAGAAGGCCGTCTTCGAGAACGTCACGCGGGCGCGTGCCGAGACCCTGTCAGCCGGAGGACCGGGCGAGGCGGGCATCGCCGAGGGGCACCTGCAGCAGGCGTTGCGGAGCCTCTTCGCGGTCGCCGAGGCCTACCCGCAGTTGCAGGCGAGCACGAACTTCCTCCAGGTGCAGCAGGCACTGGTCGACACCGAGGACAAGGTGCAGGCGGCGCGCCGCTTCTACAACGGCGGCGTGCGCGAGCTGAACACCAAGATCAAGGTCTTCCCCAACAACCTGTTCGCCAAGGGGCTGGGTTTCTCCGAGCGGGAGTTCTTCGAGGTCGCCGACAGCAGCGCGATCTCCGAACCGCCGCGCGTGCAGTTCTGACGCCGGTCGTTCACCACACCGACAGGAGGAGTCCGTCGGCGGTGAACGCCAGGTCGCCGCGCACGCTCCAGGAGTCCGTCCGATAGGTGGTAGTGCGGGTCTCGCCGTTATGGGCGGTCCCGGTGATGGTGGCCACGAGCACTCCACCCTCTGCGGTGAAACCGGCGGGAGTCAACGCGATGACCGGTGCCGTGTCGATCCGATAGCGGATCGCATCCACCTCGCGGAACTCGGTCCCCCAGGGGATCCGTATGCCGCATCCGTCGGGGACTTCTGTGCCCCCAGCGGTGCAGGTCTCGAGGAGCGTGTCGAGCTGGGCCTGCGCGACCGCCGTCGCCTCCGGCCGCAGCATGACGTCGAGCGTCGTCGTGGTCTTCACCCCTGGCAGCACCAGCGCCGCGCTCCCGCCCTCGAGCAGTGTCTCCGGTGCGGCCGCGAGGGCGTAGGTCGCGGGGAGCAGCGGTGCAGCCGTCTCCGCCGGAACGGTCGCATCGCCGATCGCGACATCCGACCCGATCGTCGTTTCCACGGTCAGTGTGCCGAGTCCCGTCGCATCGACGCTCCAGCGGCCGTCGACGATGCCGAGCGTCAGCTGCGCGGTGTGCGTCTTGCCGTCGAGCCGGAAGGAGATCGCGACGACGGCCGAAGTGTCGTCGTCTTCGCGTCGGACGGTCGTGACCTCGGAGTCCTCGATGAACGCGGTGGCGGCGGCGAAGGCGACCAGTGCGGTGTCCGAGACGTCGATCCCGGTGGCCGCCACGGCGTCGGGGTCACCGGACTCGAGCGCCTGGACATAGGCGAGCGCCGCTTCTTCCGGCGTGGAGGAGCGGTTCGTCGACGACCAGAGCCAGAGTCCCGCGGCGACGAGGACGAGACCGGCGACGCCGCCGAGCAGCCACCACCGGGCCCTGCTCACACCGGACTCTCTCGCGCGTGCACGTGACGACGCACGGAGGGACCAGTGCCTGCTCCGGCCGCCAGCGCCCCATGCAGTGCGTCGGTGGCGTCACCCCACCTCGACACCGAGACATGATCCAGTCCCTGCCACGCCGCTGCGAGTCGGAGCTCGGCAGCGATCTGCTCGGCATCGCCGGGGTGAGCCTGTGGTTCCCACCAGGCGGATTGCACCTGCAGCGTCGATGTCGCGCGGTCGGACTTGAGATCGACGCGCGCGACGATGCGGTCGCCCACGAGGACCGGCAAGGAGTAGTAGCCGAACCGCCGCTTCTCTGCCGGTACGTAGATCTCGATGCGGTAGTCGAGGTCGAACGCGCGGAGTGCGCGATCCCGAAACCACACCACCGGGTCGAACGGCGTCAGAATCGCCGCCGCGTCGACCTTGCGGGGCAGCACCGCATCCCGATGCCGCCAGGCGGCGAGTGGACGCCCGCCGCGTTCCCAGCCGCGCACCTGCACGGGCTCCAGCTCGCCGGCGTCGACGAGCTCTGCGATCGAGCGGGCGACGGCGGGCCGGTCGCGGATCCGGTAGTAGTCGGCCAGGTCGGACTGCGTCGCGACGCCGCTCGATCGGGCCGCGCGACGGGTCAGCTCACGGATGGCATCGGCGCGGGAGACCTCTTGCGAACGGATGGCGTCAGGGATGACGTGCTCGGCCAGCGCATAGGTGCGCTCGAACCCGCGGCGCCCGCTGATGGCGACATCGCCGGTGCGCCACAGGTGTTCGAGGGCGAGCTTGACGTCGTCCCAGTCCCACCAGGTGCCGCGTTCCCTGGGAGCATCGGCACGGAGATCGGCGGGACGCAAGGGCCCGCGCACACGCAGCTCGTCCTGGACCCACTGCAGCGTTCGCGCGTTGCTCGACATCCAGGACTCTTCGCCCGCCCAGCGTCGGCGGAAGTCGTCCATGCGAAAACGCCACAGCGGCCAGTCCTCGATCGGGATGAAGGTCGCCTCGTGAGCGAGGTATTCCACGTAATGGGTCGTGCGCGAGAGGAAGACACGGTCGAGCAGGGCCGGCTCGTAGGAGCCCAGCCGAGAGAACAACGGCAGGTAATGGGATCGTGCGAACACGTTCACGGAGTCGATCTGCAGCACACCGAGACGATCCATCACCCGGTGCACGTGGCGCCCCGCGACCGATGCGGGCCGCGCGCGGGTGAAGCCCTGCGCGGCCAGAGCGATGCGGCGTGCCTGGGTCGGAGTGAGGGTGTCGGTCACACGGTCAGGGTATCGCCGAGCGCCGACATGCACCCTCCAGGGAAAGATGCGTTCGAGGGCATACGGCGTGACCGTAGACTTGGGCGATGAGTGAGGACCAGCGACCCCGACTGAGAGATCTGTTCCGTCCGCGCCCGGTCTCCACCGAGCGCACCGTGTCGACCGAGGCCGACGAGGCGGTACCGCTGCCTCTGCGCATCACGGCGGGCTATGCCTGGCGGCTGCTGCTGATCGCGGCGGCGATCGGCGTCTTCATCTGGCTCGTGATGCTGCTCAAGCTCCTGGTCATCCCCCTCATGGTGGGTATCCTCATCACCGCGCTGCTGTGGCCGGCCTTCTCGTGGATGCTGCGGCGTGGTCTCCCTCGTTGGCTGGCGATCGCCATCTCGCTCATCGGGACGGCCGCCATCGTCACCGGGCTGATGTGGCTCGTCGTCTGGCAGGTGCGTGCTCAGCTGCCCGACGTGCAGCAGCGTTCGACCGAGGCCTTCGATCAGTTCCAGGTCTGGTTGCACGAGGGTCCTCTGAGCCTCTCCGACACGCAGATCGCGAACTACCTGCAGCAGGGACTCGACTTCCTCAACGAGCAGGCGCAGGTGCTGTGGACCGGCGCCCTGGCGATCGGGACCACCGTCGGCCACGTCGCCACGGGCGCCGTGCTGTCGTTGTTCATCCTGATCTGTCTCCTCGCCGACGGCGCCGGCATCTGGCGTTGGACCCTCCGGATCTTCCCGCGCATGGCTCAGCCGGCCGTCGACGGAGCGGCACGCAACGGCTGGACCACGATCGTGAACTACGCGCGCACGCAGCTGTTCGTCGCGACGATCGACGCGATCGGCATCGGACTCGGGGCGTTCCTGTTGCAGGTGCCCCTTGCGCTCCCGGTCGCCGTCCTGGTGTTCCTCGGCTCGTTCATCCCGATCGTGGGTGCGGTCGTGACCGGCGCCGTCGCCGTGTTCCTGGCGCTGGTGTACAACGGCCCCTGGATCGCGCTCTGGATGCTGCTGGTCGTGCTGGCCGTCCAGCAGATCGAAGGACACATCCTGCAGCCGATCATGATGGGTTCGGCTGTCAAGGTGCATCCGCTCGCCGTCGTCCTCGTGGTGGCGGGTGGAGCGATGATCGCCGGCATCCCCGGCGCACTGTTCGCGGTGCCGTTGGCGGCGTTCATCAACGTCGCAGCCGTGACCATCAGCTCGGGATCCTGGCGCACCGGCGCCGGGCCGAGCGGAGACCTTATCTGGAGCACAGTACCGCGCGAGCGGAGACGGAGGAATCGATGAGCGCAGTCCCCAGCCTGACCGAGTTCGAGCACGCTGCTCAGAGTCTGGCTGAGGTGATCTCGCACACGCCGACGCTGCCGTCGCGAGCGCTCTCCGACATCCTCGGCGCCCCGGTGCTGCTGAAGATGGAGAACCTCCAGCGCACGGGATCCTTCAAGATCCGCGGTGCGGCCTACCGGCTGTCGAAGCTGAGCGCCGAAGAGCGCTCGCGTGGCGTGGTCGCGGCCTCAGCCGGAAACCACGCGCAGGGAGTGGCGCTGGCGGCGCAGGCGCTCGGCATCCCGGCGACGATCTTCATGCCTCTGGGCGTTCCGGTGCCGAAGCTGCTCGCCACGCGCGGCTACGGAGCGGAAGTCGTGCTGGAGGGGGAGACGGTGGCGACCTCGCTGCGTCTCGCCGCGGAGTTCTCCGAGCGCACGGGTGCGGTGCTGATCCATCCGTTCGATCACCGCGACATCGTGATCGGGCAGGGAACGCTCGGACTCGAACTCCTCGAGGACGCGCCCGACGTCGACACCGTCGTGCTCGGCATCGGCGGGGGAGGTCTGATCGCCGGCGTCGCGGCAGCCGTGAAGGCACGCGCTGCCGAGCTCGGCCGCACGGTCCGCATCATCGGCGTGCAGGCTGAGAACGCCGCCGCCGTTCCGCCGTCGCTCGAGGCCGGCGAGCCCGTCGACATCGTCACCCGACCGACCATCGCCGACGGCATCCTGGTCGCTCGTCCCGGTGCCGTCCCGTTCGACATCATCAAGGACCTCGTCGACGAGGTCGTCACGGTCTCCGACGACGACCTGGCACGGGCCATCCTCATCCTGCTGGAGCAGGCGAAGGTCGTGGTCGAGCCCGCTGGTGCCGCCGGTGTGGCGGCGATCCTGGCAGGCAAGGTGACGGGCAGCGGAACCACCATGGCCGTGTTGTCGGGCGGGAACATCGATCCGCTCCTGCTGCAGCGCGTGGTCTCGCACGGACTCGCCGCTTCGGGTCGCTATCTCACGATCCGCATCCCTCTGCCCGACCGCCCCGGTCAGCTGGCCCGCGTCTCCGAGCTCATCGCCGAGGCCGGCGCGAACGTGATCGAGGCCATGCACACGCGCCACGGTCACGGTCTGCAGATCAGCGACGTCATCCTCGAGCTCAGCGTCGAGACGCGCGGTCCCGAGCACTCCGAGCACACGCTCGACACCCTGCGTCGCGCCGGCTTCGAACCCATCCTCGTCCCCGATTGAGCACGACTGCGCATTCACACAGAAGCGCCCCCGCGTCCTGAGGATGCGGGGGCGCTTCTGTGTGGTGTCTCAGCCCGTGTACGTCTCGACGTTCACGATCTCCACGCTGATCTCGCGGCCGTTCGGGGCCTCGTACGACGACTTCTCGCCGACCTTGAGGCCGAGGATGGCCTGGCCGAGCGGGCTGGCTTCGCTGTAGACATCGAGGTCGCTGCCGGCGGCGATCTCGCGGCTGCCGAGCAGGAACACCTCTTCGCCTCCGGCGACGAGGGCGGTGACCACGGTGCCGGGCTCGACGATTCCGCGGCTGGCCGGAGCTTCGCCCACCTTGGCGGTCTTCAGCAGAGCCTCCAGCGTGCGGATGCGCGCTTCCTGCTTGCCCTGCTCGTCCTTCGCAGCGTGGTATCCGCCGTTCTCCTTGAGGTCGCCCTCTTCGCGGGCCGCCTCGATGCGCTTGGCGATCTCGTCGCGGCCGAAGGTGGACAGGTGCTCCAGCTCGGCGACGAGCCGGTCATACGCTTCCTGCGTGAGGAAGGGAACCTGAGCATCGGTGGACATGACGAAGCTCCTTCTTTCGGGATCCCTCCGGCATGCTGCGGGGGATATGCCAAGACGCCCCGGCACGGTGCCGGGGCGTCGTCTTGTCTGGCACGAGTCTAGGCGACCCAGCAGGTGTTCACCAAACCTGTGGTGGCCTCCGACACCGTGGGGATCGTGACGGAGCGAGCCTGCGAGTGGCTGTCTCCGGCCTCGATCTCCACGATCTTCCAGCCGACGACACCGAACTCCTCGTCGAGGGCCTCGACGGCGCACACCACGTCTTTGCCCTGCACTCCGGTGACCTGGAAGGTGATGCTCACGGAGTGCTCGTCGACGAGCTCGAAGCCCAGATCGTCCGCGTCGACGGACGCCATCGACTGGGCCACGGTCATCCAGCTGAAGGCGCCGACGATCAGCAGTGCGATCGCACCGCCGATGATCCACGGCGCGCGGCGTCGTCGGGTTCGGCCATAGCGTTCATCGAGCTCTTGTGCGGTCGTCACGGGTGGGTCTTCCGGTCGTTAGGCTGGTGTTACCAGGTTATGCGACCTGCGTACGAAAGGCCGATTCATGTTCTCTCTGTCCGAGACCCCGATGCCGACGCCGAGCATGACCGTCGACCCGGTGTCGGTCACCCCGGGGTTCGTCGGCTTCGCCGCGATCGTCGTGGTCGTGATCGCGGTGATCCTGCTGATCTGGGACATGAACCGCCGCATCCGCCGTGTCCGGTACCGCGAAGAGGTGCGCGACGAGCTCGACGCCGAGGAAGCGGCGCGGGCCGAGGGCGATGCCGCCGCGGCTCCCGGAAAGGGTGCGCCGACCTCGGACGGCACCGCTGCCTCTGACACCGACGGCGATACGCCCGCTCGCTGACCTCGCGTCACGGCGCGCCCAGCGAGGGCGACAGCGGCGACAGGGCGATGAGCAGGCATGCGGTCCAGTGGCAGAGGAATGCGAGCACCGTGCACACGTGGAAGATCTCGTGGAACCCGAAGTGCCCGGGCCAGGGGTTCGGCTTCTTGAGCGCGTAGACGACCGCACCCCCGGTGTACAGGAGCCCGCCGACGATCACCAGCACCATCATCGCGAAGTTCGCGTTCATGAGATCGACGAGGTACATCACGGCTGCCCAGCCGAGCAGCAGGTAGAGCGCGACGTAGAGCCAGCGCGGGGCGTGGATCCAGAACACGCGGAAGAGGATGCCGACCAGCGTGCCTCCCCACACCAGGCTGAGCAGCAGCACGCCCTTCTCCGGCGGCAGCGCCAGCACCGCCAGCGGTGTGTAGGTACCGGCGATGAGCAGCAGGATGTTGGCGTGGTCGATGCGCTTGAGCAGCACCTTCACCTTCGGCCGCCAGTCGATGCGGTGGTAGAGCGCCGAGTTGCCGAACAGCAGCAGTGACGTGAGCATGAACACGGCGGAGGCCCACTTGGCCGCGGCGCCCTGGGACACGATGATCAGCACGACACCGGCGACCAGCGCCACCGGGAACGTGCCGGCATGGATCCATCCTCGCCAGGTCGGCTTGGTCTCGACGGCGGCATCGACGGCCGCGGCTTCGAGCAGAGGCAGCTGAGGGACGTCGGGACCGGAGGGCTCGGGAGTACTCACACGCTCACTCTAAGCCGACCCGCATACCGTGCAGGGCACATATATCCCAGCTTCCGCACACGATGCCGCAGGCCCTGGCACGGTAGCGTAGGGAGGTGATGTCACGCGAGAGCCCGGGGCGAGGGCCGCTGTATCGGCTCTACACCAACAGGTTGCGACGCCACCTCGATCCGGCCACGGTGCCGCATCACGTCGCGATGATGATCGACGGCAATCGCCGGTGGGCGCGTCAGCTCGGATTGGACACGCCTGCGGAGGGACACCGTGCAGGCGCTGCGAAGATGCGCGAGTTCCTCGGCTGGTGCGACGAGCTCGGCGTGCGCGTTGTGTCGCTCTATCTGCTCTCCAGCGACAACCTGAGAAAGCGCGACTCCGCGGAGCTCGCCGACCTCATCGAGATCATCGCCGAGCTCGCCGAGGCGCTGTCGCAGGAGGGGAACTGGCGAGTGAAGCACGTCGGACGCTCCGACATCCTCCCCGCAGAACTCGCACGGGTGCTCTCCGACGCGGAGAACCGCACCAAGGATCACACCGGACTGCACGTGAATCTCGCCGTCGGCTACGGCGGGCGCAATGAGATCGTCGACGCCGTGCGGAGCATCATTGCGAAGCATGAGGCCTCCGGTGGCACGCTGGAGGACCTCGCCGCCCACCTCACGCCCGAGATGATCGGCGAGCACCTCTACACGGGTGGGCAGCCCGATCCCGACCTCGTGATCCGCACGAGCGGGGAGCAGCGGCTCAGCGACTTCCTCCTGTGGCAGAGCGCACACAGCGAGTTCTACTTCGTCGAGGCGTTGGGCCCCGACCTGCGTCAGGTGGACTTCCTTCGCGCGATCCGCGACTACGCCGACCGCGACAGGCGCTTCGGTCGCTGACCCGGCGACGGGCCCGCGCAGACCCGTGCCACAATGACGAAGTGAGCACTTTCCAGGACTATGTCGACACCTTCGACAACGAGTCCGGCTACCTGAACTGGGCGGCGTTCGGCCCGCTGTCGCCTTCCGTGCGCGAAGAGGTGTTCGCCGACGCCGACCTGCTCGGAAGCGGACGACCGTCCTCCCTCTCGCTGGTGGCCGAGCGCATCGGTCAGGCCCAGGAACTCGTCGCCGAGCTGCTGGGCGGCGAAGCCGACGACGTCACCCTGCAGCCGTCTTCGACCCACGGACTCATGCACGCGCTGTTCGGCCTGTCCGGCGCTGTGATCGCGAGCACCGCCGAGTTCCCGAGCGTGAGCCTGACCCTGGAGCGCGCATCGACGGCATCGGACCGTGCGATCATCCCGCGGTGGATCACCCCGGAGGACGGACGCGTGACCGCTGATGCCGTCAGGGAGGCACTGGATGACGAGGTGGTCGCCCTCGCCGTGAGTCACGTCGACTTCCGCACCGGGTATCGCACCGACCTGGCGGCGCTTCGCGAGGCGATCGGTCCCGACCGCCTGCTCATCCTCGACGCCGTCCAATCGTTCGGCGTGATCGACGTCGACTACTCCGCGGCGGATGTGGTGGTCGGACACGGCTACAAGTGGCTGCGCGCCGGCCGGGGCAGCGCCTTCGCGTGGTTCTCACCCCGCGCCAGAGAGCGTATCTCGCCCGTGCTCTCCGGTATCACCGGAACGACGGCCGCCGGTCTGTTCGTCGACGAACTCCCGGCGCCAGCGCCCTCGGCTCGGGCCTTCACCGTGAGTCAGCCGGACACGCTCGCCGCGGGACGACTCGCGATCGGTGTGCGCGATGTGCGCGATGCCGGTGTCGCCGCCATCGAGGAGCGCCTCGCGGAACACGTCGACACCGTGATCGAGATCGCCGACCGCCATGGGATCGAGGTGCGCTCCCCGCGTGATCGCGTCGAGCGCGCCGGCATCGTGGCACTCGCCCCGGAGGAGCCCGCACGCCTCGCCGCGGCACTCGCCAACGCCGGTCTCGTCGTGACCGCACGTGGATCCTCGGTGCGGATCGCGCCCCACGCAGGCACGGATGCGGCGACGTTCGCGCTTCTCGATGAGGCCCTGCACGCGTTCGGCAACGAGACGTTCACCAGCGCTTAACGAATCGCTGGCGTGTCGAGTCCGCGTTAATCGCCCACGCGGTCGTACGTTCTAGGCATCGGGCAAGGCGCCCGTTCGAGTCGGCCTCAGGTTGACGACTCGTGACCCCCTGGTCGACTCGTTCGAATAGCCGGGATTACCCGGGTCGGGAGTGGGTCGTGACCACACGTACAGCGCAGCAGGCCACAAGCACCGCGCAGCAGTCCACCCGTAAGACCACGAGGCGAGCATCGTCCGCCGATCCGGATCAGGATCTGCGCACCTATGTTCTCGACACCTCGGTCCTGCTGAGCGATCCGCAGGCGTTCTTCCGGTTCGCCGAGCACTCGGTCGTCCTCCCCGTCGTCGTGATCACCGAGCTCGAGGGAAAAAGGCACGATCCGGAGATCGGCTACTTCGCGCGGCAGGCCCTTCGACACCTGGATGACCTGCGCATCGAGCACGGACGCCTGGATTTCCCGGTCGAGGTCGGTGAGGGCGGCACTCTCCGGGTCGAACTCGCGAACACCGACTCCTCGGTGCTCCCGGCCGGTATCCGCCTCAGCGACAACGACACCCGCATCCTCTCGGTCGCGATGCATCTCGCGCAGGACGGTCAGGACGTCACGATCGTCTCGAAGGACCTGCCGATGCGTGTGAAGGCCGCGTCCCTGGGCCTGCGCGCCGAGGAGTACCTCGCCGAGCAGGCGGTGGACTCCGGGTGGACCGGGATCTCGACGCTCGACCTCTCCGGCGACGACATCAGCGACCTCTACGAGAGCGAGGTCGGCATCAGCGAGCAGGCTCGCGGCCTTCCGGTGAACACCGGACTGATCATCCACTCCGAGCGCGGCTCTGCGCTCGGTCGGGTGACCGGAGACGGCGAGTACCGACTGGTGCGCGGAGACCGCGACATCTTCGGGATGCACGGCCGTTCGGCGGAGCAGCGCATCGCGATCGACCTGTTGCTCGATCAGGAGGTAGGCATCGTCTCCCTCGGCGGACGCGCCGGCACCGGCAAGTCGGCGCTCGCGCTCTGCGCAGGACTCGAGGCGGTTCTGGAGCGGCAGCAGCAGAAGAAGATCATCGTGTTCCGACCGTTGTTCGCGGTCGGCGGGCAGGAGCTCGGCTACCTCCCCGGTGACCAGGGCGAGAAGATGGGCCCGTGGGGACAGGCGGTGTTCGACACGCTCGGCTCGGTCGTCTCGGGCAACGTGGTCGAGGAGGTGATCGAGCGTGGATTGCTCGAAGTGCTCCCGCTGACCCACATCCGTGGGCGCTCCCTGCACGACGCGTTCGTGATCGTCGACGAGGCCCAGTCTCTCGAGCGCAATGTGCTGCTGACGGTGCTGAGCCGCATGGGACAGAACTCGCGCGTGATCCTCACGCACGACGTCGGCCAACGCGACAACCTCCGCGTCGGCCGACACGACGGGATCGCCAGCGTGATCGAGACGCTGAAGGGACACGAGCTCTTCGGCCACGTGACCCTGACCCGCTCCGAGCGTTCGGCGATCGCAGCGCTCGTCACCGAGCTCCTGGAGGGTGGAGAGCTCAGCTGACGGCGTGAGACAGCGGATGCCGCGAGGAACGAGTCCTCGCGGCATCCGCTGTCACATGTGCGGGGTGACTGTGCACAGCGGCCGGGCACTCGGCCGGGGTCAGCCCGGATGCATGAGCCATGGCCGCTTGCAGGATGGTTCCTCCTCCCCGGCTCAGACATTCGTCGGTTCCTCATGCATCCGGACAGGGGGGAGAAGGAGTATCGACCTGCACATCTGCGTGCTTCCAAGACCTGTCCACCAGTTGCGTGAGCGTGGCGGCGTCGCGGGGAGGTACGCAGCCAGGATCGAGGGATGATCGATGTCGAATTCATCCTCGGACACCTCGGCGGGGTCGCGCGCGGAACGCGACTTCAGGCATTCGGCTGTTCGCGCTCGCGACTGGGGGCCGAGTGCATGGCAGGACGGCTCGTGCGGGTACGGCCAGGCGTCTTCGCCTCAACGGGAGCGGCGTCGGAGGTGGTCGCCGCAGCGGCACACGGAGGCGCACTCACATGTGGGAGCGCGTTGAGGCTCCGTGGAGTATGGACCCTCGAGGTCTCGAATGAGGTGCATGTCTGGATGGGGCTGGGTGGGCGACGGCATCACCCGAAGCCGTGCGCGTGCGTCGCTCACTTCACTCCCGGGCGTATGGACGTCGGGATCGCCCCGATCGAGGTCGCACTGGTGCATGCGTTCGGCTGCTACGGAGAGGAGTTCTTCTTCGCCGCGTTCGAGTCGGCGTGGAACAAGCGGATGCTGACGGCGGTGGCCCGCGCGAACGTCCGCGCGGCCCTTCCCTCGACAGCGCGCTGGCTCATCGATCTCGCGCGCCCTGATGCGGAGAGCGGCCTGGAATCGGTGGTGCGGCTGAGGCTCCACCTGATCGGGGTCGCTGTGCGCACGCAGGTGATCATCGACGGTGTCGGACGCGTCGACTTCGTCATCGAGGGTCGAGTCATCCTGGAGGCAGACGGTCGGGAGAACCATGAGGGGCCGGCGAATCGCCACCGGGATCTCATGCGCGACGCCGTGGCCTCACGTCTCGGATTCGAGACGCTGCGTTTCGACTACGCGATGATCCTGCACTCCTGGGATGTGGTCGTGGCAGCGATCGCAGCGGCTCTCGGGCGGGCACGCGCCTGACCGTGACGCCTGCATGAGTTCTTGCCGGATGCATGACTGCTCACCGTCATGCGCTCCGGCATCCGTGGCCAGGTCATGCATGTGAGCGGTGCCCAAGAACAGCGGATGCCGCGAGGAACGAGTCCTCGCGGCATCCGCTGTTTCGTGGGGGAACTCAGCCCGGGTGCGTCATCGACAGCAGGTCGAGCTTCTCGTCGAGCTGCTCGAGGGTGAGGTCGCCGCGCTCGACGTAGCCGAGGTCGATCACGGCGTCGCGCACCGTGATGCCCTTGGCGACCGAGTGCTTGGCGATCTTCGCCGCAGCCTCGTAGCCGATGAGCTTGTTCAGCGGAGTCACGATCGACGGGCTCATTCCCGCGAATGCGGCGGCCCGCTCGACGTTGGCCTGAAGGCCGTCGATCGTCTTGTCAGCGAGCACGCGCGAGGCGTTCGAGAGCAGACGGATCGACTCGAGCACGGCCGTGCCCATGACCGGGATGGCGACATTCAGCTCGAAGGAGCCGGATGCGCCGGCCCAGGCGACCGTCGCGTCGTTGCCGATCACGCGTGCGCACACCATCAGCACGGCTTCGGGAACGACCGGGTTGACCTTGCCCGGCATGATCGAGGAACCAGGCTGCAGGTCGGGGATGTGCAGCTCGCCGAGACCCGTGTTGGGGCCGGAGCCCATCCAGCGCAGGTCGTTGTTGATCTTGGTCAGCGAGACCGCGATCGTGCGCAGCGCGCCGGAGGCCTCGACCAGTCCGTCGCGGTTGGCCTGCGCCTCGAAGTGATCCTTGGCCTCGGTGATGGGCAGCTCGGTCTCTGCCGCGAGCAGCGCGATGACCTTCTGCGGGAAGCCGAGCGGGGTGTTGATGCCGGTGCCGACCGCGGTGCCGCCCAGCGGGACCTCGGCGACGCGGGGGAGGGCCGACTGCACGCGCTCGATGCCCAGGCGGATCTGACGGGCGTAGCCGCCGAACTCCTGGCCCAGGGTCACCGGGGTGGCATCCATCAGGTGGGTGCGGCCGGACTTGACGGCGTCCTTCCACAGCTCGGCCTTCGCCTCGAGGGCGACGGCGAGGTGGTCGAGCGCGGGGATGAGCGTGTCGATGAGGGCCTGGGTGACCGCGATGTGCACGGAGGTCGGGAACACATCGTTCGACGACTGCGAGGCGTTCACGTGGTCGTTGGGGTGGACGGTCGCACCGAGGATGCGCGTCGCGAGCGTCGCCAGAACCTCGTTCATGTTCATGTTCGACGAGGTACCGGAGCCGGTCTGGTAGGTGTCGACCGGGAACTCGCTGTCGTGGTCTCCGGAGGCGACCTGGTCGGCGGCCTGGGCGATCGCATCGGCGATGGCACCGTCGAGAGTGCCGAGCTCCTTGTTGGCCAGCGCCGCGGCCTTCTTGATGCGGGCCAGGGCAGCGATCTGGGTCGATTCCAGTCCCTTGCCCGAGATCGGGAAGTTCTCCACGGCGCGCTGGGTCTGCGCTCCGTAGAGTGCGTTCACGGGCACCCGCACCTCACCCATGGTGTCGTGCTCGATGCGGTAGTCCTGCTCGGTCATTCCGAACCCTCCTTGGTTGCGGGGTCAGTTCCCTCGGTGGTGACGCCGTCGGCGTCGATTCCGACCGTGATCACGGGCACCGCGGTGCCCTCGGCCAGACGGTAGTTGGCGCCGACGATGCCCAGGCGACCCGCGGACACGGCGTCGCTGATGATCTCGGACGACTGCAGCAGATCACTCACGGTGTTGCGCAGATGCTCGATGCCGACCAGTTCCGAGTCGATCTCGGCGACGGTGGTCCCGCCGCTCTCGGCCAGCACCTTCCGCGCGGCGGGAACGATGGGGGCGATCAGCTTCCAGATGTGCGGGGGCAGGGGAGCGGCATCGATCGCGGTGCCGTCGATAGCCGCACGCACGGCGCCGCAGGAGTCATGGGCGAGCACGACGATCAGCGGCACCTCGAGCACCGCGACGGCATACTCCAGGCTCGCGACGATCGACTCGCCGATCACCTGTCCGGCGTTGCGCACCACGAACAGGTCGCCGAGGCCGAGGTCGAAGATGATCTCGGCGGCGAGGCGCGAGTCCGAGCAGCCGAACAGGGTGGCGACCGGATGCTGCGCTGCCGTCAGATCCTTGCGACGGGCGACGTCTTGATTCGGGTGCCGGGGCTCGTCCTGCACGAAACGGCGGTTGCCGTCCTGCATCTGCTTCCATGCGGCTGTGGGGGTCAACGGGTGCGTCATGGGGCCTCCGAGATGATGCGGATCTGCGGAATGAGGGATTCGGCGAGTTCGGCGGTCGAATCGGCCGAGCGCGAGCCGTAGAGCAGGATGTAGTCGTCGCCGGCCTGCGTGCCGATGGCATACGTCACGTTCGCGTTCGATTCGGCGTTTCCGGGCTTGTAGACGTCCCAGTCGAGGCCGCCGATGCGCACGGTGTCAGTCGGGGCGATGCCGTTCAGACGCTGCGGAGCCCAGGATGAATCGGCGTCGAAAGCCTGGGCCACCTTGATGAAGCCGCGCTCCGTGTCGGACTTCGGGGCCAGGGTGACCTCCCACACCACGGTGGCGCCACCCTGCATCTCGGCGCCGTTCGCACGCCAGAAGTCGCCGAGCTCCGGGATCAGCACGGGGCGTTCCATCGACGACTCCACGCCCTCGGCGACGGCGGCGACATCCAGTGGCTTCTGCTCGACCGGAGTGCCGCGAGGGACGGCGAAGATGATGACCGCGACCACGGCGACCGTGACCAGGAGCGCCGCCACGAGGTTTCGCACCGTCTGGCTCGACCGGTAGGCCTTGCTGAACGCGGCCTTGCGGGCGGCGGTCTCTTCCGGAGTCTCGGGGCGGCCGAGCTCGGCGATGATCGGGGGCTGCTTGCTCACGAGTCTCCTACCGGCGTCTCGACATCGGATGCCGCGGCGCGAGCCGCGTCGAGGCGGCGCTTGGCGCCCAGCAGCCACTCTTCGCAACGGGCGGCGAGAGCCTCACCACGTTCCCAGAGGGCGAGCGAGTTCTCGAGGGTCGGGGATCCCTGTTCGAGTTCAGCGACGACCTTGACGAGCTCGTCTCGAGCCGCCTCGAACGACAGCGTGTCCACAGGGGTGTCGTTCAGGGCGCTCACTCCTCCATCTTACGTCGTGTGCCGCGGGTGTCCGGCTCAGGCGTCTTCCGCGATCTCGCCCTCCGAGCGGGCGGTCAGCGAGCCCCGGTCGAGGGTGATCGTGAGCGTGCTTCCGGCCGGGGCATCGGCGGCGTCGCGCAGGATCACGCCCCCATCGAGGTGGGCGATCGCGTAACCGCGAGCCAGGGTCGCGGCGGGCGAGAGCGCGCGGAGCGAAGCCCGAAGCTCTCCGGTGCGGCGCCCGGCGTCGTCGAGCTGTCGGTTCACGGTGTCCCGGCCGCGTCCGAGCAGCAGCCAGATCTCCTGGGCGCGGGCGTCGATGATCGGAGCGGGTGAACGCAGCACCGGGCGGGAGCGGAGCTGCTCCAGTTGAGCGATGTCGTGTGTGAGGCGCTGCGTGAGCCTCGTGGTCGCGCGGGACCGCAGCTGCGCGATGAGTGCCCGCTGCTCACCGACATCGGGGACGACGCGCTTGGCGGCGTCGGTCGGCGTCGAAGCCCGCAGATCCGCCACATCGTCGAGCAGCGGATGGTCGTTCTCGTGCCCGATCGCGCTCACGACGGGTGTAGAGGCCGCGGCGACGGCGCGCACGAGCCTCTCATCGCTGAAACCGAGGAGCGTCTGCGGGTCTCCACCACCGCGGGCGATGATGATCACATCGACCTCGGGGTCGGCGTCGAGCCGGGCGAGGGCGGCGAGCGTGTCGGGAACGCAGCGGTCGCCCTGCACGGCGGCGTACTCGGTGCGGAAGCGCACCTGCGGCCAGCGCAGCTCGGCGTTGCGGTGCACATCCTTCTCGGCGTCCGAGCGCTCGCCCGTGATCAGACCGATCACATGCGGCAGGAAGGGTAGGCGCTTCTTGCGCGAAGAGTCGAACAGGCCTTCCTGTCGCAGCTGCGCCCGCAGCTTCTCGAGGCGCTCGAGCTGGTCGCCCAGCCCGACGTGCTTCATCGCGGAGACGGCGAAGCTGAAATCGCCGGCCTTGACGAAGTAATCGGCCTTGACCGCGGCGACCACATGATCGCCGATGCCGATGTCGGAGGGGATGCGCCCGCGCACACTCGACCACACCCGGATGGAGATCTGCGCATCGGAGCGGGTGTCCTTCAGCCGCGCGAACACGTTGCCGGCGCGCACATTCCAGGAAGTGATCTCTCCCTCGACCCAGACGGTGTTCCACCGCGCGATGAAGTCGCGGATGGTGGCGTTCAGCCGGGTGACCGAGGTGGGAGCGTCGGCCGTCGAGTCGCGGGGTGCGACGGAATCGGCCGGTGGCGTCTCGCCCTGGCCCGTGGTCGCTTCGAAGACTGTCATCCGCTCCCGTTCCCGCTCCCGAGTCTCCCCGGCCTCGCACAGCTGCGCGGCGGTAGAATTCAAGGGTGACTTCGACTGCCGTTCATCTCCCCGTGCCCCGCCTTCCACGAGTTCGTGCGGCGGCCGGGCGGCTTCAGGATAACCCGGTGGCCGGACACAAGCGGGTTCTGCTCGCCGCACCGCGCGGATACTGCGCGGGTGTGGACCGCGCCGTGGTGGCCGTGGAGAAGGCCCTCGAGCGCTACGGCGCCCCGGTCTACGTGCGCAAGCAGATCGTGCACAACATCCACGTGGTGACCGAGCTCGAGGAGAAGGGCGCCATCTTCGTCGAAGAGGTCGATGAGGTCCCTGAGGGGGCCCACGTCGTCTTCAGCGCTCACGGTGTCTCGCCGGCAGTCGTGAACGCGGCATCCGATCGAGGACTCCACGCGATCGATGCGACCTGCCCGCTCGTCACCAAGGTGCACCGCGAGGCCGTGCGCTTCGCACGCGACGATTTCGAGATCCTGCTCATCGGCCACGAGGGCCACGAAGAGGTCGAGGGAACAGCAGGGGAGGCCCCGGAGCACGTCACCGTCGTGAACTCTCCGGAGGAAGCCGACACCGTCGTGGTGAAGGACCCGAACAAGGTCGTCTGGCTCTCGCAGACCACCCTCTCGGTCGACGAGACGATGGAGACGGTCAACCGTCTGCGCATGCGATTCCCCGAACTCCAGAATCCGCCGTCCGATGACATCTGCTACGCGACGCAGAACCGTCAGGTCGCGATCAAGAAGGTAGCCGCCGGAGCAGACCTGGTGATCGTCGTCGGCTCATCGAACTCGTCCAACAGCGTGCGCCTCGTCGAGGTCGCCCTCGAGTACGGGGCGAAGGCCGCCTATCGCGTGGACTACGCAGAAGAGATCCAGCAGGAGTGGCTCGACGGGGTCGAGACCGTCGGCGTGACCAGCGGGGCATCCGTGCCAGAAGTACTGGTGCGCGAGGTGCTCGATGCGATCGGCGACGCCGGCTACCGCGACATCGAAGAGGTGAAGACGGCAGAGGAAGACCTCATGTTCTCCCTGCCCAAGGAACTGCGTCAAGATGCTGCGGGTCAGCGCGACGCGCGGGCCCTCGGAGGTCGCGCGTCCGGAGGAGGCGCTTAGCAGTGAGCGCCGCGGAGGCGGAGCCCACCCTCATCGGGTCGGTGCAACGCGCTCTGCGGCTGGTCGACATCGTCGCCAACTCACCTCGGCCGCTTCCTCCCAAGATGCTCGCGGCCATCACCGGTCTGACCCCCGGTACCACCTACAACCTGGTGCGCACGCTCGTGCATGAGGGATACCTCTCCTCGGAACCGGACGGTGTCGTGCTGGGCGCCCGGTTTCCGTCGTTCCAGCAGCAGATCGGCTCGCGGGGAGTGTTCCTCGCCCGCGTGCGCGCAGCGCTGCGGGAGGTGACCGAAGACGTCGGAGCCACGGCGTATCTCTCCCGCTTCGATGACGGGGAGATGCACATGGTCGACATCGTCGACGCCGTCCGCAATCCCCGGATCGAGCTGTGGGTGGGGCTGCAGTCCAGCGCTCACGCGACTGCGCTGGGCAAGCAGATCCTCGCGGAACTCCCAGAAGCCGATCGCCTGGACTACCTCTCGCGGCATCGTCTGCCCGAGCTCACACCGCACACCATCACCGATCGCAAGGCATTGCTGACGCAGCTGGAACGCTCTCCGGGGTGGACGATCGATCAGGAGGAGTACGCGATCGGCGCCACCTGCGTCGCCGTGCCGGTCATCGCCCCCGGGGTCATCGCCTCGCTGGCGATCTCGCTGCCGGCCGATGGCGCCGTGGTCGATCGCACCCTCGTCTCGACGCTCCAGCGCACTGCACGCCATCTCTCTCTGCAGCTAGGGGCTGACGTGCTGGACGAGGGTTCCTCCGGAGCCGAGTTCACTATCTGAAGGAGGGCCCCTGGCGCGTCGGCACGCGTTTTCCTACTATGGGAACAGTGGCGGCATACGTGAACGTCACCGATCGCCTCTAGCGTCCCCAGCGCTGGCGGTCAATCTGGATGAGGAGCGTCCCCACGCTCCACGTCCGCGGCCCCGAGAAGTCCCCACTTCTCCGGGGCCGCTATCGTTTGTGCCCCACAGGGTGCGGTCGCCCGCTGTGAACCGGCCCGAGGTTGTGCCGTTAGCATGGCGGGATGAGCGACCAGAGGCCCCAGTACGGCGAACTCGCGACCCCCGAGGAACAGCGACGAGCCGCCGGCCTGCCCCCGCTCGACGAGGTCGTGATCGCACCGCCGTCGGCGCCACTTCCGCCCGCGGTTCAGGCCGGGAACCCGGTGAACGAGTCTTCGACGAAGCGGTCGCATCCTGTCGATCGCTTCGCGACGATCGTGATGCTCGCCTACGGACTGATCAACGTCGTCATCACCGGTCTGTCGTACCTGGATCTGCCGAGCGTCATGAACCAGACCATGAAGGTCGTCGGCATCGAGGGGGAGTTCACGAACTTCGCGCAGGCGAAGACCTGGGGGATGATCGCCGCGATCGTCCTCGTCGTCGGATGGTCGATCACCGCCGCGCTCTCGATCCGACGCCTGCGTCGTGGCCGCCTCACCTGGTGGCTCCCGATCGTCGGAGCGATCGTCACCATGGGCGTGGTCTCCGTCTGCATCGCGGTGCCGATGATGAGTGACCCCGCCTTCGTCGCCCACCTCGAGCAGATGACGACCCCCTGACCTCAGCCGGTCGGCGTCGACGTACGCCGACCCATCGGGGACGCAGAAGGGGCCCGGCAGGAATGCCGGGCCCCTTCTGCTGTCTCGTTCGCGGATCAGCTCTGGGACTGTCCGTACGAGCCGAGCTGACGGGTCGACTCGACCACGCGGGCGGCCATCGCCGACTCGGCGATCTTGCCCCAGGCGCGCGGGTCGTACTGCTTCTTGTTGCCGACCTCGCCATCCACCTTCAGCACGCCGTCGTAGTTCTTGAACATGTAGTCGGCGATCGCACGCGTGTAGGCGTACTGCGTGTCGGTGTCGATGTTCATCTTGATGACACCGTTGGCGACCGCGAGGGCGATCTCCTCATCGGTCGAGCCGGAGCCGCCGTGGAACACCAGGTCGAGAGGCTTGGCGCCCGTGTTGTACTTCGCCGCGACCTCGGCCTGGATCTCGCCGAGCAGCTCAGGGCGCAGCTTGACGCCACCGGGCTTGTACACACCGTGCACGTTGCCGAAGGTCAGGGCGGCGATGTAGCGGCCCTGCTCGCCGAGACCCAGCGCCTGAACCGCCTGGTCGACATCGGCAAACGTCGTGTAGAGGGCCTCGTTCGAGCCCTCGTGCTGCACGCCGTCCTCTTCGCCGCCGACGACGCCGATCTCGACCTCGAGGATGGCGTTGATGTTCTTCATGCGGGGGAGCAGGTCCTTGGCGATCTCGATGTTCTCCGCGAGGGGAACAGCGGAGCCGTCCCACATGTGGGACTGGAAGATCGGGTTGCGGCCGGCCTTGACCTCTTCCTCGGAGGCGGCGATCAGCGGCTCGACGAAACCGGCCAGCGCGTCCTTCGGGCAGTGGTCGGTGTGCAGCGCGACGGTGATCGGGTAGTTCTTCGCGACCTCGGTGGCGAAGCGCGCGAACGCGAGCGCGCCCGCGGCGCGAGCCTTCACCGTGTGACCGGCGAAGTAGTCGGCGCCACCCGTGGTGACCTGGATGATGCCGTCGGAGCCGGCCTCGGTCAGCCCCTGGAGGACGGAGTTGATCGTCTGCGAGCTGGAGACGTTGAATGCGGGGTACGCGAAGCCGCCGGCCTTCGCGCGGTCGAGCATTTCGGCGTACTGATCCGGGGTGGCGACGGGCATGAGAACTCCTGCGATAGGGGAAGCCGGGACAGCTGCCACTCTATCGGGGCGCGCACGCTGATACCGCAGCCCAGATCTCCGCCGAGCACGATGGCTTCTGCCTGGCTGTTAAGAATCCGGATTCCTTCGTCGGATCCGGCTCGACAGGCGGCGGATTTGGACACGAGGGTGGCTAGGCTGACCGCATGGTGAGTCTGACAGCGGATCTGAGCCCTCTTCGTCCCGACCGTAACCTCGCGATGGAGCTGGTGCGTGCGACGGAGGCTGCGGCCATCCGCGCGGTCCCCTTTATCGGTCGCGGAGCCAAGGAGGCGGCGGACGGCGCCGCCGTCGACGCGATGCGCGCGTTCCTCGGCACGGTCGACTTCCAGGGACGAGTGGTCATCGGCGAGGGCGAGAAGGACAACGCCCCGATGCTCTTCAATGGCGAGGTCGTCGGCACGGGCCGTGGACCGCTGTGCGACATCGCGGTCGATCCCATCGACGGCACCTCGCTCACCGCAGCCGGTCGTCAGAACGCACTCTCGGTGATCGCCGTCTCGGACCGTGGCACCATGCTCGATGCCTCGACCGTCTTCTACATGGACAAGCTCGTCACCGGCCCGGCAGGCGTCGGCGTCGTCGACATCCGTCTTCCCATCGGCGAGAACATCCGCAAGCTCGCCGGCGCGCTCGACAAGCCTGTCGACGAGATCGTCGTCTCGGTGCTGAACCGTCCGCGTCACGAGCAGCTCATCCAGGAGATCCGCGATGCGGGTGCCGGCACGCGTCTCATGAGCGACGGTGACGTCGCCGGTGGCATCAACGCCGCCCGTCACGATGCTCGCACCGACATGTGCGTCGGCGTCGGCGGCAGCCCTGAGGGCATCGTCACGGCGTGCGCGATCAAGGCTCTCGGTGGACACATCCAGGGACGCCTCTGGCCGCGCGATGACGATGAGCGCCAGCGCGGCATCGATGCCGGTCTCGATATGGACAAGGTCTACGAGGCCGACGATCTGGTGCAGGGCAACAACACGATCTTCGTCGCCACCGGCGTCACCGACGGCCAGCTCGTCGCCGGTGTCCGTCGTGAACGCGGCTACGTCTACACCGAGAGCGTCGTGCTCCGAGGAGCCTCCGGAACGCTTCGTCGCATCGCTTCGGAGCACCTCGTCTCGAAGTGGCTCTGATCCTTCGCTCGTCCTCTGACACGTGATCATCGCCGGCGACATCGGCGGCATCGTTATCGAGCCGGTACCGCCTCACAGCCGCTCGATCCACGGTTCCCCTGGGTGCCGTGTCACAATTGTCACTGGGTTTGTCGCCGTCGACGGAGCCGCCAGGCACCGCAGGCACAGGAGGGCGAACAGATGACAACGCAGCACACGAGCGGTTCGAAGGCCGCCCCGACGAAGATCATCACGACCAACACGGGGCGCATCCTCCGGGTGAGCGCAGATGCGGAATCCGTTCCGACGCCCCCGGTCACGACGCCACCGGCCGCGATGGTCGATCCGGCTCGTCGCGCCGACGTCCTCTTCCGCGTCCGCCGCGATGAAGGGCACGAGATCAGCTCCTGGTGGATGATCGGAGCGTTCCTGGCCACCAGCGGACTCGTCATCCTGCTGCTCAGCGGCGTTCCCGGCATCGCCTGATCCGTCGTCGCTGAACGCCCGCGGAGCTACCGCACCACCGGCTGATGCTCTGCCGAAGGTGTCACCCTTCGTCGAGTCGAAGCCGCACGTCGCCCACATCGGCGCGGACGGCCTCGGGCTGGACGGCCTGTGTGGGATCGAGCGGGTCGATATGAGCAGAGTCGCCGTCTGAAAGAGCTTCCCGCGCCGCGGCCGAGTCTGCAGCGAGCAGCTCTGGTGCCGTAAATCGCCGGCCCGTGCTCGCCGTCGTCGAGGCGGCTGTCGCGAGCGCTGACGCGTCGACCCCGGGGAACTGACGAGCGGTAACGAGCACACGGGTCTCGAGCGATCCGGCGAACCGGTTGTAACTGTCGACAGTGCGCTCCAGCGCTCGACGCAGATCGTCGGCGTGCCCGGCGAGCGTTCCCAGCCGGTCGTAGAGCTGCGTGCCGAGCGCGAGCAGGGTACGCGCCTCAGTCGAGACCTCCTGCTGCGTCCAGGTGAAGGCCACGGTCTTCAGCACAGCCCAGAGGTTGACGGGGGAGGCGAGCGCCACTCGGCGACTGAACGCATAGTCGAGGAGGGTCGGGTCTTCATCGATGGCTGCGGCCAGCAGTGATTCGCTCGGCAGGAAGCAGATCACGAACTCCGGGCTCGCATCGAGGCCCGCCCAGTAGGCCTTCTTCGCCAGCGCGTCGATGTGCGCGCGGACCGCCTTGACGTGCTTCTGCATGAGGGTGCGGCGCTGCGGCTCCTGCGCGTCGCCGCCGGGAAGAGCGGAGGCCTCGAGATAGGCGTCGAGAGGAACCTTGGCATCGACGGCGATCGAGCTGCCCCCGGCGAGGCGGATCACCATGTCGGGGCGCCCCTGACCATGGTCGGAGGAGATCGTCGCCTGCAGATCGAAGTCGATGTGCCGGGTGAGTCCCGCGGCTTCGACGACGCGGCGCAGCTGAGTCTCGCCCCACACGCCGCGCGTGGCAGTGGAACGCAGAGCCCCGGCGAGCGACTCGGTCGTCGCCCGCAGAGCTTCATCGGACTCCTGGGCCCGGCGTAGCTGCTCTTCGAGAGTGCCGAACTGGGCGTGCCGTTCCCGCTCGATGGCGGTGACCTTGGTCTGCATCTGCTGCAGACTCTCGCGAACCGGCGCGAGCGCTGTCAGCACGGCGTTCTGCTGCTGGACGCGCTGCGCCTCTGCCCGCTGCTCGTTGCGCGCATGCTCGACGGCATCGCGGTACAGATCGTACTGGCGGTCGCGATCGTCTCGTGCGGCCGCCAGCTCGGCCTGAGCGCGCGCGAGATCGTCGGCACCGCGTCCGGCTCGCAGGAACCAGCCCATAGCGACACCCGCCGCGAGGGCGACGAGGAGAAGAACGACAGCCAGAGCATCCATGTGTTCATGATGCGGCCGGCATCCGACATTGTCCGGTCGCCGCGCACGGATGCCGCGTGACGAGTCAGACGCGACGAGGCGGGTCAGGCGACGGCGCGCTCCAGAGCGGGGGCGGCCGGAGCGACCGGCGCGGTGACACGCAGGCTCAGAGCATCGGCGAGGGCGAAGACATCGGCCGCACCTGCTCGTGCCGCCGCATCGATGACGATCTGCGCGCAGGCGCGGGCATCGGCGAGCGCATCATGGTGCGAGAACTCCTCGAACCCCGCGGCGGCCGCGGCGATCGGCAGGCGATACGAATCGAGCGTGTACGTCTTGCGGGCGACCTGCAGGCTGCACAGCGAGCGGTAGGGCGGGCAGAGCTGACCCGTCGCTTCGGATGCGCGGCGCAGCACGTTGAGGTCGAAGCCGGCGTTGTGCGCGACGAGCACGTCGGCTCCGGCGAAGGCGCACAGGCGGTCGAACTGGTCGACCCAGGTCGCGGCCGAGAGCACGTCCTCGGGCTGGATGCCGTGGATGCGCACGTTCCATTCCTGGAACTCGTCGTGTCCCGGCGGCGGCTGGATCAGCCATCCTGTGGTGGCGACGACTTCTCCGCCGCGCACACGGACGAGTCCGACCGAGCACGCGGAGGCCGGGCTGGAGTTCGCGGTCTCGAAGTCGATCGCAGTGAAGTCCAGTGGCACATCCCCACTTTCCCCCGGGTCCCCGAAGTGGGGTCGCAGACTCGCCGTATGCTGGCGACATGGCTGAGGACATGGCGACGTCGTTCGGAGCGCAGGCCGGAGACTACGAGGCCGGAAGGCCGGAGTACCCCTTCGAGGCGGTGGCCTGGATGCTCGAGCGGATGCCGGCGGATTCCCGCCGTGTCGCCGATGTCGGCGCGGGGACGGGCAAGCTCACCCGGGTGCTGACCCAGGCCCCTGACGCCGAGGTGGTCGCTGTCGACCCCGATCCCGAGATGCTCGCGGCCCTTCGCGGCGCCGTGCCGGGTGTGCCGACCTTCGTCGGGTCGGCGGAGCGGCTGCCTCTTCCGGATGCGAGTGTTGATGCCGTCGTCCTGGGCCAGGCCTGGCACTGGGTCGATCCCGTCGCGGGCTCGACAGAGATCGGTCGTGCGGTGCGCAGCGGGGGAGTGCTCGGCCTCATCTGGAACATCCGCGACGATCGCGTCGAGTGGGTGCGCAGGCTCACCGAGGTCATGCACGGCAGCCACGCCGAGATCATGCTCGCCGAGGGCGATCCGGTCGTCACCGCGCCGTTCGGACCGCTCGATCAGGAGCGCTGGGAATGGGTCCGACCCGTCACCCGCGATGTGCTGCACCGGATGGCGGCGTCGCGCAGCTACATCATCACCGCTCCCGACGAGGAGAAGGCGCGCATCCGCCGGGAGCTCGACGCTCTCTTCGACGAGCTCGACCTGCACGGCGACGCGACCATCGACCTCCCGTACGTGACCAGGGCGTACCGCGCCGTCCGCGACTGACGCGCAGCCTTCCGCAGGATCGCGGGGCTCCGGCCAGGTAGACTCGTGCCCCGTGGCTCTCACTATCGGCATCGTCGGCCTGCCCAACGTCGGCAAGTCCACCCTCTTCAACGCACTCACCAAGAACGACGTGCTCGCGGCGAACTATCCGTTCGCGACGATCGAGCCCAACGTCGGCGTGGTGAACCTGCCCGACCCGCGCCTCGAGAAGCTCGCGGAGATCTTCGGCAGCGAGCGGATCCTCCCCGCGGCAGTGTCGTTCGTCGACATCGCCGGCATCGTGCGCGGTGCCAGCGAGGGCGAGGGCCTCGGCAACAAGTTCCTCGCGAACATCCGTGAGGCCGACGCCATCGCACAGGTCGTGCGCGGTTTCGCCGACGACGACGTCGTGCACGTCGACGGCACGGTCAACCCGGCCTCCGACATGGAGACGATCAACGCCGAGCTCATGCTCGCCGACCTCGAGACCGTCGACAAGGCGATCAGCCGGTACGAGAAGGAAGTGCGCGGCAAGAAGATCGAGCCCATCGTGCTCGAGACCGCGAACGCGGCGAAGGACGCGCTGGAGCGCGGCGTGCTGCTGTCGGTCGCCGGTATCGACCTGACGCCGATCCGGGAACTGGGGCTGCTCACCGCGAAGCCCGTCATCTTCGTCTTCAACGTCGACGAGGCCGTGCTGACCGACGACGCACGCAAGGCGGAGCTCGCAGCCCTCGTCGCCCCGGCGAAGGCCATCTTCCTCGACGCGAAGATCGAATCCGAGCTCATCGACCTCGACCCGGAGGATGCGGCGGAACTGCTCGCCTCGACCGGCCAGGACGAGTCCGGCCTCGACCAGCTCGCCCGCATCGGCTTCGACACCCTGGGCCTGCAGACGTACCTCACGGCTGGCCCGAAGGAAGCGCGCGCCTGGACGATCCCCAAGGGGTCGAAGGCGCCGCAGGCCGCCGGTGTCATCCACACCGACTTCGAAAAGGGCTTCATCAAGGCCGAGATCGTCTCGTTCGAGGATCTGGTCGAGACGGGTTCCGTCGTCGAGGCCCGCGCCAAGGGCAAGGCCCGCCTCGAGGGCAAGGACTACGTCATGCAGGACGGCGACGTGGTGGAGTTCCGCTTCAACAACTGACCTCGGCCCTTCGGAGGACCCATGGCGACGGACGAGGTCTCGCAGGCGGCAGGGCTCGGGGATACGGGCATGTCGCTCGACTTCAGCGACCCGCAGTTCGACGAGTCGGGCAAACTGCGGTCTCTGCAGGCACGCCTGCACGGGACGCGGCTGGATGCTCAGCTGACCTTCTACGTGTGGGACGTCGCGGAAATCGTGTGCTACTTCCGTGCGCTCGACCAGGACTGGCGGGGGTGGTCGGGCGAGCGGCAGTACGAGTCCGTCGAGGGGGACCTGGTGCTGAGCGCACGTCATCTCGGGCGCATCGAGCTCTCGGTGACTCTGACGGGGGAAGCAGCGCGCGACATCTCGACCCACGTGGGCTGGACCGCTCAGGCGATCGTCGGAATCGAGCCGGGGGAGGAACTGTCGCTGTTCGTTCGCGACTTCGACAGCCTCGTGGCCCGAGCGACCGAATAGGTGACTCTCCTCTTCGACAGCAGACGCCCAGGAGGCCGTGATGGATGTTGACACACAGGAGGCGAACGCGCGCTTGATCGCCGTACGCCGCACACTCCTCATCCGCATCTGCCTGATCATCGTGATCCTCGGGCTCTTCGTGAGCGGGGTCACCGCCTTCCCGTTGCGCGAAGAACTCACGCTCGGGCGCGACATCCTGGGCAACACGGGCCTGAGCATGACGTTCCCCGATCTCGCCTTCTGGGTGCAGCGGGTCGCGGAGGGGCTCGACGTGACGGGGACCGACTATCCGTTCCTGGCCTACGGCACGGACTGGCTGGCATTCGCGCACCTCGCCATCGCGGTCGCCTTCGTCGGACCGCTCATCGATCCGGTCCGTAACGTGTGGGTCACCATCTGGGGTCTCATCATGTGCGCGGGCATCGTTCCGCTGGCACTCATCGCCGGGGCGATCAGAGGCTTGCCGCTCGGCTGGCAGCTCATCGACATCTCGTTCGGAGTGGTCGCCGCCGTGCCGCTGACGATCGCCCTCGTGCTGACACGTCGACTCGAGAGATCGCGCGTGGTCGTCCGCTGACGGCCCGCGTCCGCGCACCACCCGCACGGGTGACAGGATTGACGGATGACCGCAACACTCGTGGCCCACGGGCTGGCCGGCGGGTACGGCCACCGCACCCTGTTCGACTCCCTCGATCTGACCGTCACCGCGGGTGATGTCGTCGGCCTCGTCGGCGCGAACGGGGCGGGGAAGTCGACCCTCCTGAAGCTGCTGGCCGGTGTCGACGAGCCCCAGGCCGGGACGATCCGACTCTCACCGGCCGATGCCTTCGTCGGCTGGCTTCCGCAGGAGCACGAGCGCATCGCCGGCGAGAGCGTCACCGACTACATCGGCCGTCGCACGGGCTGCACGGCCGCGACCCGCGACATGGATGCCGCCGCCGCAGCACTCGGTGACCCCAGCCTCGCCGCACCGGGCACAGATCCCGCCGACACGTACTCGGCCGCGCTGGATCGTTGGCTGGCGAGCGGTGCCGCCGACCTCGACGAGCGACTGCCGGTGGTGCTCGCCGACCTCGGACTCGACCTGGGCGACGACCCGGCCGCAGCGATGATGACCTCGCTGTCGGGCGGACAGGCCGCCCGCGTAGGGCTCGCCGCGCTGCTGCTCTCGCGCTTCGACATCGCGCTGCTGGATGAGCCGACCAACGACCTCGACCTCGACGGGATCGAGCGGCTGGAGGCCTTCGTACGCGGACTCCGCGGCGGTGTCGTGGTGGTGAGCCACGACCGTGAGTTCCTCGCCCGCTGCGTGACCAGGGTGCTGGAACTCGACCTCGCGCAGGGCAGCAACCGGGTCTTCGGCGGCGGCTACGACGCGTACCTGGAGGAGCGGGCCACGGTCCGTCGTCACCAGCGCGAGAAGTACGACGAGTTCGCCGACAAGAAGGCCGACCTCGTCGCCCGTGCTCGCACCCAGCGCGAGTGGTCGAGCCAGGGCGTGCGCAACGCGATGAAGAAGGCGCCCGACAACGACAAGATCAAACGCAAGGCCTCTGCGGAGTCGAGCGAGAAGCAGGCGCAGAAGGTGCGTCAGATGGAGAGCAGGATCGCCCGGCTCGAAGAGGTCGAGGAGCCGCGCAAGGAGTGGCAGCTCGAGTTCACGATCGGTTCGGCGCCGCGCTCCAGCTCGGTCGTGTCGACGCTGAGCTCGGCCGTGTTCCGGCAGGGATCCTTCCAGCTCGGCCCGGTGTCGATCCAGGTGAACGCGGGGGAGCGGATCGGGATCACCGGTCCCAACGGCGCGGGGAAGTCGACGCTGCTGCGCGGGCTGCTCGGACGGCAGCTTCCCGATGAGGGAACCGCAAGCCTCGGTGCGAGCGTGCAGATCGGCGAGATCGACCAGGCCCGTGCGCAGCTCGTCGGCACGCAGCCGCTCGCCGTCGCCTTCGAGGAGCTCGTGCCGGAGATGGCGTCGGGCGAGGTCCGCACGCTCCTCGCGAAGTTCGGGCTCAAGGCCGATCACGTGATGCGCGCCGTCGATGAGCTCTCGCCGGGGGAGCGCACGCGGGCGGGGCTGGCGCTGCTGCAGGCACGCGGCATCAACCTGCTCGTGCTCGATGAGCCGACGAACCACCTCGACCTGCCGGCGATCGAGCAGCTCGAACAGGCGCTCGAGTCCTACGAGGGAACCCTGCTGCTCGTCACCCATGATCGGCGGATGCTCGCGACCGTGCAGACCGACCGGCAGTGGCGGGTGGAGGCGGGGCAGGTCGTCGAGATATGACGGCCGTCGACATCGACACGGTTCCCCGTGATCGTCTGAGCGCGAATGACCTGACGCGGCTGCGGGAGCTTTTCGATGCCGAGTACTTCGCCGAGTTCGGAGCGTGGGATCCCGATCAGCCCTACGGCTACGCGCCCCATGACGTTCACGTCATCGCCCGGTTCGGCCCTGCCGTGGTGGGGCACGTCGGCTGGGCGCCGCGGACGATCGGCGTCGGTACGGCGGAGGTCGTGGTCGCGGGCGTCGGTGGCGTCCTGATCTCCCCGCACGCGCGAGGGCAGCGAGCCGGTGCCCGGCTCCTCGCGCACGCAGCCCTATCGATGAAGGATGCCGGAGGCATCGATTACGGCTATCTCGGGTGTCGGGAAGAGGTCGTCGCCTTCTACGAATCGTGCGGGTGGCGCCGCATTTCGGCAGTCGAGCACTCGATCGACCGCGCCGGCCAACCCGTCGCGCAGACCCCGGGGCCGCCCCTTCTGACGCTCGCGCTCGATCCGAAACCACGGAATTGGCCCGCGGGCCCGATCGATCTTCGCGGGCGGGCCTGGTAGGCGGTCGGTGGAGGTCATCCGGATGTCATCGTCTCCCTGACCGCCCGCTCAAGATACGCTGGGACACGGCGGCTCCGGCCGCGGTCCGGTCGCTGGCGTCCGCCGTGGACGTTCCGCCTGAGTTCCTGACACCGACGGCACGAGGAGATTGACGCCGATGACCGACACCCAGATCTTCGAGCCCGACGGCCGCGCGATCCCCTTCGTCGACGAGGGCGACGGGCCGGTCAAGCTCGTCCTGATCCAGGAGCGCGATCTGGCTGCTGATGTTCTCGGCGTCGTCTCGCACTACCTCGCCGAGGAGGCGGGCTTCCACGTGCTGCGCATCGGTCATCGTGCCGAGGCCAAGCGCGAAGAGGTCTCGCTGGATGACCGTGTCGAGGATGCGCTCGCCGTGATCGAACACGTCGGGCTGGGCGACACGTGGGTCGGCGGCCATGGGTTCGGCGGCACTGTCGCGCGCGCCTTCGCTCTGGCGCACGCCGATCGCGTGAACGGTCTGGCTCTGCTCGCGGTCGAAGAGAGCGACATCCCGCTCGCGCCGGTGATGCCCGTCCTGATCATCCAGGGCACCAAGGACATCGATGCTCCGTTCGCCAACGGAGAGCAGCTGCAGTCGACGGCACCGGAGCGCGCGAGCGTGAAGAGCATCGACGGCGCCGATCACCTGTTCCCGATGACGCACCCGATCGAGACCGCGGTCGTCATCGAGGAGTACCTCGACTGGGACTGAGTCCTTCGCCGTCCCGCTAGCGGCCCTGCCGCTTCTTGTACGGCTTCGGCTGCCCCTTCACGGCGGGCGTGCGGCCCTTGCCCTTCGAGGCTTTGGCCTTTCCTCCGGCAGGGGCGGGGGCGTTGCGGACCGGCTCCGGAGCGGCAGCGACTGCCGTCTTCGCCTCCACCAGCAGGAGCTCGCCGACAGGTGTCAGCCGCGTCGGGCCCTCGCGATGGACGATCGGATGGCCGACCTCGGCCTCGAGCTTGTCGATCGACGTGTAGAGCGAGGCCAGCGGAATGCCGAGTTTCTCCGCCGCACGAGGGAAATGCAGTTCCTCCGCGAGGACGACGAAGCGGCGGAGCAGAGAGATCTTCACGGTGGCCTTTCGACTGTTCGCACGGGTTTGCGAGCTCGTTCCAGGTTACGCGGTGCAGACAGACGGATGCCGCGACCGAGTCGGCCGCGGCATCCGGAATCCTTCGGTCAGGCGACCTGAGGGGTGACGGCGAACGAGACGGAGCCTTCGTCGTCCACGCCGGCATCGAGGATCTTGTCGTCGAGAGCGGCAGCGGCCGACTCATCGAGGAAAAGCCGGGTGCCGGCGACCTCCACGACCTGATCCTGCGGCTCCGGGTCTGCGGCGACGAGCACGGCGAGGCGTGCACCGCCCTCCGGGCCCTGGGCCTCGGTCGAGTGGATGCGGAGCCCGGCATCCGGGGCGTCGGTCTGACGGCTGACGAGGGTCGTCACGATGGCGGAGGCGTTGTCGGTGAGGGTGAGCACGAGACTCTCCTTCCGGTCGGGGCATGTCACGGTCGCGACATGTCCGGGCTACGATGCCCCACCTCGGAGATGGTCTCAACCCCCTTGCGCGGATTCGGAGGAGGCTCTTACCCTGCTCGCAGCTGCTTGCGCAGAAACACCTGCGCGGTGCCGTCGCCGTCGGGCACGCGCTCGTGCTCCTCGTACCCGCACGCCTCGTAGAGACGGATGTTCGCTTCGCTCAGGCTTCCGGTGAACAGCTCGGCGACGTCAGCGCCCGACGCCTTCTCGGCGCTCTCGAGCAGCAGCCTTCCGATGCCCTCGCCCTGCATGTCGGGAGCGATCGCGATCCGGCCGATCAGGAGCACACCGTCCTTCTCGACGTATCGGATCGCGCCGACGAGTCGCCCGTCGATGCGTGCGGTCAGCCCGGACTCGGATCGGAGCTCCGCTTCCAGTTCGGGGAGCGTCTGCGTCAGGGGCGGCATGTCGACGCTTCCGTAGATCGCGGCCTCCGACACGAAAGCCGCGCGCTGCACGGTCAGCACCTCGCCGGCGTCGTCGTCGCTGATCGGGGAGATGACGATCTCCGGCGGCGTCGGGTCCTGGTCTTCTTTCACTGCGTCTGCATCACTCACCCGAGTCACATTCCGGGGTGCGTCCCCACGGTGTCAACCCCCTCGCCCCTGGCCACCGTCCGCACTAGCGTCACCCGCAGGAGGTCACACCATGGCTGAAAGCACAACGACCAAGAAGACCGGCTCGACGAAGGGCGCGGCGAAGACGACGAGGCAGCAGAACGCCGAAAAGGGATTCACCGCCTCGACGACGCTCGCGAACAACCTGCAGGCGGTGCTCGTCGACCTGCTCGATCTCGCGATCCAGGGGAAGCAGGCGCACTGGAACGTCGTGGGGCGCAACTTCCGCGACACGCACCGTCAGCTCGACGAGATCATCGACGACGCGCGCACGTTCAGCGACACGATCGCGGAGCGCATGCGCGCCCTGCACGCCGTCCCCGACGGACGCAGCGCGACCATCGCCAAGACGACGTCGCTTCCTGAGTTCCCTGCGGGCGAGGTGTCGACGACCGAGACGATCGACCTGGTCACCGAGCGCCTCGAAGCCGCAGTGGGCACGGTGCGCGAGGTGCACGACGCCGTCGACGAAGAGGACCCGACCTCGGCGGATCTTCTGCACGCCATCATCGAGCGGCTCGAGCAGTTCGCGTGGATGGTCAGCGCCGAGAACCGGAGTCCGGCAGGACGCTGAGCGCACGCGCGCTCGCGGAGCGCCGCGTCATTCCGATGCGCCTCCGCGGGCGCGGGCTCTGCCGCGCATGATGCGAGGCAGCGCCACCCAGAGCGCCGCCACGAGAACGAGGGCCGCGACGAGCGCGACGATCCCCGCCGTGCGGTTCACCGTGAAGTCGACGATCAGGGTGGTCACCCCGATGGTGAGCGCGCCGATCACGACCAGGTCGATGCGGACGATCCGGGCGGCGATGCGGACGAGGTCGGGCTTGCGGCGATACCCGAACAGCGCGCGATGCATCCCCACCGGCGCCAGGGCGAGGATGGTCGCCACGGCGGCGAGAGCGACGAGGATGACGTAGACGTCGCGCTGGAGCTCGTCCATATCGGTGAACCGGGGCTGGAACGCGACCGCCAGGAGGAAGCCGGTGAGGATCTGGGTGCCGGTCTGCATGACGCGCAGCTCCTGCAGCAACTCATCCCAGTTGCGATCAGCGCGTTCGTTCGCGGTCTCGTCCCGTCCGTCGGCACGATCGTCGAGCTCGTGCTCGCCACCCGAAGAGTCTGCTGTCATGGACTCAGTGTGGTTTCCCGGCGCGGGTGCTGTCCAGGTCTTCCCGCGGGAGGCGCAGCCTAGGTGGCGTCGGGCTCAGTGGTGGCGGGGAGCTCTTCGCGCAACCGCGGCTCGGTGCGTCGTTCGGGACGCACGCCGGCCTTGTCGGCGTAGAACGCGCGGATCCGGTCCATGTCCGCCCCGACATCCCCGGTCAGGTCGATCGTAGGCCCGAGCCCTGACGTCATGGTCGTCCTGTCGACGAACCCGAGGGTCACCGGCATGCCGGTTTCTCGCGCGATCCGGTAGAAGCCCGATTTCCAGTACTCGTTGCCGCCGCGGGTACCGTCCGGGGTGACGACGAGACCGAACACGGTCCCGGCGTGGACCTGTCCCACGACATCCTTGACCACGCGAGCCGGGTCGGAGCGATCGACGGGGATGCCGCCGAGGCGTCGCATGATCGGACCACGCCAGCCGCGGAAGAGGCTCTTCTTGCCGAGCCAGTGCACGTCGATGTCGAGCCGCCACGCGATGGCGAGCATCAGGACGAAGTCCCAGTTCGACGTATGGGGTGCCCCCACGAGAACGGTCGGACGTGTCGGTGCGGCCTCGCTCACGAGCGTCCATCTGCTGAACGCCCAGAACGTGCGGGCGAGGAGTCGTTTGAGCATGAAACAACCGTAAGCGAGAATCGCCGTCCGTCCACTGTCGAGGCGTCTCGCCCGGTTCGGCGCCACCTGCGTCGGGCAGGCGTACGATCGAGGGATGAAGAACACGCAGCAGGACTCCGTGCAGCAGGAAGCACCCCTCGGGCTGCAGCCGCTCCCGGGCTCTCTGAACCTGCTCGAAGGCGACGCCGTCGGCTACTGCAGCGATGGCGTCTGCCACATCCCCGCCCCGAAGAGCGAGTAAGAGGCAGACGCCATCGCGGGCCGTCTACGGACGGTCAGTGCCCTCCGTGGAGTCCCTCGCCGGCATCGTCTGCAGGCTTGCGGACGAACGGGCTGAGGGCCACCGCCGCGAGCGAGATGATCGCCGCGATCAGGAACGCCATGCGCGCGCCGGGGGCACCGGCGACCGCGGTCGACAGTCCCTCCTGTTCGCCGGCGTGCAGGATCGACGAGTACGTCACCAGCAGCAGCGCCACGCCCGCCGCGCCGCCGACCTGCTGCAGCGTGTTCAGCACAGCCGAACCGTGCGAGTACAGGGAGCGCTGGAGCGAACCGAGCGAGGCGGAGAACAGCGGCGTGAACGACATCGCGAGTCCGACCGACATGGCGGCCTGCACGATGATGAGGACCCACCACACGGTGTGCTCGCCCACGGTCGAGTAGAAGAACAGCGCGGCGGAGACGAGGATCGTGCCCGGGATCAGCAGCGGACGCGTGCCGCGCGCATCGTAGACGCGCCCCATGATCGGTCCGAGCAGACCCATCAGCAGCGAGCCGGGGAGCAGGATCAGACCCGACTGCAGCGGGTTCAGACCGGCGACGTTCTGCAGATACTGCGGAAGCAGCGTCAGGGTGCCGAACATCGACAGCGCCAGGATCGACATGATGATCACGGACAGGGTGAAGTTGCTGGAGCGGAACACCCGCAGGTCGAGCAGCGCGTCGTCGATGCGCTGCAGCACGAGCTGGCGCCAGACGAAGAGTCCGAGCGACAGAGCACCCACGACCAGCGAGACGATGCCGGTGGTCTCGCCCGATCCGCCCTCGCCGCCGAACTGGCTGAGTCCGAACACGATGCCGCCGAAGCCGAGCGCCGCGAGCGGGATCGAGAGAACGTCGAGCGGAACGGCTCGGGTCTCGCCGAGGTTCGTCATCCACTTCGCGCCCATGGCCAGGGCGATCAGGGCGATCGGGAGGATGATCCCGAAGAGGGCACGCCAGCTGGCGAATTCGAGGACGGCGCCCGCGAGCGTCGGGCCGATCGCGGGAGCGAGCGAGATCACCAGGCCGACACGGCCCATCATGCGGCCGCGGGACTGCGGCGGGACCACGTTCATGATCGTCGTCATCAGCAGCGGCATCATGATGCCGGTACCGGCGGCCTGGATCACGCGGCCGACGAGCAGCACCGTGAATCCGGGCGCGATGAGCGCGACGAGCGTGCCGAGCGAGAAGGCGATCATCGCGGCGATGAAGACCTGGCGCGTCGTGAACCGTTGCAGGATGAAGCCGGTGGTGGGGATCACCACAGCCATGGTCAGCATGAAGGCGCTGGTGAGCCATTGGCCGAGCTCGGGCGGGATGCCCAGGTCGGTGTTCAGATGGGGAATCGCGATCCCCATCGTGGTCTCGTTGAGGATGGCGACGAAGGCGGCGACCAGGAGGAGCCAGATCACCCGCATGTCCTTGCGGGAGATCTCGCCCCCCGCCGGTGCGGCGGTCGTGGAGAGGGAGCCGGTATCGACGGCAGACATGGGCGGCCTCCAGGGCGAAGAAGAATGGATATCGCGAGAGTTCGCAAGAGTCCTTCAGCGTAACGGCAGCCGCGGACATTTCATTCCGAACTCACAGATATCCGCGCTCGGCGCGGGCTCGGGTCTCGATGTCGTCGTGCGTGGGTACGCTGGCGCCATGAGCATGGGCGGCGGCATGGGTGGTGGACATCGCGGTGGTTTTCGCGGTGTCGATGAAGATGCGCAGCGGAGGCTGAACGCCGAGGCGCCTCGGATCAACGGCCTGGGCGCCCGGGTGGTCTCGCTGTTCCGGGCGTATCGCTGGCGCATCTTCTTCACGGGCATCCTGGTGGTGGTCGGGGCCGCGATCGCCGTCATTCCGCCCCTGATCGTGCAGCGCATCTTCGATGACGCGCTGTTCCCGGTGGCCGGGGGCGGGCCGCACCTCGAGCTGCTGGCCTGGCTCGTGGCCGCGATGATCGGATTGTTCCTGATCTCCGCGGTGCTGGGAGTCGCTCAGACGTGGCTGACCTCGACCGTCGGCAACAGCGTCACCGGAGACCTGCGGGTGAAGCTGTTCGAGCACCTGCAGGCGATGGAGCTCGGCTTCTTCACCCGCACCAAGACGGGCGTCATCCAGTCCCGGCTGCAGAACGACGTCGGCGGCGTCTCCGGTGTGCTGACCAACACCGTCACCAGCATCCTCGGCAACGTCGTGACCGTGATCGCCTCGCTCGTCGCGATGATCCTGATCGACTGGCGGCTGACGCTGATCGCGGTGATCATGATGCCGTTCCTGATCTTCGTGCAGCGCAAGGTGGGCCAGGTGCGGGCCCGCATCGCGGGGGAGACGCAGGAATCCCTGTCCGAGCTCACCTCGATCACCCAGGAGACGCTGAGCGTCTCGGGCATGCTGCTGTCGAAGGCGTTCAACCGGCAGCGCACCGAGTCGGAGCGCTACCAGGCCGAGAACCGCAACCAGGTCACGCTGCAGGTGCGTCGGGCGATGAGCGGTCAGGGTTTCTTCGCGGTCGTGCAGGTGCTCATGGCCAGTGTGCCCGCTGTCATCTATCTGGTCTCCGGCTACTTGATCGCCGGAGGCACCGGTGCGATCACCGCGGGAACCGTCGTCGCCTTCACCACCGTGCAGGCACGACTTCTCATGCCGTTGATGGGACTGATGCGGGTGTCGCTCGACCTGCAGACGTCGTCGGCACTGTTCGCCCGCATCTTCGAGTACCTCGACCTGGTGCCGGAGATCGAGGATGCCCCGGATGCGATCACGGTCGACGAGGCACCGGGGCCACGGGGGCGTCTGGAGTTCGCCGACGTCGTCTTCCGCTACCCGGACGCCTCCGCCGATGCCAGACCGACGCTCGACGGGGTGTCGTTCGTGGCGGAACCGGGGCAGCACGTCGCGTTCGTCGGACCGTCCGGCGCCGGCAAGACCACCATCCTGTACCTCGCGCCCCGACTGTACGAAGCGAAGGGAGGCGCGGTGATGTTCGCCGGCGCCGACGTGCGCGCGCTCACCCAGGAGTCGATCATCGACCATGTCGGGATCGTCTCCCAGGAGACCTACCTGTTCCACGCCACCATCCGCGAGAATCTGCGCTACGCCAAGCCGGATGCGACCGAGGACGAACTGATCGCCGCGTGCACGGCCGCGAACATCCACCACATCATCGCCGGGTTCGAGCAGGGGTACGACACGGTGGTGGGGGAGCGCGGGTACCGGCTTTCCGGCGGCGAGAAGCAGCGGATCGCGATCGCCCGTGTGCTCCTCAAGGATCCGCCGGTGCTGCTTCTGGATGAGGCCACCTCCGCGCTCGACACGGTGTCGGAGCGCGTGGTGCAGGAAGCGCTCGACGAGGCGGCGAAGGGGCGCACCACGCTCTCCATCGCCCACCGGCTCTCGACAGTGATGGGTGCCGACGTGATCCACGTGCTGGAGGCCGGACGCATCGTCGAGTCGGGAACCCATGCCGAGCTCCTCGCACTGGGCGGACTCTACGCCGAGCTCGCAGCCGAGCAGGTGGCGGCGTCGCGCGTGCTCGACACCGAGGCCGCGGTCGAAGAGGCAGTGACCGGCGGCGCCCCGGCACCCCTCGCCGAGCGCCGCGCGGACAAGGCTCCTGTCGACTCTGCGGGCGCCGATGCCGTCGCGGCCATCACCGCGGCGGTGCCGCTGTTGGCTGAGCCCCGTCCCGACGAGCGGATCTACCCGCCGGAGCCCTGAGCCGTCGGCACCGGTCCCGGAGCACCGAGGCGCCTCAGTGCACCGACAGTCCGCCGTCGACGAACAGCGAGTGGCCGGTGACGTAGGCCGATCCCGCCCCGGCGAGGAACACCGCGGCCCCGGCGAAGTCGCTCGGCAGTCCGTTGCGTCCGATCATGGTGCGTGCCGCGAGCTCGGCGACCTTCTGCGGATCCTGCTGCAGGCGGGCGTTCAACGGAGTCAGCACGAAGCCGGGGACGAGCGTGTTGCTCGTGACGCCGGTCCCACCCCAGGCCTCGGCCTCCGAGCGCATGAGCGATTCGACGGCACCCTTCGATGCGCCGTAGACCCCGCTTCCCACGAAGGCGCGGTGGGCCTGCTGGGAGCTGATGTGGAGGAGCCGGCCGTATCCGCGCGCGGCCATGCCCTTCGCGTAGCGCTGGCCGAGCAGGAAGGGCGCGAGCGCGTTGACCGTCATCGTCGCGTCCCAGTCGTCCTCGGTGATCTCCGGGAACGGCGGACGGATGTTGATGCCGGCCGAGTTCACGAGGATGTCCGGCTCGCCGAACGGCACCTCCGCGGCCTCTGCGACGGCGTGGATCCCGTCACGGGTGCCGAGGTCGCCGACGACCCCGGCTGCGCGGCAGCCGTGAGCACGCAGCTCGTCGACGGTCTCCCGGATGCGGTCCTCTCCGCGGGCGACGACGACCGTCGCCGCTCCGGCGCGTGCGAGCGCCGTGGCGATGCCGCGGCCAATGCCGGAGCTGCCACCGGTGACGATCGCTGTGCGTCCGTCGAGCGAGAAGAGGGAGGAGAGGTAGTCGTTCACGCGTTCACCGTTCCGTCGTCGGGAGGCTCGTTCTCACCACGCGAGCGCGGCGGCGATGGCAGGGTCTGGCACGGCATCGGCGAACTCGGGAAGGGCGCGGAGTTCGGCGACGAAGGCCTCGACGTCGACCGCGTAGGCCGGATCAGGGTGCGCGTCGGCGATCTCGAGAAGCGGCACGAGGTCCATCGCCAGGATCAGCTCCAGCCGTGCAGTCACGGAAGCGTGCGCCCCGGCCTCATGCAGCACCCGGATGCCGCCGCGCAGCGCCGCGAGATAGTCCCGCAGAACGGACAGCTGCGCCTTGCTCTGGGTGATCGAGGTGCCGTCGGCTCGGAGCCGCCAGCGCACGACGACATCGGGGATCACGTCGAAGGCGCGTGCCCGCGTGTACATCAGCTGGGCGACCACCTGGTCCTCGTAGGCCACGCCTTCGGGGAAGCGCAGATCGTGCCAGAAGTCGGTGCGACTCACCTTTGACCACGCGACGATGTTCGACACCACCCGCGGGTGGGACTCGAGAGTGGTCGCGAGCCGTTCGGGCGAGGTCGCCGCCGAGACCCAGGGCTGCACGCGACCGGCGACGTAGCCGCCGCCGTGCGGACGCGAGCGCACGTAGGCACCGGCGACGAAGTCGCTTCCCGTCTGCCCGAGCGTTCCCGTCAGGCGGGCCAGGGCGTCCGGCAGCAGTTCGTCGTCCGCGTCGAGGAAACCGAGGTAGGGGGTGGAGACCTGATCGAGACCGACATTGCGCGCCGCACCGAGACCGCGGGAGGCCTCGTGTCGGATCGACGTGAACCGACGGTCATCGGCCGCGGCGGCGTCGAAGATCGCCCCCGTCTCGTCGGTCGAGCCGTCGTCGATGAGGATCGCTCGCCACCGCGACTCGGTCTGCGCGCGCAGAGAGTCCAGGGCGGCGGGGGCGAAGGCGGCGATGTCGCGTCCGGGGACGATCAGCGTCACGATCGGGGCGGAGGCAGTCACCTGCCGAGTCTATGGCCGCGTGTCAGCCCCGAGCCGCGCGCACCGACTCTGTGACGAGCGCGGCCAGTCGTACGGGAGCGTCTTCGGGCAGCGGAACGCGTCCGAAGGTGAAGCGCACGGCGGTCTGCGCCACCTCGGGCGCCACGGCGCAGGCGAGGAGCACATGGGAGGGCTCATCGCTACCCGCCGCACACGCCGATCCGCTCGACGAGATGACACCGCGGCGCTCCAGCTCGAGCAGCACCGATTCCCCGCTGGTGCCGGCGAAGGTGAAGCTCGCCGTCCCCGGCAGACGATGCAGGGCGTCACCGGTGAGCACGGCTTCGGGGATGCTGTCGAGGACCAGGGCGATGAAGTGCCTCGTCGCCGCGCCGACGCGCGCGGCGACCACCTCGCGTTCGTGCTCGGCGATCTCCAGAGCCGTCGCGAGTGCCACGGCCCCCGCGACGTTCTCGGTACCGGAGCGTCGTCCGCGCTCCTGCCCGCCGCCGTGCAGCAGCGGCTCGACGGGCACCCGCCCGCGCACGGCCAGGGCGCCGATGCCCTTGGGGGTGCCGAGCTTGTGGCCGGCGATCGACACCGCATCAGCGCCGAGATCCCGCAGCCCCAGCCAGCCGGCCGACTGCACGGCATCCAGATGCAGGGGCACACGGGCGGCCCGGGTGACGGAAGCCAGTGCCGTCGCGTCCTGGATCGTGCCGATCTCGTTGTTCGCGTGGCCGATCGACACCAGCGCTGTGTCGTCGCGGATCGCCGCCGTCAGGTCGTCCGGTGCGATCCGTCCGCGCGCGTCGACGGGCAGCAGCGTCACCTCGACGGCATGGAAGCGTCGGAGGTATTCGGCGGATTCGAGGATCGACTCGTGCTCGATCGGTGAGATCACCAGGTGACGTCGCCCTGCCTCGAGAGCCGCCAGCACGATGCCCTTCACCGCGAGGTTGTTCGCCTCGGTGCCCCCTGCGGTGAACACGACATCGCCCGTGCGCATCCCGAGGATCCGGGCCACCCGTGCGCGGGCATCGTGCAGAGCACCCGCGGCGGCTTCGCCGGCAGTGTGATGGCTCGACGGGTTGCCGGACACCCCGGAGAGATACGGACCCATCGCCTCGAGCACCTCCGGTCGTACCGGGGAGGTCGCGGCGTGATCGAGATACAACATGCCAGGGTGCGACATCGCGGTCAGTCGATCCGTAGATCCAGGCCCAGGTCGAGGGCGCGTGCGGAGTGCGTCAGAGCGCCGACCGAGATCACATCCACTCCGGTGCGGGCGATGTCGCCGACGGTGTCGAGGTTCACCCCGCCGGAGGCTTCGACGGTGGCGCGGTCGCCGATCAGGGCAACCCCCTCGCGCAGGTCGTCGAGCGAGAAGTTGTCGAGCAGCACGGTGTGGGCACCGCCGTCGAGCACCGCCTCGATCTGGTCGAGACGATCCACCTCGACCACGACGTGGGTCGTGTGGGGAAGGCGGGACAAGGCCTCGCGCAGTGCGGTCGCGAGGTCGCGGCCGGAGCGTTTCAGCACCGCGAGGTGGTTGTCCTTCGCCATAACGGCATCGGACAGCGAGTAGCGGTGGTTGTGGCCGCCACCGGACTCGACGGCATGACGCTCGAACGCGCGCAGCCCCGGCGTGGTCTTGCGGGTGTCGGCTATCCGGGCGCCCGTGCCGTCGATCGCTGCCACGTAGGCGGCGGTGAGAGTGGCGATGCCGCTCATCCGCTGCGTGAAGTTCAGTGCGACGCGTTCCGCCGTGAGCACGCTGCGCGCTGAGCCAGAGACCGACGCGAGGACGTCGCCCGCGGCGAAGTCGTCACCGTCGCCGACGTGCAGGTCCACGTCGAGAGCCGTGTCGGTGAGCCGGAACGCGGCGGCGAACACCTCACCACCGCTGAAGACCCCGGCCTCGCGAGCAACGAGATCGGCGGTGGCGGTGGCATCTGCGGGCAGCAGCGTGGTGCTGGTCAGGTCGCCCCAGGGGGCGTCCTCTTCGAGGGCCGCGCCGACGACGCGGTTCACAGTGGCAGTGGTCAGCATCAGACGGTCTCCAGGATCGATGAGGGGGCGTGCGAGCGCGCACCGGGTTCGGGAATGGGGGCGTCGACACGATGATGAGCGCCGACCGACACCGTTCGCGCCAGCGCCGCAGATGCCGTCGCCTCCGCCAGAAGCAGCAGGTTGGCGTCTTCGTGGGCGCTCGCCGTCGTCGGCGCTGAGCTCGATGAAGACCACGCCCGCAGCGTGCGGAGTGCGTGGGTGAGCCCCTCGCCCGTCCGCAGCAGTCCGACCTCGTCCCACATGAGCTGCTGCAGGGCGGCCCGGGTGAAGGCGGGCGCTCCCGTGTCGCGGCTCTCGTGCGCGCGCGGGTCGACCGGGCAGGACTCGTGATCGACCTCCGTCCACGGCTGCGTCAGGGCGGCAGCCGCGCGGGCCCCGAACACCGCGCCCTCGAGGAGCGAGTTCGACGCCAGCCGGTTGGCCCCGTGCACTCCCGTGCGGGCGACCTCTCCCACGGCGAACAGACCGCGGACCGTCGTGCGTCCATCGAGATCGGTCACCACGCCGCCCATCAGATAGTGCGCGGCCGGTGTCACGGGAATCGGCTCATGCGCCCAGTCGAAGCCGCGCTCTCTGGTCACCCGGTCGATGGTGGGGAAGCGTCGCGCGAGGACGGCGGCGCCGAGCATCGTGGCGTCGAGCCTGACCGGTGCGCCCTGAGCCGCGGCGCGGCGGGCGATCGCCCGCGACACGACGTCGCGCGGTGCGAGCTCGCCGTCGGGGTGGCTGTCGAACACGAACCGGCGGCCCTCGTCGTCGATCAGCGTCGCACCTTCGCCGCGCACGGCCTCAGAGATCAGGAAGGCCGGGCCCGAGGCGAGGATCGTCGGGTGGAACTGGACGAACTCCAGGTCGGCGACCGCTGCTCCCGCGCGCAGCGCGGCGGCGATGCCGTCTCCCGTCGCTCCCGCCGGGTTCGTCGTGTGCGCATACAGGTGCCCTGCGCCCCCGGTGGCGAGGATCACCGCATCGGCCGACGTGTCGGAGACCACGCTGTCGCGAAGGGTCCGCAGACCGCGCACCGCACCCCCGACGCGCACGAGATCGATCAGGAAGGCGCGCTCGATGACATCGATTCGCGTCCGGCGCACAGACGCGACCAGCGCTGCGGAGATCGCCGCTCCCGTGGCGTCGCCACCCGCATGCACGATGCGGGCGTGGCGGTGCGCGGCTTCACGTCCGAGCTGCAGCGAGCCGTCAGCCGCGCGATCGAAGGCGACGCCGCGGGCGATCAGCTCGGCGATCCGGGACGCGCCCTCCGCGACCAGCACACCGACGGCTTCCGGGTCGGACAGCCCCGCACCGGCGTCCATCGTGTCGTCGGCGTGCTGCGCGGCGGAGTCGCGAGGCCCGTAGATCCCGGCGACACCGCCCTGGGCGAGTCCGGTGCAGCCGTCGCCGAGGTCGCCCTTGGTGACGATCGTCACCTCGTGGCCGGACTCGTGCGCGTGGAGCGCCGCGGTGAGTCCCGCGATGCCCGAGCCGACGACCACGACGTTCATCGCGCGCCTGCGACCGCCGGAGGCTTCGCCGCGAGCATCCGCTCCAGTGCCACCCGTGCGGGATCGGCGACGTCTTCGGAGACGGTGATCCGGTTCGGCGTGCGGCCGGCGACCAGCTCTTCCAGCACCCAGGCCAGGTATCCGGGGTGGATGCGGTACATCGTCGAGCAGGGGCACACCACAGGGTCGAGGCAGAAGATCTCGTGCTGCGGGTACTGCGCCGCGAGTCGGCGGACCAGGTTGATCTCGGTGCCGATCGCGAACGTGGTGGGCTCCGTGGCCGCGTCGATCGCGCGGCGGATGTACTCGGTCGAGCCCGCCTCGTCTGCGGCGTCGACGACCTCCATCGGGCATTCGGGGTGCACGATCACACGCACGCCGGGGTGCTCGGCACGGGCCTGGTCGATCTGGCCGACCGTGAAGCGGCGGTGCACCGAGCAGAACCCGTGCCACAGGATCACGCGTGCGTCGACGATCTCTGTCGCGGACGATCCGCCGAGCGCTCGCCGCGGGTTCCACATCGGCATCTGCTCGAGCGGCACACCCATCGCCTTCGCGGTGTTGCGGCCGAGGTGCTGGTCGGGGAAGAACAGCACCCGGTGTCCGCGCTCGAACGCCCACTCGAGGACCGTCTGGGCGTTGGAGGAGGTGCAGACGATCCCGCCGTGCCGTCCGACGAAGCCCTTGATCGCTGCGGAGGAGTTCATGTAGGTCACGGGGATCACCGGCACACGCCCGTCGGCGTCTACGGCGTCGAGGTCACCGAGCACCTCTTCGAGCTGCTCCCAGCACTCCTCGACCTGGTCGATGTCGGCCATGTCGGCCATCGAGCAGCCGGCGGCGAGGTTGGGAAGGATCACCGCCTGGTCGGGCTGTGAGAGCAGGTCGGCGGTCTCGGCCATGAAGTGCACTCCACAGAACACGATGGCCTCGGCGTCGGAGCGTCCCTTGGCTGCAGTCGCGAGCTGGAAGGAGTCCCCGACGTAGTCCGCGTGCTGCACGACCTCCTCCCGCTGGTAGAAGTGGCCGAGGACCACGACCCTGTCGCCGAGGGTGGCCTTCGCCGCCCGGATCCGCCCGTCGAGTTCTTCCTCCGAGGCTTCGCGGTACTCGACGGGCAGTTCGCCCTGTCGGGGTGCGCCGGTCGGGATGACATCCCCCATGGACGAGCCCGGTCCGTAGCCCGGTCGTGCGTCGAAATCCCAGGGGCCGGCTGCGAGATCGGTGGCGCACGTGGCATCGGTCGACGCTCCGCTGACGATGGCCTGGATCGCATGGTCGACCGAGGCGTCCAGGGGCGGGACAGCAGGAGCGGGTACGAAGGTGATGCTCATCGGGTGCTCGTTTCTTCGGGACCGAGCGGGCCACGATCGGCCAGCTCGACATCGGTGTTGTCGCGATACAGACGCGCGGGGCGGTGGCTTCCGGTACGGAACCGGTCGGTGGGGAGCAGGTTGCCCGCTGCCTCCACCTGGCGACGGAAGTTGGCGGGATCGAGGGTGCGGTCGAGGATCGCCTCATAGGCCTCCCGCAGCTCGGCGAGCGTGAACTCCGCGGGCAGGAATCCCTGCGCGACGCGGCTGTATCCGACCTTGTTGCGCAGTCGCCACAGTGCGTACTCGACGATCTCGGTGTGATCGAAGGCCAGCTGCGGCAGCTCGTCGACGTCGAACCACTTCACGTTCTCGGGGGCGGCGCCGGATGCGCGATGTGCTGCGCTCTGCGCCGTCACGTCGTCCTGTCGCAGCAGCGCCCAGTACACGATCGACACGACCCTGGTGGGGGAGCGGTCGACGGCGCCGAAGGCGTAGAGCTGCTCGAGGTAGCTGGGGGCGAGGCCGGTGGTCTCGGCGAGGGTGCGCGCCGAGGCATCGACGGGCGACTCGGTCGGCGTGAGCCACCCGCCGGGAAGGGCCCATTGGTCGGCGAAGGGCTCGCGGGTGCGCAGCACGAGCGGCAGCGCGAGCACCGCGCGTCCGTCATCCGTGCGTCGCAACGTCAGGATGACCGTCGAGACGGCGACGCGGATGTCGCTGCTTTGAGTCATGGGCACCTTAACCTCCGGGATCGATCTTAGTGTCATTCGCACCCTTAGTGCGCGTATATGACCACGATGGCGGTCGAGTCCGAAACGTTATCTGGCGGGCTCGGGGAGTCTTGTCCACCGGGACGGGGTTTGTTAGGTTACTGTCCTAACAAACCCCTTCGAGAGCGGCCGACCGGCCGCCTCCGCGGGGCCCATGAACCCCGCATCCGGGGTTCTGCTCCATCCGGAGCGATCCCTCCTGCAGTGCAGCACCGAGAGGAAACAAGAGAAATGATCCGTAACGGAAGGCGCAAGATTGCGCTCACCGCGATTGCCGGAGCATCCGTCCTCGCCCTGGGCCTCACGGCCTGTGGCGGCGGTAGCGACAGCGGCAACGCCGATGGCGACCGGGCCCTGCGTGTCTGGGCCGGCAGCCAGACCCCGATCACCGCGAACTACAACCCGTTCGCACCGACCGTGCTCCACGGCGCGCTGGGCCCGATCTACGAGCCGCTGTTCTTCTACAACAAGACGGCCGACTCCGAGCCGGTCGGCCTGATCGGCGACTCGTTCGAGTACAACGAGGACGGCACGGTGATCACCATCACCATCAAGCCCGACCTCAAGTGGAGCGACGGCAAGCCGCTCACCGCGAAGGACGTCGCGTTCTCCTTCAACTACGAGGCCAACAACCCCGAGGGCAACGGCCTGGTCTCCGCCGAGGCCACCGACGACACCACCGTCGTGCTGACCTACTCCTCGGCGCAGTACACCACCGAGTTCCAGCGCCTCGGGTCGACCTACATCCTCCCCGAGCACGTCTGGGCAGACGTCACCGACTTCGCGAACTTCGCGAACGAGGAGCCGGTCGGCTCGGGCGCCTACGTCGTCGACAAGACCACGAGCGAGTCGTACACCCTCGTCGCGAACGAGAACTTCCGCGACGCCGACAAGCTGGGTGTCAAGAAGGTCCAGTACATCGCCGTCGACAACAACCAGACCGCGCAGGACCTGCTGGCCGCAGGCAAGCTCGACTGGACCGGCATGTTCATCCCGAACCCGGATGATGTGACCGCCAACGGCAAGATCGACTGGATCAACACGCCGCAGGACCCGACGGTGCTCTACACCTGCTCGAACGCCGAGCTCGGCTGCACCGGTCCGCAGACCGACGTCGCCGTGCGTCAGGCGCTCAACGCCGCGATCGACCGCTCCACGATCAAGGACAAGGCGTTCGTCGGCCTCACCGGCGACATCTCGCCGACGTTCGCTCTGCTGCCCCGCGACGAGAAGTGGGTCGCCGACCCCGCCAACGAGGTCAGCCCGCAGGAGGCGAACGCCGCCGAGGCGGGTTCGATCCTCGAAGCCGCCGGCTACACCAAGGGCTCCAGCGGCATCTACGAGAAGGACGGCGCTCCGCTCGAGCTCACGCTCACCTCGGTCGACGGCTGGACGGACTACAACGACGCCGCGAAGCTGATCGCCGAGCAGGCCGAGGCCGCCGGCATCAAGATCACGGCCTCCACGGTGCAGTGGCAGGAGTTCTCCGACTCCCGTCAGGGTGGCGACTTCCAGCTGATCGTCGGTGGTGTGATCGGCACCTCCGTCGCCGACCCGTTCCAGATCTACCGTGACTGGTTCGGCGGTACCGCCGTCGAGTCGACGAGCCCCGTCGGCACGGAGATCCCGGCAGGGCGCTGGAACTTCAGCCGGTACAGCAACCCGGTCGTCGACACCGCCATCCAGGCGGCGATCAGCACGAACGACGAGGCCACGAAGAAGGAGCTGTACGGCACGATCCAGACCGAGATCGTCCGCGACCTGCCCTACATCCCGCTCGTCATCAACGCGACCCAGACCTTCTACAACACGAAGGACTACACGGGCTGGCCGACCGAGGAAGACCTCTACGCCTTCCCGCCGTCCTGGGGTGCCATCGCGGCAGGCTACGTCCTCACGCAGCTGCAGCCGGTCAAGTAGGAGAGGAGTCGGGGAAGAAGGCAGTCAGGAAACAAGTGACATGAAGTTCTATGCACGAAGAATCGGGTTCTACGCGTTCACGCTCTGGGCCGCGATCTCCATCAACTTCCTTCTTCCCCGGCTCATGCCGGGGAACCCGGCAGACATCATGATCGCCAAGATGCAGAGAGCAGGCGGTGAGGTCTCCGAGACCACCATCCGCAACATCAAGCTCCTGCTCGGCGGCGATGACTCCTCCCTCTGGGAGCAGTATCTGGCCTACTGGGGGCGCATGTTCCAGGGCGACCTCGGCGTCTCGGTCACCAAGTTCCCCACCCCGGTGACGGAACTCATCGCGGGTGCCCTGCCCTGGACGCTCATCCTGGTCGGCACCGCGACCGTGATCTCCTTCGTCCTCGGCGTCGTGCTCGGCGCCTGGGCCGGATGGAAGCGCGGCACCTGGGTCGATCACCTCATCCCCGCCACCACGGTGCTGCAGTCGATCCCGTACTTCTGGATGGCGCTGATCCTGGTGGCCGTGTTCGCGGTCGGTCTGGGATGGTTCCCCATCTTCGGCGGCTACGACGTCTTCGACTACCCTGACGGCCCCGAGCCGACCTGGGCGTTCTTCACCGACGCGGTGGCGCACGCGATCCTCCCGGCGCTCACGATCGTGATCAGCTCGGTCGGCGGCTGGATGTTCGGCATGCGCAACATGATGGTGTCCACGCTCGCCGAGGACTACGTGCTCACGGCCGAGGCGAAGGGGCTCCGGCCGCGCCGGGTCCTCACGACGTACGCTGCCCGCAACGCCGCCATCCCCTCGATCGCCGGCTTCTCGATCACCCTCGGGTTCGTCGTGGCCGGATCCATCGTGATGGAGCAGGTGTTCACCTATCCCGGCATCGGCAAGCTGATGTTCCAGGCCGTGACCAACAACGACTACGCGCTGATGCAGGGACTGTTCCTCGTCATCACCCTGACGGTGCTCGCCGCCAACTTCATCATGGACCTCGTCTATGGCTTCATCGACCCGAGGGCTCGCCAGAATGTCTGACACCAAGAACCCGCTCCTGACCCAGGAGCCGCCGATCACGGCACCGGCCAGCACGATCTCGCTCGCTACGCAGCAGGGACGCAAGCGTCGCCGCATCCTGCCCAGCACGTCGCCGAAGTTCATCGTCGGCGCGATCATCGTGGTCGCGATCGTGCTGTTCGCGATCATCGCGCCGATGTTCTCGCAGGACCCGCGCAGCACCGCCAACCCCGCGCTCCAGCCGCCTTCCGCGGAGCACTGGCTCGGCACGACCAAGCTCGGCAACGACATGTTCGCCCAGCTCGCGATCGGCGCGCAGGGCTCGCTGCTCATCGGCGTGACGGCCGGAGCCATCGCGATCGTGCTGTCCCTGCTGTTCGGTGTCCTCGCCGGATACCTGGGTGGCTGGCGCGAAGACGGTCTCGCGCTCCTCACCAACGTCATGATCGTGATCCCCGGACTCCCGCTCGTGATGGTGATCGCCTCCTTCGTGCCGCAGCGCAGCTGGCAGCTCGTCGCATTCGTGCTCGGCATCACCTCCTGGGCAGGGGCTGCCTATGTGCTCCGGCTCCAGACGCGCTCTCTCCGCACACGCGACTACGTGTACGCCGCGAAGGTCGCGGGGGAGCGGTCGTTCCGCGTGATCCTCGTCGAGATCATGCCGAACCTCCTGCCGTTGCTCGCGGCGCAGTTCCTGTTCGCGATCATCTTCGCGATCCTCGGTGAGGCAGGGCTCTCGTACCTGGGCCTCGGCCCCAACTCGTCGATCACCTGGGGCTCGATCCTCAACGACGCGCAGTCGGGGCAGGCTCTCGGACGCGGAGCCTGGTGGTGGTTCGTCCCGCCCGGACTCATGATCGCGCTCCTCGGTGCCGGCCTTTCGCTCATCAACTTCGCGATCGACGAGGTCATCAACCCGAAGCTGCGCAATGCGCCCGAAGCCGCGCGCCGCGTGCGCAAGGCTGCCAAGACCAAGGGAGTCACCGCATGAGCGAGCCCGTCCTGACGGCGCGGAACGTGTCGATCGAGTATGAGGTGGATCCGCCGGTGAAGGCCGTGCGTGACGTCTCCTTGACGCTGAACCGAGGCGAGATCCTGGGGCTGGCGGGGGAGTCGGGGTGCGGGAAGACGACCCTGGCGTACGGGATGAACCGTCTGCTGAAGGCGCCGGCCCTGATGACGGGTGGCGAGATCGTGTTCCATGACCGGGATGGTCATGACATCGACATCGTGGGCCTGGATGGAGAAGGCCTCAGGGCGTTCCGATGGGACAAGATCTCGATGGTGTTCCAGGGCGCGATGAACTCGCTGAACCCGGTCATCTCGGTCAAGGCGCAGATCTTCGACATCTTCGACACACACCGCCCGGGGATGAGCAAGAAGGCGAAGACCGCTCGGGCGGAGGAGCTGCTCACCCTCGTCGGGGTCGACCCGAATCGCCTGTCGAGCTTCCCGCATGAGCTCTCGGGCGGGATGCGGCAGCGCATGATGATCGCGATGGCCCTGGCCCTCGACCCCCAGGTGATGATCATGGACGAGCCGACCACCGCGTTGGACGTGGTCGTGCAGCGCGGGATCATCCGGGAGATCATGCGGTTGCGGGAGAAGCTCGGTTTCGCGGTGATCTTCATCACGCATGATCTGCCGATGCTGATCGAGATCAGCGACAGGATCGCGATCATGCTGCAGGGACAGATCGTGGAGGAGGGGACGGCGGAGGAGATCTACAGGTCCCCCCAGCACGAATACACGAAGCGGTTGCTGTCGAGCTTCCCGTCGCTCAAGGGCGAGCGGGGCGACTTCGTGCGTACCGGTGTGAGCCAGGAGGGCGTCCGATGACCACCCACAGCAACCGCGCCGACACGGCGCCGCCGCAGACGGCACGTCTGGAGGCGCGGAATCTGGTGAAGGACTTCCATCTGCGTTCCGGATTCCGCACCAACGTGCTGCACGCGGTGAAGGACGTGTCCTTCACGATCGAGGCCGGCAAGACGGTCGCTCTGGTAGGGGAGTCGGGGTCGGGGAAGTCCACGATCGCCAGGATGCTGATGAAGTTGGAGACTCCCACTAGCGGGGAGATCCTTCTGGATGGGAAGCCCTCTGGCGCCCGAGGGCGGGCCTTGGAGCGCTACCGCGCGGATGTGCAGATGGTGTTCCAGGACCCGTTCGCGTCTCTGAACCCCTTCCACACCATCGTGCATCACCTCGAGCGTCCGATCCGCCTGCACCACCCCGACCTGTCCCGCTCGCAGGTGCGCGAACGTGCGGTCGAGCTGCTGGAGCGGGTGCGGTTGACGCCGGGGGAGAGCTTCGCAGAGCGCCGCCCGCACGAGCTGTCCGGCGGGCAGCGACAGCGGGTCGCGATCGCTCGTGCCCTCGCTCCGGGGGCGCGGTTCATCGTCGCGGATGAGCCGGTCTCGATGCTCGACGTGTCGATCCGGCTGGGCGTTCTCAACCTGCTGGCTGACCTGCAGCGCGAGGAGAACCTCGGTGTGCTCTACATCACGCACGACCTGGCGACGGCTCGGCACTTCTCCGACGAGATCATGGTGCTCTACAAGGGCGACGTGGTCGAGCGCGGTCCTGCGGACGAGGTGATCCTGAATCCGCAGCACGAGTACACCCGGACTCTCCTCGGCGCGGCGCCAGAGCCCGACAACCTTGGCCGCCTCCGCGACGAGGTCCGTGCCGAACTCGGCATCGCGCGCTGACGGGCACCGGCCACACCCTCGCTCCCGTCGCACTCTCGGTCGCTCGCGCACGTTCGCAGCGGCCGAGGGCGCGACGGGAGCTTTGTTGTCGGGACGCAGGCCTCGGCGCGGGGGCCGCACCGGCTAGACTGAACCCACAACTGAAGACAGGCCGAATGACCCACGCGGGAGAGCCCCGGCGAACGCAGCCGGGCACCGAAGGAGCAAGCCTCCCCGCCAATCTCTCAGGTACGCGTACCGCGCGGTTCCGGCCACTCTGAAAAGCGATCCCGCGACCGCGCGGATCCGCCGACGGTGAAAGCCCCGCCTCCGTGCGCGGGTGAAACTCTCAGGCCTATGACAGAGGGGGAGTTCCGAGGAACGGCGATGCCGCCGTTCCGCCCGACACAGCCCGGGAGAACTCCATGTCCGACCCCCGCTACACCCCGCTCCGCGAACGCCATGAGGCGCTCGGCGCGTCGTTCACCGACTTCGGCGGCTGGCAGATGCCGGTGCGCTACACGTCCGACCTCGCCGAGCACCACGCCGTGCGCGAGAGCGCGGGCATCTTCGACATCTCGCACATGGCCGAGTTCCTGGTGACGGGCGAGGCCGCAGCGGAATTCCTCGACTACGCTCTGGCCGGCCGCATCTCGGCGATGCCGGTCGGGAAGGCGAAGTACTCGCTCCTGCTCGCGGAGGGCGGCGGCATCATCGATGATGTCATCGCCTACCGGCTGGCCGAGGACCGCTACCTCGTGATCGCGAACGCCGGCAATCGGGGCTTCGTCGACTCGGCATTCGCGAAACGCGTCCGTGATTTCCCGTCGCTCGTCGAGCGCGACCTCCCCGCTCGGGCACCGGGCGAGGAGCGCAGCTTCGCGGGGTTCCTCGGCGATCGCGGAGTCGACGTCGAAGACGTCTCCGACGACTACGCCCTCATCGCCGTACAGGGTCCGAACGCCGAGGCCATCCTCGCCGCGACCGCTGACATCACCGACGTGAGCATTCCCTGGTCCGAGCAGAAGTACTATGCCTGGGCGTCGGCGAACTACCGCGGCAAGCCGCTCCTCCTCGCGCGCACCGGCTACACGGGCGAGGACGGCTTCGAGCTTCTCGTCGCCGCTGACGACGCGGCGGCGCTGTGGGATGCTCTGCTCGCTGCCGGCACGCCGCACGGCCTGGTTCCCGCCGGGCTCGCCGCGCGCGACACCCTTCGCCTCGAGGCGGGGATGCCGCTCTACGGGCACGAACTGAGCCTTGACACCCAGCCGTCTCAGGCAGGCCTCGGACGCGTCGTCGTGACCGCGAAGGAGCACTTCGTCGGCAAGGAGGCGCTCTCCGCCGCCGCGGAGTCGACCGAGGCAGCGCAAGCGCCGGTCCTGGTCGGACTCGTGGCCGAGGGCAAGCGCGCCGGCCGCGCCGGATACGCCGTCGTCGACGAAGACGGATCGGTGCTCGGCGAGATCACGAGCGGGGCGCTCAGCCCCACGCTCGGTCATCCGATCGCGATGGCCTACGTGAAACCTTCTTCCGCGGAAGAGGGAACCGCAGTATTCCTTGATGTGCGGGGCACCAGGATCCCCGCGACCGTGACCGCCCTGCCTTTCTACCGGAGGACCAAATGACCGATCTCGCCGCACTCCACTACACCGAAGAGCACGAGTGGATCGCCGCTGACGGCGACACCGTGACCATCGGCATCACCGACTACGCCGCCGAGAAGCTGGGCGACGTCGTGTTCGTCGAGCTCCCCGCCGTCGGCACCGAGGTCACCGCGGGAGCGGTCGTCGGAGAGATCGAGTCCACCAAGTCGGTCGGTGAGCTGTACGCACCGGTCTCCGGCACGGTCGTCGAGATCAATGACGCGGCCGTCGATGACCCGTCGCTGGTCAACGCGGCGCCGTTCGAGGGCGGATGGCTGCTCAAGGTCGCCGTCGCCGCCGGTGCGCTGGATGGACTGCTCGACCGCGACGCCTATGTCGCACTCACGGAGGGCTGATTCGCCAGTGGTCACTTTCGCCGATCGTCACATCGGACCCACGGATGCCGCGCAGCGCACGATGCTCGCCGCCCTCGGTCTCGACAACGCCGGAGCGGACGATGCGCTGAGCCCGGTCGAGGCGCTCATGCGCCAGGCCGTGCCCGCGTCGATCTACACGGGCCCGTCATCCGAGGCGGCGGACGCGCCCTCGCGCATCCCGTCCGCCGCGAGCGAGACCGAGGCTCTCGCCGAGTTGCGCGCGCTCGCCTCGCGCAACACCGTGAACCGACCGATGATCGGCCTCGGCTACTACGGCACCATCACGCCGCAGGTGATCCAGCGCAACGTGCTGGAGAACCCGTCCTGGTACACCGCGTACACGCCGTATCAGCCGGAGATCTCGCAGGGGCGCCTGGAGGCGCTCATCAACTTCCAGACGATGGTCGCAGAACTCACCGGCCTCACCACGGCGAACGCATCGATGCTCGACGAGTCGACCGCGGTCGTCGAGGCGATGCTGCTCTCCCGTCGCGCCTCGAAGTCGTCGTCGACGGTGTTCGCGGTCGACGCGGACGCGCTCCCGCAGACCAGGGCGATGCTCGCCACGCGCGCGGAGGCGCTCGGTATCGACATCGTCACCGTCGACTTCGCTGCGGGCGAGGAGCTGCCCTCCGAGCTGTTCGGCGTCTTCGTCCAGTACCCCGGGGCATCCGGACGGGTGTGGGATCCGTCGGCCGTCTTCGAAGCGGCGCACCTCTCCGGTGCTCTCGCGGTCGCGGCCGCCGATCTGCTCGCTCTCACGCTGATCGCCTCGCCCGGTTCCCTCGGTGCGGACGTGTCGGTCGGCACGACGCAGCGCTTCGGCGTTCCGATGGGCTTCGGTGGCCCGCACGCGGGCTACATGGCGGTCCGCTCCGGTCTCGAGCGTCAGCTGCCCGGCCGTCTCGTCGGCGTCTCGGTGGATGCCGACGGCAAGCCCGCCTACCGGCTCTCGCTGCAGACGCGTGAGCAGCACATCCGCCGTGAGAAGGCGACGTCGAACATCTGCACCGCGCAGGTGCTGCTGGCCGTCATGGCGTCGATGTACGCGGTCTACCACGGTCCGGACGGGCTCCGAGCGATCGCCGTGGACGTGGCCCGCAAGGCGGACGCTCTGGCCACCTGGCTCATCGAGCTCGAACTCGACATCGAGCACAGGGAGTTCTTCGACACTCTCCGTGTCCGCGTGCCGGGCCGCGCCTCCGAGATCGTCGCCACCGCGCACGACGCGGGCTATCTCCTCCACGAGGTCGACGCCGACACCGTCGGCGTCTCGGTCGACGAGACCACGACGTTCACCGACCTCGACCGGGTCGCGGGCTGCTTCGCATCGGGTACAGGGCGCTCCTTCGGCTACATCGCCGCCTCCGAGCACGGCCGGCTTCCCGAGGCGCTGCTGCGTCAGGATGAGTACCTCACGCACCCCGTCTTCCACTCGCACCGCTCGGAGACCGCCATGATGCGGTATCTGAAGAGCCTCTCCGACCGCGACTACGCGCTCGATCGCGGCATGATCCCCCTGGGCTCGTGCACGATGAAGCTCAACGCGGCGACGGAGATGGCAGCCATCAGCTGGCCGGAGTTCGCCGGTATCCACCCGTTCGCTCCGGCCGCCGACGTGCAGGGCTACCTCGAGCTCATCGAGCAGCTCGAGGGCTGGCTGGCCGAGGTCACGGGGTATGACGCGGTCTCGCTGCAGCCGAACGCCGGTTCGCAGGGTGAGCTGGCCGGCCTCCTCGCCATCCGCGGCTATCACCACGCGAACGGCGACGCGCACCGCACGGTGTGCCTCATCCCGTCGTCGGCTCACGGCACGAACGCGGCCTCGGCCGTGCTCGCGGGGATGAAGGTCGTCGTCGTGGCGACGGACGAGCTCGGCAACGTCGACCTCGACGACCTGCGCGCGAAGATCACCCTGCACGCCGACGACCTCTCCGCTCTCATGATCACCTACCCCTCCACGCACGGCGTGTACGAGGAGCAGGTCGTCGAGATCACGGCCGCTGTGCACGACGCGGGCGGACAGGTGTACGTCGACGGCGCGAACCTCAACGCGCTGCTGGGCTATGCGCGCTTCGGCGACCTGGGCGGCGATGTCTCGCACCTCAACCTGCACAAGACCTTCGCCATCCCGCACGGCGGCGGCGGGCCCGGCATCGGACCGGTGGCGGCGAAGTCCCACCTCGCGCCGTTCCTCCCCTCGCACCCGCTCGCACAGAGCGCCGAGCACTTCGGCGGTTACACGTTCGGCGGCGGCGTGATCTCCGCGGCTCCGTACGGATCCGCGGGCATCCTGCCGATCTCCTGGGCCTACGTGCGCATGATGGGAGCCGATGGACTGCGTCGGGCCACCGCTGCGGCCGTGCTGTCGGCGAACTACATCGCGGAGCGCCTCAGCGCCCACTTCCCGGTGCTCTACACCGGCGAGAACGGCCGCGTGGCGCACGAGTGCATCCTCGACCTCCGCCCGCTCAAGGAAGCGACCGGCATCACGGTCGACGATGTCGCCAAGCGCCTCATCGACTACGGCTTCCACGCGCCGACCATGTCTTTCCCCGTCGCGGGAACCCTCATGGTCGAGCCGACCGAGTCGGAGGACCTCGACGAGATCGAGCGGTTCGTCGAGGCGATGGTCATGATCAAGGCCGAAGCGGACGCGGTCGCCGCCGGACGCTGGCCCGCGGACGACAACCCCCTCGTGCACGCGCCGCACACCGCGGTGTCGCTCATCGCGGGGGAGTGGAACCATGCGTACTCGCGAGAGGATGCCGCCTATCCCGTGCACGCCCTGGTCGCCGGCAAGTACTGGCCGCCGGTGCGTCGCATCGATCAGGCGTACGGCGACCGCAACCTCGTGTGCGCCTGCCCGCCGGTGGAGGCTTTCGCCTGAACCACGTGCTCATCTGAGCAGACGGTGCCGCGCTTCTGTATGGGAGCGCGGCACCGTCTGCTGTTTCGCGGTGTTTCCCCGGTGTTACAGATGGTCACCACTCAGTAACAGTTCGTTAGCTGAAGAGGACGGTTCGCGAACCGGCGGGTTACGCTCAGGTATCCCTGCGTGCTCGACGATGCGCACGCAGAACCCCGAATGTCCACAGGAGGACACAAAGTGAAGCGCAACAAGATCGCCCTTGCGGGCACCGCGTTGTTCGTGATCGGCGCCCTGGCGCTCGCGGGCTGCGCCAGCGGCGGAAACGAGTCGAACGGCGACGCCGGCGGAAACGTCAACGCGGACGCCATCATCACGACCAACGGATCCGAGCCGGAGAACCCGCTCATCCCGACCAACACCAACGAGGTGGGTGGCGGAAAGATCCTCGACGAGATCTTCGCAGGGCTGATCTACTACGACGCCGAGGGCAAGCCGGTCAACGACGTGGCTGAGGAGATCACCACCGAGGACCCCCAGAACCTCACGATCAAGATCAAGGAAGGCCTGACCTTCACCGACGGTGAAGAGGTCACGGCCGACAACTTCATCAAGGCGTGGAACGAGGGCGCGAAGCTCTCGAACGGCCACCTCTCCAGCTACTTCTTCGAGGACATCGAGGGCTTCAGCTACGACGAGGACTCCGAGCTCACCGGCCTGAAGCAGGTCGATGACTACACCTTCACGATCGCGCTCAACAAGCCGGCCTCCGACTTCGCGCTGCGTCTCGGCTACTCGGCGTTCTACCCGCTGCCCGATGTCGCATTCGAAGACATGGATGCCTTCGGTCAGAACCCGATCGGCAACGGCCCGTACAAGATCGCCGACGAAGACGCGTGGCAGCACGACGTCCAGATCGAGCTCGTCCGCAACGACGACTACGACGGCGGACGCAAGGCGGCCAACGGCGGCCTCACCATCAAGTTCTACGCGACGCAGGAAGCGGCGTACGCCGACCTGCTGTCGAACGAGGTCGACGTCATCGACGCGATCCCGACGAACTCGCTGGCCGTCTTCACCGACGAGCTCGGCGACCGCGCCGTGAACCAGCCCTCCGCTGTGTTCCAGTCGTTCACCATCGGCCAGTTCCTGCCGCACTTCAGCGGCGAAGAGGGCAAGCTGCGTCGTCAGGCGCTGTCGATGGCGATCAACCGTGACGAGATCACCGAGACCATCTTCTCGGGCTCGCGCACCCCGGCGAAGGACTTCACGTCGCCGGTCATCGCCGGCTGGTCCGACTCGGTCCCCGGCAGCGAGGTCCTCGACTACGACCCCGAGAAGGCGAAGGAGCTGTGGGCCGAGGCCGACGCCATCGCCCCGTGGGAGGGCACGTTCAAGATCGCGTACAACGCCGACGGCGGACACGACGCATGGGTTGACGCTGTGAGCAACAGCATCAAGAACACCCTGGGCATCGACGCATCGGGCGACCCGTACCCGACCTTCCAGGACCTCCGGTCCAAGGTCAACGACCGCACCATCACCACCGCCGCACGTTCGGGATGGCAGGCCGACTACCCGGGTCTGTACAACTTCCTCGGACCGCTCTACGCGACCGGCGCCGGTTCCAACGACGGTGACTACTCGAACCCCGAGTTCGACGACCTGATCAAGGCCGGTATCAGCAACCCCGACGCCGACGCGCAGATCGAGGACTTCACGAAGGCGCAGGAGGTTCTGTTCCAGGACCTGCCCGCGATCCCGCTGTGGTACTCGAACGTGACCGGTGGCTTCAGCGAGAACGTCGACAACGTGACGTTCGGCTGGAACTCGGTTCCGCTGTACTACGAGATCACGAAGGCCGGCGAGTAAAGCCCGACGGCACTTCACCTGTGAGGCGGTGACGATTCTTCGTCACCGCCTCACAGGCTTGTGTTCGCCTCGCTTCTCTCACCCCTCTAAGAAGGGACAAGCGGATGCTCGGTTACATTCTGAGACGTCTTCTGCAGGTGATCCCGGTCTTCTTCGGAGCCACCCTGCTCATCTATTTCCTCGTGTTCGCCATGCCCGGCGATCCGATCCTCGCCCTGTTCGGGGACAAGACCCCGAACCCCGCTGTCCTCGAGCAGCTGCGCGAGCAGTACCACCTGAACGATCCGTTCATCGTCCAGTACTGGTACTACATCACCGGTGTCCTCCAGGGTGACCTGGGCACGACCTACTCCGGTCGCCCGGTTTCGGCGGTCCTCGCCGCCACCCTCCCCGTCACGGGGCGCCTCGCCGTCATGGCGATCGCGATCGAGTTCACGCTGGCGATCATCATCGGAACCATCTCGGCGCTGCGCAAGGGCAAGCTGTTCGACAACGTGTCGCTCGTCGTCGCCCTCGTCGCGATCGCGATCCCCATCTTCGTGGTCGCGTTCCTCGCGCAGTACTTCCTCGCGATCCAGCTCGGATGGTTCAAGCCCACCGTGGGCGCGGACAACGACTGGGGCGGGCTGTGGCTCCCGGCGATCGTCCTCGGGTTCAGCCTCTATGCCGTGAGTATGCGTCTGATGCGCAGCTCCGTCATCGAGACTCTGAACCAGGACTGGGTGCGCACCGCGTACAGCAAGGGTCTCTCCCGTAACCGGGTGCTTCCCGTACACGTGCTGCGCAACTCGCTGATCCCCGTCATCACCAACTCCGCCACGAACTTCGGCGTGCTGCTCGTCGGCGCCACCGTCACCGAGGGAATCTTCAACGTCCCGGGTGTCGGTAACACGCTGTTCCAGGCGATCCAGCGCGGCGAAGGCCCCACTGTGGTCTCTTTCGTGACGGTATTCGTCATCCTGTACGTGCTGGTGAACCTTCTCATCGACCTGCTCTACGGTCTGCTCGACCCGAGGATCCGCTATGCCTGATTCCACACCTCAGCACTACGTCGCCCCGGTGGAGACCGAGTCGATCTCCGTCGACGCCGTCCGTATCTCGGACAAGCCCAGCAACCTGTGGAGGGACGCCTGGTTCGACCTGCGCCGTCGCCCCCTGTTCTGGTTCTCGATCGCGCTCGCGCTGTTCTTCCTCGTGATGGCATTGTGGCCGACGCTGTTCACCTCCACACCCCCCAACGAAGGCTGCCAGCTCTCCAACAGCAACGGCGGGCCGACCGAGGGGCACCCCCTCGGATTCACGTTCCAGGGGTGCGACATCTACGCCCGCATCGTGTGGGGATCGCAGACGTCGCTGGCTGTGGGCCTGATCGCCACCGTGATCTCGTCTGTGCTCGGCCTGATCATGGGAGCCCTCGCCGGTTTCTACGGCGGCTGGCTCGACGGACTGCTGTCGCGCATCGGTGACATCTTCTTCGCGATCCCGTACATCCTCGCGGCCGTCGTCGTGATGACCGTGTTCCGGGACGCCCGGTCGGTGTGGACTCTCGCGTTCGCCATCGGGGCGTTCGCCTGGGCCTCGACCGCGCGTGTCGTTCGGGCGGAGGTGCTCCGCGTCCGCCAAGCCGACTTCGTGATGGCATCGCAGGCGCTCGGGCAGTCGAAGTTCAAGATCCTGTTGAACCACGTCGTACCGAATGCGATCGCTCCACTGCTCGTCGTCTCGACGCTCGGCCTCGCTGCGGCCATCGTCGCTGAAGCCACGCTGTCGTTCCTCGGAGTGGGGCTCGGCAGCGACGTGATGTCGTGGGGCAACGACATCGCGAAGGCTCAGGCCTCGCTGCGCGTGGCGCCGATGGCACTCATCTATCCGTCGATCGCCCTCACCCTCGCGGTGCTGGCATTCGTCACCCTGGGCGAGCTCATCAGAGACGCCCTCGACCCGAAGGCGAGGGCACGCCGATGAGCGAGCGCGTCACCGAACAGGTCCCTCTGCTGAGCGTCCGCGACCTCACGGTCGCCTTCCGCACCCAGGAGGGGCTGCGCGAAGTGCTCCACGGAGTCAGCTTCGACATCATGCCGGGCGAGACCGTCGCCATCGTCGGCGAGTCGGGATCAGGCAAGTCCACGACGGCCACGGCCATCGTGAACCTGCTTCCCGGAACCGGAGAGGTCACCGCGGGGTCCATCACCCTCGACGGGCGAGAGCTCACGACACTGAACCGCCGTGAGATCGAGGCCGTGCGCGGTCGGGACATCGGCTTCGTGCCGCAGGACCCGATGTCGAACCTCAACCCCGTCTGGAGCATCGGATTCCAGGTCAAGGAGGCGATCCGTGCGAACGGCATCGCCCGGGATCGCGGGAGTGCCAAGGCGCGCACGATCGAGGTTCTGCAGCAGGCGGGCCTGGCCGATGCCGAGAAGCGACTGCATCAGTTCCCGCACCAGTTCTCAGGCGGCATGCGTCAGCGTGCGCTGATCGGTATCGGGCTCGCGGCAGACCCCAAGCTGCTCATCGCCGACGAGCCGACCTCGGCTCTGGACGTGACGGTGCAGCGCGTGATCCTCGACCACATGGCCTCGCTCACCCGCGACAAGGGCACCTCGATGCTCCTGATCACGCACGATCTTGGCCTCGCGGCCGAGCGTGCGAACAAGATCATCGTGATGAACGGCGGCAACATCGTCGAGGCAGGGCCGAGCCGCCAGATCCTCGAAAACCCTCAGCACCCCTACACGAAGCGCCTGGTCGCTGCGGCGCCCAGCGTCGCGTCGCAGCGCATCCAGGCAGTGGTGGAGGACCGAGGCATCGAGACGATCGAAGACCTCGCCGCCATCCCTCCGACGGTGCGTGTCGCGGGGCTCACGAAGGACTATCGGATCCGTCAGGGAGGGTTCCGCAGCGAGGCCTTCCGAGCGGTCGATGATGTGTCGTTCGAGATCCCCCGAGGAAAGACGCTCGCTCTCGTGGGCGAATCGGGCTCCGGCAAGTCCACGGTGGCGAAGATGGTGCTGAAGCTCGAGGAGCCCACCAGCGGCACCATCGAGATCGACGGCCGGGACGTGTCGAAGCTGTCGAGCGCTCAGGCGTTCGGCCTGCGTCGTCGCATGCAGCCGGTCTTCCAGGACCCGTACGGCTCGCTCGATCCGCTGCGCAACATCGGCAACACGATCGCCGAGCCGCTGCAGATCCACGGCGTGGGCGATCGCGCGTCGCAGCGCGAACGCGTCGAGGAGCTGCTCGATCAGGTCTCGCTGCCGCGCGTGCTCGCCACTCGGTACCCGAACGAGCTGTCGGGCGGACAGCGTCAGCGCGTCGCGATCGCGCGTGCACTGGCACTGAAGCCCGACATCATCGTGCTCGACGAGGCCGTCTCGGCGCTCGATGTGCTCGTGCAGGACCAGGTGCTGCAGCTGCTCGCCGAACTCCAGTCCGAGCTCGGGCTCACGTATCTGTTCATCACGCACGACCTCGCCGTCGTCCGCGTGTCGAGCGACCTCGTGTGCGTCATGGAGAAGGGCAGGATCGTCGAGCAGGGCACTGTCGACGAGATCTTCGCCAACCCGCAGCAGGAGTACACCGACCGTCTGCTCAAGGCGATCCCCGGGGCGTCGATCCCTCTCGGCGGTCGCTGACGGTGACCGAACCACAGCATCCCGAGGGCGCGCGAACGTATCGCGCGTCCTCGGGACTGGTCATCCTGATCCCGAGCACGCTGCTCGCGTTGTTCCTTCTCGGCGACACCGTCGTGCGAGGGAGCTGGGTGCAGATGCTGCTCATCGCCCCGTGGGTGCTGCTGGCTCTGTGGGTCGTCTACGAGCTCAGTTACGTCTCCTCGGTTCGGGTGGACCCCGAGGGCGTCGTCGTGCAGAACATGCTGCGCCGTACCAGCTTCGGCTGGAACAACGTGCGCGACATCGACCTTCGCTGGCAGCTCCAGTTCTCGCTCGACGATGGACGAGACCTCACCTGCTACGGCGGCCCCGCCCGTGCCAGGCCACCGCGCCCCGCACGGGGTGACGCCGCCGAACCCAAGGCTCCCGCCGGCCTCCGCGCCCTCACGGAAATCCGCGATCTCTGGGAGGCGGCGCCTCCCGTGCCCACGTCGATCCGTCGCACCTGGGACGCCCCCGCGCTCATCGCACTCGCCGTGATCGTGCTCTGGGCGATCGGGGCGATCATCGTCGCCGGCACCGCCTCGCCCTGAGCTGATCAGCCGGGCAACCCGAACAGCTCGGGCCAGGTGGCCGCCGCCCACGGGTACCCCACGAACGCGGCGGCGTCGATGACGAAGTGCGCCACGAGGAACGGCATCAGCCGGCCCGACCGCTGATACAGCCATCCGAAGAGCAGGCCCATCGCGAGGTTGCCGATGAACGCCGGATACCCCTGGTAGAGGTGGTAGCTGGCCCGCAGGACCGACGTGGAGACGATGATCGTCCACGGGTTCCAGCCGAGCTGCCGGAGCCGGGTGAACAGGTATCCGAGCAGGACGAACTCCTCCTGCAGCGATGCCCGCGCCGCGGCCAGCAGCAGCACCGGCACGGTCCACCAGTAGGCGTCGATCCCGGCGGGGTCGATCGCGACCGTGAGCCCGAGAGCCCGGCCGGCGAGGTAGAGGCCGAGGCCGGGGATGCCGATCGCCAGGACGAGGAGGACGCCGCGACCTGCATCCTTCGCGACCCCCGTGCCGTCGAGCCCGAGTCGCGCCAGGTGCGGGCGTCGGGACTGCCACAGCAGGAAGCACACCAGCACCACGGGCACGAGCGAGAAGCCGATCGCGAGCACCTGGTAGATGAGGTCGAAGACCTCCCTGTCGCTTCGCGAGGGATTGAGCTTCGCCACCTGCTCGGCGAGCGGCACCTCGTCGGTGAGGCGGTAGGCGAGCTGCACGATCGCGTACACGGCGGACTGGCCGAGGCCGAGGGCCAGGACGATCGCGATCTCCACCCACAGCCGGGCACGGGACGGGGCGGGGGAGAGGTCGGGGAGGTCCCACGGAGCCTGCGGTCGGGTCACGATCTCGATGCTACGACCTGCTTTTCAGGAACAAGCCCTGAGCTTGCGTTATCCTGGAACGTCGGCTTCCCGGCGAAACCCCACATCTTTTAGGACACCTGTATGGCGCACGCCCTCCGTTCTGACCTCCGCAACGTCGCGATCGTGGCGCACGTCGACCACGGCAAGACCACTCTCGTCGACGCCATGCTGCGTCAGACGGGCTCCTTCGGCGAACACGCTCACGTCGACGAGCGCGCCATGGACTCGAATGATCTGGAACGTGAAAAGGGCATCACGATCCTCGCCAAGAACACGGCGATCACGTACAAGGGCAAGCACGCCCAGGGCAAGGAGATCACGATCAACGTGATCGACACCCCCGGTCACGCCGACTTCGGTGGCGAGGTCGAGCGCGGCCTGTCCATGGTCGACGGTGTCGTGCTGCTCGTCGACGCGAGTGAGGGCCCGCTGCCGCAGACCCGCTTCGTGCTGCGCAAGGCGCTCGAGGCCAAGCTTCCCGTCATCCTCCTGGTCAACAAGACCGACCGCCCCGACGCCCGCATCGCGGAGGTCGAGGAAGAGGCGCACGACCTGCTGCTGGGTCTCGCCTCCGACCTGGTCGACGATGTGCCCGACCTCGATGTCGACGCTCTCCTCGACGTGCCGGTCGTCTACGCCTCCGGTCGTGCCGGTGCCGCATCGCAGAACCGTCCCGCCGACGGATCGCTGCCGGACAACGACGATCTCGAGCCGCTGTTCGAGGCGATCCTCGAGCACGTTCCCGCGCCCGCGTACGACGACGAGCACCCGCTGCAGGCCTGGGTCACCAACCTCGACTCCAGCCCGTTCCTCGGCCGTCTCGCACTGCTGCGCGTCTTCAACGGCACGCTGAAGAAGGGCCAGACCGTGGCCTGGGTCCGCGCCGACGGCACCCACCAGAACGCGCGCATCACCGAGCTGCTGAAGACCCGTGCCCTCGAGCGCTACCCCGCCGATTCCGCCGGCCCCGGCGACATCGTCGCCATCGCCGGCTTCGAGAACATCACGATCGGCGAGACCATCGCCGACCCCGAAGACGTGCGTCCGCTGCCGGCCATCACCGTCGACGACCCCGCCATCTCGATGACCATCGGCACCAACACCTCGCCCCTCATGGGCAAGGTCAAGGGGCACAAGCTCACCGCTCGCATGGTCAAGGACCGTCTCGACAAGGAGCTCATCGGCAACGTGTCGCTCAAGGTCGTCGACATCGGGCGTCCGGATGCGTGGGAGGTGCAGGGCCGTGGAGAGCTCGCGCTCGCCATCCTCGTCGAGAACATGCGCCGCGAGGGCTTCGAGCTCACCGTCGGCAAGCCGCAGGTGGTCACGAAGAAGATCGACGGCAAGACCTACGAGCCGTTCGAGCACCTGACCATCGACACTCCGGAGGAGCACCTCGGAGCGATCACCCAGCTGCTCGCGAACCGCAAGGGTCGCATGGAGAACATGACCAACCACGGCACCGGCTGGGTGCGCATGGAGTTCATCGTTCCGTCGCGCGGCCTGATCGGCTTCCGCAGCGAGTTCCTGACCACCACCCGCGGCACCGGCATCGCGAACGCGATCTCGCACGGCTACGAGCCGTGGGCCGGTTCCATCACGACACGTCAGAACGGCTCGATCGTCGCCGACCGTCAGGGTGTCGTCACTCCGTTCGCCATGATCGCCCTGCAGGAGCGCATGTCGTTCTTCGTGCAGCCCACGCAGGAGGTCTACGAGGGCATGGTCATCGGCGAGAACTCCCGCGCCGACGACATGGACGTGAACATCACCAAGGAGAAGAAGCTCACCAACATGCGTGCGGCGAGCTCCGACACCTTCGAGTCGATGACGCCTCCGCGCCAGCTCACGCTGGAGGAGAGCCTCGAGTTCGCCCGCGACGACGAGTGCGTCGAGGTGACCCCCGAGGTCGTCCGCATCCGCAAGGTGAACCTCGACGCGAACACTCGTGCGCGTGAGACCGCCCGCCTGAAGCGCCAGGACGCGAACGTCTGAGACCCGTCTCGGAGATGCTCCGAGTGAGAGGGCCTCGTGCCGCCGAAAGGCGCGCATGGGGCCCTCTTCTCATGTAAATCCCAGGTGAGGGATGGTTTTCGTTCAGGTTCATGGTTCAGAGTGGTTCACTTGCGCCTGGGACGAGCTCCCGATGAGTCTCCTGCAAGGGCGTACGACCACCCGAAAGTCGAACCCATGCTTCACAAGACCCGTGCGCTTCGGCGCGCCTCCGCGGCAGCCTCCGCCCGAAACGCCGCGCACCGCCCGATGACCATCCTCGGCGTCGCCTCGGCCGCCCTCGTCGGCATCACCTTGAGCGTCGGCCTCGCCTCCACCCCCGCCGTAGGTGCCATGAACGCCGCGTCCGCCGTCACCGCTCCCGCCCTCGCCGGCGCCGAGCCGCTCGCGCAGATCACGGAAGACGCCTCGACGACCCTGGCGCAGGCGAAGGGCGCTGTGGCGGCGGCCGAGACGCTGGAGTCCGAGGTCGTCGCCTCCGGGCTCGACGTCGGCGTCGTGACGTCGGTCGACACCTCCGACCTCGTCAGCGACATCGACAAGCTGGATGACAGCGACGTGACTCCGGTGCTTCTGGTGGGCATCCTCGCCGACAAGGCGGAAGAGGAGACGGCGAACGTCGTCGCCGATACCGCAGAGCTGCGCAGTGCACTCACCGCGGCGCAGCAGAAGCAGGCGGAGGAAGAAGCCGCGAGGATCGCGGCGGAGCAGGCGGCAGCTCAGGCCGCCGCGGAGCAGCAGGCGGCGGCCGCGCTGGCCGCAGCGAATACGCCGGAGGGCGCCAAGGCCTCCGCGCAGCAGATCATGTCGAGCACCTACGGATGGGGCGGCGATCAGTTCTCCTGCCTGGACTCCCTGTGGAACAAGGAGTCCGGCTGGAACTACCAGGCGTACAACCCGAGCGGTGCCACCGGCATCCCGCAGGCGCTTCCCGGCAGCAAGATGGCATCAGCCGGATCCGACTGGCAGACGAACGCCGCCACTCAGGTCGCCTGGGGACTGGGATACATCTCGTCGGTGTACGGCACTCCCTGCAGCGCATGGGCGCATTCGCAGGCCATGAACTGGTACTGATCCCCGCCCGTGCTCCCGAGGATTCTCTAGCCATCGGCGGGCGTCGAGCGCTACGGTGACTCTGACGACCTGGGGGGCGTCACGGATCCGAGGAGGAGATGTGCTCGACCCGGCAGCGTGGCGCGATGTGCCGCAGGAGGTCTCCACCGGCTCCCTGCCGGGGTGGGATCGCGTCGAGGAGATCGTGCGCGACGCGCACTCCCGCTATCGCGGGGAACGCGGCGGCACCGTCGCCGACTACATCCCCGTGCTCGCCGAGGTCGATCCGGAGCTCTTCGGTCTGGCGGTGATCGAGGTCGGTGGCGGGCTGCACGATGCCGGCGACGCTCTGCATCCTTTCTCCATCCAGTCGATCTCGAAGATGTTCGTCTACGCCCTGGCGATCCAGGAGCACGGCCATGAGCGCGTGCGCGACATCGTCGGCGTGAACAACACCGGACTCGCCTTCAACTCCGTCGTGGCGGTCGAGCTCAACGACGGGCATCCGATGAATCCGATGGTCAACGCCGGTGCGATCGCCACGACCGCCCTCATGCCCGGCGCCACCGCGGTCGAGCAGTGGGAGCGCGTTCGTGAGGGGCTCTCCGCCTTCGCCGGGCGTCCGCTGAGTCTCGACGGGGTGGTCTACGCATCGGAAGCGCAGACGAACGACCGCAATCGCGCTCTCGGTCGTCTGCTGCGCAGCTATGGTCGGCTGTCGGGCGATCCCGACGAGGTGGTCGACGTCTACACGCGTCAGTGCGCCTTGAGCGTCACGGCTCACGATCTCGCTGTGATGGGGGCGACGCTCGCCGACGGGGGAGTGAATCCGGTCACCGGAGAGCGGGTGGTCTCGGAAGAGGTGTGCCGCGACACTCTCGCTGTCGTCGCGTCGACGGGGTTGTACGAACGATCCGGCGACTGGCTGTTCGAGATCGGGCTCCCGGCGAAGTCCGGTGTCGCCGGCGGCATCGTCGCTGTCGCACCCGGCAAGGGCGCGGTTGCCGGATTCTCGCCGCGACTGGACGAGGCCGGGAACTCCATCCGCTCGCAGATGGCCATCGGGTACCTGTCACGTGTTCTGGGGCTGAACCTCTTCGCCTCGGCCCCGGCGCGTCGTGAAGCCTCCGCGACCGCACCCTCACCCGCACCGCAGGAGCAGTCATGACCCAGACGCAGCCGGAGCAGACCAAGACCTCGTGGTTCCCGATGGTCAGCCTGTTCCTCGCACAGGTGCTGATGTCGTTCAACGTCGCCGCGCTGCCGATCTCCCTCGGCGGCATGGTGAGCGAGTTCGGCGTCCCGCCCACGGTCGCGAGCACGACGATCGTCATGTATGGGCTCGCCGTGGCCGCGCTCGTGATGACAGGCGCGAAGCTCGGTCAGAGGATCGGCTGGGTGCTCATCTTCCGGATCGTGATCGCGCTGTTCGCGGCCTCCTCGGTGATGATGATCCTGGCGCCCACGGTGTGGTGGGCGATCGCCGGACAGGCCGTCGCCGGCGCGGCCGCAGCGATCATCGTGCCGTCGATCGTGGCACTCATCGCCGAGAACTACCGCGGCCAGCAGCAGGCGACCGCCATCGGCGCCATCGGTTCGGCGCGCGCGATCTCGGGTGTCAGCGCCTTCCTGATCGGCGGCACCCTGGGGACCCTGGTCGGCTGGCGGCCGATGTTCTTCATCGTGCTGGGGATCGCCGTCGTCGTCTTCGCACTGAGCTTCACCCTGCGCGGCGATCGCGGAGACGCGTCGATCCGCATCGACCTCGTCGCCTCACTCCTCATCGGCGCGGCGATCGTGCTGCTGACGCTCGGGTTCAACAACCTGAACTCCTGGGGTGCGGTGGCGGCGACGGCCGACGCCCCCTTCAACGTCATCGGGCTCTCGCCTGCCCCCGTCTTCATCGTGGTGGGGCTGGTACTCGGGCAGGCCTTCTTCCTGTGGACGCGGAGACGGATGTCGGAGGGGAGGGTTCCCCTGATCGATCTGAGCGTGCTCGGCTCGTCGCGTGAGCGGGCCGCCGTGTATGCCATGTTCATCGTGGTCGCCCTGGAGGCGTGCGTGAACTTCACGATCCCGCTCTACATCCAGATCGTGCAGGGCAGGACCCCGTTCGACACCTCGATGGCGATGATGCCGTTCAACCTCACCGTCTTCGTCACGGCCACGCTCGTGGTGCGGCTGTACCGGCGCTTCCCGCCGCGGACGATCGGCGTGGTCGGCTTCATCCTCACCACGGTCGCGCTGGTGTGGTTGTCGTTCGTCGTGAACAACAACTGGGAGACCATCCCGACGATCGCCGGGCTCATCGTCTTCGGCATCGGACAGGGCGCGCTGGTGACGCTGGTGTTCAACGTCCTCGTGACGGCGGCCCCCGCCGAACTCGCCGGAGACGTGGGTTCGCTGCGCGGCACCACGCAGAACCTCGCCTCGGCCGTCGGTACCGCGCTCGCAGGGGCGCTGCTGGTCTCTCTTCTCGGGCTCAGTATCGGTCGCGCTGTCGTCGAGCACCCCGAGCTTCCGCCGTCACTCGTCGCACAGGTCGACATGGACAACCTCAACTTCGTCAGCAACGACGATCTCCGTGCCGCGCTCGAGGCCACGGACGCGACGCCGGAACAGGTCGACGCAGCCGTCGCCGTGAACGAGGAGTCCCGGCTCGGCACTCTCAAGCTCGGCCTGCTCCTGCTCGCGGGTATCAGCGCGCTGGCGATCCTCCCGGCTTCGCGGCTCCCGCAGTATCGGCCGCACGAGATCCCCGACCCGTCGCCGGCGGCCGGGTCGGAGTGACGCTCAGCGCAGCTCGGAGATGAGCACCGCGCTGGTGCCGGGCGCCGTCGCCTCGAAGATGTGCGGAGCATCTCCGGCGTAGGTGAGGTAGTCGCCGGGGCCCAGCAGCACGGGCTCGTCGACCGGGCCGATCCGTGCCTGTCCCGTCATCATGATCACGTGCTCGATCGTCCCGGGGTGATGAGGGTCGGAACGGCGGGCGTCACCCGGCTCGGCCTGGATCAGGTAGATGTCCCGGCGGGCGCCGGGAGGGCTCGCCGACAGCAACGTCGCGCTGTACGCGGCTGCGGAGGACGGAACGCCCGCGAGGTCGTCTGCGCGGATGAGGGTCGGTGCGTTGGCCTGCTGATCGACCAGCACGGCGAAGGGTACGCCGAGCGCCACGCCGAGCGCCCACAGCGTCTCGACGCTGGGGTTGCCTGCTCCGCTCTCGAGCTGGGACACCGTCGCCTTGGAGATGCCGGCTCGTCGAGCGAGCTCGGACACCGACAGACTCGCCGCCTCTCGCTCCCGACGCAGGGTGCGGGCGATGCGTGTGCGAAGTTCCTCCATGTGTTCATCATGTCAAACGTTCGTTCGCTTGACTATCCGTGCGCTGGTGTTCAGAATTATGATCATGTGTTCAGTGAAGCGAACAGTGGTTCGAGTGGTGTGTGATGACCGCCGAGCGTGAGGTCTGGCGCGAGTCGCTCGGCGTCGTTCTCGCGACCAGTGCCTACGGCATCTCTTTCGGCGCCCTCGCCGTGGCCTCGGGTCTCGACGTCTGGCAGACGTGTGTGCTGAGCCTGCTGATGTTCACCGGAGGATCCCAGTTCGCCTTCGTCGGCGTCTTCACTGCGGGCGGCGTCGCCGCGCTGCCCTCGGCGATCGCCTCGGCGGCGCTTCTCGGGGTGCGCAACGTCGCCTACGGCATGCGGATGTCGCCGATCGTCGGGGGAGGACCCGTGCGCAAGGCGGCTGCTGCGCACTTCACGATCGACGAGTCGACGGCGGTGGCGATCTCGCAGAGCGACCCGCGGCTGCGGCAGGTCGGATTCTGGGTGACGGGGATCGGCATCTTCGTCGGCTGGAACATCACCACCCTCGTCGGGGCACTCGTGGGCGACGTGCTCGGAGACCCCAAGGCCTGGGGGCTGGATGCGGCGGCGGCTGCGGCATTCCTCGCTCTGCTGTGGCCGAGACTCCGCCAGCGTCAGGCCGTCGTGGTCGGCATCGCCGCGGCTGTGGTCGCCGCGGCCTTCACCCCGATGCTGATGCCCGGACTTCCGGTGCTCGTCGCCGCGGTCGTCGCGATCGCCGTCGGCTGGTTCAACTGGATGGGGCGGCCTGCGACATCGGTCGAGACGACCGACGCGGGACCGGAGGCGACGTCATGACTCTCTGGAGCGCCATCCTCCTCGCGGCGGTGATATGCCTCGCCCTCAAGGCTGCCGGCTACCTGGTGCCGCCCCGGGTGCTCGAGGCGCCGCGCACGGCCCGCATCTCTGATCTTCTGACGGTGGCGCTCCTGGCGGCTCTCGTGGCTGTGCAGACCTTGGGGGACGGGCAGGCGATCACCGTGGATGCGCGCGTGCCCGCTCTGCTGGTCGCGGGCGGGCTGCTGTGGCTGCGGCAGTCCTTCCTCGTGGTCGTGGTGGCGGCTGCGGTGGTGGCCGCCCTCCTTCGTCTGTTCGGAGTCGCGGCCTGACCCTGCCAGGTTCTGATCGGGATCGTGCGGGCCTCCTCGGTAGGATCGACAGGTGCGCGTGAGCTGGATGTCGAGAGTGTTGTCGTGGATCGCTGCCGCCCTGGTGGGCGGTGTCTACGGCATCGCCGGCACGATCAGCCACAGCGTGATGTGGGGTCCGATCCCGGTTGGCATGATCGTCGCCGCGATCGCCTGCGCGGCCATCCTGATCGCCGTGCGCGCGCTCACGCACGACCGCGGTGCCGCCGTGGCAGCGGGGCTGGGGATGATCGGCATGCTGGTGCTGATCTCGGGCGAGGGTCCCGGAGGCTCCGTCGTCGTGCCCGCGTCGTTCGCGGGGCAGATCTGGACCTACCTGGTGGCCGGAATCGTGCTGCTCGTGATCGCCTGGCCCTCGGTGCGACGTCTTCCCGTGCGCACGGAGGCACCCGCCGCGCAAGAACCCGAGGCTCGCGAGTCGTAGACTGAGGGGGTGACGTATGTGATCGCCCTCCCGTGCGTCGATGTCAAGGACCGCGCCTGCATCGACGAGTGCCCCGTTGACTGCATCTACGAGGGTGAACGCTCGTTGTACATCCATCCCGACGAGTGCGTCGACTGTGGTGCCTGCGAGCCGGTGTGCCCCGTCGAGGCCATCTACTACGAAGACGATCTGCCCGACGAATGGCAGGACTACTACAAGGCCAACGTCGAGTTCTTCGACGAGATCGGGTCCCCGGGCGGCGCCGCCAAGGTCGGCGTCTACTCGTTCGACCACCCGATCATCGCCGCTCTGCCGCCGCAGGGCGAGTAGGCGCGCTTCGTGAGCGTCCGCGACCTCGCCGACTACCCGTGGGACGCCGTCGTCCCGTTCCGTGAGCGTGCCGAGAGGCACCAGGACGGGCTTATCGATCTGTCGGTCGGATCTCCCGTCGACCCGACCCCCGAGATCATCCGGCGTGCGCTGGCCGAGGCGACGGACGCCCATGCCTACCCGCAGACGGTCGGCACGCCGACGCTGCGCGAGGCCATCGTGGACTGGTACGCCCGACGCAGGGGAGTGCCCGACCTCCGCGTCGACAACGTGCTCCCGACGATCGGCTCGAAAGAGCTCGTCGCGCTGCTGCCCACTCTGCTCGGTCTGGGGGCCGGCGACATCGTCGTGCACCCGCGCGTGGCGTATCCGACCTACGAGGTCGGTGCGCGCGTCGTGGGGGCCACGCCCCTGCCCGCCGATGACCCGCAGGACTGGCCGCAGGGCACCAAGCTCATCTGGATCAACACCCCGGGCAACCCGGACGGCCGCACCTGGACCGTGGACGAGCTCGCCGCAGCCGTGAGCCGCGCCCGCGAGCTCGGAGCCGTCCTGGCGAGCGATGAGTGCTATGCCGAGCTGGGGTGGGACGGCGAGTGGGCGACCGAGCCGATCCCCTCGATCCTCGACCCGCGGGTGACCGGCGGAAGCCGTGCGAATCTGCTCAGCGTCTACTCCCTGAGCAAGCAGTCCAACCTCGCCGGATACCGTGCGGCGTTCGTGGCCGGCTGTGCGCGCATCGTGGGAGAGCTGCTCACGGCACGCAAGCACCTCGGGCTGATGCCGCCCGCACCGGTGCAGCACGCGATGGCTGTCGCTCTCGGAGACGATGAGCACGTCGCCGTGCAGAAGGAGCTCTACCGCACCCGTCGCGATGCCCTTCGTCCTGCGCTGGAGGCGGCGGGCTTCCGCATCGAGGGTTCCGAGGCGGGGCTGTACCTCTGGGCGACCGAGGGGCGCGACGCCTGGGAGTCGATGGCGCGACTCGCTGATCTCGGCATCCTCGCAGGCCCTGGGCCCTTCTACGGAGCCGACTCCGCACAGCACGTCCGGCTCGCACTCACCGCGCCGACCGCGCACGTCCGCGAGGCCGCGCGTCGACTCTCCACAACCGATATGGCAACCGATATGTAGGTTCCCTCCTCGGAGGGTCCTTCTGTTTGGCGGATGTCACAGTAGGCCTGTGTGACTACTAGGCTGTAAAGGCGATTCGGTCGTGACCCGACCTGGCGCTTGAGCGCCGTGAGATCGCCAGTTCAGGCTTGATCAAGATCTTGTTCGACATCACCGCGACGAGCGGGGGCGGACACAACGAGGAGGTCCGCGTGAGTGCAGCGGCAGACCAGACGGCGAAGCTGACGATCGGCGACACGACCGCCGAATTCCCGGTGCTGCGCGGCACGGCAGGGCACGACAGCATCGATTTCTCGACGCTGACCCGACAGACCGGATACACCGGCCTGGACTACGGTTTCGTGAACACGGCCTCCACGAAGTCCGAGATCACCTTCATCGACGGTGACAAGGGCATCCTGCGGTATCGCGGCTATCCGATCGAGCAGCTCGCGGGCTCCACCAGCTACCTCGAGGTCGCCTGGCTCCTCATCTACGGCGAGCTGCCGTCCGCCTCCGAGCTCGCGGAGTTCGACGAGAAGATCCGTCGTCACACGCTGCTGCACGAAGACCTCAAGCGCTTCTTCTCGGCCCTGCCGCACACGGCGCACCCCATGTCGGTGCTGTCCTCGGCCGTCGCCGCCCTCTCGACCTACTACGAGGGGCAGACAGACCCGCACAACCCGGAGCACGTCGAGCTGAACATGGTGCGCATGCTCGCCAAGCTCCCCGTGATCGCGGCCTACGCGCACAAGAAGAGCGTCGGCCAGGCGTTCCTCTACCCGGACAACTCGCTGAGCTTCGTCGACAACTTCCTGAAGCTGAACTTCGGTGTGCACAGCGAGGAGTACGAGGTCAACCCGGTGATGTCGAAGGCTCTCGAGCTGCTCCTCATCCTGCACGAGGACCACGAGCAGAACGCCTCCACGTCCACGGTCCGTCTGGTGGGCTCCACCGGCGCGAACCAGTTCGCGTCGGTCTCCGCCGGCATCCAGGCTCTCTCCGGCCCGCTCCACGGTGGTGCCAACGAGGCCGTGCTGACCATGCTCGGTCAGATCCGCGACTCCGGTCAGAGCGTCGCTCGCTTCGTCGAGCGCGTGAAGAACAAGGAAGAGGGCGTGAAGCTGATGGGCTTCGGCCACCGGGTCTACAAGAACTACGACCCTCGCGCCAAGCTCGTCAAGGAGGCCGCCGACGAGGTGCTCTCCTCCCTGGGCGTCACCGACCCTCTGCTCGACCTCGCGAAGGAGCTCGAGGAGCTCGCGCTGGCCGACGACTACTTCCGCGAGCGTCGCCTGTACCCGAACGTCGACTTCTACACCGGCGTCATCTACAAGGCCATGGGCTTCCCGACGCGCATGTTCACGGTGCTGTTCGCGATCGGCCGTCTGCCGGGCTGGCTCGCGCAGTGGCGTGAGCTGCAGCTCGACCCGCAGACCAAGATCGGTCGCCCGCAGCAGCTGTACACAGGAGCGCCCGAGCGTTCCTTCCCGACGCGCTGAGTCCAGACGAGAAAGCGCCCCTTCCGCACGACGGAGGGGGCGCTTTCGTCGTCTGGCAGCGACGCGGTGGATTCGGATTCCCGGCATTCGTCGCGGGGAAACGGCACGGCGCCCCCTCCGACGAGCGGAGAGGGCGCCGTGCTGAGCTGAAGTCAGCGGCTCGAGTGTTCAGCGACCCTGCGAGCTGCGGCCGCCCTGACGGGAGCCGCTCTGCGTGGAGTAGCCACCACCTGCGCCCGTGCCGGAAGCACCGGCGCGGGGACGACGACGGCGACGCGACGGCGGGTTGGCCGCTCCGCTCTTCTCGCCGCCTGCCGGGCGCTGCTTGGAGGACTGGCGCTGCTGCTGCGGAGCCTGCACGGGGGCCGGGCGCACATGCGCTGCGCGCTCGGGCACCAGCGCGGTGACGGCCGCTGTGGTGACGTCTTCCAGCGGAGCCGAGATGGCGGCCTTGCGCAGGAGATCCTTGACGTCGCGGCGCTGCTCGGGGAGCACGACGGTCACGACGGTGCCCGCGGCACCCGCACGCGCGGTGCGGCCGGAACGGTGCAGGTACGCCTTGTGCTCGACGGGCGGGTCGACGTGGACGACGAGGTCGACGTTGTCGACGTGCACGCCGCGCGCCGCGACGTCGGTCGCCACGAGCACGCGCACTCCGCCGTCTTCGGGAGCGGCGGAGAAGGCGCCGAGGTTGCGCTCGCGCGCATTCTGCGACAGGTTGCCGTGCAGGTCGACGGCGGGGATCCCCGCGGCGGTGAGCTGCTTCGCGAGCTTCTTCGCCTGGTGCTTGGTGCGGGTGAAGAGGATGCGGCGACCGGTGCCCGAGGCGAGCTCGCGCACGAGGGCGGTCTTGTTGTCGGTGGAGTCGACGACCAGCACACGGTGGGTCATCTCGCCGACGGGCACGCTCTCCTCGTCGACCTCGTGGCTGACCGCGTTCGAGAGGAAGCGGCGGGCGAGGGTGTCGATGCCGCGGTCCAGGGTCGCGCTGAACAGCAGACGCTGTCCACCGGCCGGGGTCGCGGTGAGGATGCGGGTGACGCCGGGCAGGAAGCCGAGGTCGGCCATGTGATCGGCCTCATCGAGCACGGTGACCTCGATCGCGCTCAGGCGAACCACCTGCTGCTTCATGAGGTCTTCGAGTCGACCGGGGCAGGCCACGACGATGTCGACGCCGCCGCGCAGAGCCTGCTCCTGCGGACGCTGGCTGACGCCGCCGAAGACGGTCGTGACGCGCAGGCCCGCGGCCTCGGCGAGAGGTGCGATGGTCGCGGCGATCTGCGTCGCGAGCTCACGCGTGGGGGCGAGGACGAGTCCGCGCGGAAGGCCGGCACGGCGCTGTCCGCCGGAAGCGGCGAGGCGCGCGACGAGCGGCAGGGCGAAGGCGATGGTCTTGCCGCTGCCCGTGCGTCCGCGACCCAGGAGGTCGCGTCCGGCGAGGGAATCGGGAAGGGTGTCGCGCTGGATGGCGAACGCCTCGGTCTTGCCGGAATCGGCGAGAACGGCGGCGAGCTCGGCGGGAACGCCGAGTTCAAGGAAAGTAGACATGCAGAAACTCCGTCAGCGCCCGAATGAAGGGCGCGAGATAAAGGGGTGAGGTGGGCGACGGCGCAGGAATTGCGCATCGGTTCGCCGTTCGAAAGGCCAGCTGATGCTGGTGGTGGGAGCGGTTCCGCTCGCTTCGGTCCTCGGAGACCCCGTGACGACGACGATGTTACGAGACCGGCGGTACACGCAACTCCGTCAGTCTACCAGTGCGTGCATGCCGTCGGCCGCATGTCGACTTCCGCGCGGGTCGTCGGCCGCCTGCAGGAGCGGGGCAGGCGTGCCCTGGGCTGCGTTCTCAGGCGTGCAGCGCCTCGTTCAGCGTCACTCCCACACCGGCGCGACGCACGGCCTCCACCGCACCGCTGAGCGAGTTCCGGCGGAAGAGCACCCCATCGTGACCGGAGAGCTCGGCCCCCTTCACGCTCTTGCGTGCGCCATCGGCGGTTACGGGCCCGTCGACGAGGACGATCTTGGTGCCGGCCGTGACATAGAGCCCGGCCTCGACGACGCAGTCGTCACCGAGCGAGATGCCGATGCCGGCGTTCGCGCCGAGCAGCGTGCGGGCTCCGATCGACACGCGGTGCGTTCCGCCGCCGGAGAGGGTGCCCATGATCGACGAGCCTCCGCCGATGTCGCTGCCGTCGCCGACCACAACGCCCTGCGAGATGCGTCCTTCGACCATCGACGCGCCCAGCGTGCCGGCGTTGAAGTTGACGAACCCCTCGTGCATGACGGTCGTGCCGGGGGAGAGGTACGCGCCCAGACGCACACGGGAGGCGTCGGCGATGCGGACGCCGGAAGGCTGCACGTAGTCGGTCAGGCGGGGGAACTTGTCGAGCCCCTGCACCTGGATGCCGGCGCGCTGGAGGTGCGGGCGCAGGCGAGCGGCATCCGCGGGAAGGACGGGGCCGGCGTTGGTCCAGGCCACGTTCGGAAGGTGCCCGAAGATGCCGTCCAGATTCAGCTCGTTGGGACGCACCACCAGATGGGAGAGTGCGTGCAGACGCAGGTAGGCGTCCGCGGTCGACGCCGGAGCGGCGTCGAGGTCGATCTCCAGCTGCACGACCTCGAGCGTGACGTTCCGCCGTTCGTCGGGCCCGGCGAGGGGCTCGAGTGCGGCGATGGCGACGGTGACCTCGTCGGAGGTGGAGGCGCCTGTCCGCACCTCGGGGTACCACGCATCGAGGACGGTGCCGTCCCCGGCGATCGTGGTGAGTCCGATACCCCATACAGTGCGTGCGTCGCTCATCCCTCCACGCTATCGCCCCCGAGGGATGGCGACGTCACTCGTGACGGGGTAAGTAGTCTTGACCCATGGTGCTCGATCTGACCGTGTCCTCCGTCGACCTCACCCGTGCGATCTGCGATATCCCGAGCGTCTCCGGTGAGGAGAAGAGCTTGGCCGATGCGATCGAGGCAGCGGTGACGCCGTTGGAGCACCTCGACGTCTTCCGTCACGGGAACACGATCGTCGCCCGCACCGACCGCGGCCGGGCACAGCGCGTCGCGATCGCCGGTCACATCGACACCGTGCCGATCAACGCGAACCTGCCGACCCGCGACATCGAGATCGACGGGGTGCACTATCTCTGGGGGCGCGGCACCGTCGACATGAAGGCGGGCACCGCCGTGCAGCTGAAGCTCGCGGCCGAACTGACCGACCCCGCGATCGACATCACGTGGATGTGGTACGACAACGAGGAGATCGAGGCTTCGAAGAACGGCCTCGGATTGCTCGCCGCCGTGCGCCCCGATCTCTTCGAGGCCGACTTCGCGATCCTGGGGGAACCGTCCAACGGCGAGGTCGAGGGCGGGTGCAACGGCGCTCTCCGCGCGCTCGTGCGCACGAGCGGCGTGCGCGCCCACAGCGCACGCGCCTGGATCGGCGAGAACGCGATCCACCGCGCCGCGCCCATCCTCACCCGGCTGGCGGAGTACCGCGCCAAGGAGGTGCTGGTCGAGGGGCTGCTGTACCGCGAGAGCTTGAGCGCGGTGCGCATCGCGGGTGGAGTCGCGGGCAACGTGATCCCGGACGCGTGCGAGGTCGAGGTCAACTACCGGTTCGCGCCGAGCAAGTCGGCGGCCGACGCCGAGGCCCATCTGCGTGGAGTCCTCGCCGGCTTCGACATCGAGATCACGGATGCCGCCGAGGGTGCGCGTCCCGGCCTCGACGCCGAGATCGCGAAGCAGTTCGTGGCCGCCGTCGGCGCAGAGCCCCGGCCGAAGTACGGCTGGACCGACGTCGCACGCTTCTCCGCGCTCGGGATCCCCGCGGTGAACTACGGCCCCGGCGACCCGCATCTCGCCCACCACGATGAGGAGCGCGTTCCCCTCGCGCAGATCGACGCCGTGGAGCGGGGCCTTCGCGCATGGCTCACGTCGCGCTGAGCATCGCACGCCGCTGGGCGATGGCACCGGTCGCGCTGCGTGTGGCGGTCATCTACCTCGGCGCACGGGCCGTCACGACGGCGTTCCTGCTCATCGCCGCTTCGCTGTCGACCTCGTCCTCGCGTTTCGGCGCGGGGGCCGGGCTCATCGACTTCGTCCTCGGCTGGGATGCGCAGTGGTACTGGCTGGTCGCCGAGAACGGATATCCGAGCGAGCTGCCGCTCTCGGACACGGGCGACGTGGTCGAGAACCCCTGGGCGTTCATGCCGGTGTTCGCATATGCGGCCAAGGGCATCGGGTTCGTGCTCGGGTCCTGGGGCGCCGGGGCTCTCCTGCTGTCACTCGTGGCGGGGTACCTGGCCTGTCTCGCGCTTCATCGTCTGCTTCGCGAGCGTCTCGGGAACTCGGCGGCGATGTGGGCCGTGGTGTTCTTCGCCGCCGGGCCGATCGCGGCGATGTTCCAGGTCGGCTATGCCGAGACCCTGTTCCTTCTGCTGCTGTTCCTGGCCCTCGATGCGACGATCCGGCGCAGGTACGCCTGGTTGTACATCCTCATCCCGGTGATGGCCTTCACCCGCCCGGGGATCCTCGCCTTCGCCCTCTATCTGGGCCTGCACGGTGTCCTGCGCTGGATCCGGCGCGCACAGGATCCGCTCCCGGGACGCGAGATCGCGCACATCCTCGCTCTCGGCGCCCTCGCGACCGCGTCCGGCTTCGCCTGGCAGGCGATCGCGGGAATCGTCACGGGAGACCCCGGTGCGTATCTCGCGACCGAACTCGCGTGGCGTCAGCATTGGATCACCGGCGGTGTCGAGGGGTTCATCCCGTTCGAGGGATGGGTCCAGGCGTCGCAGTTCTGGTTCGCGCTCTGGGGGATGCCGCAGTGGTGGGGACCGCTCGTACTCGCCGTGCTGGTCATCGGCGCGTCTGCAGCGCTCCTGTTCTCCCCGCAGGTGCGGGCTCTCGGCGCGGATCTTCGGCTGTGGAGTGCGAGCTACCTGCTGTATCTGCTCGCCGTCTTCTTCCCGCAGTCGAGCACCTTCCGTCTGCTCTTGCCCCTCAGCCCGCTCTGGGGTGCGGTCGCCGTGCCTCGATCACGCCTCTGGCGCATCGGGGTGCTGGCCGCATGTCTGGTCGGACAATGGTTCTGGATCTACCACGTATATGCGCTCGGGAGCACGTTCTGGCAGGTGCCGTGATCGTGAAGCTCGAGCCAATTGTTGCTCCGTGACCTCCAGGTCCCGGTGACACCCGATAAACTCATCCCATACCACCGGAGGAAAGGGAGCCACGATGGCAGCGATGAAGCCGAGGACCGGAGACGGGCCTATGGAAGCCGTGAAAGAAGGACGACTCATCATCGTGCGCGTTCCGCTCGAAGGCGGCGGCCGCCTGGTCGTCTCTGTGAACGACGCCGAGGCCAAGGAGCTTCACGACGTGCTTGCCGCCGTCGTGGCACCGGCCTGATCGACCTGGGTCCGCTTCAGCGGATCCGAAAGGGCGGTGGATCCTCGGATCCACCGCCCTTTTCGTGTGCGAACGGTGCCTGTGCCCTGCGAGGTTCGTGCGTCAGTCGCGCTCTGCGAGGCTGATCAGCTGCAGCAGTCCTTCGCCGGCGGGGGAGAGCGTGGCCAGGACGGCCGAGGACTCCTGCGTCTCCTGCACGAGGGACCGGTAGGCCGAGGTGATCTCGTCGCGCTGCACGGGGTCGGCGACGCGGCCGCCTGCGAGCACCCGGGGCACGAGGACGAGCCCCCCGGTGCGTGCGAGACGCAGACCGTGCTCGACGTATTCGATGACGTGCTCGGGATCGGCGTCCACCAGCACGATGTCGTAGGAGTTCTCGTTCATTCGGGGGAGCACATCGATCGCTCGCCCCGTGATGAAGCGGGCTCGTGTGGACGGGATCTTCGCATCGGCGAAGGCCTGCCGTGCCGCGGCGAGATGCTCCGGCTCGTTGTCGATCGAGGTGAGCACGGCCTGCGGCGCTCCACGCAGCAGCCAGAGTCCGGAGACGCCGGCTCCGGTGCCGATCTCGACGATGGAACGGGCGCTGGTCGCCGCGGCGAGCACGGCGATCTGCGAGCCGACGGCCGCGCTGATCGGCATCGCTCCCAGCTCGACCGCATGTGCGCGGGCGCGGGTGATGGCGTCGGGTTCCACGATGGACTCGCGCAGAAAACGCGCGTTCGCGTCATACTCGCTCATGGCCTGTTTCTCCCTGCCTGCCCGGTGAACCTCTCCAGCGTATTCGGTCGGCGAGTGCGGGGACCGCAGGCGCGGCGGTAGCCTGTAGAGATGACGTTCGGGCTCACTTTCGAGAAGCTGCTGCTGATCGGCCTCATCGCGGTCCTGATCATCGGCCCCGAACGTCTGCCGCGGGCGGCGGAGAGCTTCTCCCGCATGGTCCGCAAGGCCGGCGAGTACCTGCGCGCGACCAAGACGAGGGTGCGCGAGGAGATGGGGCCCGAGATCGACGACGTCGACTGGCGCAAGCTCGACCCTCGTCAGTACGACCCCCGCCGGATCATCCGCGACGCGCTGATGGAGGAACCTCAGCCCGCGACTCCCATGCAGGCGCGCGAGACGATCGCGGAGCCGATCGCCGGAACCGTCGCCCCCACGCGTGTGGCTCCGCAGGAGTTCAGCGCGACCAATCGCCCGCCTTTCGACCCTGAAGCCACGTGACCCGAGGGCGGCTCGCCGATCGCGACGCCGTGGCCTTCTGGCTCGCCGCGCTGTGCGCGTGCGTGTCGGTCCTGATCTGGACCCTGTGGGTGCTGCCGGTCGCGGCCTCCGTCGATGACGCGGCTCCGTCACCGCTCGGGCGCTCCGCGGAGGTGGGGCTCGATTCCGGTGAGCGGGGTGGCATCTGGGGCAACGGGATCTCGGCGGCGCTGGGCACGATGGAGTGCGCGGTGGTCGGCCCGGATGGCGTCGGACTGCCGCTGTCGGGCGCGCCGTCGCTCACCTGGGACGACACGCTGTGGTGGATGACGCCCCGGCCGGGCTTCGCGCAGAGCGCGCAGTTCACCTCGGTCGAGGCCGGCATCCACACCGTGACCTGCGTCGACGCGCTGGACACCTACGACGGTGAATTCCTGGTCGCCGGTGACACCTTCGGACGCGGGTCTGTCGGTCTCGGTCGCAACGGAGGCAGCGATTTCGCCGTCGGTTCGCTCCTGGCCTTCGGCGCGGTGGCCTGCCCGCTGATCGTCCTGCTCGTCCCCGGCGTCATCCTGATCCGTCGCCTGGTCGCCCGGCGTCGTCGCGTCGACGGCCCTGAGCCTCGGAGGTCGTCGCCTGAGGTCTGGGAGAGCTAGGAGATCTTGGAGCGGAGAGTCGCGATGTCGTCGTCCGTGAGCAGGGCACGGGGGATCGCAGTGGCGACCGCGGCGTCACGCAGCTTCAGCAGCACGGCGTCCTTGCCCACGTGCATCTTCTGGAACGTGCGGTAGTCGATGTCGGATCGACGGCGACCGCTGCCCACCTGCAGCCTGTCGTCCTCGAGGGCCACCCACACCACCTGCTCCACCGGCATCGCGATCCGCACGGCCGTTCGGGCGCCCGAGATGGACATGAAGACGGCGAAGCCGGCGAGCCCGGCGATGATCACGGGCATCCAGCCCGCGGCGAACGGGGCTTCTTCCCCCGGTGACACGGGGGCGCTGAGATTGAGGATGCTGAGCACCAGCGCACCGGCGAGGGCGAACCACATCACGAGGGCGGACGGGCGGGTCAGCGAATAGATCGCGGCGTCGCGCGCCATCCGTCGCAGCAGGCTCTCGTCGACGGTCAGGGAGCGTGGGGACACTCGTTCATCCTCCCACGCGCTCAGCCGAGCGACATCGGCAGCGATCGACCGGAGAGGCCCCTGCCCTGCCGGGCGAGGGTGGCCGCGAGGTCGCGGATCGTCGCGGCCGCGGCATCGGTCGTCCCGCCGCCGACGATCGGCTCTCCCGCGTCTCCGCCCTGACGCAGAGCGGGGCTGAGGGGGATCGAGGCGAGCAGCGGGACCGTCGCTCCCGGCTCGGAGAGCGCCTCGGCGACGGCTGCGCCCCCGCCGGAGCCGAACAGATCGATCAGGGTGCCGTCGGGGAGCGTGTACGCCGCCATGTTCTCGATCACTCCGATCACGCGCTGACCGGTCTGACGCGCGACGAGACCGCTGCGGATGGCGACCTCGGCCGCGGCGGTCTGCGGGGTGGTCACGACGAGCACCTCCGCATGGGGGAGGAGCTGGCCGATCGAGATCGCGATGTCGCCCGTTCCCGGCGGCATGTCGATCAGGAGCACATCGAGATCCCCGAAGAAGACGTCGGTGAGGAACTGCGACACCGTGCGGTGCAGCATCGGTCCGCGCCACGCCACCACGGACTCGCCGTCGCGGAGGAACATCCCGATCGAGATCGTCTTCACGCCATGCGCGACCGGGGGGAGCATCAGGTCGTCGATGCGGGTCGGCTGGGTACCCGCCGGGATGCCGAGGAGCCCGGGGATCGAGAACCCGTGCACATCCGCATCGACGAGGCCGACGGACAGTCCCTGATCGGCGAGGGCGACGGCGAGGTTGGCCGTGACCGTCGACTTGCCCACGCCGCCCTTACCGCTGGAGACGAGGATCACACGCGTGAGCGAGTCCGGGCCGAACGGCATATGTCGTGCAGGTCTGCCCGCGCGGAGCTTCTCGGTGAGCGCCTTGCGCTCGGCCGGCGTCATCACGCCGACCTCGACCTCGACCTCGGTGATGCCGGGAACGGATGCGGCCGCATCGCGCACATCGGCTTCGATCCTCGCCGCCGCGGGGCACCCCACGATCGTCAGCACGATGCCGACGTGGGCGCGGTCGCCGTCGACGGAGATCTCGCGGACCATGTCGAGCTCACCGATGGGTCGGCGCAGCTCCGGATCCGTCACGGCGGCGACGGCCGATCGGACGCGCTCGGCCGCCGTCATGAGGCGGTGCCGGGTCGGGTCTTGTCCGGCGCGTCTTCGAGCTCGGCGAGAAGTGCCTTGAGCTCCTGCCTGAGCACGTCGCGGGTGACGGCCTGCGAGTTGCGCTCTTCGAGCGACATCCGCAGCGCGACGATCTCTCGGGCGAGGTACTCGGTGTCGGCGAGGTTGCGCTCGGCACGCTGCCGGTCCTGCTCGATCTGCACCCGGTCGCGGTCGTCCTGGCGGTTCTGCGCGAGCAGGATGAGCGGTGCGGCGTACGAGGCCTGCAGGGAGAGCATGAGAGTCAACGCCGTGAATCCGAGGGCGGCGTCGTCGAAGCGCAGCTCGTCGGGCATCAACGTGTTCCAGAGGATCCAGACCACGCAGAAGAGGCTGAGGATCAGCAGGAAGGCTGGCGTACCCATCGCACGAGCGACCCACTCGGTGAAGCGCCCGAAGCGGTCGCGAGAAGTCGCCCTGGGGCGGGTGGTGGTGCGGCCCGGTGCGTCGAGGCGCGGGGACCGGGCCATCAGCGCATCTCCTTCGCGGGGGAGCTGTCGTCGCTGTCGTGCGAGCGCCAGTCGTCCGGGAGCAGGTAGTCCAGCACGTCGTCGATGCTGATCGCTCCGACGAGGCGGTGCGCCGCATCGATCACCGGGAGCGAGACGAGGTCGTAGCTCGCCAGCAGTCGCGCCACCTCGGCGGCGGATGCGGTGACGGGTACGGGCTCGAGGCTGTCGTCGAGGATGGCGCCGAGCCGCTCGTGCGGCGGGTAGCGCAGCATCCGCTGGAAGTGCACGAGCCCGAGCAGGCGCCCGGTGGGGGTCTCGAACGGCGGGAGGGTCACGAACACCGCGGCGGCCAGCGCGGGGTGCAGCTCATGGCGGCGGATCAGGGCCAGCGCCTCGGCGACGGTGGCATCGGCCGACAGGATGATCGGCTCGGGGGTCATCAGACCGCCGGCGGTGTCGGGTCCGTACCGCAGCAGCATCCTGACGTCCTCGGCCTCCTCCGGCTCCATGAGTTCGAGGAGCTGCTCGAGACGGTCCGGGGCCAGCTGGGCCAGAAGGTCGGCCGCATCGTCCGGTTCCATCTGGTCGAGGATGTCGGCCGCGCGCTCGTCGCCCAGCCGGTCGAGGATGTGCACCTGCTCGTCTTCCGGCATCTCCTCGAGGGCGTCGGCGAGGCGGTCGTCCGACAGCTCCTCGGCGACCTCGATCATGCGCTGCTGCGGAAGGTCGAGGAGCGTGTTGGCGAGGTCGGCGGCGTGCAGCTCGGAGTACGAGGCGACGAGCTGCTCGGCCGACTGCGACTCGCCGGGCGCGCGCTGCTCGGTGACCTCGCTCCACCCCGCGAAAGTCGTCGGTCCCTTCGCGAACGGGGAGGCGCTGGTCTTCGGGCGGCGGAGGAACAGCTGGCTGATCGCCCATTCGCCGAGGCGGTTCGGCTCGATCGCGATGTCTTCGATCACCGCGGTGCCGCTGCCGTCGACGAAGCTCACGCGTCGCCCGAGCATCTCGGCGAGCACCCGCACCTCGCCGGCGCGGGGAGAGAACCGTCGCACGTTGATCAGACCCGTGCTGATGACCTGGCCGGCGCGGATCGAGGTGACGCGTCCGATGGAGAGGAACACCTGTCGGCGTCCCGGGATCTCCACGACCAGACCGATGACGCGGGGCGCCGCGGTACTTCGGTACACGACGACGACATCCCGGACCTTGCCGAGCCGGTCGCCGACGGGATCGAAGACGGCGCACCCGGCGAGGCGCGCGGCGAAAACCCGTTGTGTGCTCACTTCTCCAGAGTAGTCGGCGGCTCAGGTCTGCGGCGGGATGGTCGCGCCTCGGGCCGTCCGACGGTGCGCGTGGAAGAATAGCCGGATGAGCATGCTGAACCGGCCCGCGAGCGGCACAGACACCGGCGAGATCGTCGCGTCGATGCGCGACTACGAGAGCGCGCAGAAGACGGTCTCGAAGCTGATCGCCGGGGAGGTGCCCGCGCGCGACATCGCCATCGTCGGACAGAGCGTGCGCACCGTGGAGCGTGTGACCGGCAAGCTCGGCTACGCGGCCGCCGCGCGCTCCGGAGCGATCAACGGCGTGCTGATCGGCCTGTTCCTCGCCGCCATCCTCGTGCTGGGCAACCCCGAGGTTCCGATCCAGCTCTTCCTGGGCTTCGTCCTCATCGGCGTCGCGGTCGGCATGCTCCTGAGCCTCGTCACGTACGCGATCGTCCGTCGTCGTCGTGACTTCGCGAGCGTCACGCAGTTCGCGGCCGACCACTACGAGGTCACGGTCCTGTCCACATCGCTGGGCAAGGCCCGCCAGGTGCTCGGCGCCAACAAGGTCGCCCCGGTGCGCCCCCCGGTCAACCTCGATGAGCCGCCGCGTTACGGTGAGCGGATCACGCCCGGTGCGACCGCCCCCGCTCCCTCTCCCGAAGAGCCCGTCATTCCGCCGCGTCCCGCCGACCCGGTGGCCGAGCCCGTCGCCGAACCGGAATCCGGTGCGACGCCGGAAGCCGGGACTGCCGCTGCGTCGACGGTGACGCCGGTCGAGCCCGATGCCGCCCCCGATGCGGACGGCATCCAGGGCGAGCGGGCATGACGGCGATCTGCGCACTCTCCGTCTGATGGTCCAGATCCCGGTCGAACTCTCGAACGGTCCCACTGTCGTCTCCGCAGACTGGACCCCCGGTGACAACGGGGCGACGGTGATCGTCGCGCACGGCGCGGGTACCGGCAAGGACCACCCGTTCCTCACGGGCTACGTCGAAGCGCTCGGTGCGAGCGGCTTCTCGACCCTGCGTTTCAACTTCCCGTACGTGGAGCAGGGACGACGGATGCCGGGACCTGCCGCGCACGCGATCGCCACCTGGAACGCCGTCGCAGCCTTCGCACGAGAGTCCGCCCCCTCAGCGAGCCTGTGGGCGACCGGGAAGTCGTATGGGGGACGCATGGCGTCGATGGCGGTCGCCGAGGGCATGCTCGTCGACGGGCTCGCCTACCTCGGCTATCCGCTGCATCCGCCGGGGCGGCCGGAGAAGCCGCGCATCGAGCATCTGCCGGGCATCACGGTCCCGCAGCTGTTCGTCGAGGGGACGAACGATCCGTTCATCCAGCCGATCGCCCAGTTCGAGGAGGCCGTCGCGAGCTGCCAGGATGCGCGCGTGGTCTGGGTCGAGGGTGCCGGCCACACCTTCGAGGTCAAGGGGCACAAGCGCCCCGCGGCAGAGATCGGGGCGTCGCTCGCGCCGATCGTCGCCGAGTTCATCGATCGCTGAGCACGTCACCGCGCCGACGTCACCGATCCAGCGTCGCCAGCTCCTGGTCGTCGAGCAGGCGCCGCAGCGTCGTGAGCCCCAGCGTGCTCATCGGGGGATTCGACTGCTCGTAGTACCAGCCGAGCCCGATCGCCTGCTGGAAGGCCCACGCCGCGCCTCGCAGCCATTCGGTGTCGCTCACCCCCACTCCGTCGCGCAGCACAGCGCGGGCGGGAGCGTCGAACAGATGCCAGGCGCTGACCAGGTCGAGCGCCCGATCGGCGGGCCCGAAGCCGCCGCCGTCGAGAACCCCCACCAGTCGGGTGACGCGGTCGGCTTCACGGACCAGAAGATTGAACGGCGTGAGGTCACGATGACTCATCACGTCCGGGCCGTCCGATGGCAGGGAACGCAGCGCCGTCCAGAGTCGGGTGGCGCGGTCGGTGTCGAGAAGATGCCCGCTCCTGTGCAGGCACTCGGCCACCCATCCGTCATGGTCGGTGAGAGTACCTCCGCGGCCACGGCCGTCGAAGACCCGATCCTCGACCTCGGTCGCCCGCAGCCCCCGGATCAGCGTCACCAGGTCCTCGGCCAGCGACACGGATGCCGCCTGCGCGGTGGAACCGGCGGTCTCGCCGGTGAGCCAGGTCTGCAGCGACCAGGCCGAGGGGAAGGCTGCGCTGCCGTCGGCCACGCCGCGAGGCAGCGGTGCCGGGAAGGGGCTGCTCACCGCGAGCGCGGTCATCGACGCGGCCTCCGCCTCCGCCTCCGCCCGTGCGACGGGGAGGAGAGGGAAGCGGGCGACCAGATCCTCCCCGACACGGACGATCGTGTTCACCGTCCCGATGGTGGCGACAGGGCGGAGCACCGCATCGCCGTGTTCGGGGAACGACGCGGCGATCAACTCGCGCGCGAGCGCGAGGTCGACCGTGTGCGCAGCCTCGTGCATCGTCAGAACGGCCGAGCCCGCCCCTGTTTGCCCTGGTCGACCCATCGCGTGTGCGACTTGAGCGCGAGAAGAACGGCGAAGTAGATGACGGCACCAAGGACGAGCGCGGCGAGACCGTAGACCAGGATGATGGCGAAGAAGTTGACGAATCCGAACATCGGCGTCAGCTCTGCAGTCGCGCGATCCAGGCCTCGACCTCGTCGGCGGTGCGGGGGATGCCGGCCGAGAGGTTCACGGGGCCGTCTTCGGTCATCACGATGTCGTCCTCGATGCGCACGCCGATGCCGCGGAGTTCGGCCGGCACCGTGAGGTCGTCGATCTGGAAGTACAGTCCGGGCTCGATCGTGAAGACCATGCCCGGTGCGAGGATGCCGTCGTAGTACATCTCGCGACGGGCCTGCGCGCAGTCGTGCACATCGATGCCGAGGTGGTGCGAGGTGCCGTGCACCATGTACCGACGGTGCTGGCCGCCCTTGTCGGCGTCCAGGGCCTCTTCGGCGGTGACGGGCAGCAGGCCCCACTCGGCCGTGCGCTCGGCGATGACCTTCATGGCGGCGCCGTGCACGTCGCGGAAGCGCACCCCGACCCGGGCGGCGGCGAACGCGGCGTCGGCGGCCTCGCGCACCGTCTCGTAGACCCGTCGCTGCACCTCGGTGAACGTTCCGGAGACGGGCAGCGTGCGGGTGATGTCGGCGGTGTACAGGCTGTCGGCCTCGACGCCCGCATCCACCAGGATCAGATCGCCGGGGACCACGGTGCCGTCGTTGCGCGTCCAGTGCAGGTAGCAGGCGTGTGGGCCGGAGGCGGCGATCGTGTCGTACCCCTCGCCGTTGCCGTCTTCACGCGCACGGCGGTGGAAGACGCCCTCGACGACACGCTCGCCCCGTGCGTGCGCCGTCGCCGCGGGGAGCTCGCGGATGATGTCGTCGAAGCCCTTCGCGGTGATCTCGACGGCACGGCGCATCTCGGCGATCTCGAACTCGTCCTTGACGAGGCGCAGCTCCGACACGAATCGTGTGAGGGTCTCGTCTTCGTCGAGCACGAGCGCGCCCTCGACGGCTTCGAACTGGTCCAGGTGCGCGGTCGCGATCTCGAGGTCGGCTGCGACACCGGCGAGGGACGGGCGCGGACCGATCCAGAACTCTCCGACCGTGGCGTCGGCGTAGAACTCCGTCGTCGTGCGGTCGGCGCGCTCACGGAAGAAGAGCGTGATGTCGTGACCACCCTCGGTGGGGGCGAAGACGAGCACCGAATCGGGCTCGGCATCCGATGCCCAGCCGGTGAGGTGCGCGAAGGCCGAGTGCGCGCGGAAGACGTAGTCGGTGTCGTTGCTGCGCTGCTTGAGCGAGCCGGCGGGGATCACGAGACGCTTGCCGGGGAAGGCGGCGGAGACGGCTGCGCGCCGCACCGCGGCGTAGGGCGCCTGTGCGCGCGGCGAGGGGAGCGTCTCGGGACGCTCGGCCCAACCGGTCGAGATGGTGTCGAGGAAGCCCTGGGGGAAGGGCTGCTTGCGGTTGGTGGTGCCGTTCTCGACAGACGCTTCGACGGTGGGCTCTGCGATCGTGTCGCGCTCTCCAGTGCTCATCCCTCCAGTCTGTCACCTGGCGGGCTGGCGCGGGAATCAGCCGGCGGGCTCCAGCTGCACGACCAGGGCGCGGTGGTCGCTCCCCCCGGCGTCATCGAGCACGACGGATCCCGTCGGAGACCAGTTCTGCGATGCCATCACATGATCGATCGGCGCGCCCGCCAGCGCGGGCAGAGAGCTCGGCCAGGTGCCGGTGAGCCCGTTGCCGGTGCGGGAAGCGACATCGCGGCAGTAGCCGATGTCGCCGCCTTCCACGCCCAGCGGAGCCATGTGGTCGATCGTCGCGTTGAAGTCACCGGCCAGGATGAAGTCGCCCTGGGGGCACTGGTCGGCGATCCACTGGAGGTCGCTGCGCCACTGCTGCATCTCCTCCATGCGCGGGGCCACCGCGTGCACGGCGACGATGGTGGGGCCGGAGCCGTCGATCGGCATCAGCACGACGCTGGGCACCGAGCCGGTGTTGCTCGTGCCGTCCTTCGCCGACTCGATCACGGAGTACTCACCGAGGTCGGGGGCGACCAACACGGTGGTCTGCCATGACTGCGGACCGTCCTGCACATCGGGGCGGAACTGCACGTGGTGCACCCACATCGGATGCCCCTGCTCCCGCAGCATGATAGCGATGCGCTCGCCGACAGCTTCGGTGGTCTCCGGGAGGGCGACGATGTCGGCACCCTGATCGAGGATCCGCTGCGCGATCACCTCGGCGGGTACGGCTTCACCCGCTGTGTTCCACGTGAGCACCCTGACGCTGCCCTCGGTCTTCTCCGGGAGGTCGGAGCCGCCGAAGCCGCGGGTGGCGCCGATGGCCGCCGTCGCGCCGGCACCGAGCAGGGCGACGATCAGCACGGAGGCGGCGAATCCACGCAGCGGGCGGGCGAACAGCAGCAGGAGCGCGAGGACCGCGACCACGAGGAATCCGCCGAGCACGAGGCCGCGCGCCGACACGAGCTGTGCGAACGGGTAGGTCTGCTCGAGACGGAAGAACTGCGGCCACACGACGATCGCCGTCGCGATCGCGAGCAGCACGGTGAACAGGATCCCCAGGAGACGAAACATCCCCTCCAGCCTAGGAGCGCCGCCTGTGAAGTCCCTGCCTCGACATCCGCCTCCGTGCGCCTCGGCGCCTGCACCGGGCGACGCTCGGTACGCTCGGAGGATGGCCACTTCGTCCCACGGGTTCGCCGGTCCCGCCGACCTGCACCTGCACTCCAACCATTCCGATGGCACGGAGTCGCCCGCCGAGGTGGTCGCGCAGGCGCACGCGCACGGGGTGCGCACGCTCGCGCTCACCGATCATGACCGTTCCACCGGATGGGCCGAGGCGGGAGATGCCGCCGTCGCCCTCGGGATGACGTTCATCCCGGGGATGGAGCTCTCCGCGAAGCACGAATGGCGCAGCGTGCACGTGCTCGGCTATCTCTTCGACCCGCAGGACGAGGCGCTGCGCGCCGAGACGGATCGCATCAGGGGGGACCGGATCGGTCGTGCCGAGCGCATCGTGCGCAACATCGGGCGCGACTACGACCTGCACTGGGACGATGTGGTCGCTCAGACGACGCTCGACGCGACGGTCGGACGCCCTCACATCGCCGACGCTCTCGTCGCGCGGGGGATCGTGCGGGATCGGACGGAGGCGTTCGACGGCATCCTGCATCCGCGGGAGGGGTACTACGAGCCGCACTACGCGCCCGATCCGATCACCGCGGTGCGCTTGATCACCGAGGCCGGGGGAGTGGCGATCATCGCCCACCCCGTGACGGCGGGCCGCGACCGCATGATGCCGGTGCCGTTCATCGAGCGGCTCATCGACGCCGGCCTCGGCGGGTTCGAGATCGAGCATCGCGAGAACACGGAGTCGGGCAAGAGGATGCTGCGTGAGATCGCCGCGAAGCACGACCTCATCGTCACCGGCTCCAGCGACTATCACGGCACCGGCAAGCCGAACCGTCCCGGCGAGAACACCACAGCCGATGAGATGGTCGCCAGGCTCCTGGCGCGCGGCACCGGCATCGCCCCGCGCGTTCCCTGACCATCGCGCCGCGCCGCGCGCGCACGGGAAAGGGCGCATACGCCGGTGTGAACCGGACGTATGCGCCCTTTCGGTCGAAGCTCAGGCTCCGGTGACGGGAGCCGCGCCTGCGCCGGAACCGCCGCGGCGACGGCGGCGACGACGTGCCGGTGCCGGCTTGCCGTCGTGGTGCTCCTTGCCGGCGCCGTCATGCGTTCCTGCGCCCTCGGCACCGCGGTCGGCTGACGGCGCGGAATGTCCCTCGCCCGATGCGGGCTCCGCTGCACCCTCGGTGAAGGTCGATCCGACCGGGGTCGTGCTGTTGCGACGGCGGCGGCGACGGCGCGTGCCGCTCTCGTCGGTGCCCTCGGCAGCAGCATCGGCCGCGCGCTCCGGGCGACGGGTGCGCTCGGTCTTGACGGACTCGGTCTTGGGTGCCGACACCAGTCGGCCCTTGGTGCCCTGGGGGATGTTGAGGTCCTCGTACAGGTGCGGGCTCGACGAGTAGGTCTCGATGGGCTCCGGCTGGCCGAACTCGAGCGCCCGGTTGATCAGGGCCCACTTGTGCAGGTCCTCCCAGTCGACGAAGGTGACGGCGATGCCGGTCTTGCCCGCGCGGCCCGTGCGGCCGGCGCGGTGCAGGTAGGTCTTGTCCTCGTCGGGGATCGTGTGGTTGATGACGTGCGTCACATCGTCGACGTCGATGCCTCGGGCGGCCACATCGGTGGCCACGAGGACATCGCGCTTGCCCGCCTTGAACGCGGCCATCGAACGCTCACGCTGGTCCTGGCCCATGTCGCCGTGCACACCGCCGACGTTGAAGCCGCGGTCGCCCAGCTCATCGACGAGGCGCTGCGCCGCGCGCTTGGTGCGCGTGAAGATGACGGTCTTGCCGCGACCCTCGGCCTGCAGGATGCGGGCGATGACCTCGTCCTTGTCCATCGAGTGCGCGCGGTACACGAGGTGCTTGATGTTGGCCTGCGTGAGACCCTCGTCGGGGTCGCTCGCGCGGATGTGGATCGGGTTCGTCATGAAGCGACGTGCGAGGGCCACGATCGGGCCGGGCATGGTCGCAGAGAACAGCTGCGTGTGGCGGACGGCCGGAACCTTCTGGAAGATCTTCTCGATGTCGGCGAGGAAGCCGAGGTCGAGCATCTTGTCGGCCTCGTCCAGCACGACCTCGGTCGCGTTCGAGAGGTCGAGCAGGCGCTGGCCCGCGAGGTCGATCAGTCGCCCCGGCGTGCCGACGACGATCTGCGCGCCCGCCTTGAGCTGGTCGATCTGCCCCTCGTAGGCCTTGCCGCCGTAGATCGCCACGACGCTGGTCGAGCGGTTGCTGGTGAGCAGGTCGATGTCTTCGTACACCTGGACTGCGAGCTCGCGCGTGGGGACGACGATGAGCGCCTTGACCCCGTGCTCCGGGTCCTTGCCGAGGCGCTGGACGACGGGGATGCCGAAGCCGAAGGTCTTGCCGGTTCCCGTCTTGGCCTGACCGATGATGTCCTGGCCGGGAAGGCCGAGGGGGATGGTCTGCTCCTGGATGGGGAACGCGTCGACGATGCCCTTGGCGGCGAGTGCGTCGACGATGTCCTGGTCGATGCCGAGATCGGCGAAAGTTGTCACTTTATTCAGATTGCCTGTCCGGCGACCCTGTGGGATCGCCACGTTAACGGATCCACGCCGTCTCTTGTGCCACAGGCGCGGGGCCCCGCTCCGACGGCGGGGACACGCCCAGCCTACCCGAGGGGTGGTATCGGCCAGGAAGGTGGGTCCGGCACGAGTATTGTGAACGACGTGGTGGACTCGGGAGGACGACCTCGTGGTTAAGTGGTTCTGGCAGCGCGACGACGCGCCGCGACGCACTCTGGCCCTGCGCAGCAGAGGCGATCAGGGGGATGCGACGCGCATCGACTTCGCCGAACTCGCCCCCGAGCTCAACCGCTTCCTCGGTCAGGCCGCCTATCTGCAGCTGGGCTATTTCGAGACGCTGACGCGCCTCATCCGGGCCACGCCCGAGCTCTCCGAGAAGGAGTCGCTCTCGCGCGCCGCCGGAGCCGCTCTGACCAAGCACCGAGGAATCGTCGACCTCATCGCCGAGCGCGGGGACGACCCGACGCAGCTGATGCTCCCGTTCCGGGAGAACCTCGACGCCTTCCGCCGCAAGACCATCGGCGCGCGCCCCAGGGAGACGCTGCTGGCGGTGTACATCACCGCCGGGATGCTCGACGACTTCTACCTCGCGCTGGCCTCCAGCTACGGGGACACCGGGCGCCGCGTGGCGGAGATCCTCCGTGAGGACGACGCTCGGCACGAGATCGTCGCCATCGTTCAGGAGACCATCGAGAGCGACGAGGAGTGGCGATCGCTCCTGTCGATGTGGGCCCGCCGCCTGGTCGGCGACACGATCCTCGTGTGCCGCTCCGCGCTGCGGCCGGAGCGCCTCGACGTCGACGAGGAGCGCATCGAGCCGGTGTACACCGAGCTCATGGGCGCGCACGCGCGACGGATGGACGCGATGGGACTCGCGTCGTAGCGGACGATTCGCTCGAACCGTCCCGTCCGATCGCAGGCGGAGCCCGGCGGGTCAGATGCCGAGCGCTGCCCGGTTCTGAGCGTCGGAGCGCTTGCGGAGCCTGGTGAGGGTCACGGTCACCAGCGCCGCGACGATGGGCGCTCCCAGCACGCTCGCGAGCCACAGCCAGATGCTGTCCTCGCCGACGCCTGCCCACTGCAGGGCCGTGTACGTGATCGCCGAGACGGCGGTCGCGATCGACGGAGTCAGTGCGACGCCGCGCAGCTCACGGTCACCGATCAGGAAGTGCGCGGCGATTCCCAGAGCGCACGCGCCGATGAGTGCGAGGAGGATGTACATCGTCGGGTCAGGCGACGAAGCCGACGCGGCGCGATTCCTCGGTGCCCAGTTCGATGTAGGCGAGGTTCGCGGTCGGGACGATGTAGGAGTTGCCCTTCACATCGGCGAAGCTCACGTGCGATGCGCTCTGCTCGAGCGCCGCGGCGACCTGGGTGCGGACTTCTTCCGCGCTTGCGCCGGTGTCGAAGCTCAGTTCACGGCCGGTGTTGATGATGCCGATGCGGATTTCCACGCGTGCTCCTTGAAGTTCGGGGACTGCGCCAACTCTACCCCGCGAGCACGGGGCGGGATCGGCGGTGGCGCCCGGTTTCGCCGTGAGCGCACAGGCGGACGGGCCGCGGTCACGCGAGTGAGCGTGGCGGGTGCGGACGGCGATGTCCGCGCGTCCGGATAGCGTGGAGGCATGACACCGGATACTGCTCAGCGCGCTGTGATCGCCGCGGAGCCGACGGCATCCGGAGTCATCATCGGCGCCCCGGGAACCGGTAAGACGCGCACCCTGATCGACCGGATCGTGCACCTGCTCGATGCCGAGGCGCTCCGCCCGGAGCAGGTGCTCGCGCTCACGCCGAACCGTCAGGCGGCGACCGCTCTGCGCGACCGGATCGGCGTGCGCATCGGCCAGGCGACGCCCGGGCCACTGGCTCGGTCGCTCGGCTCCTTCGCCTTCCAGCTGGTGCGTGGAGCGATGGTGAGAGAGGGAGCGGAGCCGCCGGCGCTGCTGACGGGTGCCGACCAGGACCGGATCATCGCCGAGCTGCTCAGCGGCGATGCGGAAGACGGACGCATCCCGTGGCCGGATGCGCTGAGCCCTTCGGTGCGGGCGTCGAAGGGGTTCCGCTCGGAGCTGCGCGCATTCCTCGCCGAGTGCACGGAGATCGGTGTCGACGCCGCGGAGCTGCGAGCATCGGGCAACGAGGTGTGGGCGGCGACGGCGGAGTTCCTCGTGGAGTACCGCGCGGTGCTCGACGCGCTCCGGTCGGCCCACCGTGACGCCGCCGACCTGCTGAGCGAGGCGAGCACCATCCTGCACACGGCCGAGACGGCCGCCCTCGGCCCGCTCGCGCCTCTGCGCGTGGTGCTCATCGACGACGCGCAGGAGCTCACGCGTGGGGGGATCGCCGTCGTGAAGGCCCTGCGCAGCCGGGGGATCGCCGTGTTGGCCTTCGGTGATCCCGACATCTCCTCCGGCTCGTTCCGCGGAGCAAGCCCCGAGCTGTTCGCACAGCTCGCCGGGGTTCTGGGAGAGGTGCACGTGCTCGACGGGCCGCACCGCCAGCGTCCGGCGCTCACCGCTCTCACCCGCACGGTGACCCAGGCGATCGGTGTGTCGGGCCGGGTCGAGCATCGGCGCGCCCCCGTGCCCGTGACGGCCGAAGAGGTCGAGGCCGGGGTGTCGACGTTCGTGGCCCCGTCTCCCTACGAAGAACTCGATCGCATAGCCGGAGTGATGCGCGAGTGGCACCTCTCCGACGGCATCCGGTGGGATCGCATGGCGGTCATCGCCCACGACACGCGGCAGGTGACGACGCTGGAGACCGAACTCGCCGCCAGGGAGATCCCGACGCGTGCGGCCGGTGTGCAACGCCCGCTCGGCAGCGAGGGCATCGTGCGCGACATCGTGGGTATCGTGCGCCTGGCGCTCACCCCGGTCCAGGAGCGCACGTCGGAAGCCCTCGAGGAGGCGCTGCGCACCCCGTTCGGAGGGATGGACGCGATCGGCCTGCGGCGGCTGCGTGCCCGACTCCGCCACGTCGAACTCGAACAGGGGGGATCGACGCCGGCGCGCGAGCTGCTGCGGCGGGCCATGGCGAATCCGGCGGACCTCACCCTCATCGACGCCCCGGAGTCGCGCACGGCCGAGCGTTTCGCGCTGGTGATCGAAGCGCTGGCCCGTGGCGCGGCGGCGGGAGAGACGATCCACGACCTGCTCTGGCGGGTGTGGGATCAGGCCAGGGCCGTCGACGGCAGGCGTCTGCAGATCGCCTGGCGTGAGATCTCGTTGCTGCCGACGGGGGCGGAGACGGCCCGTTCTCTCGATGCGCTGGTCTCCCTGTTCGACGCGGCGAAGCGCTTCGTCGAGCGCACACCGAACGAGAAGCCCGAGGTCTTCGTGCGGGACATCCTCGACAGCGAGGTCCCCGAGGATTCGCTGTCGACACCCGACCGGCCGGGGAAGGTCACGCTGCTGACCCCCGCCACCGCTCTGGGTACGGAGTTCGACGCGGTCGTGGTCGCCGGTGTGCAGGACGGCATCTGGCCGAACGTGCGTCTGCGCGGCGGTCTGCTGCAGACCTGGCGCCTGCCCGACGCGATCCAGGCTGCGCGCACGGGGACCCTCATCGAGCCTCCGGGAGCCCTGGATCGTCGACGTGCGGCGCTGCACGACGAGCTCCGGCTGTTCGTCCGCGCCGTGTCGCGTGCGCGCGACCGTCTCCTGATCACGGCGGTGGACGACGACGACCTGACGCCCAGTCCGTTCTTCGGCTTCCTGCCCGCCCCTGAACCTCCGGAGCGGCACGCGTCGGCGGAGCACCCGCTCACATTGCGCGGACTCGTCGCCCGCCACCGGCGCACCCTCACCACGGTGTCAGCCGAGCCGGTGCGGCGGGCCGCCGCGGCGCAGCTCGCCGTTCTCGCGCGTGAGGGCGTGCCGGGGGCGGATCCGGCGGACTGGTACGGGATGACCCCTCCCTCGACCGCGGCGCCGCTGCGCGATCTCGCCGTCACGGGGGCGCGGGTCTCACCCTCGAAGATGGAGTCGTATGAGGAATGCGGTCTCAACTGGGTGGTCTCGGCTCTCGGCGGTGACACGGTGATGCCGCCCACGGCCGGCATCGGGACGATCGTGCACGAGGCGATGGAGCGGGTTCCCGAGGGAGATCTCGAGAAGATGCGCGCGATCGTGGCCGAGCACTGGCCGGAGCTCGATTTCGAGACCGAGTGGATCGGGCGCAAGGAGCGCCGTCGCGCCGACCTGCTCGTGGATCGGCTGCACACCTACTTGGGTGATGTGCGCCGCGAGGGTGGGCGGGTGATCGGCAGCGAGGTCGAGTTCCGCTTCGCCGTCGACGTGGCGGAGTCGGCCGACGACGCCGTTCCCACCGTCCACGAGGTGGGGGAGGACCGGGCGAATCAGGCGATCATCCACGGCTACATCGACCGGGTGGAGGCCTACCCGCCCGGAGCGGGCGAGCACCCCGCGGCGCGAGGTCGCGGCTGGGAGCGGATGTCGGGAGGTCCGGACGGGCCCACGGTCGTGGTGGATCTGAAGACGGGCAAGAACGATCCCGAATCCGACTCGGGCGTGCTCGCGCATGCGCAGTTGGCCGCCTATCAGGTCGCCGTGCAGCAGGGGCTGGTCGAGGGGGCGCCGCCGTCGTCACTGGCGGGAGCACGGCTCGTGATCGTCTCCAAGACCCTTGCCAAGAGCGACTACCGCATCGCCCATCAGCACACGTTGGACGACGAGTCGCGCTCGGCCTTCCTGCTGCGCGTCGCGGATGCGGCCCGCGGCATGTCGGCGTCGAGCTTCACCGCTCAGGTCGAGTCGCACTGCGCCGACACACAGCGTCGGGTGCATCCGTGCCGTATCCACACGGTGCCGGCGGTGAGCTCGTGACGGGGTGGAACCGGGCGGAGCAGGGTGGCGAGGGGATCTCGGCCACCGACATCGCCGCCGCACTGGGGCAGCCATCGCCGACGCCGGCCCAGCAACGCGTGATCGAGGCGCCGCCTGAGCCTGCTCTCGTGGTCGCGGGTGCGGGCAGCGGCAAGACCGAGACGATGTCAGGACGTGTGGTGTGGCTCGTCGCCAACGGGCACGTGCGCCGCGACGAGATCCTCGGTCTCACCTTCACCCGCAAGGCCGCAGGCGAGCTCGCGGAGCGGATCGGTCATCGTCTCGCGGTCATCGACGAGTACGGTCGCCGCGGCCTGCTCCCGCATCTGGCGGAGATCGTCGCCGACGGATCACTGCGCAGGGTCGAGGAGGCTGCACCCGGCCGTCAGCGCGAGCTGGTGCGCGCACACGTGCTCGATGAGATCGCCGCGCACCGGGGAACCGGGTGGGATCCGGCGACCCCGCGTGCCGCGGAAGAGCTGATGATCCGGCCCCGTGTCTCGACGTACAACGCCTTCGCCGACGGGATCGTGCGCGAACACGCAGCGCGCATTGGACGGGATCCCGACGTGGCGATGCTCAGTCAGGCCGCCTCCTGGATGCTGGCACGGGAAGTCGTGCTGCGCAGCGACCTCCCCGAGCTGGAGAACATCGAGTTCGCGCTCGGCACGGTCATCGATGCCGTGCAGAGGCTCGCCGGTGACGCCCTCGACCACCGTGTCGACCTCGATCTCGCTGAGCGCATCGCGCGGGATCAGGCCCTCGCCTTCGAGCCGTATCGCGGCAACGGCGATGTCGAGAAGGCGGCGGTGAACCTCCTCAGTCTGCCGACGCTGTCGCGCCTCGTGCGCGACTACATCGCCGAGAAGCAGCGCCGCGGCGTGCTCGACTTCGCCGACCAGGTGGGCGGTGCCTACGACATCGTCGAGTCCGCTCCCGACGTCCGCGACGAGCTCCGCGAGCAGCACCGGGTGGTGCTGCTCGACGAGTATCAGGACACATCGGTCATCCAGACCCGGTTCCTCGCGGAACTCTTCCGCGACACCGCGGTGATGGCCGTCGGCGACCCGCACCAGTCGATCTACGGGTGGCGGGGAGCCAGTGCCGACAACCTCTACGCCTTCTCCGGCACGTTCTCCCGCACCGGTGCGGCGCAGACCTACAGCCTCATGACGAGCTGGCGCAACGACCGCGGCATCCTCGGGATCGCCAACCGCGTGCTCGAACCGCTCCAGCGCCCGGGGCTCGACGTGCCGCCGCTGGAACCGCGTCCGGGCGCGGGAGAGGGCACCGTGACCGTGGAGTTCCCGTTCACGGTCGATGAGGAGGCGTCGGTCGTCGCGGAGTGGTTCGCCGAGCGCCGGGCCGCACACGAAGCCCGCAACGCCGGCGAGGCACAGGGCGGTAAGGCGCACACCGGAGCGATCCTGTTCCGGTCGAAGCGGCACATGCAGACCTTCGCCGCGGCGCTCGCGGCGCGGGGCATCCCGCACCGCATCCTCGGTCTCGGCGGACTGTTGGCGACGCCGGAGGTGGTCGATGTCGTCTCCACACTCCGGGTCGTGCACGACCCCACCGCGGGGTCGGCGCTCATCCGCCTTCTCACCGGACCGCGTTTCGGAGTCGGAGTGGCCGACATGGCCGCGCTCTACGACCTCGGCCGCACGCTGTCGGAGCGCGATCCCGCGATGGCGCCGCTGCCCGAGGAGGTGCGCGTGCGGCTGCGCTCCTCGCGCGGTGCCGATGAGGCGGTGTCGATCATCGACGCGGTCGACGTGGTGCGGGCGGTGCGCGACGACTACCGGCTCCTCGAGGCGATCACCCCCGACGGCAGGGCTCGGGTGCGCGCGGCGGGAGAGATGCTGGAGCGCCTCCGCCGCGCATCCTCGCAGCCGATCCCCGAGCTGATCCGCCTGATCGAACTCGAGCTGCGCCTCGACATCGAGCTGGCCGCCAACGAGACCAGAGGGCCCGCCCGCATCGCCGCGACGCAACTGCGTGCCTTCGCAGACGAGGTCCGCGCCTTCTTGGCCGCGGACGATCGGGGAAGCATCGGCAGCCTGCTGGCCTGGCTCGACAAGGCCGAGAGCACCGACGAGCTGATGCCGCGGCCGGAGCCGCCCGAGGCCGGTGTCGTGCAGCTGCTGACGATTCACGGGTCGAAGGGGCTGGAGTGGGATGCCGTCGCCGTGGTGCGGCTGGTGGTCGACGAACTCCCCAGCCGCGTCTCCGACACCTCCGGCTGGTTCGGATTCGGGGTCGTCCCGTTCGCTCTCCGCGGCGACAGAGACGCGCTTCCCCGATTCGAGTGGGATCCGGTCGAGGCGATGGGCGACGAGAAAGACCCCGTCAAAAGGCAGAGACTCGCGCAGGCATCGCTGTCCGGCGGTGCGACGAAGGCGAACCCGCAGGGCGGCGCGATCAAACGCTTCAAGGATGCCTACAGGGCATATCAGCAGCAGGAGGAGCGGCGTCTCGCCTACGTCGCGGTCACGCGTGCGCGCACCGATCTGCTCCTCAGCGGTGCGCACTGGGCAGGCCAGAAGTCACCGCGCACGCCGAGTCCCTATCTCGTCGAGGCCATCGATGTGCAGGGTCTCGATCCCATCGAAGCGGTCGACCCCGACGACAACCCCTATGACGGCCCCGGTGCCACCCTGCGCTGGCCGCTCGACCCGCTGGGGGCTCGACGAGGACTCGTCTCCGCCGCAGCCGCGGCCGTTGAGGATGCTGCCCGAGCCGGAACGGCGGAACCGTCCGTGGAGCTGGCCCGCCTGTTGGCCGAGCGTGCGGCCCGGCAGCGCGGCACCGATGCCGAAGCGCCCACGCGCGTGCCGGCATCGCGGTTCAAGGACTACGTCACCGACTTCTCCGGCACGCTGTCCTCCATCGTCAGGCCCATGCCGGAGCGGCCGTACCGGCAGACCCGTCTCGGCACGCTCTTCCACGCCTGGGTGGAGCAGCGGTCCGAGCTCGTGGGCGTCGGCAGCCGTGTGGACGAGGCGCTCTGGGAGCTCGACGAGGACGAGGCCCCGCCACAGCCCGCGTACGGTGACCCCGGGGCGGCCGAAGGGCCGAGTGCACCTGCCGACGCCGCCGATCTCGCGGTTCTGCAGGCGACGTTCGAGCGCAGCGAGTGGGGCGGGCTGCAGCCGATCGCTGTCGAGATCGAGATCGACTTCGCCCTCGGCGCCGGTCTCTCCGGGCCGGATGCGGGGGAGTCCCACATCGTCATCTGCAAGCTCGACGCCGTCTACCGGCGAGCAGACCGCGGCGATCGCATCGAGATCGTGGACTGGAAGACCGGCAAGGCTCCGCGGACGGCGGCCGAGCGCGAGGAGCGGATGCTGCAGCTCGCGCTCTACCGTCTCGCATACCACCGACGCTTCGACGTGCCCCTGGACGAGATCGACGTCGCGCTGTACTACGTCGCGGACGACCTGATCATCCGCGGCGACCGGGTCTACTCGGAGGAGGAGCTCTTCCAGCGCTGGAGCGCCGCACGCGCCGCGCGCTGAGCCTCGTCCGAGTCGTCTTCGTCGTACGCGGCCGCCGCGTTCGTCGCGGCGGGACGTGTTCCCTCGCCGACATCGGCGCTGTGGGTTCCTGCGAAGATGCTCCGCGCCTCGGAGAGGTCTTCCGTCTCGACGTTCAGCATCTCGGTGCGGTGGGCGCTGTCATCGTGATCCCGATCCGTGCCGACCGTGCGCAGCGGCTCCACCGATTCCGTGTCGGTCTGCGCCGAGTCGGACTCCTCCGGAACCTCGATCCACAGCTCTTCGGGATTGTAGGCATCCGTGTGCATGGAGGTGTCCACCTCGGTGACAGCGCCCCTCGGCACACGGTCGAGCGCATCCAGCGCGGAGTCGACGCCGGCGGTGCGGGCGTCGATGATGCTGAGATCGTCTGTGCGCAGGCCTTCGGCGAGAGCGTCGAGCAGCGCGGCCGCGTCGTCGACGATGTCCGGTCGGTGCATGGAGTCGCCGTGCACCAGCCAGCGGGCGAACTCGAGCTCGGCGAGCAGGCGAGCGCGCACCTCGAGGCCGGCATCGGGTGCACGGTCGATCGCACCGGCATAGGCGGCGTGCACGTCGGCGGCGGCGTCGGGTGCTGCCGAGAGCCAGGAGAGGTCGAGCGCGGGGTCTCCGACCGAGAGCCCGTGCCAGCCGAGGAGGCCGACGACCTCGGGGCCGAGCTCCGGGTCGTCCTCGAACAGGAACGAGGTCGACTGCACCCCCCCGAGAACCACGGTGGACTCGAAGCGCCACAGGGAGTCGTCGGCGACGGCGTCGCGCCAGCGCACGGTGAGACGCGCAGGCACCCGGCCGGTGGCGGCGGCGGTGTCGACCAGACGCTCCAGCTCGGCGCGGCTCTCCTCCGCGGTGCGCGTGGCGAGTCCCGCCCCGCGGACGACCGAGGTGGGCAAGCCGTGCACGGCGGCGATCGATGCGCCCATCGACTGCGCGGCTCCGCGTCCCGGCGGTACCAAGGGGGCCTCGATCTGAAAGCCGGGCAGAAGCTCGGTGACGAGTGCGCGTCCGTCGCCGATGCGCGTCTCGCCGATGTAGGCGGGCACGCGGAACGGCAGCATGGCACGGGCACCGTCGGTGAGCGCACGGAGCGCGATCGCCTCGGCGGCGAGTTCACGCGCCGTCTCGTCGTCGTCCGCGACGCGTATCGCGAGCTCGCGACCGTCGGCCAGCGAGGCGACGGCGGAGTCGAATCGCCCCTCGCCATCCGCGCTCAGACTGCGCGCACCCGTGACCTCCGCCCCGGGCAGTGCGGCGGTCACTGCCGCGGCTAGAGTGAAAGGAGAGCGTCCCATGCCCCCAGGGTAGGTCGGCTCAGGGGCGGTCCCGCCTCCGCCACGCCCGTGAGAGAGGGAGTCGATGACCATTCCGCGCCCATCCCTCGATCGTGCAGCCGAACTCCGCGAGGAGCCGGACGTGCTCGATCGTCTGCGAAACGACCCGGCGACCCGTGTGATCGTCGTGCGCGAGGGCCGGGTCAGGGTCGTGGATTCCGCGCTGCTGCGCGTCACCCCTGACGAGGTCGTCGAGGCGAGCTGGGCTCTTCTCGGACGCGATGCCGACGGCACCGTGCTGCTCCTCGCCGCCGCACCGCCGGAGAGCGACGCGCTCGACACCGCCCCGGACGAGATCTGGCTCGGCCTGCGTGATCTCGGCGGTCGCATCGACGGGCAGGAGTCCGAGCTCCTGATCGGCGCCATCGCCCTCGCCGGATGGCTTCGGGACGCGCCGTTCTGTCCGACCTGCGGTGGGGCGACCCAGCTGCAGCAGGGCGGATGGTCGCGGCGCTGCCTCGTGTGCGCACGCCAGCACTTCCCGCGCACGGATCCAGCCGTGATCGTCGCCGTCGAGAGCAGAGACGGCGAGCGGCTCCTGCTCGGCGCCAATGCCAACTGGGGCGGGCGCATGTTCTCCTGCTTCGCGGGTTTCACCGAGGCGGGGGAATCGCTCGAGTCGACCGCGTATCGCGAGATCGAGGAGGAATCGGGGGTGCGTCTTTCCGCCCTGCGGTACGTCTCCTCGCAGGCCTGGCCGTTCCCCCGATCGCTCATGGTCGGCTTCCGTGCCGTTGTCGACGACGAGTCCGCGGCGCGCGCCGACGGCGAGGAGATCATCGAGGTGCGCTGGTTCACGCGCGCCGAGATCGGCACCGCGCTCGCCGGACACGGCCCGGTGGGGCTTCCGGGGCCGGCGTCGATCGCCCGTGCGCTGATCGTCGACTGGTACGAGGATCGCGCGTGAGCGCACTCGATGCCCTCGACGAGCGGCAGCGGGCAGCGGCATCCGTGTTGCGTGGTCCCGTCGTCGTGCTCGCCGGAGCCGGAACCGGAAAGACCCGGGTGATCACGCATCGCATCGCACACGGCGTCGACACCGGCGCATACTCGCCCTCGCGCGTCATGGCGGTCACCTTCACCGCGAAAGCGGCGGGAGAGCTCCGCGGTCGCCTGCGGGCGCTCGGTGTCGAAGGCGTCGCCGCCCGCACGTTCCATGCGACCGCGCTCGCGCAGCTGAACTTCTTCTGGCCCACGCTGGCCGGATCGCCCGCGCCATCCATCATCGACAACAAGGTGCGGATGCTGGGGCAGGCGGCCGACGCGATCCGCCTCCGTCCCAGCACCGCGACGCTCCGTGACATCGCTTCCGAGATCGAGTGGCGCAAGGTGTCGATGCTGTCGATCGACCAGTACGCAGCGCTCGGCCGTCCGATCAGCGGGGTCGACGCGGGGCAGCTGATCGAGCTGATGCGCGGGTACGAGGCGTTGAAGGACGATCGTCGCCAGCTCGACTTCGAAGACGTGCTCCTCGCCTGTGCGGGCATGCTGGAGGCGGAGCCGCGCGTCGCCGCATCCGTCCACGAGCAGTACCGGCACTTCACGGTCGACGAGTTCCAAGACGTCTCCCCGTTGCAGAACCGCCTGCTGGAGCTGTGGCTCGGAGACCGGCACGACATCTGCGTGGTCGGCGACGCCAGCCAGACCATCTACTCGTTCGCCGGCGCGGAGCAGCGTTTCCTGCTCGAGTTCGAGCGCCGTCACCCGGACGCCACCGTGGTGCGTCTGGAGACGAACTACCGCTCGCAGCCGCCGATCCTCACCGCAGCCAACGCTCTGATGCACGGCCGGCCCGGAGCGCTGGAGCTCGTACCGGCACGGGAGCAGTTCACCGCGGATGCGCCGACCGTCACCGCATACGAGACGGAGGGGGAGGAAGCCGCGGGGATCGCCGCGTCGATCTCCGCGCGCATCGAGGCGGGGGCCTCGCCGTCGGAGATCGCCGTGCTCTATCGCGCTCACGCGCAGTCCGCTGTGCTGCAGCAGGCGCTCGCCGCCGAGGGCATCGCGACATCCGTTCTGGGCGGGACACGATTCTTCGCCATGCCGGAGGTCCGTCAGGCGATCCTCGCCCTGCGGGCCGCCGCTGTCGCCCCCAGCGAGCAGGGATTCCTGCCCGGGGTGCAGCGCGTGCTGCGCGAGCTCGGACTCACCGACGAGCCGCCGGCCGCAGGGGGAGCGCAGCGCAGCGGATGGGAGGCGCGTCGCGCCATCCTGAGGCTCGCTGAGGAGGCAGGAGCGGATGCGAACCTGCGCAGCTTCAGCGACGCGCTGATGGCTCGGGCCAAGGACCAGCACGAACCGACGATGCGCACCGTCACGCTCTCTACCCTGCACGCGGCCAAGGGCCTGGAGTGGCCGCACGTGTATCTGGCCGGATGGGCGGAGGGATCGCTGCCCATCTCGTATGCGACGACGTTCGAGGCGGTCGACGAAGAGCGACGGCTGGCCTACGTGGGGGTCACGCGCGCCGCGCGAACGCTGGCGCTGTCGTGGTCGAGATCAGCGGGGCGGGGTGAGCGTTCCCCGTCTCGGTTCCTCGCTGAGATGGGGACCACGGGGCGCGGCACCGGCATTCTTCGTGAAACGACACCGAACGCCACTCGAGCGAGCCGTCCGCGCTGACGCGCACCAGGCGCCCGTCGGCGGTCTCGTCGTCTGCGAGGAGCAGGGCCGCCAACCGCCCGGCCTCGGCGACCTGCGCCGCGCGGATCGGGCCGGGGTCGCGGCCGATCATCTGCGCGTGCAGCAGGGGCCAGGCCGGGTCGAGGTCTCGCGCGTGGGCGTCGCGACAGGCGAGGCAGGCCGAGGCGCCGGGTACCACCAGCGGCCCGACGGTCACGCGGCCGGGTTCGAAAGATACCGGCAGGTGCGGGATGTCCTCGCGCAGGAACCGGGCGAACTGCAGCGCGGCGGCAGCGCCGTTGACGAGCACGACGCCCACGCCGGGCCGACGGCCGACCTCGACGAGGGCGATGCCTTCGTCGGCGAGCGCCTCGCGCATGCGGTACTCGCTGCGCCCGTCGGCGATCCCGATGCTCTCGACCCAGGCGGATCGTGGCGGGGCGGCGTCGTCGAGCAACAGCGGATCGAGGCGGGCGAGGAGCGTGCGCGCCGCCTCCCGCGGCGCGCCAGCCGCGTGTGCGATCACGTCGAACGCCCCGCGCCGGAAACCGGAGCGCAGTCTGCTGAGCAGCGGCTCGACCCATGCATCGTCAGCAGCGATGCGCAGTCCGGCTTCGTCGCCGAGCTGGAGCGTGTGCGCGTCGCGCCAGAGCAGAGGCGAGCTCGGGTGCAGACGCGTGAGGAGCGGAGGAGTCAGCGGCATCTCTCCGATTGTGGTGAGGATGCGGTCGGTGCGGGGCCGGAACCGGGCATCCGTGGACAACTTCTCCGTGCTCGTCGAACGGGGCAGGAGCGGTGCGGGCGTCCGCGGAATCCGCGGCCCGCCCGCACCTTCGCGCTCAGACCGGCCTGTCGCCCTCCGGGGCGGCGTCGCCGTCTTCGTCCGCATCGTTCGTCGAGTCCTCGGCGGGAGCGTCCTCCGAGAAGTCGTCACCGTCGAGCAGGCGGGCGAGGGCCTCGTCGAACTCGTCGGCGGCCGGCTGCTCGCCGCGCTCGGCAGCCTGCAGGCGAGCGACGAGCGCACTCGGGTCGTCGATGTCCTCGGCGGTCGGCATGAGGTCCGGGTAGTCCCACAGGGAGTCTCGCCCGCTGATGCCGACGGCATCCGTCACCGTCTGCCACATGGCCGAGGCCTCGCGCATGCGCCGTGGACGGAGCTTGAGGCCCACGAGGGCACCGAGAGCGTCCTCGGCGGGTCCGCCGACCGCGCGCCGGCGCCGGGCGGCTTCCGCGATGCGCGCGCCGTCGGGAAGACGAGAGGTCGCCTGGGCGGTCACGACGTCGACCCAGCCGTCGATCGTGGCGATGAGGTTCTCGAGGCGGGTGAGCGCCTCGCGCTGGGCGTCGCTCTGCACGGGCAGGAGCGCACCGCCCTCGATCGCCGCGCGCAGTTCTTCGGGGTTCGAGGGATCGAGGCGGCTGGCGACGTCTTCGAGCGCGTCCACGTCGACCGTGACTCCGCGAGCGAAGTCGGTGATCTGCGCCATCACGTGCAGGTGCAGCCACTTCGCGTGCCGGTACAGACGCGCGTAGGCGAGCTCGCGGGTAGCGAGGTAGAGCGCGATCTGGTCTTCGGGGATCTCGAGGCCTTCGCCGAAGGCCGTGAGGTTCTGCGGGATGATCGCCGCGGTGCCTGCGGGCAGCACCGGGATGCCGACGTCACCGCCGGAGACGACTTCGAGAGAGAGGTTGCCGAGCACCTGTCCGAACTGCGCGGCGAACACCGAGCCGCCCAGGCCCCGCATCAGCCGGCCTGCGCCCTGAACCACGCCGCGCATCTCTTCGGGCACCTGCGTGTCCAGCGCCGAGGTCAGCGCGTCAGCGATGCTCGTCGACACGGGATCGGCGATCTCCTTCCACACCGGAAGGGTCTTCTCCACCCACTCGCCCCTGGTCATCGCGGTCGGGGTCTCGGAGAGCTCCGAGATGGTCGTCGCCTCGCCGAGCCACAGGTTCGCGAGCGCGAAGGAATCGGCGAGCGAGATGCGCGATCCGTCGGTCACGCCCTGTCCGTCGCGGTTGGCGATGAAAAGAGCCTGACGCAGCGCGTTCTCCCAGGGGTCGCCGCCGAAGGCGCCCTGCAGCTGCGACATGATCGTCTGCATCATCGCGGGGTCGAGTGTGAAGCCGTCCATCCCCTCGAAGGCGCCCCGCAGCGCCTCGGGATCGATGTCGCCGCCGCTCTGGTTCGAGAGCATCTTCCGCAGGAACTCCTGGAAGTCCTCGGGTGTCGGGTCGTTGTCTGCCATGTCGCTCGCCCTCTCAGCACTTCTGTTGCCGTGGCATCTACGCTAGTCACAGGTTTCTGCGCGCGAACCCGATGCGGGCAGATCGGTGTACGCCGCTCGCGAACGACGGAGGAATGCAGTGGATCGAACGCGGTCTGGGAAGCTCGGACTCGGAGTCTGGGCGCTGATCGTCGCGCTCCTCGCGCTGGTCGTGCTGACGTTCCTTCCGTCGCCCTACGTGATCCAGCGACCGGGGCCGGTGTACGACACCCTCGGCACCGCGAAGGGTGCTGACGGCGAGCAGGTGCCGCTGATCAGCGTCGAGGGCGCCGAGACGTTCGAGACCGCGGGGACTCTGGACCTCACGACGGTGCAGGTCGTGGGTAACCGCGAGCGCACACCCAGCTGGTTCGAGCTCGCCCTGGCGTGGATGGATTCGTCCAAGGCGGTCGTCCCCCTCGACTCGGTGTTCCCCCAGGGGGTGACGAGCGAGCAGCGCGACGAGCGCAACGCCACGCTGATGGTCGACTCCCAGCACGAGGCGACAGCGGCCGCGTTGAACGAGCTCGGATACGACACCGGCGCCGAGGTCGTCGTGGTCGAGGCCGTGGCGGATTCCCCGGCCGACGGCATCCTCGAAGCCGATGACGTCATCACCGCGATCGACGGCACTCCGGTCTCCTCGGCCACGCAGCTGCGGGAGGCGATCCAGGCCGCGGCGGGAGCGCCGGTGCAGCTCACCGTGTTGCGCGGCGGCGCCGAGCGGACCGTGGAGGTCACCCCGGAGAAGCACACCGAGGGCGACGCGACCGCATGGCTCATCGGCATCACGCTGCGCACCGACTACGACTTCGAGATCGACGTCACGATCCAGCTCGACAACGTCGGCGGCCCCAGCGCCGGGATGATGTTCGCGCTCGGGATCATCGACACGCTGACCGAGGGGGAGCTCAACGGCGGGAAGGACATCGCCGGCACCGGAACCATCGACGCGGCGGGCACGGTCGGTCCGATCGGCGGCATCCGTCAGAAGCTCTACGGCGCGCGAGATGCGGGGGCCGACTACTTCCTGGCTCCCGCGGCGAACTGCGACGAGGTCGTCGGACATGTGCCGGACGGACTGCAGGTCATCCGCACGGCGACGCTCGAGGAGTCGCTCGCCGCCCTCGAGGTCATCGCGGACGACGGCGACGTCTCGGCGCTCCCGACCTGCGACCTCGCAGGCAGCTGAGCGCAGACGTCACCGTGACCGCGCTGTGATCGGGATGACAGCCTGCGCACAGTGAGCGATGCCTAGGATGGTGGGGTGACCTCCTCGCCTTCAGCTCCGAATCCGGCCACGCCTCGAACCTCACGACGCATTCTCGGCATCTCCCTGGTGATCATCGCCGCCTTGATCGCGGTGTTCTTCGTGTTCGCCTCCCTCTACACCGAATTCCTCTGGTTCGACCAGGTGGGCTTCACCGGCGTCCTCACGACGCAGTGGATCGCCACGGCGGTGATGTTCGTGGTGGGCTTCCTCGGGATGGCCGTTCCGCTGTTCGTCGTCATCCAGCTCGCCTACCGGCTGCGTCCGGTCTACGTGCGGCTCAGCTCGCAGCTGGACCGGTACCAGGAGGTCATCGAGCCGCTGCGTCGCCTGGCGATGTGGGGCATGCCCATCTTCTTCGGACTATTCGCCGGCTTCGCGGCCGCGGGGCAGTGGAAGACGGTCTGGCTCTGGATCAACGGTGTGGCCACCTCGGACGTCGACCCGCAGTTCGGCATCGACACCGGCTTCTACATGTTCGCGATGCCGTTCTACACGATCCTGCTCGCGTTCGTCTCCGCCGTGCTCCTGCTCTCGCTCCTGGTCACGGCCCTCGTGTCGTACCTCTACGGCTCGGTGCGCATCGGTCAGGGTGAGCTGCGCATCTCGAAGCCCGCGCGCATCCAGCTCGCGGTCATCGCCGGTCTCTACCTGCTCGTGCAGGCGGCGAGCCTCTGGCTCGACCAGTACAAAACGCTCGTCGAGCCCGACGATCGCATCACGGGTGCGGCGTACACGGGCGTGAACGCGACGATCCCCGGTCTCGCCATCCTCGCGATCATCGCCGCTGTCGTGGCGATCCTCTTCTTCGTCACGGCCGTCATCGGCCGCTGGCGCTTCCCGCTGGCCGCGACCGCGCTGCTCATCGTGGCCTCGCTCGTCGTCGGCGTCGGATACCCGTGGGTGGTCACCACCTTCCAGGTGAAGCCGAACCAGAACGCCTACCAGGCCGAGTACTACCAGCGGAACATCGACGGCACGAAGGAGGCGTACGGGGTCGCAGACCTCGAGACCACGCCCTTCGCCGCCAAGACCGACGCCGAGGCGGGTCAGCTGCGCGCGGATGCGGAGACCACCGCCTCCACCCGCATCATGGACCCGAAGGTCATCCCGCCGACGGTGCGTCAGCTCGAGCAGTACCGCGGGTACTACCAGTTCCAGAAGACGATGGACGTCGACCGGTACGAGATCGACGGGAAGATGCAGGACACCGTGGTGTCGGTGCGCGACCTCGACATGTCGGGCCTGGGCGACGGTGACAACTGGAACAACCGCGTCGCGGTGTACACCCACGGCTACGGCCTCGTCGCCGCCGCGGGCAACCAGCGCACCACCGACGGCGAGCCGGTGTTCCTCGAGCGCGGTATCCCCACTTCGGGATTCCTGTCCGACCGGGAGAACTTCGAGCCGCGCGTCTACTTCGGTGAGAACTCGCCCGAGTACTCGATCGTCGGCGCTCCCGAGGGCTCGGAGCCCGCAGAGATCGACTACCCGCGCGGCAAGGACGGCTCGAGCGAGACGAAGACCACGTTCGACGGCGACGGCGGCCCGAAGGTCGGCGACACGTTCACCAAGCTCCTCTACGCGCTGAAGTTCCAGTCGGAGCAGATCCTGTTCTCGAACCTCGTGAACGAGGACTCGCAGATCCTGTACGACCGCGACCCCAAGACGCGCGTGCAGAAGGTGGCACCGTACCTCGAGCTCGACAGCGACCCCTACCCGAGTGTGGTGGACGGCCGCATTGTCTGGATCGTCGACGGCTACACGACGAGCCAGACCTACCCGTACTCGACGAGCGTGAGCCTGTCCGACGCCATCGCCGACTCCAACATCCCCTCGCCGACCCTCGCGATCGACGACATCAACTACATCCGCAACTCCGTCAAGGCGACGGTCGATGCCTATGACGGTTCGGTGAAGCTGTACGCGTGGGACGACGAGGACCCGGTGCTCAAGAGCTGGCAGAAGGTCTACCCGTCGACGGTGAAGCCGATCAGCGAGATGTCGGGGGAGCTCATGAGCCATGTGCGCTACCCGACCGACCTGTTCAAGGTGCAGCGCGACATCCTCGGCGTGTATCACGTCGACAAGGCCGGATCGTTCGCGCAGCAGGACAACCGCTGGCAGACGCCCAACGACCCCCGCAGCGAATCGATGCTGCAGCCGCCGTACTACCTGACCATGCAGATGCCGGGTCAGGACTCTCCCCGGTTCTCGATGTTCTCGACGTTCATCCCGAACTCGCAGGGAGCGGGCGGAAGCCGCGACGTGCTGATGGGCTACCTCGCGGTGGATTCGGATGCCGGCTCGGAGAAGGGCGTGAAGGCGGAGGGCTACGGCCAGCTGCGCATGCTCGAGATCGACACCGACACCACGGTCCCCGGTCCCGGTCAGGTGCAGAACACCTACAACTCGGACACTTCGGTCGTGCCTCAGCTCAACCTGCTCCAGCAGGGGGAGTCCGAGGTCATCTACGGCAACCTGCTGACGCTGCCCGTCGGTGGCGGTCTGCTCTACGTGCAGCCCGTCTACGTGCAGTCGTCCGAGGGAACGCAGCTGCCGCGTCTGCAGAAGGTGCTGGTCGCCTTCGGTGATCGCGTCGCCTTCGAGAACACCCTGACCGAGGCGCTCGACACCCTCTTCGGCGGTGACTCCGGTGCCACCGGCGGTGACGACACGGTCGAACCGGATCCGAACGCCGAGGTGCCCGACACCGGCGAGGTGCCGACGACCGAGCCCACGCAGCCGACGGGAGCCGAGGCTGAGGCCCTGGCTGCCGCTCAGACCGCGCTGCTCGACCGTGAGGCCGCGCTGAAGGCCGGAGACCTCGCGAAGTTCGCCGAGGCCGACGAGCGCCTCACCGCGGCGGTCCAGAAGCTGATCGAGCTGGACTCCGCAGCGGGCAACTGATCCGCAGCACCGAACAGAATGGGCGCCCCCGAGGGGGCGCCCATTCTCGTATCGTGGTGACGCCCGGCATCGTCCGGGCAAAGCGAAAGGTTCTCTGGCTTGGGTTTCTTCGTCCGTGAGCTTGACGCTTCGGCTGGGAGCCGGGGCGAGAATCGATCAAACCGACGATCGCGGGGGCGATACTTGAAGCATGGTGTCCTTCCGAGATCCTGAAAGTCAGCTCGGCGCAACAGGACGTGGATCGACCTGGTCGCGGGCTGAACGTGATCTGCTCGACACTCTCGCGGTCGTTCACGCCGAGGCATCGATGGTTGGCTGGGACTTCTCGCGCCTCGATGAGCGTTGGTCGGTTGATGAGCCTTGGTGGGATTTCGAGGACGATTGTCTCGAAGCGATGCGTGCGACCCGCCAGGGCATTCTCGATCTGGGAACCGGCGGAGGCGAGAGGCTTTCGTCTCTCGTCGGCTCGCTTCACGAGCCACCAGCTCCCTTGCCTCAGATTTTCGCTACGGAGGGGTGGGCGCCCAACATCGCCGTCGCGCGAAGGTCCCTTGCGCCATGGTCCATCCCCGTCGTGGAATATGACTCAGACGCCGGGGATGTCCTACCGTTTGCTGAGCGGAGTCTCGGTTTGGTGATGGCTCGGCATGAGAGCTACGAAGCCGCCGAAGTCGCACGAGTCCTCGCGCCTGGCGGCCGATTCCTCACGCAACAAGTCGATGGCTACGATGCTCCCGAGATCCACAACTGGTTCGGAGACGACTTTCGGTACCCGGGCGTCACCGCAGATGCCTACGCCCTGCATCTGCGGGATGCCGGAATGCGAATCGACCACGTCGACGAATGGTCGGGGCAAATGCGCTTCGCTGACGCGACCGCCCTCGTTACATACCTTGCTCTCGTGCCATGGGACGCTCCGGACTTCTCCGTTGAAGCTCACGCGCAACGCCTCTTGGACCTCGAAGCCTCGGCGCCCATCGTCGTGACTCAGCGTAGGTTCCGGATCTACGCCACCGTCGAATAGGACGGCCGGAAGCCATCGCGACCTGAGGAATCACAACGAGCTCGAGTGGCGGCCGACATCAAGGATGTTGAAGGGCTGCTCAAGAGCGCCACGGACTCGTGTTGGGGGAGTGCATCGCGCCCTCCCCTCACGGGACGCGGCGAGGTGAGCCAAGAGAGTCTTCATGCCGAGGCGCTTGGTTTCGTGGGACTCCGTGTGATTCGACACACGGTCGTAATGCTGACGTCACGCGCCTTCGCGATGTCTGTCACGCTCTCATCGGAGTCTCGAAGATTCTGGGCACGTTGTGCGGTCGGGTTGTCAGCCTTCTTCGGTCGCCTCCAAAACGTCCCTGAGCACGGGCTGCCTCAAGGCCGGCCATCGTTCGCTCCCTGATGAACGATCGCTCCAGCTCAGCGAAGATCGCGCGCATCTGGAGCATCGTCTTTTTGGTCGGCGTCGGCGGGTCCGTCGCTCGTGCTGCGAATGTGGATACCCCGATAAGTGAGGTCCGCGGTGATAGATGCGAAGTGTGCTGTCGCGCGTCCGATGCGGTCGAGCTTGTAGACCGTGATGATATGCGCGGCTCAAAAGGACAAGGCCCCGAGATCGTGATGATCTCGGGGCCTTTCTTGTTGCGGGGACAGGATTTGAACCTGCGACCTCCGGGTTATGAGCCCGGCGAGCTACCGAACTGCTCCACCCCGCGGCACAAGAAGTAACTTATCACGGATTCCGAAGGCGGGCGAATCCTGGGGGCCTCCGGGCGACGTCCCGGGCGTGTCGATGCGAGAGGATGGAGACATGTCCGAGACCGCAGCCGTCCCCGTCGCCGTGTGCCAGTTCGCGCCGACCGCCTCCCGAGCCGAGAACCGGGAGCGGATCGCCGCGCTGACGGCCGACGCCGCCGGGCGGGGGGCGAAGCTGATCGTGTTCCCTGAGTACTCGAGTTACTTCGTCGACCCCATGGACGAGAGCCTGGCTGCCAATGCGGAGGACCTCGACGGGGAGTTCGTCGAGACCCTGAGGGCACTGGCCGCCGAGTACGCCGTCGTGATCGTCGCGGGTCTGGCCGAACGGGCGACCGACGGGCATCGAGTGCGCAACACCGTGGTGGCCGTGCGGGGTGACCGCGTCCTCGCCGTGTACCGCAAGCAGCACCTGTACGACGCGTTCGGCCAGACCGAGTCCGACTGGGTGGAGCCGGGTGAGGTGGGGGAGGCCGCGACTTTCGAGCTGGGGGGCCTGCGTTTCGGGCTCATGACCTGTTATGACCTCCGCTTCCCTGAAGTGGCCCGTTCCCTGGTCGATGCGCAGGCCGATGCCCTGGTCGTGCCGGCCGAGTGGGTCAGGGGGCCGCTCAAGGAACACCACTGGACGACGCTGCTCGCCGCTCGTGCGATCGAGAACACCGTCTACGTGGTCGCGGCAGACCATCCGACCCCGATCGGGGTGGGACACTCGCAGATCGTCGATCCCCAGGGCGTCGTACTCGCCGGAGTGGGAACCGCTCCCGGGATCGCCGTCGCGGTGGTCGAGAGGGAGCCGATCGAGCGCGTGCGGATCACGAACCCGTCGCTGCGCGTGCGGCGGTACTCCGTCACTCCTCGTGAGGTCGTGGCCCCCGAAGCCTAGGCGCGAACCGGGCCCGGGGCAGGCACAGCAGGTGCGGTCACGCGGAGAAGCGGGCGAGGCGCGTCGCCGCCTCTTCGAGGACCTCGACGCGCTTGCAGGCGGCGAAGCGCACCAGGCCCGCGTATTCGCTCCTGTGCTCCTCGGAGACGAAGGCTGTGAGCGGGATCGCCACGACGCCCACGCGCTCCGGCAGGGCCCGGCAGAAGGCCGCGGCGTCCGGTCCGCCCAGCGCCGTCGCATCCGCGACGGTGAAGTAGCCGCCCTGAGGTGCGTGCACGGTGAATCCGGCCGCCCTCAGCCCGTCGCCGAGAATCCCGTGCTTGTGGGCGAGCACGGCGGCCGCGTCCGTGAAGTACGCGTCGTCCATCCGCAGCCCCACGGCGACAGCCGGCTGAAATGGCGAGCCGTTGACGTAGGTGAGGTACTGCTTCACGGTGAGCACGGCCGTGATGAGCGCGGCCGGTCCATGCACCCATCCGATCTTCCACCCCGTCGTGGAGAAGGTCTTCCCGGCCGACGAGATCGTCAGCGTGCGCGCGGATGCTCCGGGGAGCGTGGCGATCGGGGTGTGCGCGGCATGGAACGCCAGATGCTCGTACACCTCGTCGGTGACGATGATCGCATCGTGCTTCTCCGCCAGGCGCACCACCTCTTCGAGCACCTCACGCCCGAAGATCGCTCCCGTGGGATTGTGCGGGTCGTTGACCAGGATGATCCTGGTGCGATCGCTCACCGTCGTGGCGAGCCGCTCGAGGTCGGGTTGGAAGTCCGGCGCGCGCAGCGGAACCGTGCGCAGCCGTGCCCCCGCGAGGGCCACGGCGGCGGCATAGGAGTCGTAGTAGGGCTCGAACACGACGACCTCGTCTTCGGGGCCGTCGATCAGCGCCAGCAGGGTCGCGGTCAGGGCCTCCGTCGCTCCGGCCGTCACGATCACCTCGCTGGAAGGATCGACACGGAGCCCGTAGAAGCGCCGCTGATGCTCGCTGATGGCATCGAGGAGAACCGGTGTGCCGCGACCGGGCGGGTACTGATTGGCTCCGCTCGCGATGGCGGCTCGCGCCGCCTCCAGCACCTCTGCGGGACCGTCCTCGTCGGGGAAGCCCTGGCCGAGATTGATCGCCCCGGTTCGAGCCGCCGCTGCCGACATCTCTGCGAAGATGGTGGGCGCGACGGTTCCGTCGGCAGCGAGCAGACCTGCCCCCGCTGCGGTACGACGCCATGCGCCGGGAATGACACTCATGAAGAACAGGCTAAGGCCATAGCTGAAACTCATCTTCGGCATAAGGAACGCACAGATACAGGCGTCATTCTGAAATGGTCGTCGAAGGAGCACACACCATGAACGAAGACAACCCCCAGGACCAGTCGGCATCCGCGTCGAACGACGCCACGCCGTCCACCGAGGCCGCACAGATCGCCGCTCAGCCGGTGACGGATGCCGCCGCTGACACGACCGCGCCGGCCGCTGCCGCCCCGGCGCCCAACGCGCCGGCCGCTGCCGCCCCGGCGCCCAACGCGCCGGCCGCTGCCGCCCCCATGCAGGGGCATCAGATGCCGTCGACGTTCACCTCGCAGGCCCCGGCCGCGCCCGTGATCGCTCCGGTCCCTCACGGCTACGCAGCATCTGCCGCCGGCGCGCCGGGCGCAGCCACCGCGCAGGGAGCCGCCTTCGGCATCCCCACCGCGGCGTCCTACACCCAGCCCACGCAGCCGCTCGACGGCGGCGCCGCGTACGGCACGCAGGGCGATGGCGCGAAGATCAAGGAGCAGAAGGCTCGTGGGGGCGCGAAGTTCGCCGCCTTCATCGTCGCGGCCGCTCTGGTCGGCGGCGTCGCCGGGTTCGGCGGCGGTGCGCTGCTGAACGGCCTCCAGGACCGCCCGTCCTCCGGCACGGCCTCCGGTCCGCAGACGGTGACGGTGAACAACCCCGGATCGGTCAACGAGACCACAGCGGTCGCGACGGCCGCACTCCCGTCCGTCGTCACCATCGAGGTGGCGGGCGCCGATCAGGGAGGCAGCGGATCCGGTGTCATCATCAGCGATGACGGTTACGTGCTCACCAACACGCACGTCGTGACCCTCGGCGGCGCGGTCGCCGATCCGACGATCCGCGTGACCACATCGGACGGGCGCATCTTCGAGGCGACCGTGGTCGGGACAGACCCGATCTACGACCTCGCCGTGATCAAGCTGAAGGACGCCAAGGGGCTGACCCCGATGGACTTCGCCGATTCCTCGAAGCTCAACGTCGGCGACACCGCTGTGGCGCTCGGCGCTCCTCTCGGGCTCGCGAACTCCGTCACCACCGGCATCGTGAGTGCGTTGAACCGCAGCATCCAGATCGCCTCGTCCGCCCTGCCCGACTCCTCCTCCGAGGACGCCCCGGACCAGCAGCAGACGCCGGATCAGGGTCAGGGCCAGGGGCCGTTCCAGTTCGACATCCCCGGAAGCGGCACGCCGCAGACCTCGGACTCCATCTCGATCGCCGTGATTCAGACGGACGCCGCGATCAACCACGGCAACTCCGGCGGCGCGCTCGTGAACAGCAAGGGCGAGCTGATCGGCATCAACGTGGCCATCGCGAGTTCGGGAAGCTCCGAAGAGTCGGGGTCGATCGGTATCGGGTTCGCCATCCCGTCGAACATCGCCAAGCGGGTGTCGGACGAGATCATCGCCGACGGTGCGGCGACGCACGGCCTGCTCGGCGCGTCCGTCCAGGATGCCTCGAGCGTGCAGGGCGCTACCGTCTCCGGGGCGTACATCGCCAAGGCGACCGACGGCGGCGCCGCCGCAGCTGCGGGTATCCAGGAGGGCGACATCGTCACCAGGTTCAACGGCGTCCCGATCACCAGCGCGAGCGATCTCACCGCGCAGGTGCGCGCGGCGGCGGCCGGCAGCGATGCCAAGGTCACCTACGTGCGCGGCGGCAAGGAGTACGACATCGAGGTGACGCTCGGCGAACTCGCCGGCTGACCCCACCACGCACAGGGAAGGACGCCACCGCCGCGATAGGCTCGCGGAGTGGCGTCCTTCTCTTTCGGCACCGGCAATGCGGCCAAGCTCCTCCGGATCCCGTTGTATGCCGTCGGACGCATCGGCACCCTCCTCCTTCCGCGCGGCCGGCGCTGGGTCTTCGGCTGCGGTGCCGGAGTGGGCGACGGCGCTCTCGCACTCCAGCGCTACGCGTCGGAGGCGGGCCACGACACCGTCTGGCTCACGGCGTCGGAGCGCGAGGATCGGGACGCTGCCGCCCTCGGTATCCGCACCGTGCGCAAGAGCGGACTGCGCGGATGGTGGACGACCGCTCGGGCGGGGGTGCTCGTGGTCACCCACGGACTCGGCGACGTGAACCGCTACGCGAACGGCGGCGCTTTCGTGGTCCAGCTCTGGCACGGGATCCCGCTGAAGCGGATCGGGCTGGACTCTCCGGCGACGACCCAGGTTCCGAATGTTCCCGCGGCGGCGCTGTTGCGTCGCGCGGTCGGTATCCTCTACCGCGCCGCAGCCCAGCGCATCCGCGTGCTCCCGGCCGCTTCGCACCGCGCACGGGGGCGCTTGGAGTCCGCGTTCGGCCTGGGTGATGACCGTGTGGTGGTCACAGGGGAACCTCGCGTCGACGTGCTCTCGGCAGGATCGGCGGAACACGTGAGGTCCGCGGCATCCGCTCTGCTTCGCAGCGTCGTGGGGGAGATTCCCGATACCGCGCGCACCATCCTCTACGCGCCGACCTGGCGTGATGGGGCTCCCGACCCCGCCGTTCCCACCGCTGAGGAGTGGATCCGCATCGTCCGGGTCCTCGAAGAGCACGACGCCGTCCTGTTCGTGCGCTCTCATCCCCTGGGAGAGGGCGGATATGCGCCCCCGCTTCCGAGCCGCAGGGTGCACGCGCTCGGCGCTGCGATGCTTCCCGACGTGACGCCGGCGCTCGCCGCGTTCGACGTGCTCGTCACCGACTACTCCTCGCTCGCATACGACGTCGGTCTGCTGCGCATGCCCGTGCTGTTCCTGGCTCCGGATGCTGAGGAGTACGCCCGCACTCGTGGCTTCTACGGCCGGTACGACGACGTCGCAGGCCCCGACGCGGCCACCGACTGGGCGGAGCTCCTGGCACAGCTCGAAGCGCTCCTCGAAGACACCGCCGCCCACGACGCGGCGTCCGAGCGTTCCGCTACGCTCAGCGCGGAGATGCACGCATATCGGGACGGGCGCAACACCGAGCGCGTGTACCAGGTCATCCGCGCGCGGGGGATTCCCGCGCCGAAGGGAGCAGCATGACAACGGCCCGCATCGATGACGCGGCGGAGGCCCTGATCATCGAAGGGACCGGTCAGCGACCGGAAACGGCCGACCTGGTCGGACCACGAGCGCACGTCGAGGCTCGTGTCACCGGGGGCGGCAAGACCTGGAAGGCGACGTTCCCGTTGCAGGCCTCCCGTTGGGGCGGCCCTTCGCTTCCCCTGCCGACGGGGACGTACGAGCTGCGGATCGCCGACGTCGATCTCGATGATGTGCGACTCGCTCCTACCGTGCTCACCGGGGTTCGGATAGCGTTGAATGCCGGTACCGTCCGCATCGCCGCGCCGGTGGATCCGGTGTACGAGACCGCTGAGGGGCGCTCGACCCTCGAGGAACGGTACGTCGCTCAGGCGGGCGGCACAGAGAACGCCGTGTTCTTCGAGAGCTTCTACGGACGAAGCGTCGGATGCAACCCGCGGGCCATCGATCGCGAGCTCGCGGCGCGCGCACCCGAGGTGCGACGCTACTGGAGCGTCGTCGACCTCTCGGTCGAGGTGCCGGAGGGGGCGATCGCCGTCGTCGAGGGCAGCCCCCAGTGGTGGCACGCCCGCGGAGCCGCACGGCTGCTGGTGGTCAACGACTGGCTGCGTCGACGATTCGCCCGCAAGCCGGGGCAGAAGGTGCTCCAGACCTGGCACGGCACACCGCTCAAGCGGCTCGCCCTGCACCGTCCCGGCTTCGATCCGCGACGGATGGCCGCGGTCGTGAAGGAATCCCGGCGCTGGGACGTCCTGTTGGCCCAGAACACCTATTCCGAGCGCATCCTGCGCAAGGCGTACGCCTTCCTCGGGCGGCCGATCTGGGTGGAGGGATACCCCCGCAACGATGCGCTCACCAACGGCGACCCTGCCGAGGTCCGCGCGGCGTTGGGGATCGGGCCCGAGGAGCGCGTGCTCCTGTACGCACCGACCTGGCGCGATGACCGTGCCGAGATGGTCGACTTCGTCGATGCGGAGCTTCTGGCGCACCAGGCGAACGCCGTGGTCCTCGTGCGCGGTCACTCCCGCACTCTGGAACAGGGACGCGATCGCGCGGGTGCACGGGTCATCGATGTGACCGGGTACCCCGAGACGGCACGGCTGCTTCTGGCGGCAGACGCCCTGATCACCGACTACTCCTCGGTGATGTTCGACTTCAGCGTCACCGGAAAGCCGATGTACTTCCTGGTGCCCGACATCGATCACTATCGCGGACAGCTGCGCGGGTTCTACTTCGACCTCGCGGAGCGCGCACCCGGTCCGCTCGTGCGCTCTCAGGAGGAGCTCGCGGCCGCTCTGGACGACGCGGGCCACGTGGACGCGTACGCGGATCGCTATGCGGCCTGGCGGAAGCAGTTCAACTCCCGCGACGATGGTCATGCCGCGCAGCGTGTGGTCGACCGCATCCTCGATCTGGGGTTCGTCACGCCCTGAGTCCGCGCTGGCGCGTCAGGGGAGAGGTGTGTTCCGGGTGCCGAGGCGCGAGGCGTCGACGGTGTCGCGGGCACCGCGCAGCACACCACCCAGGAAGCCCAGGCCCCAGGAGATGTGCATCGTCGGCAGCACCAGGAGCGTCCACATCCGCTGGCGCACGCCCCCTCCGCCGGGCGCGAGCGCCACGCCGATCACGAGCAGCAGATACAGCGCGAGCGGCACGTAGACGAGGATCGATGCGATCAGAGACGCCGCTCCGCTGAGCGCCCCTGTCAGCTGCAGGACGCCGATGACCACGGCGAGGGCCACGACCACCACGAGCGCGGGCGGGGCGAAGTAACGGATCCCGTTGCGGCGACCGAACCGACGCACGAGCTCACCGCGCCAGGCGCCCGTCGCGCGGAACTGCCGAGCCAGCCGCAGCCAGCTCTCCCGCGGCCAGTAGGTGACCGACAGATCGGGGTCGAACCACACCTTGTGGCCGGCCTGTCGGATCCGTAGGTTGAGCTCCCAGTCCTCGCCACGTCGGATCGACTCGTCGAACAGCCCGACCTCATCGAGGACGTCGCGCCGCATCACGCCGAGGTACGCCGACTCCGCCTCGCCCTCCTGCGAACTCCCGTGATAGGCGCCTCCGCCGAGCCCGACAGGGGAGTTGTACAGACGAGCGACCGCCTTCTGGAAGGGCGTGCGCCCCTCGGCGTGCATCACGCCGCCGACGTTCGCCGATCCGGTGCGCTCCAGAGTCTGCAACGCCAGGGCGGCGTAACCGGGGGAGAGTTCGGAGTGCGCGTCGACGCGCACGATCGTGCCGTAGCGGCTTGCCTGGATCGCGGCGTTCAGCCCCACCGGGATGTGCGCCGCAGGGTTGTCCACCAGCCGGATGCGGTCGTCCGTCGCCGCGAGTCGTCGGGCGAGCTCGGTCGTGCCATCCGTCGACGGGCCCAGCGCGAGCACGAGCTCGGTGGGGGCATCGACATCCTGAGCGAGCACCGAGGCGATCGCGTGCTCGAGGTACGCGCGTTCGTTGAGCACCGGCATCACGAAGGACACCCCGGGCAGGGGAGCGGAGAATTCGTCGGCGCGCACATGATGATCATGGCACGGTGTCCACGCACGTTCCCTGATCGAGGGCGCGGCAGGGCGTCCGCAGTCCGCGGGACGGGCTGCGGCGGGAGGATCGGACGCGGACGAACTATTCTGGAGGGATGGGTGCACTGTCTGACGCGAAGAAGGCATACCGTCTGCTGAAGCGGGCGCTCGCGTCTCGCACCTCGGTGCAGCGCGTGCGACGTCGGCTCGCCGAGCGCGAGCCGTTTCCGACCGACCACTTCAAGGTCGCGGTCTACTTCGCCGACGGTGCCGTGAACATGTATCAGATGCGTCAGTGGTACCGCCCGCTCGCCGAGCTCGCGAAGCGCTGGCCCGTCGTCGTGCTCTCCCGGCAGGCCACCGGGACCGAGAAGCTCCTCGAAGAAGACGCCCCTCCGGTGGTGTTCGTCCCGAAGGTGCGCGATCTGGAGCGGTTCATCGCCACCCAGGACATCCGCATCGTGCTGTACGTCAACCAGAACACCAGGAACTTCCAGATGTTCCGGTACGGGCGGCGCTGGCATGTGTTCATCAATCACGGCGAGTCCGACAAGATGTACATGACGACGAACCAGTACAAGGCCTACGACTACGCCTTCGTCGCCGGACAGGCCGCTCGGGATCGTCTCTCGCGCACGCTGTGGGATTACGACGTGAACCACCGCACGATCGAGATCGGGCGCCCGCAGGCCGATCACTACTCCGGAACGCTTCCGTACACGCCCGATGAGCGGACCGTCGTGCTCTATGCGCCGACCTGGGAAGGCGACCGTCCCAGCGCCCACTACGGTTCGATCGCTTCGCACGGCGAGGAGCTCGTGAGCCGGCTGCTGGCGACCGGTGCCCACCGTGTGATCTACCGCCCCCATCCCCGCAGTGGCGTGGTCGATGAGGCGTACGGCGCCGCGCATCGACGGATCGTGGCCGCGATCGAAGCGGCGAATGCCGCGGACGCGACCGCTCACCATGTCTACGACGCGGCTCCGGAGTTGGGCTGGCAGCTCACCGCGGCCGACGTCGCCATCGTCGACATCTCCGCCATGGTCTACGACCGGCTCGCCGCCGGAAAGCCGCTGATGATCACGCGTCCGACGGACGAGCAGGCATCGATCGACACGCAGGGCTACCTGTCTGATTGCGAATGGCTGACCGCGGAGGCTGCGGTCGACATCGTCGCCGAGGTCGATCGGGTCCGAGCCGATGAGGCTGCGATCGCCCGGCTGCGGATGTGGGTCCAGCACTACTTCGGCGACACCACGCAGGGGGTGGCGACCGCGAAGTTCCATGCCGCGGTCGAGCGCCTCATGCAGGAGTGGGAGCGTTGGCAGGCGCATGAGGTCGGAACCGTCCGCGAAGACGAGGACGACGACGACGAAGAAACAGACGACGAGGACGCCTGAGGATGGACTTCCCGCTCGCGAGCGCGATCGTGCCTCGCCTCGAGCTGGTGGCGGACACCGGTTCGACGAATGCCGACCTACGGGCGAAAGCGGCTGACGCCGAGGGCTGGCCGCACCTGGCGACCCTGGTCACGCGCAACCAGACGGCCGGACGTGGTCGCCTCGATCGCACGTGGGTCGCGCCGGCGGATTCCGCTCTCGCGATCTCGGTGCTGCTGCGCACGATTCCGGCCGATCCGGCCGCGCGGGGATGGATCCCGCTCGCCGCTGGTGCGGCGATGACGGAGGCGATCGCCGAGCAGCTCGTCGGACATGACGTCGCCGTGAAGTGGCCGAATGATGTTCTCGTCGACGGGCGGAAGATCTGCGGCATCCTCGCGGAGGCGACGACGGCGGCGGTGATCGTCGGGGCGGGCGTCAACACGGCCATGACGATCGAGCAGCTCCCTGTGCCGACGGCGACGTCGTTCGCATCCCTCGGCGTCGTCGTGGACGAGGACCGTTTGCTGTCCGCCTACCTCGAGAAGTTCGACGGGCACCTGTCGGCGCTGACCGCCTCTGGAGACGCCGTCGTGAGCGGCCTGCACGGTGTCGTGTCCGCCCGCTGCGCGACGCTCGGGCTGAGGGTCAGCGTGTCTCTGCCGGCCGGCCGCTCCCTCGACGGGGTGGCCACGGCGATCGATGCGGAGGGCCGTCTTCTGGTCGAATCGGATGGTCGGGAGTACCCGATCTCCGCCGGCGACGTCGTGCACGTGCGGCCGGCCGGAACCTGACACGCCGCCGCACAGACGGCTTTGTCGCAGATCACGGGCACAATGGTGGGGTGACCCAGCCTGTGACGCTCGGCGGGAGGCCCCTGATGCCGCCGCCCGGTACGCCTTCGGAGGAGCTGCTGATCGCGCGCTTCCGGAGCCACGCACGTCGCCTGTTCTGGTCGGCACTCGTGCTCATCGCTACTTTCGGGGCGACGGGGTACTTCTTCGGCAATCTGCCGGAGGGTATCGAGGACTGGATGCTCCTCACCGCCGCCGGGGCTCTGGTGCTGCTGGCCGTCGTGCTGCCGTTCGTCATCTGGTACTCGCGGAGCACCACCGTCACGACCAGGAGGGTCATCGCCCGCCAGGGGATCGGTTCCCGTCGGCGTCACGAGATGTCCCATGCCCGGGGCTACACCATCGCCGTTCGCCGCGGTCCGCTGCAGCGGATGTGGGGCTCGGGCACGATCACGCTGTCGAACGGCGTCGACACGCCGCTGCGGTTGGCGAACGTCCCGAACGTGACCCTCGTGCATGAGACCCTCGCCGACCAGATCGAGGTCGGGCAGATTCTCGCGCACCGCGACGCGCAGGCCGTCGGCGACTGAATCCGGCGGCGTTCAGGCGGCCGAGCGCGGTGATCCGTGCCGTCGATCCGCAATCTGTCGTGCATGTCCGCATCGGTGCGGGAGAATGGGGGCAGACGAATGGAGGCGGCACATGGCGCTGCGTGTTGGCGTGATCGGCGGAGGACAGCTGGCCCGGATGATGATCGCTCCGGCGGTCGAACTCGGACTCGAACTGCGAGTGCTCGCCGAGGGTGAAGGGATGTCCGCCGGACTCGCGGCCACCGCGGTCGGCGACTACCGGGATCTGGAGACCGTGCGCGCCTTCGCGGCCGACGTCGATGTCGTGACCTTCGACCACGAGCACGTGCCGCAGGACGTTCTCCGTCAGCTCGTCGCAGACGGCGTCGTCGTGCACCCGGGGCCGGACGCCCTCCAGTACGCGCAGGACAAGCTCGTGATGCGCGCGCGTCTCGCGGAACTCGGAGTGCCCCAGCCCGACTGGGCGGCTGTGCGCACCACGACCGAGCTGCAGGCGTTCCTCGACGAGCACGCAGGAGCAGGAGTGGTGAAGACTCCGCGCGGAGGCTACGACGGCAAGGGCGTGCGCGTGGTCCGTGCAGCACAGGACGCGCAGGACTGGCTGGAAGCGCTCGCCGAGGGGGAGGCGCTTCTCGTCGAGGAGCTCGTCCCGTTCGTGCGCGAGCTCGCGCAGCAGGTCGCCCGTCGAGCGGGCGGTGAGATCGTCGCCTATCCCGTGGTGGAGACCGTTCAGCGTGACGGCGTGTGCGCCGAGGTCATCGCACCGGCCCCCGCCGCCGCCGAGCGCCTGACCGAGGTCGCGGAGGCGATCGGCCGCACCATCGCCGAAGGGCTCGGCGTGACCGGGATGCTCGCGGTCGAGCTGTTCGAGACCGACGACGAGCGCATCCTCGTGAACGAGCTTGCCATGCGGCCGCACAACAGCGGGCACTGGAGCCAGGACGGCGCCGTCACCGGCCAGTTCGAACAGCACCTGCGTGCCGTCGCCGATCTTCCTCTCGGGAGCACCGCGCCGCGAGCCGCGTGGTCCGTGATGGTCAACATCCTCGGCGGACCCGTCGAGGGGACGCTCGACGAGCGTTTCGGCGCGGCGATGGCCGAGCACCCGCAGGCGAAGATCCACACCTACGGGAAGGCGCCGAGACCGGGCCGCAAGGTCGGACATGTGAATGTCGCCGACGACGACCTCGACGACGCGGTCTACGTCGCCAGGGCCGTCGCCGCACACTTCGACTGATCCGCAGCCCGCATCGCCTCTTCGCCGACACATGCGGGGCAAGAGGCGTGCCGTTCGGGGAATCTCACAGCGGCAGACCGTACCCTGATCTGGTGACCGAGCCACTGCACTCTTCCGCCGAGCCTCTGGTCGGCGTCGTGATGGGATCCGACTCCGACTGGCGTGTGATGAGCGACGCGTCCCAGGCGCTCACGGACTTCGGCATCCCGCACGAGGTCGAGGTGGTATCCGCACACCGCACCCCGGACAAGCTCATGTCGTATGCGCGAGAAGCGCGCTCGCGCGGCATCCGCGTCATCATCGCCGGCGCCGGGGGAGCAGCCCACCTTCCGGGAATGCTCGCCTCGATGACTCCGCTCCCCGTGGTGGGTGTCCCTGTGCCTCTCGCGTATCTCGACGGCATGGACTCCCTGCTGTCCATCGTGCAGATGCCCGCCGGCATCCCGGTCGCGACGGTCTCCATCGGCGGCGCTCGCAATGCGGGTCTGCTCGCCGCACGGATCCTCGGAACGGCCGACACCGCTCTCGCTGACCGCGTCGAGGAGTACGCGCGCGATCTCGAGGCGCAGGTCGAGGAGAAGAACGAACGGCTGAAGGCCTCCCTGTGACTCTTGCGCCTCCGCGCGCAACACGGCGCCCGCTGATCGAGACCCGGCCGCTGCGGCACCCGGACTCCGCCGATTCGGGGATGATGGCCAAACGCGGGTGGTGGCTGGTCGCCGTGAACCTTCTGGTGCCGGGCTCCGCCCAGGTCCTCGCCGGCAACCGCCGCCTCGGCCGTTTCGGTCTCGGCGCCACACTGGTCTCCTGGGTCCTCGCGATCGTCGCTCTCGGACTCGCGCTCTTCGCACGCCCTGTCCTGCTGTGGCTCACGATCGGTGGCGGTTTCTTCTCGGCCGCCGTACTGACGATCGTTCAGGTGCTGCTGGTGGGATACGTCGTGCTCTGGGTGGTGCTCACGTTCGACACTCTGCGCCTGGTGCGTCTCGTGAAGGTGCCAGGAGTCTCCCGACTCGCCATCCCGGTCGTGGCGCTGGTACTGCTGGGACTCGTCGGCGGCGGGGCGGGATACGCAGCCACCGCCGTCGGATCGGTGCGCAACACCATCGGCTCGATCTTCGGACAGAGCGGTCCCAGTGTGCAGCCCAGCGACGGCTACTACAACATCCTCCTCCTCGGAGCCGACAGCGGCGACGGCCGCGACTCCATGAGGTTCGACAGCATCTCGGTGGTCTCGGTGAACGCCGACACCGGTGCCGTGACGATCACCGGCATCCCCCGAGAGCTCCCCAATGCGCCGTTCAGCGACGGCAGCCCGATGCAGGAGCTGTATCCGGAGGGGTTCGAGGGCCACAGCTCCTCTACCTGCGGCTGGAACGGATGGATGAACCACGTGCGCAACGCCGCCGAGGTCTGCCGGGAAGACGCCGGCGCCGGTCTCTACCCCGACGCCGTGGCCAACGGGTCGGAACCGGGTATCGAGGCGACGAAGGATGCGGCCGAAGGCGTACTCGGGATCGAGATCCCGTACTACGTGTTCGTCGACATGCACGGCTTCGCTGAGCTCGTCGATGCACTGGGTGGTGTCGAGATCGACGTCACGGAGCGGCTGCCCAAGGGTGGTCCGCCCGAGGGGTGGACGGGCACCGACGTGAACGAGTGGGCCATCGGCTGGATCGAACCGGGAACGCAGCGCATGGACGGCGACACGGCGCAGTGGTACGCCCGCTCGCGCTACACGACCAGTGACTGGGACCGGATGAAGCGTCAGCGGGAGCTGCAGGCCGCCATCCTCGCCCAGTTCACGCCACAGACCGTCCTCACCCGATTCAACGAGGTGGCAGCGGCCGGCACGGCCCTGATCAGCACGGATCTCCCGTCGGACAAACTGCCTGAGTTCTTCGACCTGATGCTCAAGGCGAAGGAGCAGCCGGTCACGTCGATCGAGCTCACCCCCGACGCCGGCGTGGACGAGCACCAGCCCGACTACGCCTTCATCCACGACTTGATCCAGCAGAAGCTGCATCCGCCGACGGAGACGCCGACGCCCGAGCCGTGATCACGCCCGCGTGAGGTCGAGCTACCCGCTCGGCACCCCATGCGCGCCCCTCTGTGCCGACGCCATGAACGACAAAGCCCACGGCCGTCTCCCGAAGGAGAACGACCGTGGGCTTCCGGTGGATTCCACCGGATGCACCAGACGACGGTGATCGGAGGGGGAGGGATCACCGTCGTCCAGTCGACCACCGCACGAGGCGGCAGCCGGACCTAGGCGCGCTTGCGGCGCGATGCTCCCACCGCGACGAGGGCTCCACCGGCGACCAGAGCTGCTGCTCCGCCGCCGAGGACCCAGGGCGACACGCTTCCGCCGGTGAGGGCCAGCTCGATGCCGCCACCGGTGAGCGGCAGCTCCGAACCCGCGGTCGCAACCCCGGGATCGTGGTCGCAGCTGGTGGCCGCATCGTGGCCGTGCGAAACCGTGATCGTGGCGGTGTACGAACGCGAGCCGTTGAAGGCGACGGCGTAGGAGCCCTCACCGTCGGACGGCGGACGGAACGTGAGGGTCAGGCTTCCGTCGGCGCCGGCGATGTTGCCGGAGACGGCGGCCTTGCCGGCGTTGTAGCCGGACACCGACACGTTGACGTTCTCGGATGCCAGGAAATACCCCGGACCGAACACGATCGTCGAGACTTCGCAGATGTCGATGATCGGGTCGCCGACCTTGGCGCCGGGAGGCGTCGGATACGAGTCGGACGACGCGGCCGGTACAGTCGGCGCAGCGGTGGCCACAGTGGGCGCGACGAGTACGAGCGCGCCAGCGGCAAGGCTGATGACAGCCAGTTTCTTCAGCATGATTTCTCCCCAGAAATTTCACGCGGAATCGCTTTTGGACACACCCCTGCATCCAACTGCGTGGCGTCTTCCTGCCCCCACGGCAGGATGGCAGACGCCAGATATTCCCCAGTGAGTCGACAGTACCCTATCGAGCCGGGAATGTCACGAGGCGCATCGGAGGGGCTCCCGTGTCGTGTCGGGGGTGTGGATCAGCGGGGTGTGCCGCACCTCCGTGAGTCGCTCTCCCGCACCGGTGCCCTGGAACTCGACCGTGATCGTCGTCGATTCGCCCGGCGCGAGGGAGACCTCGTGCTGCACAGCCGAGCGGTCGCCGATCATCGCCGTCTGCACGCCCTCTTCTGCGCCGTCCCGGTCGATGCGCGACGGCGTCGCCCCCTCGGGGCCGTACACGGCGATCAGCGTGCGCACCGTGCCTGCGGGCACGCCGTAGAAGCCGTCCGCCGTGACGTAGGGCGGCAACGAGGTGGCGGCGTCGGCGGGGGCCGTGTTGGTCCATGTCACCCGCACCTGCGTGGTCGGGGTCCCCTGGCAGCTCCCGACCGATGTCGAGATGGATGCGCGGGTGTAGAAGTCCATCTTGCCGCCGGTGGTGTCGTTCATCAGCACCCCCACGTAGGTCGCATCGACGCTGTCGGTGGGAATCGTGCCCCCCAGTGCAGAGCCGGCGAGAACGGCCTCTTCGTCGTCATGGGCGCTCCAGATCCGGATGCGGCCCTCCTCCGCCGACGTCGCCAGTTCTCCGATCAGTGCGCGCGGGTCTCCTCCGGACAGCGCGGCGCCGAAGAGCGCTCCTGCGGCCTGCGCGAAGATCTCGTCCTGCACGGCGGGATCGGGAACCGCGGCGTAGATCTCTGAGAGCAGGATGTCGGTGACGTTCTCGGGCGTCGCCGTGAACGGGCCGAACGTGAGGTCTCCGGTCGCCGCGATCAGATGCTTCGCGACGACGGCGTCCACGGCGATGACGCCGTCGACGGTCCCACCGAATCGACCCTCCCAGCGGGCGGCGATGGCAGCTCCTGCCTCGCTGAAGTCGGGGATGCTCGTGATGTTCTGCAGATAGCGGCCAGGACGGTCCTCGAAGAGCGCGATCGTCGAGTCGCTGAGGGGCAGCGCGGTGTCGAGCGGAGGGAAGTCCCGCGTCGACGCCTGGCTCTGGAGGGTGATCCTGCCCCCCTCGGCGTGCAACAGGGCGATGGATCCGATGATGCCGCCCGACGAGCGCAGCTCGGCGTTGTTCTGCATCGCGAGTACGTAGTTGCGCGGTCCCTCGCCGCCGAGCATGGTGGGCAGCAGCACGGCCGCGCCATGGAGCGAACCCACGACCGTCGCGGCCTCGGTGACGGATGAGCGCATGGTGCGGATGGCGTCGGCGAGCGGCGGGAGCGTGGCGTCGGCGTCGATGCGTCGTGCGTGCAGCTGCGCGGTGCTGAGCGCTGTGTCGGCCGTGCCGAGCGGGCCGGCGATCTCTGCGAACGGCGCCAGATCGATCGCCCCGCCGGCGAAGCCCAGGCTCGCCAGATCGAAGTCCGCCGCCACGTCGAGGAGGGGCGTGAGCGCGTCGGCCGACACGTCGTCGGCGATCTCGGCGATCTCGCTCACCGCGCTGAAGTTCGGTCCGATCCATGGCAGGGCGCCGAACGCGTGCCACACGGGGTCGGACGTCAGGCTGCGAGCGGACTCCGCGTTGTGCGCGATGCTCTTCGCCAGCGGCCTGGCGCCCTCGAGGTCTCCGGCCGCGATCGAAGACTTCAGCTGAGAGGCGCCTTTCGCCACCTGCTGGAGGTCGTTCACCGCGCCGATCCCACGGATGCAGACCCAGCCGATGGCGATCAGGAGAAGGGAGAGCAGAACGCCGACGGTCCACCCGATCCATCGGCGCCGGACGGGAAGTCGACCATCGCTCACCCGAGCATTCAAGCACGAACCGCTGCAGTGGTGGTGGGGGAAAACTGTGCGAACGCTGACATTCGGGCGGCGCGGTCGGCGCGTTCCGTGGGGGAGCGGCACGGCGAAGATAGCCTGTGGGCATGGGTGCTCGGCTGCGTGTTGTTCTGGATCAGCTCGTGAGCGTCGTCGATGCCGATCATGCGGACGCCGCGGTGGGACTCGCGGCAGGACTGGTCGCGACGGCGCCCTCCGGGTGCGCGGTCGATGCCATCGTCCCGTCGGGCGCGACCGTGCCCGTGGCGGGAATCGGGGACGTCCGCACCCTCGGCATGGGGCGCCGCGAACTCGCTGCCGCCTGGCAGCTCGGGATCGTTCCCGGTGTCGGCGGGGGACTGATCCATTCGCCGACGCTCATGGCCCCGCTCGTGCGCCACGATCGCGTGCACGACAACGACCAGACCACGGTCACGGTGTGGGATCTGCGCGCATGGGAAGCGCCGGAGACGCTCTCCAAAGGCAGCGTCGCCTGGCAGCGCGGTATGCTCCGACGCGCCGTCAGGCATGCCGACGCGGTCGTGGTGCCCTCTCACGCCGTCGCGGAGCGTCTGTCCGAGCTCGCGAAGATCGGCGACCGTCTCCGTGTGATCGCCGGCGCACCGCCTCAGGGATTCCGCGCTCCCGGTGACGCGTCCGAGCGTCGCCGCGCTCTCTCGCTGCCCGACGAGTACGTGGTTCTGACCGGGTCCGTCTCGAGTCTGTCCGACGGCTTCCGGGGTGCGGTGGCCGCCGGCCTCGACGCGGTGGTCATCGACGCGCCCGAAGGGGCGGAGCCTCGTCACGCCGACGCCGCTGCGGCGGCAGGACTGCCGGAGAGGCGCACGCATGTGCGGGGGGCACTGAGCGTCGAGGATCGTGCAGCAGTACTAGACGGCGCATCCGCCTATGTCGCGACGGATGCGGTGGCAGGCTGGCCGTGGCGCGCGGTGGAGGCCATGGTGCTCGGCGTTCCCGTCGTGGCGGTCTCCAGTGGGTCACATCGGGACGTCATCGCCGACGGGGGCATGCTGGTCCCCGCCGAGGCGATCGCCGACGCGGTCGCCGAGGCGACCGGTGGAGCGGCGGACAGACTCCGCGTGCTCGCCTGCGACCGGTCGCGAGCCTTCTCCTGGGCGAGCTCTGCGGAACGCCTCTGGGGCCTGCACGCAGACCTGTGATTCGCTGAGAGCAACCTGCGCATACGGGCGACACGCCGAAAAGTTGTGGCGCAAAGCGTGTAACAGTGGCATCATCACGCAACTTCCGTCACACTGGTCACATGTCTCGACGTGCCCCACGCTCGCGAAACAACATGAGGTTCCCCCGACTCCTCACCTGTTTCCTCGCTGTCTCCGCCCTTGTCATCGGAACGGTGGTCCCCGCCACTGCCGCCACCGCGTCCGTCTCCGCGAGCGGCTCGAGCAGCGCGAGCATCGCGAAAGCAGCCGTCGACCCGGTCTCGGCCGGGATGGTGAAGTCCACGCTTGCAGGTTTCGAGGCGGGCAATATCATCAGCGATGCGGTCTTCACGAACGCGGGCACGATGTCCGAGGCGCAGATCCAGGCCTTCTTCAACAGCAAGGTGTCGAGCTGTCAGAGCGGTTACGTCTGCATCAAGGACTTCCGCATCACGTCGGTGACCCGCCCCGCCGACGCCTACTGCGACGGCTACACCGGCGCGGCCAACGAGTCCGCGGCGCGGATCATCTACCGTGTCGCGCAGTCCTGCAACATCAATCCTCAGGTGCTGATCGTGATGCTCCAGAAGGAGCAGGGGCTGATCACCCACACCTGGCCGAGCGCGTGGCGATACAACATCGCGCTGGGGCAGGGGTGCCCTGACACCGCGCCTTGCGACCCGAACTACATCGGCTTCTTCCATCAGATCTACGGCGCCGCGCGCCAGATGCAGATCTACATGGAAGGCAAGTGGTTCCAGTGGTACGCACCGGGTCGGACCTGGAACATCCTCTACAACCCGAACGCGAACTGCGGCAGCTCGCCCGTCTACATCGCCAACAAGGCGACGTCGGCCCTCTACTACTACACGCCGTACCAGCCCAATGCAGCGGCGATGCGCGCGGGCTACGGCGAGGGTGACGGCTGCTCCGCGTACGGCAACCGCAACTTCTACAACTACTTCACCGACTGGTTCGGCTCCACACAGACGCCGACAGCCGTCGGACCCAGCCTCTCCTCGGTGAACACTTCGTCGTACGTCCTCGGCATCGACAGTGCCGGCGTGCTCTGGGGCTACCCGTTCGCGAAGAGCGCGTGGGGAAACCGGAAGCAGCTGGCCACCGGCGTCGGCGCGTCTTCCTCGGCCATGCTGGTGGGCGATCTCAACGGTGATGGCAACCGCGATCTGATCATCCGTCAGGGGCAGACCGCGATGGTTCTGCGCGGGAACGGTTCCGGATTCGATTCCGGCCAGGGGCTGAACGTCGATTGGAGCGGCGTGGTCCTCTCCGCGCCCGCCGGCGACGTGGATGGCGACGGCGTGCCCGATGTTCTCACGACGAATGCGGCCGGCGACCTGCTCCTGTGGCGCGGAGACGACCGAGGCGGTCTGCTCCCCGGTATCCAGATCGGGTGGGGCTGGGGCGGGATGAATCTGCTCGTTGGCAACGTCGACCTCAACCGCGACGGAAAGCCGGATCTGATCGGACGTGATTCCGTCGGTCGTCTGTGGGTGTATTACGGCAACGGCACCGGCGGGTGGGCGGGTCAGCGTCAGCTGGGTTCGGGATGGGCGTCGATGACCTCGGTCTTCGTGCCCGGGGACTTCACCGGGGACGGTGTGTCCGATCTCGCCGGTCGAGCTGCCGACGGCGATCTCTACCTTTATCCCGGTGACGGAGCAGGAGGCATCACCACGGCAGGTCGCATCGGGAACGGCTGGAACTCTCTCAACGGTCTGGCTGGCGCGGGGGATGCGGTGAGCAAGGTACGTCCCGTTCCGGCCGGAGCCGGCGATGTCGATCGCGACGGCGCGGCAGACGTCCTCGCGCTCTCGGGTCAGGGCTCTCTCAACCTCTACCGCGGCAACGGCTCTGGCGGTTGGCGTGGTTCGCAGCAGCTCGGTGGCGGCTGGAGCGCCGATGATCGGATCATCACGATGGGCGACTTCAACGGTGACGGGCACCGTGACCTCGGGCGGATCACCGCGAGCGGTCAGTTCCTGCTGTACCCGGGCCAAGCAGGCGGATACGGAGAACCTGTCACGATCGGTACTGGCTGGAACGGGCTCTCGTTGCTCGTGGGAGGTATCGACTTCGACGGCGATCGCATTCCGGATGTGATCGGACGCAACGGCGCGGGCAACCTGGTCTACTACCGTGGCAACGGCTCTGGCGGGTGGGCGGCAGGCCCGGTGGAGATCGGCATCGGCTGGGGCGGGTTCACTCTCGCGACGAACGCCGGTGATTTCGACGGTGACGGTCGGCAGGACCTCATCGCCCGCAGCGCCGACGGGAACCTCTGGCTCTATCCGACCAATGGGCGAGGCAGCTGGGGCGGGCCGCGACAGATCGGATACGGCTGGGGAGGCTTCACCTCGATCCTCGGTGCGGGCGATTTCGACCGCAACGGTCTGATGGATGTGATCACCAGGGCAGCGGACGGTACCCTCTACCTCTACCGCGGCAACGGTGCCGGTGGGTGGGGGACGAGTACGCCGATCGGCACCGGGTGGAACGGCTTTACCGCCCTCGGCTGAGAGGCCGCGGCCCGCATCCCCGCAGGGGGTGTCCTAGAATGTTTGAGATGTGCCGTGGCGCCCGCCACTGCAGCTGATTGAGTGGGCAGTGACAGATACTCGAGACCTTTTCTCCGTCGTCCCGCGTTCGGATTTCGACGTCCCCGGCACCAGCCGAGGCTTGATCGACGTCGTGCGCTGGCGCTATCTCCTGTACCTGCTGGTGCGCACCGGTGTGACCACGAGATACCGCAATTCCGTCCTCGGATGGACCTGGTCGTATGTGCGCCCCGGTGCGCAGTTCCTGGTCTTCTGGGTCGTGCTCGGTCTCTTCCTGAGTCTCAACAGGGATATCCAGAACTACCCGGTGTACCTTTTTTCCGGGATCGTGGTGATCAACCTCTTCTCGGAGGCGTTCAAGAATGCGACGACCTCGATCGTGAACAACGCCCCGTTGGTGCGGAAGGTGTTCCTTCCGCGGCAGCTCTTCGCGGTCTCCGCCGTGCTGGTCGCGTTTATCCACTTCCTCCCGCAGCTCGCGCTCCTGCTCATCGTCTGCCTCTTCATGGGCTGGATCGCCAACGTCACCCTCCTGGGGGTGGCCGCGATCCTGGCAGGGATCATCATCGTGGGTCTCTTCGCCCTCGGGATGGGGCTCTTCTTCGGCGCGCTCAATGTCCGCTTCCGTGACGCCGAGAACATCGTGGAACTGCTCCTGCTGCTGGCCACCTGGGCCTCGCCGGTTCTCTACGCATGGACCATGGTGCAAAGCGCCGTGGACAAGCTGGGATGGCCCGAGTGGATCGTCAACCTCTATCTGCTCAATCCGATCACCCAGGGGGTCGAGCTGTTCCACTACGGATTCTGGCGGCCGGTGACGGGTGTCACGATGCAACTGCCCCCGGATCTCGCCTGGAACACGCTGTGGACCTTCCTGATCTCCGTCGGCACGCTTCTGGTCGGGCAGTTCATCTTCCGAAGCCTCGAGGGAAGGTTCGCGCAAGACCTATGAGCACTGCGACCTCCGCGCGTCCGAGCATCATCGTCGACGGTGCGCGCAAGAACTTCACCCTCAACCACGCGTTGTCGTTCAAGGACACCGTCGTAGCGTGGATCCGCCGTCGGAAGACGAGCAGTTCCTTCGAAGCGCTCAAGGGCCTCGATCTCGTCATCAACGAGGGCGAGTCAGTGGCGATCCTCGGGCTGAACGGTTCGGGGAAATCCACTCTCCTTAAGCTGATCTCCGGGGTCATGGAGCCCGACGCCGGTCAGGTGCTCACCCGCGGCCGGGTCGCCGGGCTGATCGAAGTCGGTGCCGGCTTCCACCCCGAGCTCACCGGGCGCGAGAACGTCTTCCTCAATGCGGCGATCCTCGGGATGCAGCGCAAAGAGGTCGAAGAGCGTTACGACGAGATCGTCGCGTTCAGCGAGATCGAGCAGTTCATCGACCAGGAGGTCAAGCACTACTCCTCCGGGATGTTCATGCGCCTGGCGTTCTCTGTGGCCATCCACGTCGAGCTCGACGTGCTGCTCGTCGATGAGATCCTCTCGGTGGGCGATGCGCCGTTCCGAGAGAAGTGCCGACTCAAATTCGAAGAGCTGATCGCTTTGAAGAAGACTCTGGTCGTGGTGAGCCATGACATGGAGATGGTGCGCGAACTCTGCACGCGGGGTGTGGTGATCAACAAGGGCGAGGTCATCTACGATGGCGCGATCGAGGGTGCGATCGCTCTGGTCGACGAATGATCTTCGACTGGTTCGCGCAGTCCGGACTCTTCGCTCTGGCTCTGATTGTCGTCTTCGTCCCGGGCCTTCTCCTCGGCGCGGGTCTACGGCTGCGCGGACTCGTGCTCTGGGGGGCCGCTCCGGGTGTCTCCGTCGGCATCCTCGCCCTGCTGGCGATTGTCTTCCCGTTCCTCGGGATCCGCTGGGGGCACGGGAGCGTCGCTGTCGGCGTGCTCCTGATCGCCGCCGCCGTCTTCGGCCTCCCACTCCTGTTCCGCTCGCGTCGCCGGGGCGGGTGGGCCCGCACCGCGATGCCGCGCCACGGCCTCTTGCTGTGGTGCGCCCTGGTGGTGGGCGGCGGGCTCAACGCCGCGCGACTGATGACCTACGTCGGGGTGCCGACAGCGATCTCGCAGACCAACGACGCCGTGTTCCACCTGAACGCGTTGCGTTGGGTGGCGGAGACGGGCAGTGCCTCTTCTCTCGATCTCTCTGGACTCATCGGCGGGTCGAGTTTCTACCCGGCTGCATGGCACGCCGTCGCCTCGCTCGTCGCGCTCGACAACGGCCAGATCCCGATCGCCGCCAACGTCGTCGCACTCGTGATCGTCGCGCTCGTGTGGCCGTTGAGCATCGCCCTGCTCACGCACGTCGTAACGCGGGGCGATCGTGTGGTCACGGCCCTCGCAGCCGCATTGTCCGCCGGCCTGCTAGCCTTCCCGCAGCTCATGTTCGAATGGGGGGTCCTCTACCCCTACGCCCTCTCGCTCGCCGTCGTCCCCGCGGCTGTCGCCTTCACGATCGTCACGCTGCGCTGCTGGCTGGGGGCGCGACGGGGTGAGCGGTTCCGCGTCGCCGTGGCTCCCGGATTCGCCGCGCTTCTCCTCGTTGTCGCGACCACACTCGCGCAACCGTCATCGGTGTTGGTGTGGGGCATCTTCGTCATGCTCTGGCTGACGGGCATGCTGGTGCGTCGCCTCCGCCAGCGACGGCAGGCGCGTCTGGGCGCCCTCGCGACCATCGCCGTGGGGTGGGCCGCCATCGCCGTCGTGTGGCTGGCGCTCGCCTACCTCGCGGGTCCGGTGCTGTGGAAGGCCTACAGAGGAGTCCTCGGCGCCGTGGCTGATGTGCTTCTCAACAGTCACTCGTTGCTGCCGCCGGCCATCGGCATGAGTGTGCTGATGATCGTGGGAATCCTGATCTGCGCGCGCGATGCGCGCCTGCGCTGGCTGGTCATCGGGTGGGTGGGCGTGTCCGTGCTGTACGTGGTGAGCGTCGCCACCGATCTCCCGGTGGTCAAGCGCCTGCTGACCGGGCCCTGGTACGGGGACTCTTTCCGTCTGGCGGCGATCGTGCCCCTGGTCGTGGTGCCCATCGCCGCGATCGGCCTCGCGGCGTTGATCGACGTGATCGTGCGGCGCTGGCGGCGCGGCACGGTGCCGGGACGGGTACCGCTCGCCTTCATCGCGACAGCTGTGGTCGCGGTGATCGGCGTCGTCAGCGTTGTCGTCGCTCCGGTGATCCCCTTGCGCGTCGCCGCCAAGACCGACCCGCAGTCCCGCTACGCGCTCAATGACCGCAGTTATCTGTCCGCTGACGAGTCTGCGCTGCTCCGACGACTCCCGGATCTCCTCCCCGAGGATGCGCTGATCATCGCCAACCCCTCCACGGGGGCCGCCTTCGCCTATCTCCTGGGAGAGCGCGACATCATCCCGCGGACATGGTCCCCGCCGCAGTCGACAGCGTGGGACATCCTCTCGTCGCACCTGAACGATGCCGCCGATGATCCGGACGTCTGTTCAGCGCTCGATGCGTACGGAAGCCCCGGTTACGTCCTCGACTTCGGTCGCGGGGGCACCGGCCCCGGTCAGTACCTGATGCCGGGGATGACCGACTTCGACGGTAAAGCCGGGTTCGAAGAGGTCGACAGAGAGGGAAGGGCGAGTCTCTGGCGGATCACCGCCTGCGACTGAGTTTCCACTTTGTGCCGCGCGCGGCACACCGCGCCCTGGTCAGGGCTGATCGTTCGCGCTCGTCGGCTGCTCGGGGGCGTCGGGATCGGTGCGCCCTGTCTGCGGAGCGGGGGCGTCCTGGCGGCTAGCGGACGCCTGGAGCAGTGCCAGCTTCCGTGCCAGCAGGGTCAGGCTCCGCTGATGCGCAGCGTTGCGGCGCGACTGGGTGTAGACGAACACCAGGAACATGAGCACCAGGGCGTAGAGCAGCAGGTCGGTGCCGCGACCGACTCCGACGAGGTTCGCGACCCAGGTGAGCCACTGCGGGAACAGGATCGACAGCACGGCGACCAGCACGAAGGCCCCGAAGAGCAGTCGCCGGATGGCGAGGTGGCTGTCCGCGCCGGTGCGACGCATGAAGACGGCGCCGATGGCGATGATGCCGGCGATGAGGACGACCTGGATCCACATCGGGTTCACCGCACGATCAGATCGACGAGGATGTTGACCGAATTGAGCACCGATTGCCCCTTAGATTTCGAATAGTCGGTGTACAGCAGCTCGACCGGGTACTCGATCCACGGGAGACCGGTGTCTCCGAGCTGCAGGACGATCTCGGTGGCGTGCGCCATCCGATCCTGTTTCAGCTGCACCCGGGAGGCAGCGTCCGCTCTGATCACCCGTAGCCCGTTGTGGGCATCGGTGAGCTTCACGCTGGTGGTGAGGTTGGTGACCCAGACGGCGGTCTTCAGTATCACGCGCTTCATCCAGCCCGGGTTGGTCCGATCGTCGAGGAATCGCGATCCGAACACGATCGCCGCCCCCTGCTCACGTGCAGCGGCGACCATCCCGACGGCGTCGTCGACGCGGTGCTGGCCGTCGGCGTCGAAAGTGACGATGAACTCGCACCCCGGGTGGGCGAGGGCGTAGTCGATTCCGGTCTGCAACGCCGCGCCCTGGCCGAGATTGATCGGATGCTCGACGATGTGCGCGCCCGCGGCGCGAGCAGCCTCGAGGGAACCATCGGAGGATCCGTCGTCGATGCAGACGACATGGGGGAAGTAGGGGAGTAGCCCGTGGATCACGCCCGCGATCACGGATGCCTCGTTGTACAGCGGGACGACGACCCAGGTGTGCGGATCGGGGCTTGCTGGGATAGTCACGCTCCTATCCTCTCAGGAAACAGATGTGCGAGCAGATAGGATGATCCAGTCCCCCTCTTAGACCGCGAGGAGAAACCCGTATGCCCTCACCGACCGATGTCCGGATCGTCGATTCGGCAGATGTGTCCCCTGAGGCGAAGGTCGGAGCGGGAAGTTCGATCTGGCATCTGGCGCAGGTGCGCGAGAACGCGCAGCTCGGCGAGAACTGCATCGTCGGACGCGGTGCCTACATCGGCACCGGCGTCGTCATGGGTGACAACTGCAAGGTGCAGAACTATGCGCTCGTGTACGAGCCTGCACGGTTGGGCGATGGTGTCTTCATCGGCCCGGCCGTCGTCCTCACCAACGACACCTACCCGCGTGCGATCAATGCGGACGGATCTATCAAGAGCGCCCATGACTGGGAACCGGTCGGTGTCACGATCGAACGCGGTGCAGCGATCGGCGCCCGCGCCACCTGCGTCGCCCCTGTCACGATCGGAGCATGGGCCACCGTCGCGGCCGGTGCCGTGGTGGTGAAGGATGTACCCGCACACGCACTCGTCGCCGGAGTGCCAGCCCGCCGCATCGGCTGGGTGGGAGAGTCCGGTGTGCCGCTGACGCCCGGGGACGCCGAGAACACGTGGGTGTGCCCCGCCACCGGGGCGCACTATGTCGAGACTGATGGAACACTGACCAAGGAGACCGTGTGAGCGAGTTCATTCCCCCCGCGAAGCCGATCATCGGCGACGAAGAGCGCGAAGCTGTTGATCGGGTGCTGCGCAGCGGCATGGTGGCCCAGGGCCCCGAGGTCGCCGCCTTCGAACAGGAGTTCTCGGCGCACTTCGTGCCCGGGCGTCCCTCCGTGGCCGTGAACTCCGGTACAGCGGGGCTTCACCTCGGTCTTCTGGCTGCGGGTGTCGGAGCGGGCGATGAGGTCATCGTGCCCTCGTTCACCTTTGCGGCGACCGGTAACTCGGTGGCCCTCACCGGCGGAACGCCGGTCTTCGTGGACATCGAGCCGGAGACCTTCACGCTTGACCCCGAGGCCGTCGCCGCCGCAATCACGCCGCGCACCAAGGGAATCCTCCCCGTCCACCTCTACGGGCACCCGGCACGGATGCGGGAGCTCGAGGCTCTCGCCGCCGAGCGCGGAGTGGCACTGTACGAAGACGCCGCGCAGGCGCACGGAGCATCGCTCGACGGCCGTCCCGTCGGATCCTTCGGCGAGTTCGCGATGTTCAGCCTGTACCCGACGAAGAACATGACCAGCGGCGAGGGCGGAATGGTCACCACGGCCACCGACGACCTCGCTCGCGGGGTCAAGCTGCTGCGCAACCAGGGCATGGAGCGTCAGTACGAGAACGAGGTCATCGGCTTCAACGCACGCATGACCGACATCCACGCGGCCATCGGTCGTGTGCAGCTGACCAAGGTCGATGCCTGGACCGCACAGCGACGCGCGAATGCGGCCTTCCTCGATGAGAACCTGCGCGGCGTCGTCGTCCCGCCGGTGGCCGAGGGCGCAGCGCACGTGTACCACCAGTACACGATCCGCGTCCCCGAGGACCGCGACGGGTTCGTCGCCGCGCTCAAGAGCGAGCACAACGTCGGCGCGGGGGTCTACTACCCGATCCCGAACCACCGCCTTCCCTCGCTCGCGCACTTCGCGCCCGGACTCGACCTTCCCGAGACCGAGCGCGCAGCCCGCGAGGTCGCGTCCCTCCCGGTGCACCCGTCGCTGACCAAGGACGACCTGGAGCGGATCGTCACGGCGGTCAACGCCGTCGCAGGAGCGGGCGCCTGATGGCCGCGTTGCGCGCGGGACTTCTCGGCGTCGGCATGATGGGGCGCCACCACGCGCGCGTCATCCGTGATGTCGACGGTGTCGACCTCGTCGCGATCGCCGACCCTGGGGGAGACCCCCATGGTGTCGCAGGGAACCTCGAGATCCTTCCCGACATCGATGCCCTGATCGCGGCGGGCATCGATATCGCCGTGGTAGCCGTGCCCACGCGGTTCCACGAAGACGCCGCGCTCAAGCTCGCGGATGCCGGGGTGCACACCCTGGTGGAGAAGCCGATCGCGCACACCGTCGAGGCCGGACGCCGGATGTCCGACGCTTTCGCCTCGAAGGGCCTCATCGGCGCGGTGGGGCACGTCGAGCGCTTCAACCCGGCGGTGCAGGAGATGCGTCGACGGCTCGAAGCCGGCGAACTCGGCGACGTGTACCAGATCGCCACGCGTCGCCAGAGCACCTTCCCGGCGCGGATCGCCGACGTCGGCGTGGCCAAAGACCTCGCCTCCCACGACATCGATCTGACGAGCTGGGTCGCCCAGAGCGCGTACAAGACGGTTTTCGCACAGACGGCGCACAAGAGCGGTCGCGAGTTCGAGGACATGATCACCGTTACCGGTCGCCTGGCCAACGGCGTGATCGTGAACCACCTCGTCAACTGGCTCTCGCCCATGAAAGAGCGCATCACGGTCGTCACCGGCGACCGCGGCACCTTCATCGCCGACACCGCCACCGGAGACCTCACGTTCTACGCCAACGGCACGATCCCGCTGGAGTGGGAGTCCATCTCCTCTTTCCGCGGCGTCTCCGAGGGCGATATCACCCGATACGCGTTCGCGAAGCGTGAGCCTCTTCGCGTCGAGCACGAAGCGTTCCGCGACGCCGTCCTTGGAAAGCCCAGCGATCTCGTGACGATGGAACAGGGGTTGCACACGCTCGAGGTCGTCGAGGGCGCGGTCGCTTCGGCCGCCTCCGGTACGTCGACGACCTTCTGAGCGCCGACGGATGAAGCAGCTCTGGCCGGTCCTGAGGGGTCTCATTCCGCTGTTGCCCAAGGGGGCGCAGAGGTACTTCGTCTGGTACATGATCATCACGACGATGATCACTGCTCTCGACGTCGCCGCGATGTCGTTGCTGGCGCTCATGATCGGGCCCGCTCTGACCGGGGCGCCGCTCACCCTGCCGGTCATCGGTGAGATTCCCTCGGAGAGTCTCCCGCTTATCGGGCTCGGTGCCTGCGCGCTGATCATCCTGAAGTCCGCGCTGACGATCATCGTGCACTGGCTGGCCACGCGCCGTTTCGCCCGGTATGAGCTCGAGATCGGCGACCGGATGTTCAAGGCGTACATCAACTCGAGTTGGGAAGAGCGTTCGAAGCGCTCCGTCGCAGAGATCACCCGCATCGCGGATGCCGGCATTGCCAACACCATGGCCGGGTTCCTGTTGCCGTTGATGCGTGTTCCGAGCTCGATCTTCACTTTCGTCCTCATCATCGGCGTGCTCTTCGTCGCCGACCCCGTGACCTCGGTGATCGCCCTCGTCTATCTGACTCTGGTGGCGCTCGTCGTGCATTTCGTCATCACCAAGCGGGCGCTCGAGGCGGCCCAGGTCAACCTCGACTTCAGCTACCGTGTCGCGATCCTGATGACCGAGATGCTGGATGCGCTCAAAGAGCTCAGCCTGCGCAACCGTCTCTCCGAGGTCGCCGATCTCGTCACCGCGAACAGGCATCGATCGGTGCGCGCACGCGCCAATGGTTCATTCCTGAGCGTGGTACCCGGATTCGTCTTCGAGTCGGCTCTCATCGGCGGTGTCGTCCTTATCGGTGCGGTCGCCTTCGCGCAGAACGGCCTGGCGGGCACGCTGTCGTCGGTCGCACTATTCGCAGCGACGGGGTTCCGACTGATCCCGGCCATCAACGGGGTCCAGGGAGGTCTTGTCCAGGGCATCGCGAGCATCCCGTCTGCACGCGACGTGATCAATGACCTCACGGCGGCCGAAGCCGATATGAAGACCTCCCAGGCTCCGGCCGATACGGCAGAACTCGCCTACACTCCGCAGGAGCTGCGGCTCACGAATGTGCGATTCCACTACCCGAACTCCTCGGAAGATGTGATCCGCGGGATGTCGTTGACGATCCCCCTCGGTAGCTCTCTGGGCATCGTGGGACCCTCGGGGGCCGGGAAGTCGACGCTGATCGACCTTCTCCTCGGCCTCAGCCAGGCGTCATCCGGCGAGATCACGATCGACGGCGACCCGTTGCGGTCGGTGCTGCGGCAGTGGCGCGGACGTGTGGGATACGTCCCGCAGAAGGTGGCATTGTTCGATGGCACGATCGCTCAGAACGTTGCGTTGACCTGGACGGATGAGGTTGATGAGGAGCGCGTCCTGCGTGCCCTGGAGCGGGCCCAACTCGGCTCGCTGGTGAAGTCTCGCGCAGGCGGCGTCCACGAGCGCATCGGCGAACGCGGGATGTCGCTCTCCGGCGGACAGCAGCAGCGTCTCGGCATCGCCCGCGCGCTCTACACTGATCCGCTGGTGTTGGTGCTCGATGAGGCGACGAGCTCGCTCGACACCAAGACCGAGGACGAAGTCACCAAATCGATCCGCGCGCTGCAGGGCGAGGTCACCCTGATCTCGGTCGCGCACCGCCTGTCGACGATCAAGGACTACGACAGGGTCTGCTATCTGGACGAGGGCGTGATCGCCGCCTCGGGGACGTTCCACGAAGTCGCCACGAGCCTGCCCGCGTTCGCCGAACAGGTGTTCCTCGCAGGGCTGGCACGTCAACCCGGCGCGTAGCACTCTGGGCAGCGGCCCGACCGATCGGGCGCGGGGATCAGGCGGAGCCGGCGCGGATTCCTGCGGCCAGCGTACGCAGTGGCGCCTGTCTGTGCAGCGCCAGCAACGGGTTGCGAGGAGTCAGGGCGGCGATGGATCGGTAGCGCCATCGTGCCGCCAGGAGCGCGCTCAGCTCGTCGTCGTTCACGCGACTGGAGCGCAGCGCCTCCAGCACCCTTCGGTCCGCGAGGGAGAGCAGCCGCTCGACTCCCGGCGCCATGGCTTCGAGCCGCTCGAGGATCTGGACGAACGCGTCAGACTGCGTGCTGACCCCGCTCCCGCGCGTGAGGTGGGCGCGCAGCACATCGAAGAAGTGCAGCCGGATCAGTTTGACCACCAGCACGTCCCGTTCGCCGATCTCAGCGCGTGAGAACCATTCGAGCGCGCTGATGGCGTCGAGGAAGCGGAAGTCGTCGGCCACCGGTCGCGGTGCGCTGGTGACACGATCGCCGGCGTCGTCGTTGATGACGTACCCGGGACCGTGCAGGTCGTACGCGATCTCGGCTCCGCTGAACCACAACGCCGTCGTGTAGGCGAGGTCCTCGCCCGAGCGGAGACCAGTGGAGAAGCGGAGATGGCCGAATCTGCGGCGATCGATCAGCCCGAGGGGCGCGCTCCGATACGGCAATCGGTCCTTGCGGGGGTCGAGCGCTCGGGTGCGGCGTCCGTTGCGCACGGGGGGATAGGGATCGCTTCCTCCGCCGGGCAGACGGACCCGGGCGAGCACCATATCGGCGGACGTCGACGACTGCAGCGCGAGCCAGGAGTCGAGGGCGCCCGGTTCGAGTTCGTCGTCGGATCCCATCACAGAGAGGAACCGTGCATCGGAATGCGCGAAGCCGTGGTTCATCGGACCTGCCGGCGAGGGGATGCCGTCCTGAAGGTCGAGGAGGCGCACGCGGGGGTGGGCGGCGTACGCGCCGAGGGCCGCGCGGATCGCGTCCGGATCGACGTTGTGTGCGACCACCGTGACCCGCACGTCCGACTGCGTGTGATCGACGACCGAGGCGACGGCGCGCGCGATCGGACGTGCCGCAGTGTGCACGGGGATCGTGAGGTCGACCACGGGCGGCGAGTACATCGTCATCTCGGCTGTCACACGACCGTGGCGCGCAGCGTGCGGTAGGGCGCCTGACGGTGGAGCACGAGGAACGGATTGCGAGGGACGAGCGCGTCGATTGAACGTCCCCAGCGGGAGGACAGACGCTGCAGCACGCGGTCGGGGTCGATGTGCTCCGCGCGCATCTCTTCCAGCACGGCGCGGTCAGCGCGGGACAGGAGCGACACGGCGCGCGGGGCGAATGCCGAGACATCCGCGATCACCGATTCCAGGGCGTCCCTATGGGCAGTGAGCCCCTCCGGGGTCTGGAGACGCAACAGGATTGCGTCAAAGAGATGGAGGCGAAGAACCTTCACGCCCAGGGCTTCGCGCTGTGTGCGACCGAGGCGAGGGAACCAGGAAGACGAGGTGATCGCGCGGAGAAAGGCGAAGTCTTGTGCGACAGAGCGCCCGGCGAACGTGACCCGGTCATCGCCGTCCTCATGGACGAAGTAACCGGGGGCGGTGCGCTCATAGGCGATGTGTGAACCGGTGAACCAGAGCGCGGCGGTGAACTCGAGGTCTTCTCCGGAGCCGAGGCCGGGGGTGAAGCGCAGGTCGGGGAAGTGCGAGCGCGAGATCAGGCCCAGCGGAGCACTGCGGTAAGCGAGCCGGTCCTTGACAGCGTCGAGTTCGCGTGTGCGGCCTCGACGTGTCGGTGGGAGCGGGTCCGGCCCGGCGATCTGCCGATCGATGCGCGCGAGCACGGTGCTCGCGCCCGTGGTTCTGGCGGCCGCGAGCCAGGCGTCGATCGCTCCGGGAGAGAACTCGTCATCCGATCCGAGGAGGGCGACGTAGGGCGCGGTCGCCGCGTCGAGCCCGTGGTTCATCGGGCCGGCGGGGGAGCGGATGCCGTCCCTCAGCGCGAGCAGATGCACGTGCGGGTGCGTCGCGAACGCACCGAGCTGCGTGCGGATCTCACCGGCATCGATGTTGTGGGCGACGACGATAGCCCGGACGGCGGCCCGTGTGTCCTTCAGCACGGAAGAGACAGCCCGTTTGATCGGACGCGCAGCGGAGTGCACCGCAATCACCACGTCGACGTCGTATTCGCTCACCGGAACGATCCTACGGGGCGTCGAGCACCGTGGCCAACCGGTGCTCGACGAGGGGCGTTGATAGGATCGACGGTGACTTCCTCCCGAGAAGACACCACGACAGGAACCGCTCTGCACGCCTCAGCCACGCTCGCTCAGCCCACCGCGCGGCTCGACGCCCTCACCGGGTTGCGGTGGTGGGCGGCCTTCATGGTCTTCTTCTACCACATCCTCGTCTTCGCCCCGATTCCCGGTCCCCTCGCTACAGTTTTCGCGCAGGGCTATTACGGGGTGACGTTCTTCTTCGTGCTGTCCGGCTTCGTGCTGACCTGGTCGGCGCGACCGGGGGTGTCGACCTCCACGTTCTACTGGCGCAGGTTCGCCCGTATCTGGCCTTCGCACATCGTGGCGTTGCTGATAGCGATTCCCGTGTTCTACACGCTGAGCGCCGTGCCGGAGGGGAGCTTCCTCAAGCCCTTCGATCCGGCCGTGCTCTCCCTCTCGGTCGTGCTGTTGCAGGGATGGTGGGTGGCACCGCTCATCCTCTTCTCCGGGAACCCCGCCGCATGGACGCTGACCTGCGAGGCCTTCTTCTACGCCCTGCATCCCTGGATCTCCCGGGTGCTCGTGCCCACGCTGCGCCGCGGCGCTCTGTTCATCGCCGGCGGAGTCGTCTTGTATGCCTTCCTCTACCGGTTTCTCGTCATCCTCTGGCCCGAATCTCCCCTCGTGCTCGTGCCGCTCCCGGTGCAACGTGTTCCCGAGTTCATCCTGGGCATGGCGCTCGCCTGGGCGATGCGCTCCGGGTGGCGACCGAAGATCCCTCCGGTCGTGGGTGTCGGTTCGCTGGCGGGCGTGATCGCCGTCTCCCTGTTCGCGCAACAGTTCCTGAGCGGGATGTCCGTCCTGCGGCACATCCCCACCTTCACGAACGAACTGTTCACCGTGGCGTGTGCTCTCGCTATCGTCGCACTGGCCACGCGCGGGCTGGAAGGAAAGCGCTCGTTTTTCGAGTCGCGACTCCAAGTCAAACTCGGCGAGTGGTCCTTCGCCTTCTACCTCGTGCACGCGACGTTCATCTACCTGGCGCTGCGGATCTTCGGCTACCAGGAAGCATCTTGGCGCAACTTGTTGTGGTTCGCGGCGTTGCTCGCCGTCGACCTCGTCGCCGCCTGGGCGCTGCACAGCTTGGTCGAGCGTCCGCTCGAGAAGCGGATGCGGCGGTGGAAGGACCGCAAGGATCAGAAGCGGAGCCGGACCGCAGCCGCGGCGTCGTCAGCTGGTGGCTTCGATCCATTCGCCGACGAGAACACGAGCACTCGCTGAACCGGAGTGCACGGCGCTGACGAACGCCGGTCCTCTCGCGGCGATGCGCTGAGCCTCTTCCGGGTGGTCGAGAATGCCAGCGATGACCTGTCCGAGCGTGTCGGGGGTAGCCTCGATGATGGGCAGGGACAGGCCGGTGCGCTCGAGTACTCGCTGCCGCACGTTCGGCAGGACATGTCCGACCACCACGCGTCCGGCGGCCATCGCCTCGCAGGCGGCGACGCCGTACGACCCCAGACGGAACTGGTCGAGCACGATGTCGGTCGATGCGTACAGACCTGGCATCTCGACCGAGGACGCCCCGGTCACTAGTCGATAGGCAGCCCTTCCCGATGCGAGCAGCGGGGCCAGTGCCGGTTCGATCAGGTGGCTGCCCTTCTGAACCGCGGAGCTCGAGGCGTGCATGAGCGTGGGTAGGCCGTCGCTGAACACAGGGCGCTCGGCGGCGAAGCGCGCCACGTCGATCACCACGGGACACCAGATCGCGTCGGGCACATCGTCCAGAAGGTCCGGAGTAGACACGAACGTCGGCAGCGGCACAGCGCGCAAGAGCGCGAGGTTCCGCTCGGCATCGGCCTGGAGCGCGGCCGTGCGCGGGTCATCGGGATAGGGCGACCAGGGTGTGCGGCGCGCGTGCGCCGCCGGGTCACGGATGTCCGTGCCGTGACAGAGGTAGGCGACGGAGAGGCCGGCCGCTTGCAGGGCCGCGATCTCCCTGGCCGGATCGCGATCGAAGCGGCGACCGAACAGCGACCGTTCGGCTTCGATCAGAACATGGGTGAACTGTTGGGCTGCGGCCCATTCGGCGTCCGCCCACTGTGCGGACGCCGTCGTCGTCGCGATCGGTACCCTGGAATCAGCGGGAAAGCGATAGCTCCCCGGGAGCTCGACGGCAACGTTGCGCGCACCGATGCGCGGATCGTATTCCTCGACGGCCCGCGCCCAGGCGTATGCCTGTCCGGAATAGTTCGTCGGGGCGATGTACAGACGCAGCGCGGTATTGGGAACCGTGGTCGCTGCCACCTCGGCGTTCCCTCCGAGCAGACGTGCCGCCACGCGACCGAGCACACCGTCGGGATTGCGCGCTACGGACTCCATGGCGCGGTTCATCCACCCAGGAAGCGACGAGCGGTGGCGCATCAGCCATTCGGTCGCAGACGAGAACACCTTCGACATCTCAGCGCCGTCCTCGAGCTGCTACGCGCAACACGTCGACCACGCGGCGGACCACGGTCGACATCGAATGCTCGCGCGCCGTCCACTCGCCGAGGGCGAGCCGCTCCGGGACAGAGGGACGATCATCGGCGAGTCGGCGCATCGCGGCAGCGATCTCATCCGCCTCGTAGCCGCAGGCGATTCCCGCACGCACTTCCCGGTTGGCCTCTTCCAGCAGGGTCGCGGTGGGACCGGGGCCCGCGAACAGCACGGGGCACCCCACGGCGAGGGAGGAGAACGCCTTCGAGGCGTACGAGTACTCGTACACAGCACTCGGCTTGATCGTGGCGAGACTTGCGGCGGCTGCGGCGAGGTGCGGAAGCAGCTCGGACGGCGGGACTGGATCGAGGTACTCCACGTGCGCGCTCACCCCCAGCGCCTCCGCGCGCTCCTCGACGGTCGGACGCTCGCTGCCGTTGCCGATGAACCGCAGGGTGAAACCGGGGTGATCCACCAGGAACCGTGCGAAGGCATCGATCAGGATCTCTGCGCCATGGGCGGGAGAGTAGCTTCCGGCGTAGACGAAGAGCTGCTGAGGGGCGGCGATGGTCGGGGGGAACTCGCGTGTGTCCGCGCCGAAGCCCGTGACCGTCGCCGGCCCGTCGACGCCGAGCGCGCGCAGCCTGTCGAGCACACCGCGCGAGATCGTCACCACGTGTGCGGCTCCGCGCAGCCCGAATCGCTCCATCGAGCGCAGCACCGAGATGACCACGGACGACACCGGCTCGAGCTGGGCGGCATCGGACCAGATGTCAGCCGCGTCATAGACATAGGGGATCCTACGCAACGCGCATATGACCCTGACGACGAACCCGGTCGTGGGCGGTGGTTCCATCAGCACGACATCGGGTCGTCGGATGAACAGCAGCCGGAAGGCCAGGGGGATGTCGAAGCTGAGGTACGGGAGATAGCCGCGCACGTAGCCGTTCGCGTCGCGCAGTACCGGGAACGTGCGAACGCGCTCGCCCCGTGGTTCAACGACCGAGCCGTGCGGGGGTGCGGCGGTGAGCACATCCACCTCCGCGCCCTGAGCGCACAGCTCGTCGGCGACGGCGCCCAGGTAGATCGAGGCGGCCGCGGGCTCCGGTCGATAGATGCGCGAGACGATCGTGACCCGCATGTCATCCCTCCAGGAAATCGTGCAGCAGCACATCGCGGGAGAACGTCCCGTCGTGCAGACGGCGGACGTACTCCGGTCCCGTCGCCGCGAGAGCACTGTAGCGCGAACGGTGGGCGGCGATGTCGCGCAGTACATCCTCGAGAGTGTCGACCGTGACTTCGGGGATGGGCAACGGCATCTCCGCGTGGCGTTCGACCTCCTGGCGAACCTGGGCCGTCACATGGGTGAGCACGATCCTTCCCGCGGCCATCGCCTCGCATGCACCGACACCGTAGTCGCCCACCCGGAACTGGTCGAGGATCACATCGGCGTCGCGGAACACGGCGGGCATGTCCTGATGGGCCACACCGTTCAGTTCCACGTACTCGATCAGTCCCTCCTCGTGCAGCCGGCGCACGACGGGTTCGATCAGGTGCGTCCCCTTCACGTGCTTCTGCGTTGGAGCATGCACGACGCGCAGCCGGTCGCGGACGAGGGTCGGCTCCGAGGTCGCCCAGACGTCAGGATCGATCACGACACCGAGGAGCTTCGCCTGGGGCAGATCCGTCAGCAGACCCGCGGTGGAGACGAACACGGGGACGTCGAGATCCATGATGAGGCTGAGGTTCTCGGAGACGTTCTTCTCGATCTGCTCGACGGGTGCCCACTCCTGCGCCCCCGCTCCGAAGTGGGAGTAGGGCGTGCTGTGCAGATGAGTCGAGGGCAGGCGCACGTCGGTGCCGTGGCCGACGATGCCCACGCGCACGCCAGCCTCCTGCAGCAGTGCCACCTGGCGTCGGACATCGCCGCGGAAGAGGCCTCCCAGGATCGGGAAGCACGCCTCGATGAGAACGTGCGTGTAGTCGTCGCGGATCGCATCGAGCATCGCGCGCTGCCAGGCGCGGGAATGTTCGGCGGTGCGCCACGTCACGAGGTGGTCGGCGTCGTAACCGAACGGGTTGTTGCCGGTGTGGACGTAGTTGCGGGCCGAGACGAGTCCGTTCGATTCGACGGCGCGCGCCCAACGGTATCCTTGGCCGGCGTAGTTCACCGGTCCGATGAGCAGGCGGTGCGCAGCGGTGGGATCGGGCAGCGGGGGTGCGGGGACCGTCGCTCCCTGGAGGCGGTCGACCCCCGACGCGATCGCGTCCTGCAACGGCTTCGGGACGAGATGCCAGGCACGCTCAGCGAGCGGATTCATCGGACGAGCCCCTTCGGTTCTTCGGAGTGATCCTTCGCGATCCAGTGCGCGTGCAGGACCTCGGCGGACACACGCCCGTCATGCACGGTCTGCACGAACTCCTGCCCGCGTGCGCGGAGGTCATCCAGGCGTGACCGGGCGGCGAGGGTGCGCAGGACATCCTCGATGGTATCCACCGTCGCCTCCACGATCGGTGGGTCGATTCCGGTGTGCTGGGTGATCGACGCGCGGACATCGGAGGCGACATGCCCGACGACCACGCATCCGGAGGCGAGGGCTTCGACTGCGGCCACGCCGTAGGAGCCGATCCGCATCTGATCGATCACGACGTCCGCCGCGGCGAACACAGCGGGCATCTCTTCCGATGGCACCCCCGTGACGAGATCGAGTACGATCACGCCCTCGTCGACCAGCCGTTGCAGAGCGGGCAGGATGAGTGCCGTCCCCTTCACCGCTGTGACGGACGGAGCATGGGCGACCCGGAGGGGACGTCCCTGTGCTCTCTCCGCACGCATGACCTTCCACCGCTCGGGGTCGACGACGACCGGGCACCACCGGGCTCGCGGCAGGTCACGCAGCAGGTCGGGGGTCGAGACGAACTGTGGCCGGCCGCTGGCTTCGATCAGCGCGATGTTGCGGGCGGCGAGCGTTTCGGCGCGCGGGGTGTAGATGTTGTCGTCGTGGTACGGAGACCACGGATTGTCCCTGAGGTGCCGGGAGGGAAGGCGCACATCCGTGCCGTGCGCCAGATAGGCCACGTCCACGCCGCGATCGCCCAGAGCTTGGGTCTGCGCGGAGACCGAACGCCCCAGGAGACGTCCGAACGGCGGCTCCTCCGCCTCGATGAGCACATGCGTCGCCGTGGCAGCGGCCTCGAACTCGCGGCGCTGCCAGTCCGTGTCGTTGTGATACGTCGGCAAGGGCACGACGATGTCGGCATCGAAGGCGAAGCCGCCGGGGACGTCGATCGCGGTGTTCCGCGCCGAGATCTGCGGATACGTGCGTTCCAGAGCGCGCGCCCATTCCCGCGCCTGCCCGGAGTAGTTCACGGGGGTGATCAGAACCCGGACCGGTCGTTCGGCGAATGACGTCGCCGGGACGGTTCCTGGAGTGGGCCTGCCGTACTGTCGTGCGGCGAGGCGGCCGAGGAGGCTCATCGGCCGATCGGCGATGGCATCCATCAGCGCGTTGACCCAGGCGGGGAGACGATTGCGATTCATGAGGAGCTACTCGGCCGGAGGATGCCCGCGCGCCGGTCAGTCGAGGCCGTCTGCGACGGGCTCGGACTTCGCGGGGCGGAACACGAAGTGTCGATAGGCGAAGTAGTTCCAGATCGTCGTCGCGACCACGGCGACCAGCTTTCCGACGATCCAGGGGAGCCCGAGAGCGGGCGCCGCCCACACGATGCCCGTGGTGGCGATCGTGTTGAAGATGACGAGCAGCGTGTAGCGGAACACGCTCGTGCCGACCGGCGACTCGGATCCGAAGGCGATCACGCGTTGCATCGTGTAGGTGATCGCGAAAGAGGCGAGGAAGGCGACCGGGGTCGCGATCGGGAGGGGAACCCCCAAGACGTCATGGGCGACCCACAGGATAGCGACGTCGGCGAGGAAGCAGAACCCGCCGACGATGAGGTAGCGGACCTCCCCTCGACTCCAGAGCGCGACCAGAGCCTCCCGCACGCGACTCATCTACGCCTCGACCGTCGCGGTGTCGGGGCGGGTCGAGCGTTCCCAATCCTCGTTGCAGTAGTCGTCCTTGTAGATCGCCAGGCGCACGAATCCGATGACGGAGCGGATCGCATCTCCAGGGCGGAAACGGCTGGTACCGGTCTCGTGCCGTTCGACGAGGGAGACGGGCACCTCGTCTACCTCGTGCCCCTGCTGCTCGGCGGCCAGGACGAGCTCGGTCGTCCACATGAGGCCGTCTTCACGGGAGAGCCGTGCGAACTCGCGACCCCAAGCGCCGTCGACCCACAGGGTGCCCTGGCTGTCGCCGACCTTGGACTGCAGGAGGGATTCGCGGAGGAATCGGAAGATGCGGGACTGGATCATCCGCGCTCGTCCTCTCACCACGACGGATGCCGGGTGAGCCTTGGAACCGATGGCGACGGCGGTCTCAGGGGGAAGGGCACGGAACCCGCGGAGGTCCGTGAAGCCGAAGGGCAGGTCGTCGGCGGTGAGCAGCAGGCGGCGTCCGCGGCTCGCGAGCGTGCCGGTGCGTAGGGCCTCCCCGAGTCCGGGGGAGGAGTGGATCAGGACCAGCTTCGACGCGTGCTGCCAGGTCCGGGCGATCTCCTCCACGATCGCCGTCGTCTGATCGGTCGAACCGTTCTCTACAACGATGATCTCGTCATCCGCGCCCAGCTCGGCTCCGAGCTCCGCCAGCGTCTCGGGGAGCACATCGGCGCCGTTGCGCGTCGGTACCACCACGCTGAGCTCGACTCCTGCGCCCGATGGCGCGAGGGGCGAGATGAACGAGCTCCCGCGGCTGCTGATCCGGCCGCGTTCGACCGATCGCACGTGAGACGGCATCGATGTCACCGACCACACCAGCCCGCCGAGGGACAGGGCGACCAAGGATGACAGGCCGGCGGACAGTACCGAGAAGTTCTGCGTCACCGGCATGGTCGCCGCGGCGTAACCGAGTCCCAGCACGATGGCGGGGACGGCGATCATCAGCGCGTCGAAGAGGCTCCGGCTCTGGTGAGCGCGGCGGGTGAGGGCGAGCACGAGCCCGACGATGATGACGATGATCATCGCACCGTAGTGCTTCAGAGTGGCCAGAGCCTTCTGGAAGAGTGTCGCGGCGAATCCTCCGGGGTCGTTCGCGGCGGTCTCCAAGAACAGCTCGTGCGCGCGGTCGGACGAACCGCGAACGGCTTCGGCGTCGGCCACGGTGACCCCGGTCGCGGACTCGCGGTCGAGCATCGGCTGCGGGTAGGCGAGTCCGGCGTACAGATCTTCCCAGATCGATGCTTGCGTCGTATCTGGGGCGGAGATCGACGATGCGGCCCACACGGAGGCGGAGTGCGCGCCGACGGCACCGGCGCTGAGCACGATCGCGACAAGGACGGCGGGGATCGCACGTCGCCGCTGCGGGAGGTTGCGCCACCACAGCACGGGAGCGGAGAGTGCCACCGACACACCGGCGAGCCATCCGAACGTGCCGGCGACAGCGGCCAGCAGCAAGATGACGGCGGTCGCGCCCACCAGGCGCCCGCGGGTCAACCGGTATGTCGTGAACAGCAGGGCCACAGACAGGCCGAGGAAGGTGAGGGAGGCCACCATCCCGAGGGGGAGGGACACACGGTCGCCGCTGACCTCATCGGTGATGCCGAACTCAGTCCCCACCAGAACGGTTCCGTTGTTGAGCAGCCACATGAGCGGGGGCAGGAGCAGAAGGGCGTATCCCGCCCGCGCGCGGTGGAAGATCCTGGCGACCGTCAGCGGCATCCACAGGGACGGGATGGCGATCAGGAAGGCCATGAGCACGGTGGCCGAACGCCACGCGGTATCGGAGTCCACGCCGCCCAGCATGTTGAGCAGCAGGGTGAAGCCGGGATCGCCGCCGGCGACCTGTGCTCCCCCGTGCGGCGAGCGAACCGTCGAGCGGCCGGAGTTCCGGCATCGCCAGGACGACGATCAGAGATCCGAGCGCGACGACCCCACCGACGAGCAGGAGAAACAGTCGTGTGGAACGGGGAAGGTGCGCCTCCGGGCGCTCGATCTCGTCTGTCACACGTCCCAGCGTACCGCGAACGCACGAAGCGGCAGTCCGGAGACCGCCTGCGTAAGATGGTCGGGGTTTGGCCAAGGAGCGGGGCGAGAGTGACGACGGACGAGATGAAGACCAGCGCAGATCATGCAGTACACGCGCACACCCGGAGACGGTGGGGCTGGACGCTCCCGATCCTGCTCGCCTTGATCCTGGGGTTCCTCGAGTCCTCCAGCAGGACAGGTCTGGGCTACCTCGCCGGTTGGGCCGATCACTTCGTGCTCTCGACGGAAGGCATCCAGTGGGCACGGCCGGACGCGTACGCGAACGACTGGTTCATGCAGTCGGCGCCGCAGCCGCACTGGTTCTTCGACCTGATCACGTTCGGAGGGGAGTCCCTGCACATTCTCCCGTTCGTGTACGGCGCGTATTGGGCCGCGGGGTTGCTGGCCTTCGGTGCCGCGACGGTCTTGCTGGCGCGGCACCTGGTGCCATCCGCATCGACCGCCGTCGCCGTGCTCGTCACGGTCGTGGCCGGGCTGATGCCCTGGATGCTGGGCGGGACCGGAACGCCGGTCATCGCTATCGCGCTTCCCGCGGTGCTCTCGGCCAACATGATCTACCTGCTGATCGCGGGGATGCTGACCGGACGCCGCGTCCTCGTCGTCATCATGGGGCCTGCGGTGGCAGTGATCCATGTGCAGCAGGGCTCGATCGCCATCGTGCTGATGGTCGCGCTTCTCATCGTCGAGGCCGTGCGTGACCGCCGCGTCGACTGGTGGCTGGCACTCGCCGGCGCCCTGACCGCCGGTGTCGTCGGATTCGGTCTGCTGATCCGCCCCGTCGCCTCGAACCTCGCCGACTTCGTCGAGATCTGCGACACGATGATCCCCTATCACTGCGCCGCGCACACCTGGGACGCCCGGGAGATCGTCTCCACGATCGGTCTCATCCTGCTCACGGTGCTCAGCGTCTTCGCCGTGCCCCGTGCCCGCCGCTGGCTGTGGCTCAGCACGGTCGGGCTGGCCACGCTCGGCTACGCCGGGGGCTTCATCATGGACGCTCTGAGTGTGCCCTTCCTCGGCCCGCTTGCGCAGGGTGTGAACGTCTACCGTCTGGCGGCCGTCCTCATCCCCTTCGCGGTGTGGGGTGCGGTTTCGCCGCTTCTGACGCGGGCGCGCGGATGGCGTTTCCTGGTCCTCCTCGCCGCCTGGGGCCTCGGCTGGCTGATGATGCTCACCTCCTGGGGGTTCGGATCCGCCGGACTGCCGATCCCTCGCTTCATCCTCTATACGCTGGCGCTCCTGATCCCGTTCGCGGCATTCGCGATCCTCCGTCATCGCCGCAAGGACCGTCCACGCACACGCAGTCTCACGGCGCTGATCGCCTCGGTGCTGATCCTCGCTGCAGCCGCGGGCAACGGCGCCCTCACTCTCCGTCCGCTCGATCTGACACTCACGCCGTTCCCCGAGTTCCGCACCTGGGGCGAGCAGGCGGAGAAGCTGGTGCCCGCTGGGGAGACGATCGTCGCCTCGCCGCAGCTGGTGTGGATCAAGTTCGTCTCCGAACGCGCGGTGATCGCGGACTGCAAGAACGTGCCCTACGGCGGGGAGCCGTGGACGCAGTGGAAGCAGCGGCTGGATGAGATGGGCGGCTGGGAGCAGTGCATCGACATCACCGCCCCCGGCTTCAACACCCTCGATGCCGAGGACCTGATCGATCTCGCCGACCGGTACGACAGCGATTTCATCGCCGTGGCAACCGACGTTCCCGAGCAGCTGGACGGCATGCAACGCGCCGGTTGGGAGCCGGTGGTCGATGCCGACGGCGATGCCTACGCGGTGCTGTTCCGTCGCCCTGGCACGTGAGCGGGCTGTGAGCTCCTTCGCGTGACGGAGCTCACAGGTTCGCGCCGATACGATTGCTGTCATGGATCTTCTCGTCGTCGGGTCGGGTTTCTTCGGCCTCACCATTGCTGAGCGCGCTGCGGAAGCGGGCCGCAAGGTCACCGTCATCGACCGTCGTCCCCACATCGGCGGTAACGCCTACAGTGAGCGCGAGTCGCAGACCGGTATCGAGGTGCACCGCTACGGCGCCCACCTCTTCCACACGTCGAACCCGACGGTGTGGGAGTACGTCAACCGCTTCACGTCGTTCACGAACTACGTGCACCGTGTGTACACCACGCACAAGGGCACCGTGTTCCCGATGCCGGTGAACCTCGGCACGATCAACCAGTTCTTCCAGTCCGCGTACACCCCGGACCAGGCCCGCGCGCTGGTGCGGGAGCAGGCGGGGGAGTTCGACGCGAAGACCGCTGCCAACTTCGAGGAGAAGGGTATCGCCCTCGTCGGACGCCCGCTGTTCGAGGCCTTCTTCCGCGACTACACCGCGAAGCAGTGGCAGACCGATCCGCAGAAGCTCTCCGGCGACATCATCAGCCGCCTCCCCGTGCGCTACACCTACGACAACCGCTACTTCAACGACACGTGGGAGGGTCTTCCCACCGACGGCTACACGGCGTGGCTGGAGCGGATGGCGGATCACCCGAACATCGACGTGCAGCTCGATGTGGACTTCTTCGATGAGACGCAGCCCCTCAACAAGAACGCGACGGTCGGGCAGGTTCCCCTCGTGTACACGGGCCCCGTCGACCGCTACTTCGACTACGCGGAGGGCGCGCTCAGCTGGCGGACGCTGGACTTCGAGCAGGAGGTCCTCGACATCGGCGACTTCCAGGGTACGAGCGTGATGAACTACCCCGACATGGATGTGCCGTACACGCGCATCCACGAGTTCAAGCACTTCCACCCCGAGCGCAAGGATGTCTACGACGCCGATCGAACGGTGATCATGCGGGAGTTCTCGCGTTTCGCCGAGCGGGACGACGAGCCTTACTACCCGGTGAACACTCCGGCCGACCGCGGGGGCCTCCTGGCGTATCGGGAACTGGCCAAGGGGGAGCGGGACGTCCACTTCGGCGGGCGTCTGGGCACCTACCAGTACCTCGACATGCACATGGCCATCGGCTCGGCGCTGTCGATGTGGAACAACAGTCTCTCGTAGACTCGACATCGTGAGTCACGCTGCTGTCGGGGCGCCCGGGACGCCCCGGCGATATCTGCATTCGCTGTGGCTGCTGTCGGCCCGAGACCTGAAGGTCCGCTACTCGACCAGCATCCTCGGCTATCTCTGGTCGGTGCTCGATCCGCTCGTCATGAGCGCGATCTACTGGTTCGTGTTCACGCAGGTGTTCAACCGCGATGTCGGCGAAGAGCCGTACATCATCTTCCTGATCAGCGCGCTGCTGCCCTGGGTGTGGTTCAACGCCTCGGTGTCGGACTTCACCCGCGCCTTCAAGAAGGACGCCCGGTTGGTGAGGTCGACCGCGATCCCGCGCTCGATCTGGGTGAACCGCATCGTGCTCAGCAAGGGCATCGAGTATCTCTTCTCGCTGCCCGTCCTGGTGCTGTTCATCGTGGTGAACCTCTTCGTCGAGCTCGATCCCGGCCGGACCGTGCACGTCGGCTGGGGAGTGCTGTGGATGCCGGTGGCGATGCTGCTGCAGACGGTGCTCCTGGTCGGGCTCGGACTGCTCGTCGCCCCGCTCTGCGTCCTCTTCGTCGACCTCGAGCGCACGACGGCGCTGATCCTGCGCGCGATGTTCTACGCGACGCCCATCATCTACAACGTCACCGACCTCCCCGGCATCTTCCAGACCCTCGGGGCGTTCAACCCCCTCGCGGGAATCATGATGCTCTACCGCATGCCCTTCTTCCCCGATCAGTGGAATCCGTTCACGCTGACGATCAGCGTCATCATGAGCCTGCTGATCCTCGGACTCGGCATCTGGACCTTCCGGAGCCTGGAACGCCCCGTGTTGAAGGAGCTGTGATGCGCTCGGCCATCGAAGTCCAGGGTCTCGGCGTCCACTTCCGTCGCAACAGGCGCGGGAGCCGCAGCTTCAAGGATCTCTTCGCCGGAGCGTCTCGTCGTTCTCGTCCGGGTGAGTTCTGGGCACTGCGTGACGTCTCGTTCTCGGTGGAGCCGGGCGAGTCCATCGGCGTCGTCGGGCGCAACGGTCAGGGGAAGTCGACACTTCTCCGGCTCGTCGCCAAGGTGCTTCTGCCCGATGAGGGCACCGTCGCCGTCAACGGCGGAGTCGCCCCCCTCATCGAGATCACCGGAGGCTTCGTCGGAGACCTCACGGTGCGCGAGAACGTCCGTCTGACTTCCGGCCTGCACGGGATGTCCCGCGACGAGGTGACGCGCCGCTACGACGGCATCATCGAGTTCGCCGAACTCGCGGGATTCGAGGACACTCCGTACAAGCACCTCTCCAACGGGATGAAGGTCCGACTCGCCTTCGCGGTCGTCTCTCAGCTCGACGAGCCGATCCTCCTCGTCGACGAGGTGCTGGCGGTGGGGGACAAGGCGTTCCGCGAGAAGTGCTACACGCGCATCGACGAACTGCTGGCCGAGGGCCGCACGCTGTTCTTCGTGAGTCACAACGAGCGCGATCTCCGTCGGTTCTGCACGCGAGGGCTCTACCTCGACAAGGGTGCGCTGGTTCTCGACGCACCGATCGCCGAGGTCCTCGACAGATACAACGCCGACTACAACTCGTAGACGCTGCCGGAAGGCGATGGCACGGGCTCAGAACCCCACGAGAGTCTGCAGGTCCGTCACGGCAGCGCGAGCGGTGCCTATGGAGGCCGCGGTGTCGGAACCGTCTGTGATGGCAGTGCGCAGTTCCGCGAGGCGCTTCGCATAGGCGTCGACCCCGTCGCGCCACTGCTGCGCGATCGATGAGGGCGGCTGCGCGTCGGACAGGCGGCGCGCGTCCTCCTCCAGCGTGCTCACCACGGACAACGCGGCGTCTCCGGCGGTCCCGGCGACGATGTCGAGACCTCGCGGTGCGTCCGTCAGCCAGCCGCCCACCTGCTCGCGGAACGCGTCCACGGTCGGGTCGACGGGTGCCGGTGGCGTGACCTGCGGGGTGGGTGTCGCGGAGGCGGAGGCGGAGGGAGAAGGAGTGGACGTCGTGGTGGGGCTGGGGGTGCTGGTCGCGGCGGGCGCGGGTTCCTCGCCCCGGGGCAGCAGGAAGAACAGCAGGGCGCCGACGATCGCCAGTGCGGCGACGCTGATCCCGATGATTAGCCAGACGCGGCCCGTGTTCTTCGGCTTCGGCTCGATAGGCGCCCAACGGAGCTCGGGAGTCTGCTCGCTCATGATGCGTCTTCCAGCGGCGCCATCGGCTGCCAGGAGCGGTCGCGGCTGATCCTGCCGCCTTCCTTGAGCCCGCGGAACAGGTTGCTCGTGCCCCGCACCGTGCGCTCGACGAAGAGCAGCCGGATGAGCTCCTTCGCGAACGTCATCGCGGTGCCGAGGCCGAAGAGCACGGGGTTGTAGTTGTCATGCACGCGGTAGTAGTGCTTGATGTAGGCGCGATTGCGCATGATGTAGAAGCGGTACGCGTTGCTGGAGGCGTTCATGTGGCGGATGCCCATGTCCCACTGCTTGATCTCGCGCGTGCGCCGCAGCACGAACTCGTCGACGATGACGGCCGTCGTCTTGCGCGAGGCGAGCCAGCCGTACATCTGGTCATCCCAGTAGATGAAGAAGCGGTGGTCCGGCAGGCCGATCTGCTTCACGATCGAGCGGTGGATGAACATGCCCTCGAAGCAGCCGCTGTTCATCTCCTTGTATCCGGAGTCGTCGAAGCCGGACGGGGCGAACGGGATCGGAATACCCATGCGCTCCGCGATGCGGTACTGCCAGTAGAACTCGCTGCCGTCGTAGTCGTAGCGCCGGCCCTGGATGCTCTTGAATCGCGGGGCCCACTTGCCCATCTTCGCGAGTCCGTCGGGGAGCACCTCGACGTCGTCGTCCATCATCCAGATCCACTCGGAGCCGAGCTCGTAGGCGGTGCGCATGCCCTCGCTGAACCCGCCGGAGCCACCCGTGTTGGTCTCCAGGCGCCTGTAGACGATCTCGGTGCCGATGCTGTCGCGGAACGACTCGACGACGTCGGTCGTGTCGTCGGAGGAGGCGTTGTCGATGATCACGACGCGTCCGGGCTTCGGGTCCATCGCCGTGATGCTGGTGAGGAGTCCGGTGAGCAGATGTGATCTGTTGAAGGTGACGACGACGATCGTCGCCGCTTTCGGATCGAATGCAGCGGGTGCCGCGGTCATGCCTTCTCCTCGAAGATTTGCTGCCAGGACTGGGGTGATACGAGCTCGGGGAGCGCGTCGCGGTACTGCTTCTGCAACTCGGGCCAGCGGCGGCGAAGTTGCAGATGCAATCTCAACGAATCTCGGAGCATGCGCCGGAACTTCGCGCGGTCGTGGATGTAGACGGTCTTGCCGGATCCGTCTGCTGTGCTGATGAGTGCGCTGTCGAAGGCCGGAACACGCCACCAGTGGGCGTCACTCTTGCTGAGCTCGGCCTCGGGCTGCGCCACGTGGGCCGGGTCGGTGCGCTGGAACCAACGTGAGATCACGGTGGTGAGCGTATACACGCCCAGACGGACACCGCGCGGGCCCTCGTTGACCGGCTCGGACCGGTATATCTGGCGTCCCCGTATCGAACGTGGCGTCTTGGTCGGATCACGATGGACGATCGTCTCCGGATACTTCGCAGCCAGCGCCCGCGCTTCGGGCATCGCTGTCGAAAGCGTCCGCACCATGTGATCAGGGCCCGAGAGGATGTCGCGGAGCGCTCGGGCGCGCAATTCGACGGGGTAATACTGCATCATCATCAGATGTTTGAGATCGACTCGACCGCTGTGACGGATCAGCGTCCCCCCTCGCGGCATATCTGAGTGGAGCAGCGCGGCGACTATGCGATTGCGTGCATGGAAGTAGGCCTGCCAGTCGATCGTATCGTCCTTGTTGACCCACGACACATGCCAGAGCGCGACGCCCGGCACCGATACCGTGGGGAAGCCGGCTTCGCCGGCGCGCAGACAGAATTCCGCATCGTCCCACTTGATGAAGGCGGGAAGAGACAGCCCGACCTCGCGGATGGCATCGACGGGGATGAGGCACATCCACCATCCGTTGTAGTCGGCATCCATTCGTGCGTGCAGGAACATCGACTGACGCAGGTTCGAGATGCCGAAGTCGTGCGGCATCCTGTCCTGGTGGAGCGTGCGCCACATGAACGGGCCTTCGTCGACGACCTCCGCCCATCCGTGCAGCTTGGGGCGATCGAGCAGGTCGAACATGTGCCCGCCGACCAGAACGGGGTTGGTGGCGTACTGGCCGAAGACGATGGATCGCCGCAGCGATTCGGGCTCGATGCGCACATCGTCGTCGAGGAGCTGCACGAAGTCGCTCTCTGGGCGCTGCAGGGTTTCGTGCATGGCGCGGGCGAACCCGCCGGAGCCGCCCAGGTTGTCCTGACGGATCAGCTGGAGGGTGTCTCCGAGGCGCTCTGCGACATCGGCGTAGTCGTCCTGATCCGTGACCAGCTGCGTGCCCTGATCGACCAAGAAGATTCGGTCGATGAACTCCAGGGCGTCAGGAGAAGCGGCCAGCGCGCGCAACGTCTCGACGCAGTAGTCGGGCTTGTTGTACGTGGTGATGCCGAGAGATGCTTTTCCCGTTCGAACGGGCTCGTGCTCGGTGGTCCATTCTGCGCCCTCGAGAACGGCGGGCTTCTCGTCGGCGACGATGTCGAACCAGATCCAGCCGCCGTCGCTGTATTGCGTGAGTTCGAGATCGAACGAGGTCGTCGCCTCACCCGTCACCTCGCAGGTGGCGACTCGTTGCCGAACGCCCGAGCCGTTGGAACGGTAGACGAGGATCGTCGCCGGGCCGGTGGTCCGCACGGTCAGCTGCACTTCGCGGATACTCGTCCAGTGTTGCCAGTAGGAGGCGGGAAAGGCGTTGAAGTACGTCCCCATCGACACCCGGCGCCCGGCCACGATGCGGGCGCGGTGTCGGCCGAGGATGTTCCCGAGGTGTGCGCGGTTCGATACGCGGACCGGTTCATTCTCGATGACCGACCACGTTTCGGGGTCCGCGTAGAGCGGGAGAAGGTCGGGGTCGCGATCGAGTGGGAAGACGACGTTCTGAAGGACGTGGGCCACTGGGAGGTTCTCCGATGTTGGTGCCGCAGACCACTGCCGAAGGACAGTGCGGGGCTCGACGAGCAGTGAGTAGCCTACCGTCGATGACCTCTGCATCAGCGGAGAGCCTCCCGGCGATGTCGCAGGGGCTCTGGCTAGACTGAGCGCGATGAAGGTACTGATCACCGGCGGCGCCGGATACATTGGTTCGACTGTTGCGACCGCGTGCCTCGAGGCCGGTCACGAGGTTGTTCTCCTCGACGACCTCTCCCGAGGCCTCCGTTCCTTCGGTGAAGGGCGGCACCTGTACGTCGGAGATATCGCCGACGGTGATCTGGTCGATTCCCTGCTCGCCGACCACCCTGACATCGATGCCGTCGTCCACTGCGCGGCGCGCATCGTGGTGCCGGAATCCGTCGCGGATCCGCTGGGCTACTACGACACCAACGTCGGCAAGACGATCCTGTTGCTGCAGCGTCTGCGCGACGCCGGGATCGCTCGCATCGTCTTCAGCTCCTCGGCCTCGGTATATGCGGGGGAGACGGGCGAGGGCGTGGACGAGAGCGGGCGGCTCGCCCCGGCGAGTCCCTACGCGGCGACGAAGGCGATGATCGAGCAGATCCTCCACGATGCCTCGCACGCGGGTGACTTCCGAGCGATCGCGTTGCGCTACTTCAACCCGATCGGTGCCGACCCGCAGTTGCGCACCGGCCTTCAGAACCCGACCCCGTCGCATGCGCTGGGCAAGATCATGCAGGCTCGCGCCGCAGGCGAGCCGTTCACCATCACCGGGACCGACTGGCCGACCCGCGACGGTTCCGGGCTTCGCGACTACATCCACGTCTGGGACCTCGCTCTCGCCCACGTCGCCGCAGTGGAGAGATTCGACGACATCGCCACGGCCGCGGAGCCCTACGAGGTGATCAACCTGGGCACGGGAGACGGCGTCACCGTCCGCGAGCTCGTGGCGGCTTTCGAGCGCGTGACCGGAGAGGCCCTCGCCGTGACCGAGACCGAGCGTCGCCCCGGAGATCAGGCCGGCGCCTTCGCGATCGTGGATCGCGCAGCCGAGGTGCTGGACTGGCGTGCGCAGCGCTCGGTGGATGATGGCGTGCGGGACGCGATCGCCTGGGCCGAGAAGTTCCGATCGCAGATCTGAAGCCGGGCTCGTCGGCTACTTCTGAGGCCGCAGCGTCGGGATCGCGCCCGTGTGCGCCGCATCGATGTTCTCGCGCCAGGACCGCGATTGTCCGGCGCGCAGGGCGCACAGCACCAGCATGAACCATCCCGCACCCACCAGGGTGAAGCTCTCGAACATCGAGTCGACCGCGAGGGTGACGAGCATGATGGGCGTCCAGGCGTAGACCACGGAGCGGCGCGTGCTCGCGACGAGCCAGGAGCGGATCAGGGCGACGCCGCCCAGGAGCAGGAACACGACCAGGCCGGCGGCGCCGAGTTGCAGGAGCACATCGAAGAAGGCGTTCAGCGCACTCTGATGGCGTTCGTCGAGCTGGAAGTTGATGTACGTGAACGGGTACTCGCCGCGAGCCCAGTCGCCGAACCAGCCCCAGCCCTGAATCGGCTTGACCGCGACGAAGTCGAGGATCGTGTTCCACAGGGAGCCGCGCAGGGAGAAGTCGGAACCGGCGTCGAGCAGCGCGATGATCTGGTGGCGCAGGGCGAAGGCGGCGGCGAGAGCGAGGGCCACGACTGCAGCGAGCACCCACTGTACGATCGCTCGTCGCTCCGGCGGGGCATGGCGGACGATCGTGAGCGCGACGACCGCGACACCGACGGCACCGGCGAGAACTAGGACCGTCGGCGAGGAAGAGAGTACGGCCAGGAACCCGGCCAGGCCGATCGAGACCACGGAGAGCGGTGCGTTCACCGAATGCGTGCGCCACTCGATCACGAACGTGATCAGCGCGATGACCGCGATGAAGCCGAGCATGTTGCGGCTGCCGAACAGGCCCTGGATCGGACCCCCCGCCGCGAGATCGCCCTGGATGCCGAGGAATGTGAACGGCAGGTCGAGCAGGACGCCGGAGAGGATCTCTACGGCGAGGGATGCGGCCAGCAGCACGCGGAGAGTGTCTCCGATCGCCCGGACGGTCTGGAGGGTGTCGCGGATGTGTCCGATCGTGATGGCCAGGAACGCGTAGCCGAACAGCGACATCCAGCCGAAGAGCGTGTCGGACTTGTCGGTCGTCCAGAAGAAGCTCACGAGTGTCCATGCGAGAAACGCCAGCAGGGAGGACGGCGCGATGCGCAGCAGCGAGAGCTCCTCTCGGCGTACCCAGAGGATCGACGCGCCCAGTACGCACAGCACGGCGATGATCGTCCCCAGCGTGACGGCCGATGTCATCTGCCGGATCGCGTACGACCCGAACACCGCCGTCAGCGCCGCGAGCGTGAACGCACGGGCCAGCTCCACCGATCCGAGCAGGCGGACGAACGGGCGCACCGGCGTCACGGCACCCGCCGCTGCCGAGCGCCGCGTTCGAACAGGAGGTCGCGTTCGCCGACCCCTACCAGCGGCACCGACTTGAGCTTGAATGACAGCAGCACCAGGAGCAGCCAGCCCCACAGCATGATCGGCGTCGACTCGGAGAAGCCCTGCACGAGCAGTACCACCGTGAACAGGTTGGGCAGGAGGGTGAGCGGGGAGAAGGGGCGCTCGCCGTCGAGGTCCCAGCGGGGTCGGTCGACGGCGAAGAACCAGGAGCGCCACAGCAGCGTGCCGTACGCGACGGCCATCAGGATGACACCGACGACGCCGAGCTGGAGGAGCACGTCCAGCCACATGTTGTGGGCATGGAAGACGGTGATGCCGTGGTCGGTGATCCACTCGTCGAAGGCCGGGTCTTCGGGGATCCAGGGACTCGAGAACCCGTTGCCGAAGACCGGGTGCTCGCCCGCGCGCTGCAGCACCTTCGTCCAGATCTTGTCGGAGCGGCCGGTGAGATCCGCACTCCGGCCGAGAAGACCCAGCAGCGGCTCCCGAAGCAGCCAGGCTCCCAGCCCTGCGATCGCCGTGCCGCCGATGGCGACCACGTAGATCCGGGTGCGGGCGCCGGGCGTGCGCGCACGCCGCATCGCCAGTGCGACGACGAGGACCAGCGCGACCGCGGCTGCGCACACGAGCGCGGTGGCTGATGCCGTGCGCAGGAGGAAGTAGGCCGCGAGCAGCATCCACAGGGCGAGGGTGGTGCGCCACCGGGCCCGCGCCGCGAACAGGACACCGAACGTGATGAGCGCGAAGAGCGAGATGATCGCCAGGAGGTTGGCGTTGCCCACGATGCCCTGGATCCGCCCGCCGTCGAACAGGTTGTCGCGCACCCAGTACCACTGCGGGTCGATCTTGCCGTCCGGCAGCGTGAGGAAGTTCGGAAGCAGCGGGCCGTGCAGCACCAGCGAGACCCAGAGCTCGATCGCCAGCGAGAGGCCCAGGATCCACTTGAACGCCGAGGACAGGGCCCGGACGATCTCATGCCAGGTGAGCACGTGAGCGAGGAAGAGCCCGTTCACGGTGACGGCCGCGAGCAGCACCCAGGTGATGATCGTCGGGCCGCGCCACTGCGACCAGGCGACCGAGACGAGGGCCAGGGTCGTGTATCCGAGCGCGGTCCAGGGCAGGCGGCGCCAGCGGAACGGCTGCGGACGGTTCCGGGCGAGCATCGGGATGCCGATGGCGAGGGTCGCGAGGGTGAACACGGCGAGCGTGATCGCGGCGCCATCCCGTCCGAGCAGGTTGTACACGGCCGAGTGGGCGAACGTGACGAAGAGGACGAGGATCGCATAGCCGCGCAGCAGCAGATGCCCCGTCGACTCGCGCTCCGGCGCGGTTGGTGGGGCAGACACCGGATGCTTCGTGTACTGGGCCATCGCGTTCAGGCTACCGCGCCGTGCTCCGAGCGTCGCTGAACGCCGCAGCGCGGCTCTACGCTGGTGGCATGCTGCTGAGCCTCACGAACACTCCCCGCGACTACGCCTGGGGATCGGACTCGCTTCTCGCCGACCTCGAAGGCCGCACGCCGACCGGCGCACCGGAGGCCGAGGTCTGGTTCGGAGACCACCCCGGCGACCCCGCCGATGTGGCCGAGGGCGGCACGCTCGATCAGGTCACAGGGGGCACGCTCCCGTACCTGCTCAAGCTGCTCGCGGCGGGGCGCCCGCTCTCGATCCAGGTGCACCCGACGATCGAGCAGGCTCGCGACGGTTGGGCCAGGGAGAGCGCCCTCGCCTCGGACGACCCGCGGCGCAACTATCGGGACGACAACCACAAGCCGGAGCTCCTCGTCGCCCTCAGCGAGCGGTTCGAGTCGCTGAGCGGGCTGCGACCCGTCTCCGACACGCTCTCCCTGCTGGAGGCGCTCGACGACAGCGACGGCGTCCAGCAGCTGCGGGCGCGTCTGAGCGCCGAGGGCGATGCGCTGCGTGACGTGATCGCGTGGGTGCTCGGCGGCGAGGCGCTCACCGAGGTGGAGGAGATCATCGCCGCGATCGTCGCGGCCTCGACGCGCGCCGACGCGGGGGAGTGGGGCACCACACTCCGCGCGATCGCGGGTGTGGCGCGGACCTATCCGGGCGACCCGGGCGTCGTCGTGGCGCTTCTGATGAACCACGTCGTGCTGAAGCGAGGAGAGGGAGTCTTCCTGCGCGCCGGTCTGCTGCACGCGTACCTCTCCGGCCTCGGCGTGGAGATCATGGCCGCGAGCGACAACGTTCTGCGCGGCGGCCTCACCCCCAAGCGCATCGACGTGCCCGAACTCCTCTCGATCCTCGACACCACGCCCGGCGAGGTGCCCGTGCTGCGAGGGGAGGGTGAGGGGCCGATCACGTCCTATCCCGTTCCGGTGCCCGACTTCGCTCTCGAGCGGGTCGTCCTCGACGGCGCGCCGATCGGGCTCGAGATCTCGGGACCGACCATGGTGCTCGCGACCGCCGGCGAGGTCGCTGTGGCCTCGAACACGGGGAACGAGGTCGCGCTCCAGGTCGGCACCGTCGCGTTCGCCGATTCCGCGGAGGGGTCCCTCACCGTCTCGGGCGTCGGAGAGGTGTTCGTCGCGGGCCCCGGGCGCTGACCCGCACGCCGACGCTCCGGATTCCGACACGCCGATGACGGCCCAAGAACCTTAAAGAGTTGCTTGAGGGTTTACCATCCGCGACTTGACCGGAGCGAATGACACGGGTGTAATTAGTCATGCGCACGGCCCGCCGGGGGGCGGAGACAGGGTTGGAGATCGAGATGACGGGTTACCGTTCAGACGTACCGGAGAACTGGTTCGTCGATCCGATCAACCTCGGCGTTCCCGGGGTGCGGCGCACCGACGCCGCCGACGACGACAACGCCCTCGCCTGGCAGAGCGATGCGCTCTGCTCGCAGACGGACCCCGAGGCGTTCTTCCCCGAGAAGGGCGGATCCACCCGAGACGCCAAGCGGATCTGCACATCGTGCGACGTCCGCGGCGAGTGCCTCGAATACGCTCTCAACAACGATGAGCGATTCGGCATCTGGGGTGGACTCTCCGAGCGCGAGCGCCGCAAGCTCAAGCGCCGCGCGAGCTGAATCGCCCGCTACCGAACCGCGGACGATGAGGCCTCATGGCTTCGCGGGCGCGCCGCGTCGGGTACGCCCACGTCGACTGTCGCGCGCATAGGCTGACGACGTCATGCCAGCCCGAGTTCACGCCATCATCGTCGCGCGCACTGGATCCTCTTCCCGAGCGCAACTCCTCCGCACTCTCGAAGCCCTCCGCGCCCAGACCACGCCCGCAGCCGCCGTGACCCTCGTCGTCTGCGGCGATGCGTCGTCCGTGCGCGAGAGCGAGGCAGTGGCGAGCACCGTCGAGGGGATCATCGAGGCGCGCGCCACCACGTCCTTCGCTGAAGCCGTGGAACTGGCGCGACCGCGTGTCGCCGAAGGATCGGCGATCTGGCTGCTCGCGCAGGACACGGCGCCGCATCCGCGGGCGCTGGAGCGTCTGAGCGGCACGCTGGAGCGCTCGCCCTCCGCGGCCATCATCGCTCCCAAACTCGTCGCCACGGACAACGACCGTGAGATCGTCTCCCTGGGCGTCAGCATGACCACGCTCGGGCGCTCGGTCGAACTCGCCGCAGGGGAACTCGACCAGGGACAGCACGACCGCTCCGACGATGCCCTCGGCGCCGATGTGCGAGGCCTCCTCATTCGGGGTGAGGTCCGCGACGCCCTGCGCCCGGATCCCGCACTCGCCGGTGCCGACGAAGGACTCGATCTCGGTGTGCGCGCCCGCCTGGGTGGAGGCCGCGTCGTGCTCGCACCGAGCGCGCGGATATCCGTCTCTCCCGGCGGGCCTGCCGCGCTGCCGTCCGGCCGATCGCGCCGGGCCTACGTGACCCGCCTCGCTCAACTGCACCGGCGCCTGGTCTACGCACCGGCGGCTGCCGTGCCGCTGCATTGGCTCAGCCTGCTTCCGCTCGCGCTGTGGCGATCTGTCACCGACCTCGTCGGAAAGCGGCCGGAGGCCGTTCTGCCCGAATGGGGGGGCGCGCTCACGGCCATGTTCCGCTTCGGCGCGATCGCGCGCTCCCGTGCCAGGATCAGGGCCTTCCGCACGTCGACCTGGGCCAGCATCGCGCCGCTGCGCGTGACCTCGTCCGAGCTGCGACGGCGTCTGGACGACGGTCACGGCAGCGAGGGCGGTGCGGTCAGTGAACTGCGATTCTTCTCCGGAGGTGGAGCCTGGGCCGTGCTGGCGGCGCTCGTCGTCAGCATCGCGTCCTTCACGAGTCTGCTGGCTTGGCCGACGCTCGGGGGAGGAGGACTGCTCCCTCTCCGGCAGACCGTCGCCGCACTCTGGAGCGACGCGGCATGGGGAGTGCGCGACGTCGCCGTCGGCCTCGTCGGACCCGCCGATCCCTTCGCCGCCGTCGTGGCGGTGCTCGGCTCGCTCTGGCCTGCCGGTCCGTCCTTCGCCATGGTGCTGCTGTGGCTCCTCGCGCTCCCGCTCGCGGTCCTGGGCGGGTGGTTCGCCGCCACGCGCGTGACCGACCGCGAGGGGCTGCGCATCTTCGCCGGCGTCGCCTGGGCTCTCGCGCCCACCTTTCTCACCGCTCTGATCGACGGACGTCCGACCGCGGTGCTCGTTCACCTCCTGCTTCCCTGGCTCTTCCACAGCGCCGTCGTCGCGCACAGGTCGTGGGGCGCGGCCGGAAGCGCGTCCCTCCTCCTCGCCGCCGTCATCGCCTGCGCGCCGTCGCTGGCCCCCGCCCTCGCCCTGCTCTGGATCATCGCGCTGGGCATCGTGTTGGGAACCGCGCAGTTCCGAGGTGCGGGACGACTGCTCTGGCTGCCGCTGCCGACCGTCGCGCTCGTCGCGCCGCTCGCGATCTGGCAGCTCTCCCACGGCACGCCTCTCGCACTCCTGGGAGACCCGGGACTCATCTGGGCGGGGCCCCAGGCCGCGGCGGATGCCGTCGGGCGTCTCGCACTCGCCGGGGGGTTCCCGACGGAGGCGCTGGCCGGCTGGATGGACGTGATCCCCGCACCGATCGCCGCCTGGGCACCGCTGCTGTGCGCCCCCCTCGCCGCGCTCGCGCTCGGCGCGGCGGTGGCTCCGCGGTGGCGAGCGGGCATCACGCTGCTCGTCGTCGCGCTCTCCGGGCTTGCGACGGCGTTCCTCGCGGTCGGCGTCACGGTGAGTTTCGCCCAGGGCACTCCGGTCGCGATCTGGCCGGGCACGGGCCTCAGCCTGGCCTGGATCGGTGTGGTCGGCGCGGCTGTCGTCACCTTGGACACCGCTCTCACCCTTCCCCGGCTGCGGATCCTCGCCGCCGTCGTCGCAGCATCCGCCCTGGCGGTCTGCGCGGTCCCTGCGCTCAGCGCACTGCACATGGACCGTTCGGTGCTCACCAACGGCCCCGATTCCACGCTGCCGGCGTACGTCGCGGCGCAGGCCGCGGGCGATCGGCCGATCGCGACCCTCGTGCTCACCCCTCAGAACGACGGCGGGCTCGCCGCAGAGGTGGCTTGGGGCGCGAGCGAGACGCTGGGTTCGCAGTCGACCATGCTCTCCACCGCCGTCGAGCCGCAGGGCGCCGACATCTCCGGCCTCGCTGTGGATCTCCTCTCGGCCCGTGACTTCGATGCTCCCGGAGAGCTGGCGCAGATGGGCATCAGCTACGTGCTGGTCGCCCAGGTTCCGGGCGAGGGCGACAAGGCGAGGACTCTGCGTACGGCCGCGGTCGCCTCGATCGACCAGCGCGCCGGACTCGTCCACGCGGGAACGACCGATCGTGGCGTGCTCTGGCGGCTCGAGGCCGAGGTGGCCGCGCAGTCGTCGATGACCTCGAGCCAGCAGGGCACCGCACGACTCGTGATCACCCTCCAGCTGCTGGCGGTCTTCGCCGCGCTCCTGCTGTCGATCCCGACCCGTGCGTCACGCCGTGCGGCGCGCGCGCAGTCCCGGATCGTCGGTCGCGTAGCCGACGAGCCGATCGTCCTGCCGCGGCACGCGGAGGACAGGGAGCTCTTCGACGACGTCCCGGTCGGGTCGATCGAGGATCCCCAGGATGAGCCCGCCCTGAACGACGAGGCGATGGCCCCGATCGCCGAGCCGGTGATCGATGACGCGCCGGCACCGAGTGTCGAAGCATCGACCGCCATCGATGAGCAGCACCCGAAGTCGACCGAGGAGGACCGATGAGCAGCGGGACCCGCGCATTCCGAGTCGCTGCGACGGGCGCTCGAGTCATCACCGGTGTCGCCGTCATCGCCGCCTGCGTGGTCGGGGTCGCGGCAGCGGTGCACGCGCCATGGCCGGTCGTCGAACACGACCCCGCACAGGTCGAGGTCACGCCCGTTCCCGGCGACAGCACTCTCGTCTGCAACGGCGATCTCCGCGCTCTCGGACGCGACTCGTCGGCCCCGCTGGACATGCTCTCGGCAGCGTCGCCGACCCTGACGACCGGAGGCACGGGGGGAGACCCCGCGGCGGAGGGACTCGCGATGACGGACATCCCGGACGCAGGCGGGCCGCAGGTGCTCACCGGCGCCGTCGACGGACGCTCGGTGCCCCTGATCGCCGGCGCGGAGTCCGTCACGATCGCCGCCGACGACCTCGCGGGGTACGCTGCGCTGCCCTGCGGGGTGCCGCGGTTGGAATCCTGGCTGGTCGGGGGGAGTATCGATACCGGCACCGAGGACATCGTCACGCTCACGAACGCGGCCGATGTCCCGTCGACGGTGACACTCTCGGTGTACGGACCCGCCCGCAGCACCCGGACGGTCATCGTCCCCGCCCGGTCGCAGGCAGCTCTCCCGCTCACATCGTTCGCCACCGGCAACGACGTGCCCGTGGTCAAGGTGAGCGCGGTGGGCGCACCGGTGCGAGCCGCCCTCCAGTCCTCGCTCGTGCGCGTTCTCGATCCTGCCGGCATCGACCTCCAGGACTCGGTGGCGGGGCCGCAGCAGAAACTCGTCTTCACGGGAGTGCAAGCCTTCGCGGCCAGCGGCGATGATGCGGAGATGGCCGTCCTGCGAGTGCTCTCACCGGGTGTCGCCGCGCGCGTCCAGGTGACGGTGCGCGCGGAGGGCGGTACGGGCGCCGCTGACGCGTTCACGGTCCCGGTCGAGGCCGATCTGCCCTCCCAGGTGTCGCTTTCCGGCCTCGAGCCCGGGCAGTACACCGTCGAGGTCGAATCCGACGTGCCGCTGGTCGCCGCGATCAGGCAGCAGGACGGATTCGGTCTCGACTCGGACTTCGCCTGGGTGATGCCCTCCCCGGAGCTCGACGTCGACGTGGTGTTCGCTGTTCCGGCCGGCCCCGACGGCCGACTGCAGCTGGCGAACACGTCCGACCGCGATGCGACGGTGACGCTCGAATCCCTCGACGGCGGCCAGCCGCAGGAGATCGTCATCCCGGCGGGACGCACCGGCGGGCTCGAGGTGCCGGGGCGGACCACCTATCGGATGCAGACGACAGCCCCCGTGCATGCTGCGGTGACCCTCACGGGACCCGGGGCGCTCGCGGTGCTGCCCGTTCAGGCGAGCGGTGCCGGAGAGAAGCCGATCACGGTCTATCCCTGACCGAGGAGAGACTCTCCGCAGCGGGAATCTCAGTGGTCGTGGCCGAGATCCCACGGCTCGCGGCCGACGTACTCCGCCGCTGCCCGGAACACGGCGCTCTCGATCGCCATGCGGCGGTGCGCCGCATCGTCGTGCCCCGGGGGGAGGAGCCGCTCGATGGGAAGACGGAACAGCACGATGCGCTTGTTCTTGCGGTCGAGGTACCAGCGCGGCACCTCTTCGGTCGCATCGAATCCCGGGATCGCGCCGATCTCGAACCTCACGTCCTGCAACTCCGGCCATGTGCCGCGGAGGAATTCGACCGCGGTGCCGACGGTGAGATCGAATCTGTCGAGGCGGCCGTCGAGCGGAGCCAGCGGTGGCCGCACGACCTCGCTGCGGCCGAGGCGGCCGTGGCGGCCGTGCCGCGCCCCGCGCCGAGGGGCTGCGGAGGTGTGAGTGGCACGGCGACGAGGCATGACGAAAGTCTAGGCGGTGCCCGGCGCGCCCGGCGCGGCATCCGCGGCCGCGACGGGGTGCGCCGTACGCTGGCGGAGATGGACGGACGACTGTGCTCGAAGGTCGGCTGCGCGCGAGAAGCCGTGGCCACCCTCACCTACGACTACGGCGACCAGATGGCGGCCCTCGGCCCGCTCGGTGCCGCGAATGACCCTCAGGCGCATGATCTGTGTTCTCCGCACGCGGACCGGCTCTCGGTTCCCGCCGGTTGGCTCGTCGTGCGTCACGAGGCTCTGCGCGCCTGAGGTCCTCGCCTCGACACGCGGGCGCACCAGTCGGCCCGGATCCGAACTCTGGATACGCTGACCGCAGGCGTGCCAGGGCGGCGCTGCCGGAAAGGCACTCGTGATCGTCTGGCGTCGCTGGATCTTCCCCCTGCTTCTCGTCGTGATCTTCGGAGCGTGCGCAGCCGCTCTCGTCAAGATCGCCTTCTTCCCCGACCGCGCGGAGAGCGTCGTCAGCCCCGAGACCTCTGTCACGGATCCGATCGTCGCAGTGGAACGCGGGTCGGTGGTGAACGCCCTGAGCCTGAGCGGGAACGTCGCGCGTGACGACGCCTACGCCGTGCGTGGGGAGCTCAACGGCACGGTGCTCGCCGTGCACGTGGGGGAGGGGGCGGCGGTGGCTGCCGGCCAGAAGCTCTACACCGTGCGCCAGGACGACCCGCGCAAGGACATCGATGTGCTCGCGCCCGAGGCCGGCGACGTGTCGGAGCTCGCCATCGTCAAGGGACAGACCACCACGGTCGGGACCGAGACCTACAAGCTCACCCCGGCCCGATACCATCTGCTGGCCACCGTCGATCCCGTGCAGCTGTACCGCCTCGTCAACGCCCCGACCGAGGCGACCGTCACGATCACGGGCGGCCCGGCGCCTTTCGCGTGCACCGGCGTCGGGGTGCAGGTGACGGCGGAGGGCACCGCGAGCGTGCGCTGCGCGGTACCTGCGGACCAGACGGTCTTCGCCGGGCTCCCGGCGAAGATGGATCTCGCGCTCGGTCAGGTCGACGATGCGCTCGTGATCCCGGTCACGGCTGTCCAGGGCGGCGCGGGATCCGGCAAGGTGTGGGTCGACGCGGGCGACGGGTCCGACCCCGAGGAGCGGTCCGTGACGCTCGGCGTCAATGACGGCGTCATGGTCGAGGTGACGGAGGGACTGGCTGAGGGAGACAGCATCCGCCAGTTCGTGCCCGGCTTCGTCGCTCCGGTCGAGGAGTTCTGCTACGAGGTCTCCCCGGGAGTGGAGCAGTGCGACAGCGGGATGAGCTGGTGAGTCTCGTCGCGCTCGACGACGTCTCCAAGAGCGTCCTGCTGGCCGATGACTCGCGCCTGGAGATCCTTCGTGGCATCACGCTCGAAGTGGGTGCAGGAGACCACGTCTCGATCGTGGGACGGTCGGGGTCGGGGAAGTCTACGCTGCTCAACATCCTGGGGATGCTGGATGCACCCACATCCGGATCGGTCGCGTTCGAGGGACGCGAGGTGCGCCGGATGCGCTCGGGACGGCTCGACCGTCTGCGCGGCGACAACGTCGGCTTCGTCTTCCAGCAGTTCAACCTGCTCCCCGGGCGCACCGCGATCGACAACGTGATGATGCCGCTCGGCCATGCCAAGGGACGCATGTTCTGGAATCGTCGTCAGATCGCCGCCGACATGCTCGAGCGGGTCGGCCTCGGGCATCGCGTCGAGCAGATCGCCGACAGACTCTCCGGCGGTGAGCAGCAGCGCGTCGCCATCGCGCGGGCACTCGTTCGCGAGCCCGTGTTGATCCTCGCGGACGAGCCGACCGGCGCGCTCGACATCGACACGGGCGCATCCGTCATGTCCCTCCTCGACGAGGTGGCCACCGAGACGGACGCCGCGCTGGTCACGATCACCCACGACCTCCACGTCGCCGCGCGTGCGCGCCGGCACTACCGGCTCGACGCCGGGCGTCTGGAGACGGTCGACCTCAGCCGCGCCTTCGAGGCCTCGACACTGGCGGCCTCGGTGCCGTCCGCGCCGCCGGAGTTCGTCGCATGACCGGCTTCCTCGGCGCTCTCTCGGACGCCTGGGCGGAGATCCGCGTGCACAAGCTGCGCGTCCTGCTCAGCCTCATCGGGATCGCCGTGTCGGTGGGGGCGCTCACCGCGGTCGTGGCGATCTCGGAATACCAGCGCCAATTCCAGGCCGAGCAGTCCGACCGATGGGGAGGGCGAGCGGCGACGGTCGTCGTCTCCGTCAACAGCGATGACGGCACACCTGTCGACGCCGACGAGTTCGATGCGCGCTTCAGCCGTGTCTCCGAGCGCTTCGGGTTCAGCCACACGGCGCGTATCGCCCAGGGAGTGCTCCTCGACGTGCAGCTCCCCGACGGCATAACGCCGGTCTCCGCGCGTGTCATGGACCCCGCGTTCTCGCAGATCCACCGGGAGCGGCTTCTGGAGGGGCGCTGGTTCGTCGACTCCGACGTCGAGGCGATGGCGCCGCCCGTCGTGATCACCGAGCCGCTCTGGGAGCGTCTGGGACGAGTGCCGCTGACGCAGCACCCGACCGTGACACTCAGCGGCCCGGCCGGAGGCACCTACCAGGTGGTCGGCATCACACCGCGCCAGGGCTTCGGCGACGAGGAGCTGCGCGTCGACCTGCTCTACGACGCGTACCGCGCGCGCGTGGATGCGCTGCCCGCCGACGCCTGGACGCAGTACGAGATCTGGATGGGAACTGGGCAGGTCGACCAGATCGCGCCGGTGCTCGCGATGGATCTCCGAGCGGGCCTGCCCGAGGGACAGACGGTCACGGTGAACCGCTCCGACTGGGCGGCGCAGCCGGGGGCTCTGGACGCTCAGGCCACCTTCGAGATGGTCACCGGGGGTATCGCAGCGCTGATCCTCGCTCTCGGTGCGCTCAGCCTGATCAACATCCAACTCGTGGCGATGCGCCAGCGCGTGCGAGAGATCGGGGTGCGGCGCGCCTTCGGAGCGAGCTCGGGGCGGGTGTTCTTCGCCGTCTTCCTGGAGAGCCTGGTCGCGACGACCGTGGCAGGCGTGATCGGGATCGCGATCGTCGTCGCCGTGCTGCGCTCGGAGTGGATCATCACGTCGATGTTCTACGGGATTCAGGACATCCCACCCTTCCCCATGCGCGCAGCGCTCATCGGTCTCCTCGCCTCCGTCATCGTCGGTGCGGTGTCGGGATTCATCCCCGCCCTGGTCGCGCTGCGGGTGAAGGTGATCGATGCGATCCGTTTCTGACACGCGCCTGATGTCGGCCACTTCATGATGGAAGAATGAGCGCATGACCGAGCTCGAGTACCGCGTCGCCGACCTCTCCCTCGCCGAAGCCGGCCGTCACCAGCTGCGACTCGCCGAGAACGAGATGCCGGGGCTCATGGCGCTTCGTGAGGAGTTCGGCGCCGCGCAACCCCTGAAGGGCGCCCGGATCGCGGGCTCGCTGCACATGACAGTGCAGACCGCCGTCCTCATCGAGACGCTCGTGGCGCTCGGCGCCCAGGTGCGGTGGGCGAGCTGCAACATCTTCTCCACCCAGGACGAGGCGGCGGCTGCGGTCGTGGTCGGCCCCGGTGGCACCGTCGACGCGCCGGCAGGCGTTCCCGTGTTCGCATGGAAGGGCGAGACGCTCGACGAGTACTGGGCCTGCACCGATCGCATCTTCGACTGGTCCTCTGCAGGTTTCGACGGACCCAACCTGATCCTCGACGACGGCGGAGATGCGACCCTGCTCGTGCACAAGGGCGTCGAGTTCGAGAAGGCCGGTGCCGTTCCCGAGCCGACCGAGACCGACTCCCACGAGTACACGATCATCCTCGACCTGCTGCGCGCCTCGCTCGCGGTCGCACCCGATCGCTGGACCAGGCTCGCCGCGGGCCTCATCGGCGTCACCGAGGAGACCACGACCGGTGTGCACCGGCTGTACGAGCTCGCGGCCGCGGGGGAGCTGCTCTTCCCCGCCATCAACGTGAACGACTCGGTCACCAAGAGCAAGTTCGACAACAAGTACGGCATCCGGCACTCGCTTCCCGACGGTCTCAACCGTGCGACGGACGTGCTCATGGGCGGCAAGGTCGCCTTCGTCTGCGGCTACGGAGACGTCGGCAAGGGGGCTGCTGAGGCTCTGCGCGGTCAGGGTGCGCGCGTGATCGTGAGCGAGGTGGATCCGATCTGCGCGCTGCAGGCCGCCATGGACGGCTTCCAGGTCGCGCGTCTGCTCGACGTGGACGGCGAGGTCGACATCCTGGTGACCGGCACCGGCAACCGCGACGTGGTCACGACCGAGCATCTGCAGGCGCTGAAGCACCTCGCGATCGTGGCGAACGTCGGTCACTTCGACAACGAGATCGACATGGCAGGGCTCGAAGCACTCGACGGCGTGGAGAAGGTCGAGATCAAGCCGCAGGTGCACGAGTGGCGCATGCCGAACGGTCGTAGCGTCCTGGTTCTCAGCGAAGGACGCCTGATGAACCTCGGCAACGCCACGGGGCACCCGTCGTTCGTGATGAGCGCGTCGTTCACCAACCAAGTGCTCGCACAGCTCGAGCTCTACACGAACATCGCCGCCTATCCGACCGGCGTCTACGTGCTTCCCAAGGCGCTCGACGAGAAGGTGGCCCGCCTGCACCTCGACGCTCTCGGTGTGCAGCTGACCACGCTCACCGACGAGCAGGCCGCCTACATCGGGGTACCCGTGAAGGGGCCGTACAAGCTCGAGCACTACCGGTACTGAGCACCCCCACTGCGGAACGGTGCTGACAGGAGGCGCCGCGTACCGGCTCAGACGCCGACGCGTCTACCGGTGAGCCGCTCGGCGCGCCGATCGGCGTTCTGCAGTGCTCTGCGCTCGCGCTCACGGCGCAGCACGGTGATCCCGATCAGGATCTGCTCCGGCGGTGCGGAGGGCATCGGGGAGACGAAAGGGCTCGCCTCGGTGAGCAGATCGAGGGCGACCCGCTCCCGCGCGGCCGGGATCATGCGGGGAGCACTCTGCAGGAACTGGGAGATCCGGCGGGCGAGCCGGTCGGGGAGACGCGCGACGTCGGCGATCTGGGCCCAACCGGCCAAGGCCGGAGGGAGCACCGGGACGTGCGAGACGAGTGCCGGTGTGCGCACGCGCTGACTGTAGGTTCCGGCGACCAGATCGCCCAAGCGCTGCGACCGCGCGTTGAACGCGCCGGCGAGCACGGCGACGCCGCCGAAGGTCATGTAGATCTCGAGCACACCCAGAAGGGCTCGGATGAAGGCGTGACGGAACCCGGCGGCACCACCGTCCACGCGGACGATCCTGCCGCCGACCGCCAGCTTGCCGAGACTGCGCCCCTTCAAGGCGACCTCCATCGTGATCGGCAGGACGACGAAGCTCACGACGAACGCCGAGACCAGGGCGATGCGGTCGGTGGTCTCATCCAGCACGCCGACATCCAGCAGCCAGATGCGCAGGAAGATCCACAGGATGAACACGGCGTATCCGAGGAGCATGTCGATCGCGGCGCCGAGCGCCCGCAGGAGGAACCCCACGGGCTGCACATCGATCGCGACGGCTTCGCCGGAGAGCACCTCGTCGGAGACGTCGATCGGGACGGACATGAGTACAGTAAATCAGGTGGATGCCGATGCGCTGACCGATGCACGCCGCGCCGAATGGGAGCGACTGGACGAACTCAGTCGCGCCCGACTCGACGGCGACGGGGTGGACGAGCTCATCGTGCGATACCGCGCCGCCTCCGCCGATCTGGCCGAGCTGAAGACATCCGTCGGCGACTCGCCCCAGGGCGCGTATCTGTCCACCATCCTCGTTCGCGCCCGGCTGCGCCTCACCGGCGCGTCCGACAGCATCCTCACGCAGACGGGACGATTCTTCCACCTGCAGCTTCCTGCTGCGCTGTACCGCCTGCGCTGGACGACGCTGGTGATCGCGATCTCGTTCATCGCGGTCGCCGTCGGTACCGCAGCCTGGATCGCGAGCGATCCGGCGCTGGTGGCGACCCTGGGCTCCCCGGCGGCCCTCGAGCAGTACGCGGACGAGAGCTTCACGGGCTACTACACCGAGAACCCGGCCGCTGCCTTCATGGGGATGGTCTGGACGAACAACGCCTGGATCGCCATGCAGTGCGTGCTCTTCGGCGTCACCGGGATCTGGCCGGTCTACGTGCTCGTGCAGAACGCGATGGGACTCGGCACCACCGGGGCCGTGATGGCCGTCCACGACAAGGCCGACCTCATGGTCCTGTACATCCTCCCGCACGGAATGCTCGAGATGACGTGCATCTTCGTGGCGGCTGCCGCCGGCTTGCATGTGTTCTGGGCCTGGGTCGCACCCGGCCACCGCACGCGAGGGGAAGCGCTCGCCGAGGAGGGGCGAGCGCTGGCGACCGTCGCGATGGGGCTGGTGTTCGCCCTCTTCCTCGCCGGTCTCGTCGAGGGCTTCGTGACCGGCTGGGCACTGCCGTGGCCGGTGAAGATCGGCATCGGCGCCGCCGCGCTCGCCGTGTTCCTCATCTACATGCTGGTGATCGGCGGGAGGGCGCATCGCCAGGGCGAGACCGGCGATCTCGTCGAATACGAAGCGGGCACCCCGCGCCTGGTCGTCGGCTGACTTCCGGCACCGGGTGAGGCCGCCCCGGGGCTCGGGCTCGGTCTCGATCGGTTCGGCGTCAGAGACGACCCGCCGCCTTCAGCTCGAGGTAGCGATCGGCGATCCTCGGGGGAAGCTCCTCCGGGTCGGCGGCGATCGCCTCCCCGCCGGCTCTGCGGATCGCGTCCGCGACGTTCTCCGCGTCGCGGAGGGAGCGTTCGGCGGCCGCTGCCAGGTACACCTCTTCCCGGGAGTCGCGACGGCGCGCGAGCGCGGAGATCCCGTCGTCGGTCACGGATCCGACGAGCACGGTCGTCGCACGAGACGCGTTCGGGAAGGCTCCGAGGAACCCACGGGCCGACTCGGCGGCATCCTGCGCCGTCAGTGCCACGATCAGCGAGGGACGCGTGGTGAGCGTGCGCACGGCGGCGAAAGCCCCATGCCAGTCCGTATCGACCAGTCGAGCGTGCACGGGAGCCATGGCGTCGGTCAGCGCCGGGAGGAGAGCAGCGCCATCGACGCCCGTGACACGACCGCGCACCACCCTGTCGTACATGAGCAGGTGCACGTGGTCGCCCGCGCGCGAAGCGAGCGCGGCCAGCAGCAGGGCCGCCTCGAGTGAGGCGTCCACGCGCGTGCCGTCGCCGACACGCGCCGCCGCGGTGCGCCCCGTATCGATGATGATCACCACATGGCGGTCGCGTTCCGGTCGCCAGGTGCGCAGCATGGTCGTTCCCGCCCTGGCGGTCGCCCGCCAGTCGATCGAGCGCACGTCGTCGCCGCGGACATACTCGCGCAGCGAATCGAACTCGGTGCCCTGGCCGCGCACCTGGATGCTGGTGTTGCCATCCAGTTCACGCAGCCGCGCGAGGCGGGACGGAAGGTGCTTGCGCGAGGAGAACGCGGGAAGCACGCGGATCGAACCACGAACCGAATGACGTGCCTGCCGGCCCGCGATGCCGAGAGGGCCGCGCGATCGGATCATCACGAACTCGCTGACCAGCTCTCCGCGGCGGCGCGGAAGCAGCGGAATCGCGACACGGCCGCGTTCGCCCGGGGGCAGGAGCAGACGCTGTCGCTCCGTCGGCGCGCCCGCCGTCGGCTGCCAGGCGTCACGGATCACCGCGTTCAGAATCTTCGTACCGTGGTTGTGCACGGCCACGCTGACGGGGACGGGCTCTCCGATGCGCACCCGTCGGGGGAGTCTGCGGCTCACCGTGACCGAGCGAGGACTCGCGGCGAGGGCGACGTCGGTGGCGACGAGCAGCAGGCACAGACCGATCCACGCACCGAGAACCGCGTACGCCGGGTAGCCCGCGAGTCCGGCGATGACGAGCGGGATGAGGCCCACGGCGAGGGCGACGGCGAGGCGGCCGGTGACGAACACCTAGATCGGCACCCTGGTCTGCTGCACCACGGAGGTGAGCACCGCATCGGCGGACACGCCCTCCATCTGGGCATCGGGTCGCAGCTGGAGGCGGTGACGCCACACCGGCACCAGCATCGTCTGCACGTGGTCGGGGGTGACCGCGGAAGAGGCGTTCAGCCAGGCCCACGCCTTCGCCGCGGCGAGCAGACCGGTCGAGGCGCGCGGGCTGGCTCCCAGCTCGACGGACGGCGACTGGCGGGTCGCACGTGCGAGGTCGACGACGTATCCGAGCACGTCGTCGGTGACCTCGACCGCTGCGGCTGCCTGCTGCGCCGCCCTGATCTCCTCGGCGGTGACGACGGCCTCGACGCCGGTGAGCTCGCGAGGGGAGAAGCCCTCGGCGTGTCGGCGCAGCACCGACACCTCCGCGTCGCGCTCCGGCATGCCGACGACGAGCTTCATCAGGAAGCGGTCCAGCTGCGCCTCGGGCAGCGAATACGTGCCTTCGTGCTCGATGGGGTTCTGCGTCGCGGCGACGAGGAACGGGTCGGGCAGGGGACGGCTGACGCCGTCCGCCGACACCTGGCGCTCCTCCATAGCCTCCAGGAGTGCCGCCTGGGTCTTCGGCGGCGTGCGGTTGATCTCGTCGGCGAGCAGGATGTTCGTGAACACCGGACCCGCGCGGAAATCGAACTCGCCGGTGCGTGCGTCGTACACGAGCGAACCGGTGACGTCGCCGGGCATCAGGTCGGGAGTGAACTGGACGCGTTTGGTGTCGAGCCCGAGTGCCCTGGCGAACGAGCGGACGACCAGGGTCTTCGCGACACCGGGGACTCCCTCCAGGAGCACGTGGCCCCTGGCGAGGAGGGACACGAGGAGTCCGGTGACGGTGCCGGCCTGGCCCACCACCGCCTTGTCGACCTCGGTGCGCACCCGGTGCATGGCCTGACGCAGCGCGGCGTCGTCGATGGGATGGTTCTCAACGGTCACGTGTTTCCCTCTGATTCTCGGGGATGGGTGGTCGGATCTGATCGGTCGGCGTGGGTGCTGTCGTCCACGGCGGTCTCGAGCTGGTCGAGGCGTCTGGCGAGGTCGACCAGGCCTGCGTCGTCGTCGGGGAGCGGCCCGGCCAGCAGGGTCTGCAGTGTGCCGCGCGGGATGCGCAGTCGGTCCGAGGCCGCATCAGCGACCTCGTCGGCGCCGGCGTGGACGGCGAGACCTAGTCGTCGGGCGAGCCGGCGCTGCGTCCCCTCGCGGAGAGCCTGCGCGGCGTGCGCCGCATCCGCAGCTCTCGCCGTGAGACGTGCACGTCCGTGCATGGTCTCGGATGCGCGCACGGTGACCGGAAGCGTCTCGGTGACGAGGGGGCCGAACCGCTGGCCGCGCCAGATGGCAGCGGCTATCCCTGCGGCGATCAGCAGCAGGATCGCAGGAGTGACCCAGGTCGGTGTGAGGCTGCCGAGCGTGTCGATCGGCTCGGCTTCGATATCGGAGTCCGCGAAGCTCGGGACGTACCAGACGATGCGGTCGGTCTGGCCCAGCAGGGCGAGGCCGAGGGCGGCGTTGCCGTTCTCGGCGAGAGTCGCGTTGCTGAAGAGCCTCGTGCCCTCCACGACGACACGTTGCGGACGGGTGCGGCGGTCCACGAGCACGGCCGCACCGTCGGCGTCTCCGAAGCAGGCCTGCACGCCGTCCGCGGGAGTAAACAGGCGGTCGGCGCGGATCGTCCCCACCTCGGCGAACTCGGCGACGTCGCAGTCCGCCGTCGCTGCCGACAGCGTTCCCGTGGCGTTGTCGCCGATGCCGAGCTCGCTCAGCAGGTGTGTGCTGGTGGAGAGGAAAACGACGCGCTCCGCGGGCTCGGTGAGCGTCTGCAGGGCCTCGTCGGTGAGCGTGTACGGGTTGGACATCACGAGCGTCGTGCTCTCGTCGATCGCCGCGCGCGCCTGGGATCGAGACCGGTGCACCTCGATGTCGACCCCCTGGTCGCGCAGGATCTCGGCGAGCGCGAGCGCGCCGGCGTCATCGCGTGCCTCCGGATCGAGCGCTCCTCGTGCTCCGGGTGCGGTCGCGGCGACACGAAGACCGACCAGCGCGACGATCAGCACGAGGGCGGCGACGATCGTCCACCCGATGATCGTCTTCGCCCGACTCGGGCGGTGCTCCGCGGTGGAGGGATCACCCGGGGACGATGCGGCAGTGGGGGAGACCGTGGGCTCGTGATCGATCACACTCATGCCGGCACTCCTTCGGGGCGGCGCGCGCGGATCCGGTCATCGGTGTCGACGAGGTCGCGATACGTCTCCGGCGTCGCGGAGTGCCCGAGGTAGCGGACGTCGTCGAACGAGACGGCCGCTCGACGCATCGCGCCGGCCTCGTCGGCGAACACCGTGCTCGCCTCGCGGGCGATCGACTGGGCCGTCGCGCCGGGGGCCGGATCGATCAGGTCGCGCTCGCGCAGGCTGCGCGCGATGGCCCGGTAGCGGAGGATGGTCGCTGCGTCCCAGTCGCGTTCGCGCGCGGCCCGGTCGGCGTCCGACCTCAACTGTGCGGCGCTGCGATCGTCGGCTGCTCCGAGGAGGTCGCCGGTCGGGCGCCTGACCGCGCGGGAGCTGCGCGGTCTTCCCCAGATGATGAGAGCGGCGATCAGTGCGGCCGCGATGATGACGGTGACGATGATGAGCGCGGACGGCCCCACGTTCGCGCCGTTGCCCGAGCTGAAGAGGTCAGCCAGGAATCGGCCGATGTCACGGGCGAGGAGATCGAACCACGTGGGCTTCGCGTCGGCGTAGCGGGGATTCGAGAGCTCTTCCTCCGCCCAGCGTCGTGCGTCGTCCCCATCGGGGACGAAGAGGTCGTCGAACCGTCGGATCATGCGGCGCCGTCGGCCCCTGGCGCTGTCCAACCGCCGTCAGTGGGAGCGTCTCCGGCGGCAGGGCTGCTGGGCGTCGGGGACGCGCTGGTCCGGACGGGAGGCGCGGGAGGCGCAGGTGGCGGCGGTGCGGGGAAGGCGACGGAGGGCGTCGAGGCCGCTGCTCCGTTCTGCGTCTGCACAGGAGGCTGCGCAGGAGGCTGTGCAGGTGAGCCCGGTGCGTACGAGTACGGCGTGCCCGCGTACGGCTGTGCCGGAGAGTACTGCGGTGCGAACGACGGCGCAGCCCCCGGCTGCGTGACCGTTTGCTGTGCGCCGTACTGCGCGTACGCATACCCCTGCGACATCATGACGTGCTCCGGCACCTGGCGGGGCGGCGGCGCCGAGGTGACAGCGCGCGTCGGGTCGACGCGGAAGGGGTCGTCCTGCTGCTCATCGGTCCAGCCGAGGTCGCGGCGCTCGACATACGCGATCAGGGTCTGATCCAGCCCCTCGTAGCGCATCCGGCAGTCGAGGTAGACGAGTGCGGAACCGGTGCTCTGCACCACGAGCGTGATCGCCTGGATGACCAGGAGCAGGATCTGCGGGGCGATGAGCGTCACGATGAAGGCGATGACAGCGCTGGGGTCCTCGGCGCCCGTGGGTGCGACCACGGAGCCGAGAAGGGAACCGAGCAGTGTGACGGGCACGCTGACGACCTGCGCCGCGATGCCCATGATCGCGCTGATGAGGAAGGTCACCCCGAACGCGACCCAGAAGCGCCCGCGGGTGAGTCGCCAGGATCGCACGAAGGCGTCACGGAAACGCGCACGCTCGAGGACCAGGATCGAGGGCACCAGCAGCAGCTTCGTGGTGAGCCACACCGCGAGCGGGATGCAGGCGAGGACGATGACGATCACCACGAGGACGACGACGCTGACCATCTCGACGCTGCCGCCAAGACCCCCGGCGATGAAGGCGGCGATGATCACCGCGGCGATGATGAAGATGCCGAACACGGCAGCCACCGAGAGGGAGGCGAACCCGGCGAGTCGCCAGAACGCGGGGGCCATCCGGCGCCAGAGCATGCGCAGCGTCGCCTTCACCCCGATCGCGGCGTACCCGATCTCCGCGGCGACGACGCCCTGCATCATCGCCGTGAAGGCGATCGAGGCCAGTCCCACGGCGAGTCCGGCGATCAGGTTCACCGCGATGGTGCCGGCCATCACCGCTTCGAAATCCGGAGAGGAAGGCGAGACCGTCTCCAGGCGGCTGAAAGTGGTGAAGAGGACGACGCCCATGACCACGGCGGTGACGACGACCACGACGAGCTGGATCACGACGGCGAAGCCGAAGAGCACCTTGGGGTTGTGCCGCAGCGCCGCGAAGGCCTTGCCCAGCAGCATCCCGAACGACAGTGGATGAAGGGGAATGATGCCCTTCTTCGGGGCAGGCGTCCACGTCTGGCCGGTCACAGGCACTCCCTCTCCATCGCGCGCTCCCATCGTGTCATATCCGATGCGTGGCGCGCAGACCTGGGGTCGGCGGGACTCGGTGCCATAAGGTAACTCTTATGACCTCACGTATTCTCGTGGTCGACGACGACACCGCGCTCGCCGAGATGATCGGGATCGTGCTCCGCACCGAAGGCTTCGAGCCGGTGTTCTGCGCGGACGGTGCGCGCGCCGTCGACGAGTGGCGCACGCAGCGGCCCGACCTGGTGCTGCTCGATCTCATGCTCCCCGGTATGGACGGAATCGAGATCTGCACCCGCATCCGTGCCGAGTCCGGCGTGCCGATCATCATGCTCACCGCACGCAGCGACACCGCCGATGTGGTCCGCGGACTCGAGGTCGGCGCAGACGACTACATGGTCAAGCCCTTCAACCCGAAGGAACTGGTGGCGCGCATCCGCACGCGGCTCCGGCCCACGCCGCAGGCCACGAGCGAGCAGCTCCGGGTCGGGGATCTCACCGTCGACGTCGACGCGCACGAGGTCCGTCGCGGCACCGCCCCGATCGCTCTCACGCCGCTGGAGTTCCAGCTTCTCGTCGCGCTCGCCTCGAAGCCTCAGCAGGTGTTCTCCCGGGAGATGCTGCTCGAGCAGGTCTGGGGCTATCACTACAAGGCCGACACCCGGCTGGTGAACGTGCACGTGCAGCGTCTGCGCGCGAAGGTCGAGCTCGACCCCGACAACCCGAAGATCGTCATGACGGTGCGCGGCGTGGGCTACCGCGCCGGGAGCGTCGGCTAGGAGCACGATGGCCGCGACGACAGCGACCACCACGACGGTCGCTGTCCTGCGCGACTGGCGAGGCTGGCCGACGATGCTCGCCATCCTCTGGCGACGCTCGCTCCGCTTCCGCACGCTCTCGATAACTCTGCTCGCCACCTCCCTGGCGATCTTCATCACGTGCGTGACGATGGCCCTGGTCATCCAGAACGATCTGTTCATCTCGCGCAAGGACGTCGCTCTCGAAGACTCCCGCCGCGCGGTCGATCAGGCGCAGGGGATCCTGGATGTGGCCGAGGTGGGAGACGACTCCGCTGCACTCACGGAACTGTGGAACAGTGTCCAGTCGAATCTCACGCGCACATCGAGCACGGATCAGCTCGCCGGGTTCAAGATCGACAACGCGAAGGGCGTCCGCCTGAACGGCTTCGAGGCGGGGTTGAGTCGGAGCCTGCTGAGCCCCGAGCTCCAGGCCCGCGTCGTGGAGTTCGACGATCGCCAGGCCTGGCAGTCCGTGGCGCTGCCCGTCGCGGACGGGGGAGAGGTCCCCGGCATCATCGTGGGCCAGCAGCTCCAGGTGCCCGAGGCGGGAGCGTTCGCGATCTACTTCGCCTACGACCTGGGCGATGCCGATCAGACCCTCGTCTTCGTGCAGCGCACGCTCTGGATCGCGGGGATCGGTCTGGTCGCGATCGTCGCCGCGATCTCGTGGATCGTCCTTCGCGCGGTCTCCACCCCGATCGTGCAGGCCGCAGAGACCAGCGCACGGCTCGCGGCAGGCGACCTCGGGGTGCGCCTCGAGGTGCACGGAGAGGACGAGTTGGCCACGCTCGGACGCTCCTTCAACGCGATGGCGGACAGCATCGAGTCGCAGATCAAGGAACTCGGCGAGCTGTCGATGGTGCAGCAGCGCTTCGTGTCGGATGTCTCGCACGAGTTGCGGACACCGCTGACCACGATCCGCCTCGCTGCGGACATGCTCAACGACCAGCGCGAGGAGTTCGACCCCACCACCGCGCGGACGGCGGAGCTGCTGCACGCCCAGGTGCAGCGGTTCGAGACGCTGCTGTCGGATCTGCTGGAGATCAGCCGCTACGACGCGGGATCGGTGCAGCTCGAACTCGAGGCGACGAGCCTCACCCACCTGGCCGAGGACATCATCGAGCAGATGCGCCCGCTCGCGGAGGGCCATGGCACCGAGCTGCGGCTCGTGGCGCCTGGCGGCTACTCACCCGTCGACATGGATCCGCGGCGCGTGCGCCGGGTGCTGCGCAATCTGATCGGCAACGCGATCGAGCACGGTGAGGGGCGCCCGGTCGTCGTCACGGTCGACAGCAACCAGCACGCCGTGGCGGCGGGGGTGCGAGATTTCGGCCTCGGGATGCAGCCCGCCGACGCGGAGCGGGTCTTCGACCGCTTCTGGCGCGCTGACCCTTCTCGTCAGCGCACGATCGGCGGCACGGGACTCGGGCTCTCCATCGCCCTGGGGGATGCGAGTCTGCACGGCGGCACGCTCGAGGTCTGGTCGGAGCTCGGTGTGGGAACGAACTTCGTGCTCACGATCCCCCGGCACGACGGGATCCTGGACGGTCCGAGCCCGATCTCCATCGAGCCGCAGGAGCCGTTCGCGGAGATCGGCGACGCGACGCAGCCGATCTCGTTGACGGATGCGCCCGCGGGTCTGTTCGACGAGGAGGACCGGTCATGACCCGGCGACGAGGGACACGGAGGATGCTGGCCATCGCGCTGGCACTCACTGCGCTTGTGCTTCCTGCGTGCGCGGGACTGCCCACCAGCGGTGATGTCGCCGTCGGCCTGAAGCTCGGGGAGTCCCCGCAGGACGTCGACATCCTGCCGGTCGCCTCCGGCCCCATCACGGGTGCCGGGCCCGAGGAGATCGTCGAGGGCTTCCTCGAGGCCGGGATCACGACGACCGAGAACTGGGACACCGCACGCGACTTCCTCTCGCCCTCGCTGCAGCGGAGCTGGAGTCCCTCGGCAGGTGTGTCGATCGACGTCGGTACGGATACCAGGACCATCACCTCCTCGGTCCCCGACGACGAGGTGGAGGGTGCGGACACCGCTGAGGTCCAGGTCACGCTCGACCTGGTCGCGAGCGTCGACGACTCCGGCGGCTACTCCGAGGCCCTCGGGTCATCCAACGTGGCGTTCACGCTGCAGCGGATGGAGAGCGGCGAATGGCGCATCACGCAGGCGCCGGACGGTGTCGTGATCGACGAGACGCGCTTCACCAAGGTCTTCGAAGGGTATCCGCTGCAGTACTTCGACCTCGGCTGGTCGAGACTGGTGCCTGACATGCGCTGGTTCCCGCGGCGGCAGAGTCCCGCGACGACCGTCACGCGGGCCCTCATCGGCGGCGAGCCCAGCGGATGGCTGGACCCGGCGGTGCAGAACGCCTTCCCCGCCGACGTGCAGCTGGCACAGGACGCGGTGCCCATCGTCGGACAGGTGGCCGATGTCGCGCTCACGCGCCCCGCTTCGGGCCTCGATACGGCCACTCTCGCCCGCATGCGCACCCAGCTTCAGGCGACCCTCCGCGGCGCCGGCGTCGCGGTCACCCAGGTGCGGTTCACCGTCGACGGGCGCGACCTCGGTGCCGGCGTGGCGGACGTGGTGGAGCCGTCGGCCGAGGTCGGCACACTCGTGCTGCAGAACGGCGCCTTCGGGCGGATCGTCGGCGATGAGATCTCGCCCCTCACCGGTATCAGCTCGGAGATCACCGCCATCACGCAACCCATCGTCTCGATCGATGTGGCTGCGGATGACTCCCGCGCCGCCACGCAGCTCGGTGACCAGCACGTCTATCTGATCGGCGAGGGAAGCCTCGACGAGCTCGATTCCCGTCCAGGGCTCATCAGACCCTCGCTCGACTCCTACGGGTACACCTGGTCCGTCCCCGCGGGAGCGCCCACGGCCTTGCAGGCGTCGGGGAGCGATGCCGTGGCGCATCAAGTCGCGACGGCGTGGCCGAGCGCCTCGGCGATCTCTCATCTGAGGGTCGCACCGGACGGCGCCAGGGTGGCTGCCGTGGTGACCGTCGGCAAGCAGATGTGGGTCGTGGTCGCAGCCGTGGTTCGCGACTCGGCGGGCATCCCGATCGAGCTCGGCGAGGTCAAGCAGTTGACCCAGTTGTTCGAGCCGGCGACGGGGCTGTCCTGGCTGGGTGCAGACCGTGTGGGAGTCCTCGTCGATCCGAACAGCCCGCGTCTTCTCACTCAGATGGTGGGAGGGCCCGGTTCGGCAGAGGCGGCCCCCAGCAATGCGATCTCGATCGCAGGCGCTCGCACCGCTTCCGGCGTGCGGATCCTCGGAGCGAACGGCGAGCTGTTCGCCCACGCGGGGTCGGCATGGCGCGAGGTCGCGTCCGGCGTCTCCGTGCTCGCCACTCGCGTCGGCGAGTGACATTCCCTGCACCGACGGCGGTCGTCACACGATCGTGCGCAGAACGGAGTTCTCTGGCGGAACCGGGCGGATCCACGGCCGCATACTCCTCGCATGTGGACGAAGCCCCAGCTGCTCGGCGTCGGCGCGGAGATCGCCGCGTTCCTCCTCGCAGCGTCGTGTGCCGGCTGTGATGAGCCGGGAACACTCCTGTGCCCGCAATGCCGAGAGGCGCTCGCACCGACCCCGCAGATCGCGGTGACGCCTCGAGGGATGCAGGTCACGGCCGCCCTTCGGTTCGAGGGTGTCGCGGCCCGGTGCATCCGTCGCCTCAAGGGTGAGGGCGAGACGCTCCTCGCCCGTCCGCTCGGCGCGGCCCTGGCGACGGTGCTCGCGCCTTCGGTGGGCGCGGCGACGTGGGTCGTGCCGGTGCCGACGACCAGGAGCGCGTTCCGTCGGCGCGGCTATCGCGTCCCCGACCTCCTGATCCGTCGAGCGCAGTCCGAGCCGCAGCGGCTGCTCTCCCTCGCGAGCCGCACGGTCGACCAACGTGATCTCGGTGTGCGGGCACGAGAGGCGAACGTACGCGGAGCCTTGCGTGCGCGTCGGAGGGGGGAGGGCGCCGAAGCGGTGATCGTCGACGACGTCGTCACCACCGGGGCGACGCTGGATGAAGCGTCGCGAGCCCTGAGATCAGCCGGATTCCGTGTGGTGGCGGCGGTCGCGCTCGCCGCCACGCCGCGTCGCAGCGGATTCGGATGAACCTCATCGGGGATGCACCGGCGACACAGGGGAACCAGGCCGTGACATCCGCCGATCAGCGGACTACGGTGGGGGGACACAAGGCGACCACGGTCCGCCCTTGGCCGGGAGGACCGGGACAAGGAGGCAGCAATGGAAACAAGCATCGTTGGCGTCGGAGTGGGTATCACCGATCGCTTCCGAACCGTTGTCGAAGAGAAGATCGCCAAGATCCAGATGCTCGCGTCTCGCGCGCAGAGACTGGATGTGAAAGTCACCCATCGCGTGTATCGCAACGGTCGTGTCCCCGACGAGACCGTCGAGCTGACACTGATCGGGAAGGGACCGGTCGTTCGCGCAGAGGCGACGGACGGAGACAAGTTCGTCGCCCTCGATCTCGCTGTCGACAAGATGTCCGAGCAACTGCGTCGCGCCAAGGAGAAGCGAGTCGACGGACGACAGCACCCCCGCGGCGCGCACTTCGAGAAGGGAAGCGGATCGCTCGAGGGCATCGACGTCCAGCCGGCGTCGGCCGACATCCTCCACGCGGTGGCGACCGGCAGCATGCCGGTGCAGCAGAGCGAAGAGGAAGAATACTCGCCCGTCGTCATCCGCACGAAGAGCTTCGATGCGGAGTGGATGACCGTTGAGGAAGCCGTCGACAGGATGGAACTGGTCGGACACGACTTCTTCCTCTTCGTGGATGTGCGCACCGACCACCCGAGCGTCGTCTACCGCCGCAAGGGCTGGGATTACGGTGTGATCGCGTTGAGCACTCAGGCTCCGCCCTCCGAGGCTCTCGCCTCCTGATCCGCAGTGCACGACGGCCCGATCCCGGAAGGGATCGGGCCGTCGTGATGTCCGGATGCCGAGACGCGTCGGAATCAGTCGAAGATGCCGTCGAGCAGACTGCCGATCACGAGACCGCCGAGGATGCCGGACGCGAGGTCTCCGCCACCACCGCCGCGCCGTCCGCCGCCACCGCCCCAGCCGCCGCCACCGCCCCAGCCCTGGTCCTGCGGGCGGGAGGAGTCGATGTCGCGCTGGGCGAGCTGAAGTGCCTCGGATGCGAGGTGAGCGACCCGGCGGGCTTGCACGAGTGCCGCCTCGCGGGTGTCCTCGGCGGGCAGCAGATCCGACAGATCCACACGAAGCCTCTCCGCCTCGGCGAGGCGGGTGCGGGCGTCTGCGCCGATCCATCCGCGGTGTCCGGAGATGAGGCCGCGGGCCACGCCCAGCTGGCGGTCGGCGTCATCGATCGCGTGCTGCACCTGCGCGATGCTCGGCAGCGGGTTGTCCGCGCGATGACGTGCCTTGGCGATCGCCTCGTCGAGCGCCGAGTTGGCGTCACGCAACTGGGAGAGCTCGGCGAACGGGTCGTTCGGCTGTCCGGAGGGCGTGAGCGCTGCGAGGGCGCTCTGCAGCTCGGCGACGGCCTGGGCGACGGCGGGTACGTTCGGCGCGGTGCGAGCGGCGATGAGATCCCCACGGGAGTCGGCCACGACCTCGGCGAGGGTGGACTCGGCGCGCAGCGCCTCGATCTCGAAGTCCTCCACCGCATCGAGCAACGCGGACGCACGTCGTGTGGCTTCGGTCGCCGTCTCCAGGGCGACGTTCGCCTCCTCGTTCTGCTTCGCCGCGCGACGACGCTCCGAGACATCGGCGCTGTGCGTCGCGAAGCTGATGAGCTGCTCGGCCTCCGCCGCGCTGGCCGTGATCTGGTGCATGGCGGAATCGGAGTATCGGGCCGAGAGCCGAGCGACGGCCTCGTTGGTCTGCGGGATCCGAGCGCTGAGGGCGGCTGCCTCGGCCCGTACCTGCGCGATGATCTCGGGCGCGCGGCGAACCTTGGCGACCGACTCGGCGAGGACCGACGTCTTCTCGTCGAGCAGGTCCTGGGCCCAGTCGCAGAGCTGGAGGATGCGGGCGTTGCGGGTACGGAGCTCCTCGACGGTGTCGGGAATCTCGTCGTGGTTCAACTGGTGGAGCTGGAACGCCTCGCGCAGGTGGGTGCGCACCGCGGCGAGAGCCTTGCGCAGGTCACCGGTGAGCGACTCGCCGAGTTCCGCTTCGGCGAAGGAGAGCTCGTCCGAGGTCGTGCGGATCCGCTCGTCGGCGCTGACCAGGGCCTGTTCGGCACGGCGAGCCAGATCGGCGTCCTGTGCGGCGAGTTCTTCCTGTTCGCGTTTGCGTTTGCCCCAAAATCCAGCCATGAACCGATCCTAGTTTCCCCGGGGCCTGTGGTGGCTGAGCATCCGCTCGGGGCGAACGGGGATCTCACGCCCGTCGCGGCGTGCGGAAGACGTCGGCGACGCCGGTCACAGGGCGGGCACGGGCGCGGCGATCGGGGCTCCGGCCTTCGCCGGCCTCCCGCGCTTGGGGCGTTCGGCGGTGAGCTCGAGCGACAGCGCATGGCGGGGATGCCCGCTGAGGCGCTGCGCCGCGTGATCGAGCCAGCGGACTTCGGCCTCCGCGGCGAAGATCATGGAGTCGGCGACCAGCGACCACGCGAGTCCTTCGGGGTCGTCCCCGTCTCCTCGCGCCTGTCGCTCGTGCTGGAGCGCTTCCAGCTGTCGCATCGATGCCGATCGCTGCGCGTCGATCGTGGCTGCGGCGTCGACGCCGGGGAGGGTCGCTGCGACGGCCAGTTTGATCGCCAGTTCGTCGCGGGTGCCCTGGGAGCGCACGACGGGGGAGGAGAGCCAGTTCTCGACGTCCGTGTGCCCCGCATCCGTGATCTGCCAGTACACATGACCGTGGTCGTCGGCATCGCCACGCGAGACCAGCCCGTCGCGTTCCAGGCGCTCGAGGGTGTTGTAGATCTGTCCGACGTTCAGCGGCCAGATCGAGCCGGTGCGGCGATCGAACTCGTGTCGGAGCTGGTAGCCGTAGCAGGGCCCCTGCGCGAGGATGGCGAGCAGGCTCTGGCGTACTGACATCGTTCATCTCCGTTACCGTGCGTGGGAATGCGATACCGAGTATATGGTTATCGGTCGCACCCCCGGACCGACGCGCGGGACCACCATGCAGGCGACGTGCAGGTCACGGCCCGGTAACATGGCGAAGTATGCCTGGCGTCGGGTTCACCGATGGCCGGCGATTTACCCACTGACAGGGAGATGACATCCGTGGCCAATCCTCTTGAGAAGCTGCTGCGTGCGGGCGAGGGGCGGGTCATCCGCCGCCTGAATCAGGTCGTCAAGGCAGTGGGAGCGCTGGAAGAGGACATCTCCAAGCTCACCGACGACGAGCTGCGCAACGAGACCGTCGAGCTGCGCGCCCGCTTCGAGAAGGGTGAGACCCTCGATCAGCTGATGCCGGAGGCGTTCGCCGCGGTGCGAGAGGCCGCCAAGCGCACCCTCGGCATGCGTGCCTACGACGTGCAGATCATGGGTGGTGCCGCCCTTCACCTCGGCAACATCGCCGAGATGAAGACCGGTGAGGGAAAGACCCTCGTCGCGACGCTGCCCGCGTATCTGAACGCGATCGCCGGCAAGGGCGTGCACGTCATCACGGTCAACGACTTCCTGGCCAGCTACCAGGCAGAGCTCATGGGGCGTGTGTTCCGTGCTCTCGGCATGACCACGGGCATCATCGTCTCCGGTCAGACGCCTGCGGTGCGCCGCGAGCAGTACGCCGCCGACATCACCTACGGCACGAACAACGAGTTCGGCTTCGACTACCTGCGCGACAACATGGCGTGGCGCAAGGAGGACCTCGTCCAGCGCGAGCACTTCTTCGCGATCGTCGACGAGGTCGACTCGATCCTCATCGACGAGGCCCGCACCCCGCTCATCATCTCCGGCCCGTCGTCGGGCGAGGCCAACCGCTGGTTCGCCGAGTTCGCCAAGATCGCCCGCACCCTCGAGGTCGGCGTGGACTACGAGGTCGACGAGAAGAAGCGCACCGTCGGCGTGCTCGAGCCCGGTATCGAGAAGGTCGAGGACTACCTCGGCATCGACAACCTCTACGAGTCGGCGAACACGCCCCTGATCTCGTTCCTCAACAACTCGATCAAGGCGCTCGCGTTGTTCAAGAAGGACACCGACTACGTCGTGATGAACGACGAGGTCATGATCGTCGACGAGCACACGGGTCGCATCCTGGTCGGTCGCCGCTACAACGAGGGCATCCACCAGGCGATCGAGGCGAAGGAGGGCGTGCCGGTCAAGGCAGAGAACCAGACCCTCGCCACCGTCACCCTGCAGAACTACTTCCGTCTCTACGACAAGCTCGCCGGCATGACCGGTACGGCCGAGACCGAGGCCGCCGAGTTCATGTCGACGTACAAGCTCGGCGTCATCCCGATCCCGACCAACCGGCCGATGATCCGCAAGGACCAGTCCGACCTCGTCTACAAGAACGAGACCGCGAAGTTCGCTCAGGTCGTCGAGGACATCGCCGAGCGGCACGCGGAGGGCCAGCCGGTTCTGGTCGGAACGGTCAGCGTCGAGAAGAGCGAGTACCTCTCGCGCCTGCTCGCGAAGAAGGGCATCAAGCACGAGGTCCTCAACGCGAAGAACCACGCGCGCGAGGCCGAGATCGTCGCGCGCGCCGGCCGCCTGGGCGCAGTCACCGTCGCCACGAACATGGCCGGACGAGGAACCGACATCATGCTCGGCGGAAACGCCGAGTTCCTCGCGGTCCAGGAGCTCAAGGGCAAGGGGCTCGACCCCGTGGAGACGCCCGAGGAGTACGAGATCGCGTGGGACGAGACCTACGAGGCGATGAAGAGCGTCGTCGCGGAGGAGGCTGAGAAGGTCATCGCGGCCGGCGGTCTCTACGTGCTCGGCACCGAGCGCCACGAGTCGCGCCGCATCGACAACCAGCTTCGCGGTCGTTCCGGCCGTCAGGGTGACCCCGGTGAGAGCCGCTTCTACCTGAGCCTCACCGACGATCTGATGCGTCTGTTCCAGTCGGGGGCGGCCGAGGCCATCCTCGCCCGCACCAACTTCCCGGACGATGTGCCGATCGAGTCGGGGCTCGTCTCCCGAGCGATCCGCAGCGCCCAGTCGCAGGTCGAGTCCCGCAACGCCGAGATGCGCAAGAACGTCCTGAAGTACGACGACGTCCTGAACCGCCAGCGTGAGGCCATCTACGCGGATCGTCGGCACATCCTCCAGGGCGATGACATCGCCGATCGTGTGCAGCACTTCATCGAGGACGCCATCAGCGGCGTCGTGCGAGACCACACCGGCGAGGGCCACAACGAGAGCTGGGACTTCGATGCCCTCTGGACCGAGCTCAAGACGCTCTACCCGGTGGGCGTGACGATCGACGAGGTCGTGGCCGAGGCCGCCGACCGCAAGGGCGGCATCGATGCGGACGGGCTCACCCGCGAGCTGCTCTCCGACGCGAAGATCGCGTACCAGACGCGTGAGGAGTCTCTCGGCGAGGCCGCCACGCGCGAGCTCGAGCGTCGTGTCGTGCTGCAGGTGCTCGATCGTCGCTGGCGCGACCACCTCTACGAGATGGACTACCTCAAGGACGGCATCGGCCTTCGTGCGATGGCTCAGCGCGACCCCCTCATCGAGTACCAGCGTGAGGGCTACGCCATGTTCCAGTCGATGATGGGCCAGATCAAGGAGGAGTCGGTCGGCTACCTCTACAACCTCGAGGTCGAGGTGCGTCGCGCTGGTGACTCGGAGACGGCCGAGGTCGAGGCCAAGGGGCTCGCCTCCGACGGCGGTGAGCAGCGCCTCGAGTACTCCGCGGCGAATGATGCGGGTGAGGTCGAGGTCCGCAACGATCGCGGTCAGGTCCAGCAGGCAGCGACGGATCGCGTCCGTCAGGCGGCGGCTCGTGCTCAGGCTCCGCAGGCCGAGGCTGAGGAAGCACCGCGTGGCGCCTTCGGGCAGCGCGCCGAGGCCGAGGCTCCCGCCGCCGGCAACCGCGAGCAGCGGCGCGCCCAGGGCAAGAAGAAGAAGTAGTCTCTCCGCACAAAGGAGGGCCAGTCCGCGTGGATTGGCCCTCCTCTCGTCGCTGTAGGCTTGGTCGATGACCCCAACGCGCAACTTCGACCAGTCGTCGAAGCTCAAGAACGTCCTGTACGAGATTCGCGGAAACGCCCTCGTCGAGGCGGCGCGCTTGGAGGCGGAGGGGCACCAGATCCTCAAGCTGAACACCGGCAACCCGGCGATCTTCGGCTTCGACGCCCCGCACCAGATCGTGCGCGACATGCTCGCCGCGCTGCCGACGGCCCACGGATACAGCGACAGCAAGGGCATCGTCTCGGCTCGACGTGCCGTGGTGAGCCGGTACGAGGAGATCGAGGGCTTCCCGCGGTTCGACCCCGACGACGTGTACCTCGGGAACGGTGTCTCCGAGCTCATCACGATGACGATGCAGGCGCTGCTCGACGAGGGCGACGAGGTCCTCATCCCGGCGCCGGACTACCCGCTCTGGACGGCGATGACCAGCCTCGCCGGCGGCACTCCCGTCCACTACCTCTGCGATGAGGATGACCAGTGGCAGCCCGACCTCGAGGACATCCGATCGAAGATCACGCCGCGCACCAAGGCGCTGGTCATCATCAACCCGAACAACCCCACGGGAGTGGTGTACTCCCGCCAGATCCTCGAGGGCTTGGTGCAGATCGCTCGAGAGCACCAGCTGCTGCTGCTCTCCGACGAGATCTACGACCGCATCCTGTTCGACGGCGCCGTGCACATCCCGACGGCGACTCTCGCCCCTGATCTGCTCTGCCTGACCTTCAACGGCCTGTCCAAGACGTATCGCGTGGCCGGATTCCGCTCGGGATGGATGGTCATCACAGGGCCGCAGGACCACGCCAAGGGGTTCATCGAGGGGATCACGCTGCTCGCGTCGACCCGACTCTGCCCGAACGTCCCGGCCCAGCACGCCCTGCAGGCGGCGCTCTCCGGCGTGCAGTCGATCGAGGCGCTCATCGCTCCGACCGGGCGCCTGCACGAGCAGCGGGACATCGCCTGGGAAGGTCTCGAGTCGATCCCCGGCGTCTCGTGCGTGAAGCCCCAGGGGGCGTTGTACGCATTCCCACGGCTCGACCCGAACGTGCATGAGATCAGGGACGACGCGCGGCTCGTCTACGACCTGCTGGTCTCGGAGCACATCCTCCTGGTCCAGGGCACCGGCTTCAACTGGGCCACCCCTGACCACCTTCGCCTGGTCACGCTCCCCGAGCCCCGAGTGCTGAGCGAAGCCGTCGAACGACTGGGGAACTTCCTCGCGAGCTATCGGCAGTAGCGGACGCGGCGTCCGCCGGGAAGAGCGTCGACGCCAGTCGTCTCACGGCTGCGAGGAACGGCGAACGGGGCGCGACATCGGTCATGGGCCGGGCGTGCAGCAGAGCGGCATCCGCTGCGCGCTGGTCGAACGGCAGGAAGACGACATCGGTGATGCCCGCGAACCTCTCGAGCGTGCGTCGCACCTGACCACGCGCATCGATGCCGAGCGGGCCCGGTCGCACCTGATTGACGACGACGACGACGGGCGTGGGGGCGGTGAGACGCCGCAGTTCGGCGTGCTCACGTACGAATCTGCTGATGCCGAGCGGGTCGGCCGATGCGACCGCGATGATCAGGTCTGCCTCGTTCAACGAGGCCGTGGTCGCCGCATGGCGCCGGGGCCCGGCAAGGTCGTACGTGACCTCCTCGTCGGCGTCGAAGGCAGCGGCCACATCGACGACCGTCTCCTCGGACCACTCGCGGCAGGCGCCGAGCGTGGCCCGCAGGCGGATCGATGACAGCTCGGGCCAGCGGCTGGGACGATTGATACCGGGCAGCACCTCGATATCACCGCCGCCCGTGGCCACCGTCGTGGCGAGTCTTGTCAGCTCGGCGGAGTCGAGCGCACCGCGTTCCGCCCGCCGGCACGCTGCGGCGACACCGGGCGCGTCGTCGCTGAGACCGAGAAGCAGGGCGAGCGCGGGCGCGACCGTGTCGGTGTCGACCAGCGCTGTCTTGCGTCCGCGGCGGGAGAATTCCACGGCCAGTTGGATAGCGAGGGTCGACCGCCCCGGAGCGCCGTGCGGTCCCCAGACCGCGATCACGCGATGCGGAAGGACGGACTGCGGGCGTGGCACGGTGTCTGTCTCGGATGCCAGCGCGGCAGCGATCTCCCATCCTGCCGCTTCCGGGCGGAGGGCCGCCGACAGCCCGAGACGCCCCAGCAGGCGGCTGTCTGCGCCGCCGAGCGCCAGGATGCGCACCCCGGCACGGTCGCATGCGGAGATCAGCTCGGCGCTCAGCACCGCTCTGGTGGCGGGGACGATGATCGCCTCCGCGCCCGGAGGCACCTCGATGACGGCGGTGGGGGAGAGGATCGCGACGACGTCGATGCCTTCGAGCGCCAGCTCCGCCGCCAGCTCGCCCGCCCGTGGCTGAGGGATCGCCACCACGACGCCGGTCACGACCCCGCCCCGACCGGCACCACGGAAAGGGCGGCGCCACCCGTGATGGCGGCGAGCACGTCGGCCACATCGGCCCGATCGATCACGATCTCGAGCTGGGTTCCGGTGTCGGCGAGCACGCCTTCCGCATCGAGCACGTCGTGCACGATCACGTCGGCGACCAGGATGCGGGGGACATCGTAGGAGCGTCCTTCGTCGAGGGGCGGCGCCTGCCAGACCTCCACGACCGTGCCCGCCTCCACTCCTTCCGGGATACCGGTGCTGCTCTGGATGACGATCGTGGTGGAGCGGCTGCGGTCGGCATCGGTCACAGCCGAGGACGGAACGAGTTCTCCGCTCTCGAGAGTGCGGGACGCGATGCTGCCGGTGGGGACGTCGTCCGGGCCGAGGTAGTCGTCGGCCAGCGACCCCAGACCGACGTCGACGACCTGGAAGTCGTCGGACGTCAGCACCTCGCCCTGCGTGATGGTCCGGGTGGCCTGGAGCGTCGGAACGGCATCGTCGAACGCCGACACGATGAGCCAGACACCGGCGATCGAGAGAGCCACCAGCGCGATGCCCACGAGGAAGCGGACGTCGCCCCAGAACGCGCGCCGAGGAACAGAGAAGGAAGCCATGGCGAATATCGTCACAGAAACGGCGGCGGGGCTCCGGGAGTTATCCACAAGGGACGAGCGGACCCGAATCCGGCGAGCCTGTGGGCGAGAATGAGGGGATGCCTGCATTCCCTGTTCGCGCACCGCGTTACCTCGCCCCCTCGCAGGTGGCGGAGCTGCTGAGCATCGGGGTCGACGAGGTCGTCGCCCTGGTGCAGGAGGGAAGACTGCGGGGAGCGCAGCTGGGATCGCCGCCTCGTTGGCGAGTGGAGGAGTCCAGCCTCGACGGGTACCTGGCCGAAGAATCGGAGAACTCTCGGCGGATGGCGCTGTGGCGCCAGTCCCAGACCGCGAGCTTCCCCGAGGTCTGGGGCACCTCTTCGGCTCACGGCACCTGATCGACCGGAGTACGCACGGCCACGAGTGACGCGAACGGGATGATGCGGAACCCGTGCACCGCTCGGGCGAGGCGCGCTTCGCCCGGATCATGTACGGCGAGATCGAGGTGATCGGACGCCGCTCGATCGATCGTGCCGTGGACGTCGTCGCCCACATGGGTGCTGATGTGCACGGGCACACGACGGCGTGCGAGGTCACGCAGCACGAATCCGAGGGTCATCCGCTCTCGGAGCGGGGAGTCTGCGGTGGGTGGTTCGTCGAGGCTCGCCAGGATCATGCCGTGATCCGTCGTGATGCCGGTGACGGCCGCGAGGGGGAGGAAGAAGCCGGCGGGTGCGCTGCGTTCCTCGCCGGTGCCGCGCGTGGAGACGGCGACCCAGTCCGCTCCGAGCGTCTGCAACGAGACCGGAATCCGTCGCCCGTTCACGAGACCGATCGTGACGTCCGCCCCCGCGCTGCACAGCGTCCGCAGCCGCGCGCGCAGGTCCAACCGTGCGATGCGCAGCCGTTCGGACTCGGCGTCCAGCACCGCTCGTTCCGCCTCCCACTCCGCGGTCAGCTGGCCTTCGAGGTCTTCGAACAGTCGGTCCCAGTGCATCCGACAGAGCGTAGGCGACCCCGCTCGGGCGCGTACGAGTTATCCACATTCTTCGCCTCACCCCACTCCGGCGCTGGCGGCACGGTGCTGTACTGCTCACTCGCAGACCTCCCCGACCGAGAGTTCGACATGACGCCGCACGAGTACTTCGCACCCCAGCCGACATCGACCAGCGAGCTTCCCGACCCCGTGCCGCTTCTGCGCAGCCTCACGCACGGCGTCCTCGAGGTGCTGGCCGGTGTCAGGGAGGTCGATCAGCTCGCCAGGTGGTTCAGCGAGGACGCATTCCGAAGTCTGGTCACGCGCGCGAACCTCTCCTCGAGGGCACGCAGCGCGCGCGGGGTCGCTCCCGCCCGACCCACGTTCGAGATCAGGGCGCTGAGGGTCACGGACCCGCTCGACGGCGTGATCGAAGCCGTCGTCGTGGTGGCCGGTCCTGGGCGCACCCGCGCCGTCGCCGTGCGCCTGGAAGGGATCGATCGTCGCTGGCGGGCGACGTCGCTGGCCATTCTCTGAGGCATCTGACCGTAGGCTGGTCAGGTGTCAACCCTCAGTGATCTCGCCCATGCCCAGGGGCGCCTGAACGACAGCGATGTCGAATGGCTCCACCGTCTCGCCGGGGACGGACAGCTCCTCGCGGACCTCGCCTCCGCCGACATCGTGATCTGGATCCAGACCGACGACGGTTCGTTCATCGCGGTCGCGCACGCGCGACCCAGCGGCGCGGCTACGCTCTTCTATCGCGACATCGTCGGAGAGCGGGTGCGGCCCCAGTGGCGCACCCAGGTCCAGGGCGCCTTCGAGTCGGCCGAGATCGTCGACTCCTCCTCGCCCGACTGGTTCGAGGAGACACCGACGCGCGTGCGGGCCGTGCCGATCCTGAGCGTCGGTCGCGGTGCCGACGCCCACTCGACCGTGATCGGAGTGGTGACCCGGCACACGAACCTCGGCGAGGTGCGCACGCCGTCTCGCCAGCAGATCACCTTCGACGAGTGCGCGAACGACCTGTTCCGCATGATCGCCGACGGGAGCTTCCCCGACCTCACGGCTCCGACGTCACCGCGTCGGGGAGCGCCCCGTGCCTCCGATGGTCTCATTCGCATCGATGTCGACGGGATCACCACCTTCGCCAGCCCGAACGCGCTCTCCGCCTTCAACCGGATGGGCTTCGACGACGAGCTCGAGGGGGAGTCTCTCGCCGAGGTGACCACTCGTCTCGTCCCGCCGTCCCGGCAGGTCGACGAGTCGCTGCCCGTGGTGGTCACCGGGCGCGCTCCCTGGCGCACCGACATCGAAGCCCGCGGTGTGACGGTGTCCTTGCGTGCCATCCCGCTGAAGGACCACGGCACCCGCATCGGGGCGATCGTGCTGTGCCGCGACGTCTCAGAACTGCGCCACCAGGAGCAGGAGCTCATCACCAAGGACGCGACGATCCGCGAGATCCACCACCGGGTGAAGAACAACCTGCAGACGGTCGCCTCGCTTCTGCGCATCCAGGCGCGACGCACCCACTCAGACGAGGCGCGCGACGCCCTCACACAGGCCATGCGCCGCGTGGATGCGATCGCCGTGGTGCACGACACGCTCGCCCAGGGGCTGACGCAGAAGGTCGACTTCGACGAGGTCTTCCACCGCGTGCTCAAGCTCGTGGCCGAGGTCGCCTCGGCTCCGAACACGCGCGCGCGGACGCAGTCCACCGGACGGTTCGGAGTTCTTCCGAGCGAGTACGCGACACCTCTCGCGCTCGCCCTGACGGAGGTCGTGACGAATGCGGTCGAGCACGGTCTCGCAGGTCAAGAGGGCTTCGTCACGATCGACGCCAAGCGCACCGAGGACAATCTGCGCGTGACGGTGCGGGACACCGGTCTCGGTCTGCCGGAAGGGCGCATCGGCCAGGGCCTCGGCACTCAGATCATCCGCACGCTCATCCAGGGTGAGCTCGGCGGCACGATCGAGTGGCACGGGAGCGATGGCGAGGGCACCGAAGTGGTCATCGACATCCCCCTGCGCTGGCTCGAGAGGTGAGAGCTGCCGCATCCGAACAGACGAAAGCGGCCTGAGAGTCGATCTCAGGCCGCTTTCGGATGTTCAGGAGGCGCGGCGTGCGCGAGCGGCGCGACGCTTGAGAGCGCGGCGCTCGTCTTCGGAGAGCCCGCCCCAGACGCCCGAGTCCTGGCTGGTCTCCAGGGCGTACTGCAGGCAGATCTCGGTGACGGTGCAGGTGGCGCACACCGTCTTCGCCTTCTCGATCTGATCGACGGCAGGGCCAGTGTTCCCCACGGGGAAGAAAAGCTCGGGGTCGACAGTCAGGCAGGCGGCCTTATCGCGCCAGTCCATGGGGGCTCCTCGGTGTGGATTTCAAGAGATGTCGCGATGCGACCTCTCGGATTCGGGTAGAAGTTCGGGTTCCGCTACCCTGTTGAGATGCGGACGGAATGCCCGCGAATTGTGATGCGAGCGTGAATGCTCGCCCCACGCCGCTGTGGGAGCACATGACTTTCTCTATTCTGTTACATGAAAACCATGAAATCAAGGGTTTTCTCTTCTTTCGATCCTTGGGAGACACCGTGCGCGCACCCGGAATCGCCTTGGCGGCAGCGGCGATCCTCGCCCTCGAAGCAGTGGCGCTCCTGGTCTTCGCCGTGGTCGAACTCGCCGGTCTCGGGGCGGGCGATGCGGCATCCCTGCCGACGGCCCTGGCGCTCATCGTGCTCACGCTGATCGGCACCGCAGCCCTCGTGGCATTCGCGGTGGGCACGCGGGTCGGGAAGTCTTGGGCTCGATCAGGCGGAGTGGTCTTTCAGGTACTCGCCGTAGCCCTCGCGCTCGCCTCTCTCACGCTGCAGCCGATCTCTTGGCCGTTCACCCTCGGGGTCGGGCTTCCCGGACTGCTCGGGTTCGCGCTGTTGATCTCGAGCGCACGTCGAGAAGGTCCGCAGCGCGCAACGGAGTGACCTCCGAGAGCTGCGGACGTCGGGGAGGTCTGCCGACCTCGGGGACAGCTGCGGGTCAGGCGTCGATGCCGAGCTGCTTGCGCAGCCGTGCCACGTGACCCGTGGCCTTCACGTTGTACTGCGCGAGAGCGATCTTGCCGTCTTCGTCGAGCACGAACGTCGAGCGGATGACCCCCTCGACGAGCTTGCCGTAGTTCATCTTCTCGCCCCACGCACCGTAGGCGGAGTGGACGGCGTGGTCAGGGTCGCTGAGGAGCGGGAAGGTCAGCCCATCGCGCTCGCGGAACTTCGCCAGCGTGGCGGGCTCGTCGCGTGAGACCCCGATGACGCGGTAGCCGGCGCCCTGGAGGGACGAGATGCTGTCGCGGAAGTCGCACGCCTGGGTGGTGCAGCCGGGAGTCATCGCCGCCGGGTAGAAGTACAGCACGGTCTTCTGGCCGCGCAGATCCTCGAGACGGACGATGTTCCCGTCCTGGTCGAGGAGGGAGAAGTCGGGGGCTGCGGTTCCTGGTTCGAGGCGCTGGGTCACGTCTCCAGCCTAACGGCCGGGGGCCTGATCCGCCTTGTCCGCGAACGTCTGCAGCAGACGCTGCAGGGAATCGAGTCGGGCACGCCCGGTCTCGCGCAGCTCTCCGCGCTCGGCGGCCTCGATCAGAGCGCAGTCGGGTGCATCGGCGAGATGGGTGCAGCCCCGGGGGCAGTCTTGGGCGATCGCGGCGAGTTCGGTGAACGCGGCCAGGATGTTCGCCGGATCGACGTGTCCGAGTCCGAAGGAGCGCACGCCGGGGGTGTCGATCACCCAGCCGGTGCCGTCCGCACCCTCGTAGCGCAGCGACACGGTCGATGACGAGGTATGCCGACCGCGTCCGGTGACCTGGTTCACGTGCCCGGTGGCGCGCAAGGCCGACGGCACGAGGGCGTTGACGAGCGTCGACTTGCCCACCCCGGAGTGTCCGACGAAGACCGTGGAGTGTCCGACCAGCGCGTCGCCGATCTCCTCGAGGGGCATCTCGTCCTGCGCACTGGTGAACACACGCAGGTCCAGGCCGTCGAAGTGCGTCAGGAACTCGGTCGGATCGGCGATGTCGGTCTTGGTGACGACGAGCAGCGGGCGGATGCCGGCATCCAGTGCCGCAACGAGGTAGCGGTCGACGAGGCGCGCGCGGGGCTCCGGGTCGGCGGCCGCGACGACGACGAGCATCTGATCGGCGTTCGCCACGATCACCCGTTCGACCTGATCGGTGTCGTCGGCGCTGCGGCGCAGCAGAGAGGTGCGATCGACGATGCCGATGATGCGCGCGAGCGTGCCCTCGTCTCCCGAGGTGTCGCCCACCACCCGTGCCTGATCGCCCGTGACGATGGGCATGCGTCGCAGCTCGCGCGCGCGCGTCGTGGTGATCATGCGCTCCTCGGCGGTGCCCTCACCGAGGAGGACCGAGTATCGTCCGCGGTCGACGCCGAGCACTCGTCCCACCTGCGCGTCCTCATGCGCGGGTCGCCGTTTGGTGCGGGGGCGATTCGCCTTCGGGTTGGGACGGGTGCGGATGCTGCTCTCGTCGAAGTCCTCGAAGTCGTCTTCGAGGTCGTCGGCGTCGTCCAGCCAGCTCACCCTCAGCCCCGCAGCATCCTCTCCCAGAGCATCGTGAACTCCGGGAGGGTCTTCGCGGTGGTGCCGATGTCGTCGATCTCGACGCCGGGGACGCGCAGGCCGATGAGCGCTCCGGTGGTGGCCATCCGGTGATCGTGGTGTGCGGCCCAGCTTCCGCCGTGCAGAGGCCGGGGGATGATGCGCAGTCCGTCGGAGAGCTCCTCGGCCTCGCCGCCGAGCGCGCGGAGGTTGCCGATCAGCGCCGCGATCCGGTCGGTCTCATGCATGCGGATGTGTCCGATGCCGCGGATCGTGGTCGGAGACTCCGCGAAGGCGGCGAGGCCGACCAGCGTCGGGGTGAGCTCGCTCGCCGCGGACAGGTCGAGGTCGAGGCCCCGGATGCCGGAACCGGCGCGCACGGTGAGCGTGCCGCCGTGACGGCCGACGTGCGCCCCCGTGGCCTGCAGGATCTCGGGCAGCAGGGCGCCGGGCTGAGTGGAATGTGCGGGCCAGCCGGTGATCGACACCGATCCGCCGGTGACCAGCGCGGCGGCGAGGAACGGCGCGGCGTTGGAGAGATCGGGTTCGATCGCGATCTCCTTGGCCCGCGGAACGCCCGCCTCGACCAGCCATTCGCCGACGGCGGGGCGTTCGATGCGGATGCCGCGGCGGCTCAGAGCCTCGATCGTCATGTCGATGTGCGGAAGGCTCGGCAGGTGCTCGCCGGTGTGGACGAGGTGCAGGCCGACGTCGAAGCGGGGAGCGGCGAGGAGGAGACCGGAGACGAACTGGCTCGACGCGGAGGCGTCGATCTCCACGCGTCCGCCGCGGATTCGCCCGTGGCCGCGGATCGTGAAGGGGAGAGCCCACGTGCCCTCGTCGTCGATGTCGACGCCGAGGTCGCGCAGCGCGCTGATCAGCGCGCCCATCGGACGATGCAGCGCCGTCTCGTGCGCCGTGAGGTGCACGTCGTGCGCCGCGAGGCCCGCCAGTGGGGCGATGAAGCGCATGACGGTGCCGGCCTGACCGCAGTCGATCGTGGTGCCGCCGCTGAGCTTCGCGGGGGTGACGACGAGGTCGGGCCCGAACTCGTTCCCGGCGTCGACCTCTTCGATGCCGACGCCGAGGGCGCGCAGCGCATCGACCATGCGTGCGGAGTCGTCGGAGTGCAAGGGGGCGATCAACCGGCCTGGTCCATCGGCGATCGCGGCGATCATCAGCTCGCGGTTGGTCAGCGATTTGGAACCGGGGATCGTGAGTTCGGCGTGCACGGGCACGTCGGTCGTGGGCGCGGGATAGGCGCCCTGCACACGGGAGGGGGAATACCTGTTGGCGCTCATCGGTTCTCACCTTAGTAAACGCAGGGAGCTTCGTCGCGAAAGACAGGCCTCCCGACCCGAAGGAGAGAGTATGCCGGCGACGTTGGAGCGCGAGGTGATCGACATCAGCGGCCTAGACTGGCCGGTGATGGATGACACCGTAACCGCAGACACCGTCGGCGACCCTCGGCGCGAGTTCGAGGAGCAGGCGATCCCCTTCATGGATCAGCTCTACGCCGCCGCGATGCGCATGACGCGCAACCCGGCGGATGCCGCCGATCTCGTGCAGGAGACCTTCGTGAAGGCCTACGGGTCCTGGGCGACGTTCTCGCAGGGCACGAACCTCAAGGCGTGGCTCTATCGGATCCTCACCAACACGTACATCAACATCTACCGCAAGCGCCAGCGCGAGCCTTTCCAGGGCACGATCGACGAGCTCGAGGACTGGCAGCTGGGCGGAGCCGAGTCCACCACGGCGTCGCACAGCCGTTCGGCCGAGGCGGAGGCCATCGACCGGATGCCGGCCTCGGTGGTCAAGGATGCGCTGCAGGCCGTGCCGGAGGACTTCCGCCTCGCGGTCTATCTCGCAGATGTCGAAGGTTTCGCGTATCAGGAGATCGCCGACATCATGAAGACCCCCATCGGCACCGTGATGAGCCGCCTGCACCGTGGCAGGCGGATGCTGCGGGAGCTGTTGGCAGATTACGCCGCTGAGCGGGGCATCGCCGCGGCTGAGACGAGGAGCAAGAAATGAGCGACTGCGGCTGCGACAAAGCCCGTCAGGATCTGGAGGAGTACCTCCGCAACGAGGTGTGCAAGACCGAGCACACCGAGATCCGCGAGCACCTCGAGAACTGCCCGTCATGTCGGGATGAGGCTCTCGTCGCCACGACCCTCACCGAGGTGATCGCCCGCGCCTGCAAGGAGACCGCTCCCGAGCAGCTGCGCGACCAGGTCTTCGAGCGTCTGCGCGCCGTTCAGGCCTCGCAGCACTGACCGCACGCCGGAGGCCGTCGGTAGTGTGGACGGATGACCTCCATCGATGCGCGCGACGTACCCGCTGACACCACCTCGACGGAAAGACTGGCCGGAGCCGGCCTCGACTACCGCGTCGTCGATCTGAGCGATGACGCGAGCGCCTCGGGTTTCGAGCGTGCCGTCGACCGCGGATTCCTCGGCCCCGAGCCGACGAGCGACATGCTCGCCCAGGTGCGAAAGACCTTCGCGGAGCGGCGGAACGTCGGGGTGTACGAGAAGAACGCCCCGGCCGCTGCGCTGCCCGTGGCGACCATAGACGGCTGGATCACACCCCTCACCGTCCCCGGCGGCGCCGAGATCGGGATGTGGGCGATCAGCGTGGTCACGGTCGCGGCGACCCACCGCCGCCGTGGGATCGCCAGGGCGCTTCTCGAAGGGGAGCTGCGGGCTGCGGCATCCGCCGGAGTGGCCATCGCCGGGCTCACGGTGTCCGAGGCGACGATCTACGGCCGCTACGGCTTCGGTGCAGCGATTCCGGTCGCGCGCCACACGGTCGACACGCGACGTGCGGGCTGGAGCGGACCGACTCCGACCGGCACTCTCGAGTACATCGATCGCGAGACGCTCGCCGCCGACCTCGGTGCGGTGCACGAGCGCGCCCGAGGCAGAGCATCGGGACAGATCCCCGGCTGGGAAGGCCGATGGGAGGGTTACGCAGGAGTCGCGCCCACCCCGGATCGCGACCAGGCCCGCGGTGTGCGCTACCGCGACGAGGACGGTGCGCTGCGCGGGGTGATGGCCTACACCGTGGGTGAGGCGACCGGCACCTTCCGCTTCCGGATGGACGTGCGTCTGCTCGTCGCGGAGACGGCTGACGCGCGCGCCGCGCTCTGGCGCTTCGCCCTGCAGCACGACCTCGTCGACGAGGTGGTCGCCGACCTCCGCCCGATCGATGACCCCCTGCCGTGGTTGGTGCACGACACCCGCGGGGTGAAGCAGGAGGTGCACGACCACGGGTGGCTGCGCATCCTCGACCTCCCGACGGCGCTGAGGGCACGTCGCTACTCGGCCCCGATCGACACGGTCCTCCGGGTCGAGGACTCGCTGGGCTTCACGAACGGCGACTGGCGCCTGCGCGTGGACGACGACGGCATCGCGACAGTCGACGCCGCAGACGCGGGCGCCGAGGCCGACATCACGCTCGACGTCTCGATGCTCTCGGCGCTCTATGCCGGTGGAGTCCGCGCCACGACACTGCACGGTGCCGGACGCGTCACGGCCAGCCCTGCGGCCGTCGAGGCGTTCGACCGGGCGCTCATCTCTTTTCCCGCTCCGTCTCTCGACATCTGGTACTGATCCGCACCGCACAGACGAGAGAGGGCGCTGCGACCGGAGTAGCAGCGCCCGAACTCGTCTGACGATCAGCCGAGGGTGACGGCCGCGCGGATCAGTGCTGCCTGCTCGGCGGCGTGGACCTTCGACGATCCCGTCGCCGGCGATGCCGAAGCCGTGCGCGAGACCGGGCGGAACGATCGGTCGCCGGGAACGTCGGCGAAGGCGAGCGCGAGGAACGGCCAGGCGCCCTGGTTCTCCGGCTCTTCCTGCACCCAGACCAGCTCGGCGTTCGGGTAGGAGTCGGTGATCGCCTTGAGCTCATCGATCGGCGTCGGGTACAGCTGCTCGAGCCGGACGAGGGCGACCTCGGGATTCGGGTTCTTCTCGAGCTCGGCCCGCAGATCCCAGTGCACCTTGCCCGAGTGCACGAGCACGCGCTTGACGGCCGTGCGGTCGAGACCGCGGTCGTCGTCGATGACCGGCTCGAACCGACCCTGGGTGAACGCTTCGACCGGGCTCGTCGCGCCGCGCAGACGCAGCATCGCCTTCGGGGTGAAGACGATCAGCGGTTTGCGCGGACGGGCGTACGCCTGGCGGCGCAGCAGGTGGAAGTACGACGCGGGCGTCGACGGGCGCGACACGATCATGTTGTCCTGCGCGCACAGCTGCAGGAAGCGCTCGATGCGCGCCGACGAGTGGTCCGGTCCCTGGCCTTCGTAGCCGTGGGGGAGGAGCAGGGTGACGCTGGACTGCTGTCCCCACTTCTGCTCGGCCGCGGAGATGTACTCGTCGATGACCGACTGGGCGCCGTTGACGAAGTCGCCGAACTGCGCTTCCCAGAGCACGAGGGCCTCAGGAGCCTCGACCGAGTAGCCGTACTCGAAGCCGAGAGCGGCGTATTCGCTGAGCAGCGAGTCGTAGACGAAGAAGCGGCCCTGTGCGTCGGACAGGTTCGACAGCGGGAGCCACTCCTGGCCGTTCGCGCGGTCGTGCAGAGTCGCGTGGCGCTGCACGAACGTCCCGCGACGGGCATCCTGACCAGCGAGGCGCACCGGGGTGCCTTCCACGAGGAGAGAGCCGAACGCGAGCAGCTCGCCGAAGCCCCAGTCGATGCCGCCGTTGCGGCTCATGTCGAGGCGCTTCTCCAGCAGCTGCTGGATCTTGGGGTGCACCGTGAAGCCCTCGGGCTTGTTCACGAAGGCGTCGCCGATCATCTGGATGACCTCGTTCGGCACACCGGTGATCTCCGGAGCGCCGACCTGGTCGTCGACCGGCGGCAGCTCCGGGGAGATCGGCAGAGCGCCGGTCTCGGCGGCGTGCGTCTCGGCGAAGGCGATCTCCAGACGGTTCTGGAAGTCGGCCTTGGCCTCGTCGTACTCCTGCTCGGTGATGTCACCACGACCGACGAGCGACTCGGTGTACAGGCGGCGGACGGACCGCTTCGCCTGGATGAGATCGGTCATCAGCGGCTGCGTCATCGAGGGGTCGTCTCCCTCGTTGTGGCCGCGTCGGCGGTAGCAGACCAGGTCGATCACGACATCGCGGTGGAAGCGCTCGCGGTACTCGAAAGCGAGCTGAGCGACGTGGATGACCGCTTCGGGGTCGTCGCCGTTCACGTGGAACACCGGCGCCTGGATCGTCTTGGCGACGTCGGTCGAGTAGATCGAGGTGCGACCGTCGTTCGGCGTCGTGGTGAAACCGACCTGGTTGTTCACGACGACGTGGATCGTGCCGCCGGTGCGGTAGCCGCGCAGCTGCGACATCTGCAGCGTCTCGACCACGACGCCCTGGCCTGCGAAGGCCGCGTCGCCGTGCACGAGGATCGGCAGCCAGGCGAACGTGCCGATCGGCTTGCGGTCCTGCTTGGCGCGGACGATACCCTCCAGCACGCCGTCGACCGTCTCGAGGTGCGAGGGGTTGGCGGCGAGGTAGACGGGAAGCTCGGACTTGTTGTCGGCGACGAAGGTGCCCTCGGTGCCGAGGTGGTACTTCACGTCTCCGGAGCCGCGCTGGTTGCCCGGTGTCTGCGTGCCCTCGAACTCGCGGAACACCTGACCGTACGTCTTGCCTGCGATGTTGGTGAGCACGTTCAGGCGGCCGCGGTGGGCCATGCCGATCGCGGCGCCCTCGAGCCCGGCGGTGGCCGCGCCCTGCAGGATCTCGTCGAGCAGCGGGATCAGCGACTCGCCGCCCTCGAGCGAGAAGCGCTTCTGGCCGACGAACTTGGTCTGCAGGAAGGTCTCGAAGGCCTCGGCCTCGTTGAGCTTGCGGAGGACCCGCAGCTGCTCGTCGTGGCCGGGCTTCTGGTACTTGACCTCGACCTTCTCCTGGAACCAGCGGCGCTGCTCCGGGTCCTGGATGTGCATGTACTCGATGCCGAGCGTGCGGCAGTAGGAGTCGCGGAGCACGCCGAGGATGTCGCGGAGCTTCGCGATGCGCCGTCCTCCGAAGCCGCCCGTGACGAATTCGCGGTCGAGGTCCCAGAAGGTCAGACCGTGGCTCTCGATCTCGAGGTCGGGGTGCGAGCGCTGCACGTACTCGAGCGGGTCGATGTCGGCCATCAGATGACCGCGCACGCGGAAGGAGTTGATCAGCTCCTGCACCCGCGACTGCTTGTCGACGCGCTCGGCGAGGTCGACGGCGATGTCGGGGTTCCAGCGGATGGGGGCGTACGGGATGCGCAGAGCGGCGAAGATGTCGTCGTAGAAGCCGCGCTGACCGATGAGCAGCTCGTGCACCTTCTTGAGGAACTCGCCGGAGCCCGCTCCCTGGATGACGCGGTGGTCGTAGGTGCTGGTGAGCGTGATGGTCTTGCCGATCGCCAGCTCGTTGAGCGTCTTCTCGCTCGCACCCTGGAACTCGGCCGGGTACTCGAGGGCGCCGGCGCCGATGATGCAGCCCTGGCCCTTCATCAGACGCGGCACCGAATGCACGGTGCCGATGCCGCCCGGGTTGGTGAGCGACACCGTGGTGCCCTGGAAGTCGCCCGCGGTCAGCTTGTTGCCGCGTGCGCGCGTGACCAGGTCCTCGTAGGCGGAGAGGTACTCGGTGAACGTCAACGTGTCGGCGCGCTTGATGCTGGGCACCATGAGGGCGCGCGTGCCGTCGGGCTTGGGCAGGTCGATCGCGATGCCGAGGTTGACATGCGCCGGCGCCACCACGGAGGGCTTGCCGTCGACCTCTGCGTAGAACACGTTCTGGCTGCGGAACTCGTCCAGCGTGCGGATGAGCGCCCAGCCGATGAGGTGGGTGAAGCTGATCTTGCCGCCGCGGGTGCGCGCCATGTGGTTGTTGATGACGATGCGGTTGTCGATCATCAGCTTCGCCGGCACCGTGCGCACACTGGTGGCGGTCGGGACGGTGAGCGACTCGTCCATGTTCGCCGCGAGTGTCTTGGGCAGACCGCGAAGGGGCGTGACCTTGTCTTCTTCGACGGGGGCCGGAGCCTCGGCCGACTCGGACTTCGCTGCGGGCTTCGGAGCCTGCGCCGGGATCGGTGCTGCGGCGGCGGGCTTGGCCGTCGTGCGGGCGACGGGCTGCGAGCCGATCACGGGGATCGGCGCCGTGACGGGATGAGCCGTCGGGGCCGGTGCGTCGGACGCTGCTGCGGGAGCCGCGGTCGCCGTCTCGGAGTGGTATTTCTCCAGGATGGGCCACCACTCCTTGTCGACGGAGTCGCGGTTCACCTTGAACTGCTCGTAGAGCTCTTCAACGAGCCAGGAATTGGCTCCGAACCCCCCGTCGCCGTTGACGCCGGTCACCTGGTTCGACACGCTCGATCGCCCTCTTTCATCGCTGAAGCTCTCTGGTGCGGACGTCGACGCAGGATGCGTTCGGGCCCGCACACTCTCGACCAACAAGCCTAACGTGTTTCGCTCGGGGAATCGTCGAAGCCGTGCGCCACCGCGTCGCGATCTGAGTACCGTGGAGGCATGAAGTTCTCTGGAGAGCAGCCGACCGTCGATCTGACCTACTCCGACGTCTTCCTGGTGCCGCGCAGATCCGCTGTCACCAGCCGTCTGCAGGTCGATCTCGCCCCGCAGGACGGCACACCGGCGACGTTGCCGCTCGTCGCCGCGAACATGAACTCCGTGACCGGCCCCCGCATCGCTGCCGTGCTTGCGCGGCGTGGCGGCCTCGGCGTCCTGCCGCAGGACATGCCGTTGCAGGATCTGGACGCCGCGATCCGCGAGGTAAAGTCGCAGCCGGTTCTCTGGGACACGCCTCTTGTGCTGCCGCCGGAGGCATCGGCCGCCGACGCGCTTCGTCTGCTCCCGGCGGCCAGCGGTCACGGGATCGTGGTCGCCCGTGGCGCGGCGCCGATCGGCGTCGAGCACATCCTCGGCATCCTCCCCGCGACCAGACTGGCCACGGCGCTTCCCGACGCGCAGCTCGGCGACCTGGTGCACCACGGCACGCCGTCGATCGACGCGGACGACATCGGTTCGGAGCGGCACGCGTTCGATGTGATCACCGACGCGGGCGTCGAGATGGTGACGGTCGTGCACCACGGCCATCTCGTCGGCACGCTGAGCGCCCGCAGCGCGCTGCGCTCGACGCTCTACCGTCCGGCGGTCGATGCCGACGGACGTCTCGCGGTCGCTGCCGCCGTCGGCATCAACGGCGATGTCGCCGCCAAGGCCAAGGCACTCGCCGCCGCCGGTGTCGACGTGTTGGTGGTCGACACCGCTCACGGCCACCAGGAGGGCATGCTGCGGGCTCTGCGCGCCGTCGCCGAACTCGATCTCGGCCTGCCCGTCGTGGCGGGCAACGTCGTCACAGCCGACGGCGTGGCCGACCTGGTCGACGCCGGAGCGTCGATCCTCAAGGTCGGCGTCGGTCCTGGCGCGATGTGCACCACCCGCATGATGACGGCGGTCGGACGCCCGCAGTTCTCCGCCGTGCTCGAGACCGCCCAGGCGGCACGTGAGCTCGGCGCGCATGTCTGGGCGGACGGCGGGGTGCGCTATCCGCGTGATGTGGCGCTCGCCCTCGCCGCCGGTGCGGCGTCCGTCATGGTCGGATCGTGGTTCGCCGGCACGATCGAGGCGCCGGGGGAGCTGCAGCGCGATGCCGATGGGCGCCTGTTCAAGGAATCCTGGGGCATGGCGTCGACCAAGGCGGTCCAGGCGCGCTTCGGTCGGCTCGACGCCTACGAGCGTGCCCGCAAGGAGCTCTTCGCCGAGGGCATCTCCTCGTCGAAGATCTACCTCGACCCGCTGCGTCCGGGCATCGAGGACCTTCTGGACATGATCACCTCCGGAGTGCGCTCATCCTTCACCTACGCGGGGGCGGCGACCGTGCCCGAGTTCCACGACCGCGCCGTGGTGGGGCTGCAGTCGGCGGCCGGCTACGAGGAGGGCAAGGCGCTGCCGGTCAGCTGGTGATCGTCGAGCGCACACCCCGCTGTCTTCGGTACAATCGTCGGCATAATGGACGACCCTCCCAGTTGTAGAACATCGCCCCACTGTCCGCCTCTCTCACCGGAGAGGAACCTCTGATGGACTACATCATGTTGGGCGTGGGGCTCCTGCTCACGGTCGGCACAGGCCTCTTCGTCGCGAGCGAGTTCGCACTGGTGAACCTCGATCGCGCCGAGCTCGAGGCCAGGCAGGCGCGCGGTGAATCCCGGCTCTCGCTCACGATCAGCGCTCTCAAGCACACGTCGACGCATCTCTCGGCGGCGCAGCTCGGCATCACGCTGACGACGCTGCTCACCGGTTACACGATGGAGCCGGCGCTGTCGAACCTCCTGCGTCCGACCTTCATCGCCTGGAGCATCCCTGAGGCCGCCGTCGCGCCGATCGCGACCATCGTGGCCATGCTCGTGGCGACGGTGCTCTCGATGATCCTCGGCGAGCTCGTCCCCAAGAACTTCGCCCTCGCCCTGCCTCTGGCCACCGCGAAGCTCGTGATCCCGTTCCAGATCGCGTTCACGACGGTGTTCAAGCCCGCTGTGGTGGTGCTCAACGGCAGTGCGAACGGTGTGCTGCGCGGGATGGGCATCGAGCCGAAGGAAGAGCTCTCCGGCGCCCGCAGCGCGGAGGAGCTGTCCTCGCTCGTGCGACGGTCCGCCAACGCGGGCCTGCTGGAGGCCGACACCGCGTCGTTGCTCGATCGCACCCTCATGTTCTCGCGGCTGACGGCCGATGACGTGATGACCGCTCGACCGAGCATGCACGCGATCGCCGCGGGCGATTCCGTGGATGACGTCATCCAGCTCGCGCGACGCACGGGCCACAGCCGCTTCCCGGTCTACGGCGACGACCTCGACGACATTATGGGCGTCGTGCACCTCAAGGCGGCGATCTCCGTGCCGCGCGATCGTCGTACCGAGGTTCCCGTCGGCGCTCTCGCGACGGAACCGCTCCGCGTGCCGGAGACGGTACACGTCGACGCCCTGATCGCGGAGCTGCGCGCCCGCGGCTACCAGCTGGCGATCGTCGTGGACGAGTACGGCGGCACAGCGGGTCTCGTGACCCTGGAAGACCTCGTCGAGGAACTCGTCGGTGAGGTCGCCGACGAGCACGATCGCACCAGGGCCGGAGTCATCCGCAACCGGGAAGGCATCACGTTCCCCGGTGAGCTGCGACCCGATGAGCTGCGTCGTCGTGCCGGTGTGGAAGTGCCGGAGGGCGACGTGTACGACACGGTGGGCGGTTATGTCATGAGCGTGCTCGAGCGCGTCCCTTCGGTCGGCGACGAGGTGCCGCTCGACAGCGGTGTGCTGCAGGTGGTGCGCATGGACGGGCGACGGGTGGATCGGGTGCGCTACGTTCCGAGACCGCTCGACGACGTCAACGAGGAGGTGGCCCGATGAGCGATTGGGGAGGACTCGCCTGGCTCGTCGTGCTCCTTGTCGCGAACGCCTTCTTCGTCGGCGGAGAGTTCGCGGTGATCTCGGCCAGGCGGTCGCAGATCGAGCCTCTCGCCGATCAGGGCTCGCGCGCGGCCAAGACGGCCCTGTACGCGATGGAGCACGCGACGCTGATGCTCGCCACATCGCAGCTGGGCATCACGATCTGTTCGCTGCTCATCCTGAACGTCTCGGAGCCGGCGATCCACCACCTGCTCTCCGTGCCGCTGCACGCGCTCGGCTGGCCCGATGGCGCGGTCGACGCGGTCTCGTTCACGATCGCGCTGCTGATCGTCTCGTTCCTGCACGTGGTGTTCGGCGAGATGGTGCCGAAGAACCTGGCGTTCTCGGTGCCGGATCGGGCCGTGCTGTTCCTGGCCCCGCCGCTGGTGTGGGTGTCGAAGGTGTTCATGCCGGTGATCTGGGTGCTCAACGCGGCCGCGAACGGCGTGCTGCGCCTGTTCCGCGTCGAGCCGAAGAACGAGGCGGCGTCCACGTTCACGCTCGACGAGGTGGCGACCATCGTCAGCCAGTCGCGTCGCGAGGGGGTGCTCATGGACACGGCGGGAACCGTCGCCGCTGCGGTGGAGTTCACCGACAAGAAGGCACGCGACGTCGCCGTTCCCCTGAGCGATCTGGTGACGCTGCCGCAGTCGACCACGCCCGAGGACATCGAGAAGGCGGTCGCCCGCTACGGCTTCTCGCGCTATGTGATCGTCGACGACGAGTCCGTGCCGATCGGCTACGTGCACCTGAAGGACATCCTTCGGGCATCCGAGGGCCCGGACGCGGAGGCCAAGATGATCGAGCCCGTTCCGGCCAAGCGCATCCACCACATGGTGCCGGTGCAGGAGGACACGGATCTGGAAGACGCTCTCGCGGTCATGCGTCGTGCGGGTCGGCACCTGGCGAAGGTGCGCGACGGACAGGGGAACACCACCGCTGTGCTATTCCTGGAGGACATCCTGGAGGAACTGGTCGGAGAGGTGCAGGACGCGACCCGTCGCTTCCGCGGACGCTGATCGTCGATCGCGACGATGAAGGCCGCCGGACCCCTCAGGGGACCGGCGGCCTTCATCGTGCCGAGGAGACTCAGCGCAGGCGCGCGCGTTCGTACTGCGGCGGCCAGGCGATGTCGGCGTCGAGCTCATGGGCGGCGCGAAGAGCGAAGTGCGGGTCGCGCAGCCACTCCCGGCCGGCGAAGATCGCATCGGCCGCGCCATCGGCGAGCACCCGCTCGGCCTGGGCGGCCGCTGTGATGAGACCGACGGCCGACACGGGGATCCGACCGCCTTGACGCACGGTCTCGGCGAGAGGCACCTGGTACCCGGGGAAGACGCTGATCCGCTGGTGCGCGACGAGGCCGCCGCTGGAGACGTCGATGAGGTCGGCGCTGTGCTGCACCGCCCAGTCGCCGACGATCGCCGCCTCCTCGGGCGTGAAGCCTCCATCGGCGTGGTCCGTGGCGGAGATGCGGACGAACAGCGGGAGGTCGTCACCCGCAGCCTCACGGACGGCGTCGATCACGCGCAGCAGCAGCCGGGCGCGGTTCTCGAGCGATCCGCCGTACTCGTCGTCGCGCAGATTCGACAGCGGGGACAGGAACTGGTGCAGGAGGTAGCCGTGCGCGCCATGGATCTCCAGCACGTCGAACCCGGCATCGACCGCACGCCGCGCTGCGACGGCGAACGCCTCGACCACGCGGTCGATGCCTGCGAGGTCGAGGGCGACCGGCGCATCGAAGCCGTCGAAGGCGACGGCCGACGGCGCGGCTGTCGTCCACCCTCCCTCAGCCGCCGGCACCGACCCGCGCTCGGGAGCCCAGGGCCACCACGTCGACGCCTTGCGGCCGGCGTGGGCGAGCTGGATCCCCGCACGCGCTCCGCGATCGTGGATCGCCCGGACGATCGGGGCCAGGGCGTCGCGCTGCGCGTCGTTCCACAGGCCCACATCACGCGGCGAGATCCGGCCTTCGGGAACGACGGCCGTCGCCTCGGCGACGATGAGCCCGGCGCCACCGGATGCGAACTGGGCGAGGTGGGTGTGATGCCACTCCTGCACCACGCCGTCCTCAGCGCTGTACATGCACATCGGCGATACCCAGAGACGGTTGCGGAAGGTGACGGAACGGATGCGCAGCGGGGAGAAGAGAACACTCACGCTTCGACGCTACCGCTCGGCGGGTGCAGGACGGGCCGTCGCACTAACGTGGAGTCATGGTCGAAGTGCGCGAGTGGACACGCGGCGACACGGCGCGGTTGTTCCGTGTGCCCACCGCGGACGACGACAAGTACGCCCGCGGTGTGGTGGCTCTTCGCACCGGATCGCCCGCCTATCCCGGAGCCGCGGTCCTCGGAGTCGAGGCCGCATGGCGCGCAGGGGCCGGTTTCGTCCGCTACATCGGGGCGGAGCGGGTTGCCGATGCCGTGCTCGCCCGGCGTCCGGAGACCGTCACCGGCGCGGATACGGGTCGCGCTCGGGTCGACGCCTGGGTGATCGGCTCGGGGACCGACCCGACGCACCGCAGCGCCGCGGAGACCACCGCGCTGCGCGACATCCTCACCGGGCCCGCGGCCGTCGTCATCGACGCCGGAGCGCTCGATCTCGCCGAGGGGACGACGGCACCGTTCCTCGTGACGCCTCACGCGCGCGAGTTCGCACGGCTGCAGGAGGGCCTCGGCGTCTCCTCGGCCGAGGAGGATCGTGCGCAGGCCGCGCAGCACATGGCGGACAGGCTCGGGGGCACCGTGCTGCTCAAAGGATCACGCACGCTGATCGCGTCGCCCCACGGAGACGTCATCGCCGTGGATGCGGGGACCGGATGGCTGGCGACCGCGGGGACGGGCGACGTGCTCGCCGGGGTGTTGGGTGCGGTGCTCGCGGCGAACCCCGGACGACCGATCGCCGAAGTCGCCGCTGCGGGAGCGTGGGTGCACGGTCATGCCGGGCGGATCGCCGCCGGGACGCGCGACGGTGCGGCGGGGCATCCGATCGTCGCGATGGATGTCGCGGCAGCACTGCCGCACGCGATCGCGGACGTCCTCGCGTGAATCGCACGTCGACGAGCAGGGTGGTCGCGCTGTGGTGCGTCTTCCTCCTCGTGCACCTGCTCACGGCCTGGCTCGGCTGGGTGTATCCCAGCCAGCCGATGGGCGATGTCGTGCTCGTGTACGAGCCCTGGGCGACCTCGGCGCTCAGCGGAGGAGGCATCGTCGGCATCGACGAGACCTGGGTCTACCCCCAGCTCGCCCTCGTGCCGATGCTCATCGCCGCCGCTCTCTCCGCGCCGCTGGTGCCTCTGCTCGGCGTGTCCAGCGCGTACCTGGTGGGGTGGGCGGCCCTGGTCGTCATCCTCGACGCGATCGCCTTCGGTGTGCTCATCGGGCGCTCTCCCGCGCGCGCTCGACGCATCGCCGCCTGGTTCTGGTGTGCGGCCGTGCTTCTGCTCGGGCCGATCGCGCTCTATCGGATCGATGCGATCACCGTTCCGATCGCCGTGATCGGTGGACTCTGGTTGGTGTCGCGGCCGGCGGTCGGCGCCGCGCTTCTCACGATCGGCGCCTGGATCAAGATCTGGCCCGGTGCGCTCGTCCTCGCCGCCGTCGTCGCGCTCCGGGCACGGATGCGGGTGCTGTTCGCCGCAGCGGTGGTCACCGCCGGCGTCGTCGCGACGCTGCTGCTGCTCGGAGCGGACACCGAGATCCTCGGGTTCCTGACGGAGCAGACCGGACGAGGGCTGCAGATCGAAGCCGTGGCCGCCACGCCCTTCCTGTGGCTCGCGGTCGCCGGGGCCGCCCGTATCGAGTACAGCTTCGAGATCCTGACCTTCCAGATCACCGCGCCCGGTGTCGATGCCGTCGCCGCCGCGCTCACACCGCTCATGGCTGTCTCCGTGCTGGCGGTCACCGCGGTGGGCGCGCTCAAGGCGGTGCGCGGTGCGACGTTCCCGCGGCTGTTCCCTCCGCTCGCTCTCACGCTGGTGACGCTGCTGATCGTCACCAACAAGGTCGGCTCACCGCAGTTCCAGACCTGGCTGATCGCCCCGGTCATCCTGTGGCTCGTGCTCGATCGGGTGAGGGCACGCACACCGGCCGTCGTCGTCCTCGCCCTCTGTCTGCTCACCTGCCTCGTCTATCCGCTCGGCTACGACGCGCTGCTGCGGGCCGATGCCCTCTCCGTCGCCGTGCTCACCGTGCGCAACGTGCTTCTCGTCGTCCTGCTCGTCCTGGGCATCCGCGCTCTCGTGCGGGTGCCCGTCCGTCATCCCCGCACCCAGGAGTGAACCCATGCTGATCGCCTTCTCCGTCGCCCCCAGTGGCACCCCCGCCGATGGTGCAGAGCGCACCGACGCCTCCGTGCACGACGCGGTGGCCGCTGCCGTGCGCGTCGTGCGCGAATCGGGGCTGCCGCACCGCACCACGAGCATGTTCACCGAGATCGAGAGCCCGGACTGGGACACGGTCATGGACGTCGTGAAGCGCGCGACCGAAGCGGTCATGCCGTTCGGGTCGCGGGTCTCGCTCGTGCTCAAGGCCGACATCCGCCCGGGGTACTCCGGAGAGCTCGACGCGAAGATCGAACGTCTGGAGAGCGCGATCGAGGAGGCAGCCGTCGAGGAGTCCGGTGACTGATCCCGTTTCGCTCTCGTCGGTCGTTCTCCGACCGGCGCTCGCCGAGGATGCGGAGTGGATCGCCGAGCTGCGGGCCGATGTGCTCCGCGCCGACCTGGAGCGTCTGGGGCGCTACGACCAGACGCGCGTCCGGCAGCGGTTCCGCGATGCGTTCGAGCCGGCGTACACGCGGATCATCGTCGTGGACGCCGCGGACGTCGGTTCTGTCGCCCTCCGCCCCGACGGAGACGCCTTCTGGCTGGAGCACCTCTACATCGACGCCTCGCACCAGGGGAGGGGCGTCGGCAGCCGGGTCCTGGCGATGATCTTCGATGACGACGGGCTGTACCGGCTCAACGTGCTCCAGGGCAGTCCGGCGCGCAGCCTCTACGAGCGTCACGGGTTCGTCGTCGACTCGCAGGACGACGTGGACGTGTTCATGACGCGAGAGCGGACCGGGCGGGCGGTCGCACCAGGGACGGCCGCTAAGCTGATGCGGTGAATCCCTCGACGCAATCGAGGGGTGCGGCGAAGTGGGCGCTCCTCTCTCTCGCCATCGGCAGCTTCGGCATCGGCATGACCGAATTCGTGGTCATGGGTCTGTTGCCCAACATCGCCGCCGACCTGCTGCCTTCGCTCTGGGCGACCAGTCGGGAAGACGCCCTGAGCCAGGCCGGCTGGCTGATCTCGCTGTACGCGCTCGGCGTGGTGGTCGGTGCGCCGACCATCGCTGGCTTCGTCGCCCGCTATCCGCGGCATCGTGTGATGATCGTGCTGGCCCTCGCCCTGACGGTGTTCAACGCGCTCACGGTGGTGCTGCCCACGTTCGAGCTCGTCGCCGCGTCCCGCTTCCTCGCGGGGCTTCCGCACGGCGCCTACTTCGGCATCGGAGCGCTCGTCGCCGCCGATGTGATGGGACCGGGCAACCGTGCCAAGGGCGTGGCCTTCATCCTCACCGGGCTCACGGTCGCCAACGTTATCGGCGTGCCGCTGGGAACGTTCCTCGGACAGCAGTGGGGCTGGCGCTCCGCCTTCGCGGTCGTGGCGCTCGTGTTCGCTCTCGCGACGCTGTGCATAGCCGTCTTCGTCCCGGAGCATCCCGGAGACCCCGGCCGCACGATGCGCCAGGAGCTGCGGGTGTTCCGCATCCCGCAGGTGTGGTTCACGCTCGGTGTCGGAGCCATCGGCTTCGGCGGATTCTTCGCCGTCTACAGCTACATCGCCCCGCTGGTGACGGAGGTCTCCGGTTCACCGGAATGGGTGGTGCCGATCGTCCTCGTGTTGATGGGACTCGGGATGACGGCGGGGAACCTGGTCGGCGGTCACCTCGCCGACATCGACCTGCGCCGCACGCTGCTGTTCGGCCTCGCCGCGATGGCCGTCGTCTTCGCGCTGCTGGCTTTCCTCTCGTTCTGGATCGTCAGCCTGGCCGCGGTGGTGCTCGTGGTCGGTTTCGTGTCGTCGGTGCTGAGCCCGACGATCCAGACGCGGCTCATGGACGTGGCGGGCGACAACCAGTCGATCGCGGCGGCCATGAACCACTCGGCGCTCAACATCGGCAACAGCCTGGGCGCGTTCCTCGGCGGCGTCGTGATCGCCGCGGGCTGGGGCTTCACCGCACCGGCGTGGACGGGGGCAGTGCTCGCCGGGGCCGGCCTGCTGATCGCGCTGCTGTCGTATCGCGTCGAAGAGCGTCGCGCTGCGGCGAAGGAGCTGGTCGCGTCGTAGAGTGACGGGGTGAGCGCCCCTGAGTCGTCCCTGCCCGTCGCCGGCACCGTCGTGGTGCTGCGCGCAGCGGACCCGGGGTTCGAACTGCTGCTGATGCGGCGCCCCGATCGCGGGTCTTTCGCGGGAGCCTGGGTCTTCCCCGGGGGCAAGGTCGAGCCCGGCGACGTCCGCGACGGCGACGACGAGGCCGAAGACGCCCGCCGCGCCGCGATCAGGGAGACCCGCGAGGAGGTGGGGCTCGCGGTCGATGACCTCGTGCCGCTGTCGCAGTGGCAGCCGCCGGTCGAGGCCCCCACCCGCATCCGGACGTGGTTCTTCCTGGCGGAGGCGCCGGATGAGGAGCCCTCGCCCTCTGCGGAGGAGGTCGCGGAGATCGCCTGGGTGCGGCCGGCGGAGGCGCTCGCCAGACACGCGGCAGGGGAGTGGACGCTGTATCCCCCGACGTGGATCACCCTCCACCAGCTCTCGGTGTTCGACGATGTCTCCGCTGCCGTGGCGGCGAGTGGCGTCGCGCAGCTGTTCCGGACCAGGGTGCTCGATTCCGACGCCGGCCGCGCCTTCACCTGGGATCAGGGACGCCTGGAAGCCGGTGCCCTGCCGTGGCGGTTCATCGAGACCTGAGCGGGCGGGATCAGCTGTCCAGCAGACGGCGCAAGTTCGTGCCGACGGCCTCGGTCTCGATGAGGAACCCGTCGTGCCCGAAATCGCTGGTGATGACCACCGCCTCGTCGTCGATGACGTTCGGGATGCTGCGCGCGATGCGCTGCTGCCCGTCGACGGGGAAGAGGCGGTCGCTGTCGATGCCGAGCACCAGCGTGGTCGCGGTGACGGCACGCAGCGCCTCCTCGACGCCACCGCGCCCGCGGCCGACGTCGTGCGAGTTCATGGCCTCGACGAGCGTGATGTAGCTGTTCGCGTCGAACCGGCGGGTGAACTTGTTGCCGTGGAAGTCGAGGTACGACTCCACCGCGAAGCGACCGCCGTGGCCGAGGGGCGAGACATCCGATTGCCAGGATCGCTGGAAGCGCTGGTTGAGCTCGATCGGGCTGCGGTAGTTCAGCAGGGCCATGCGCCGTGCCAAGGCGAGGCCACGATGCGGACCGTCGCCGTCACCGAGGTCGTAGTATTCACCGCCCTGGAATCGCGGATCCATCCGGATGGTCTCCAGCTGCACCGTGTTGAGCGCGATCTGGTCGGCGGTCGTCACCGGTGGCGACGAGAGCACAGCGAGTCGCCGCACGCGCTCGGGATGCGTGGCCGCCCATTCCAGCGCGTGCATGCCTCCCATGGAGCCGCCGATCACGGCTGCCCAGCTCTCGATGCCCACAGCGTCGGCGAGGCGCACCTGAGCGGCGACCTGGTCGCGGATGGTCAGGTACGGGAACCGTGACGCCCACTCGTAGCCGTTGGGGGCGACGCTTGCCGGCCCCGTCGAGCCCTGGCAGCCTCCCAGCATGTTCGGGGCGATCACGAACCAGCGGTCGGTGTCGAGCGGAGCACCGGGACCGGTGATGTCCTCCCACCAGCCGCCGGTGGGGTGACCCGCGCCCGCGGGGCCGCGCACATGGCTGTCTCCGGTGAGCGCATGTAGCACCAGGACGGCGTTGTCACGGGCGCTGTTCAACTCGCCCCAGGACTCGTAGGCGATGCGGATGGCGGGCAGCTGCGCACCGCTCTCGGTGGAGAAGGGACCGGAGGCGGCGAAGCGTCGCCCTCCCACAGGGTCTCCGTCTCGCCATGCGCCGGTCGCCGGCGGGCGGGCACGGAGCAGCCGGACGTCGGCCTCCGTCACGGGTGCCGAAGGCACCGTGTCCTCGGAGGTCGTCTGCCAGTCCATGTCCCCATTCTCGCCTGGTGCGGAGCCTGTCGGTGGCAGGTTACGATCCGACCTGCTTGCGGCGCCGCTGAGACTGCCGATCGAGACGTCGGGCCCAGCGCACTCGGCGTCAGCGCACTCGGGTCAGCGCACTCGGGTCAGGGTGGCGAGATGGTCGCTGTTCCCCGCCCGCATCGTGGTCGAGGTGACGACGTCGAGACCGCGCACGAACACCTGGTCGATGCGCACGAGGGGGAAGGGGACGGGCCACGTGAACCCGAGCGTCCCGTCGGTCGGACGCACCCCGTCGGCCTCCGCGCGCAGAGCGGACAGGCTCGGATCCGTCCACGGCGCATTGAAGTCGCCGACGACGAGGAGCGATTCTGCAGGATCGACGGCGACCTGTTCCGCGATTCCGCTCAGCATCGTGTCGCGGTCCTGCTGGTGTCCCGGCCGCACCGATGCGGCGTGCAGCACATACACGGCGACCGGAGCCGACGGGGCCTGCACCTCGACGCGGAGCGCCCGCTTCCAGCTGAGCCCCAGCGTGAGCGGCTCGGCGTTCGCGAGCGGATAGCGACTCCAGACGCCGACGGTTCCGACCGTGTACGAGTGCGGGTAGTCGGCGGCGAGGGCGCTCTGAGCGGCCGAGAGGCTGTCTCCGTCGAGCTCGACGAGGGCGATCACGTCGGCACCGCTCTGCGCGAGCTCGGTCGCGGACGCGGCGGCTCCACCGGATCGTGCGCGCACGTTCTGGCTCACGACCGTCAACGCGGATGCGGATGCCGACTCCGCGCTCGTCTGACCGGGGAGCCCGGGAAACGCCGGTGCCATCGCGAGCACCCACAGCAGGGCAGGGACCAGGACGAGCACGATCACCCTGCGCGCGCGGAGAAGCGCAGCGACCACCAGCGCGAGCAGCACGAGTCCGAGCCAGGGGAGCACGGCCGCGACCGCGGTGCCCACGACACCCGGGATCCAGCCGCAGGCCACGATCAGCAGCAGCGCGGCGCTGGCGACGGCGATCCACCGTGCGGCGGCGGTGGCGGATCGCCGGATGCGCGGCGGTCGGTGTTCGACGTCGATCATGCTCTCCTCACGGCGGTATCCCATTCTCGACGGAACCGCCTGTGGGTCAGCCGGACGAGCGAGCCGTGCACGCCAAGATGCCCCGGAGCGGTGAGCTCCGGGGCATCTTCGCAGTGCAGGCGGGTCAGGCGCGCGCAGCCTCCGACACGCGGCGTGCCGCGGCGAGAGCCTGGTCGAGGTCGGCCTTGAGGTCGTCGACGTTCTCGATGCCGACGGAGAGGCGGACGAGGCCCGGCGTCACACCGGCGGTCAGCTGCTGCTCGGGCGTCAGCTGCGCGTGGGTGGTGGATGCGGGGTGGATGACGAGCGAGCGCACGTCGCCGATGTTGGCGAGGTGGCTGAACAAGGACAGGCTGTTCACGAACTCGCGGCCCGCCTCGACTCCGCCCTTGAGCTCGAAGGACAGCACAGCGCCGACGCCCTTGGGGGCGTACTCGTTCGCCTTGGCGTACCAGGGCGAGGAGGGCAGACCCGAGTAGTTGACGGTCGCGACGTCATCACGGCTGTCGAGCCACTCGGCGATCTCCTGGGCGTTCTGCACGTGACGCTCGATGCGCAGCGACAGGGTCTCGACTCCCTGGATGAGGTTCCAGGCGCTCTGCGGGGCGATCGCCGAGCCGAGGTCGCGGAGCAGCTGCACGCGAGCCTTGATGATGTAGGCGAGGGCGTCGCCGACCGCGGCCGTGTAGCTGGCGCCGTGGTACGAGGGGTCCGGCACGGTGAGGCCGGGGAACTTGTCGACGTTCTTCGACCACTCGAACTTTCCGCCGTCGATGATGACGCCGCCGATGGTCGTGCCGTGGCCGCCGAGGAACTTCGTCACCGAGTGCACGACGATGTCGGCGCCGAACTCGAACGGACGGATCAGGTACGGGGTGGCGATCGTGTTGTCGACGATCAGCGGGACGCCGCTCTCGTGCGCGACGTCGGCGACGGTGCGGATGTCGAGGATGTTGATCTGCGGGTTGCCGATCGTCTCCGCGAAGAACAGCTTCGTGTTCGGGCGGACCGCGCGACGCCACTCCTCGGGGTCGTCCTGGTTCTCGACGAACGTGACCTCGATACCGAGCTTCGCGAGCGTGTACTTGAAGAGGTTGTACGTGCCGCCGTAGATCGAGCTGGAGGCGACGAAGTGGTCGCCGGCCTCGGCGATGTTCAGGACCGCGAAGGTCGATGCGGCCTGGCCGCTGGCGAGGACGAGGGCTCCGGTGCCGCCTTCGAGAGCGGCGAGACGCTGCTCCAACACGTCCTGCGTCGGGTTCTGGATGCGGGTGTAGATGTTGCCGAACTCCGCGAGGGCGAACAGGTTGGCGGCGTGGTCCGCGCTGTCGAACACGTAGGAGGTGGTCTGGTAGATCGGCGTGGCACGTGCCTTGGTGACCGGGTCGGGGGCAGCGCCCGAGTGGATCTGCTTGGTCTCGAAACGCCAGGACTCGGGTGCGGACATGTGGTTCCCCCAGAAGTGGTCGGAAGGTCGGGTGGCGGATGCCGTTGCTGCGAGAGTACGGAATATCGGTGCGTGTCAACAACAGACGGGAAATGTGACGTAACAGAGCGGAGGCCCGGAATCACGGGGCTGAGGGATCCGCGACAGCCCCGTGGGGGAGTCCGCGATCCGGGGAGAACGCCGTACGGTGGAGGCATGGTGAACAGACGTGCAGTGGTGACAGGTGCGAGTTCGGGCATCGGCGCAGCGACGGTGCGTGCGCTGCGCGCCCGGGGATGGGACGTCGTCGGCGTCGCGCGGCGGGAGGATCGACTCGCAGCGCTCGCCGCGGAGACCGGAGCCTCGGCCATCGCCTGCGACCTCACGGACGCCGCGGCCGTCGAGGCACTCGTGGGCGAGCTCGAGAGTTCGGGTCCGGTGCACGCGCTGGTGCAGGTGGCCGGAGGCGCACGCGGCACCGACCGCATCGAGGACGCCTCGGTCGAGGATTGGCAGTGGATGTTCGACGCCAACGTCCTGGCCAGTCAGCGCCTCGTCGCCGGTCTGCTTCCGCTGCTGCGCCGCGCGGCCGCCGCCGACGGCCATGCCGACACGATCTTCGTCACCTCCACTGCCGCGCAGAACGCGTATGCCGGGGGCGCGGGCTACAACGCCGCGAAGGCCGCCGAGGGGATGCTGGTGAAGGTCCTGCGTCAGGAACTCAACGGCGAGCCGATCCGTGTGGTCGAGGTGGCACCGGGAATGGTGCACACCGAGGAGTTCACGCTCAACCGACTGGGTGGCGACTCCGTCGCGGCCGAAGCCGTGTACGCGGGCGTGGACGCCCCGCTCCTGGCCGACGACGTCGCCGATGTGATCGCCTATGCGCTGGAGTCTCCGGGCCACGTGAACCTCGATCTGATCACGATGCGCCCGGTCGCGCAGTCGGCACAGCATCTGCTCGCCCGGGGTCCGCTGCGCGTGCGGTCCATCGACTGACGATGGCGCAGACCCTGGCAGAGCTCGCCACGGACGGTCGGATCGACGCCGGCTGGGCGGACGCACTGGCCCCGGTCCAGGACACGATCACCTCTCTGGGGGAACGCCTTCGCTCCGAGCAGGAGGCGGGCCACGGCTACCTGCCCTCCGGCGAGAACGTGCTCAGGGCCTTCCGTCGTCCTCTCTCGGACGTGCGCGTGCTGATCACCGGGCAGGATCCGTATCCCGCTCCCGGGCATCCCATCGGGCTGTCGTTCGCCGTCGACCGTGACGTGCGTCCGCTTCCGCGCAGCCTCTCGAACATCTACAAGGAGCGCGAGAGCGACCTGGGCATCCCGCCGGCACCGCACGGAGACCTCACCGCCTGGAGCGAACAGGGCGTCCTCCTGCTGAACCGCGTGCTCACGGTGCGCCCGGGCGTTGCCGCCTCGCACCGCGGCTGGGGGTGGGAGAAGGTCACCGAGCTCGCGATCCGCGCGCTCGTGGCCCGTGATCAGCCCCTCGTCGCGATCCTGTGGGGCAAGGATGCGGCCAACCTGCAGCCCCTCCTGGGCGAGACGCCGGTGATCGTATCGGCGCATCCGTCTCCGCTCTCGGCCCGTCGCGGCTTCTTCGGTTCCCGCCCGTTCTCGCGCGCGAACGCGCTGCTCGAGGAGCAGGGAGCCGATCCGGTCGACTGGAGAGTGGAAGGCGAAGCCGGTCCGTCTCTAAGCTGAGCGCATGCAGTTCGAGCCGGGGGACCGTCGCCGCGTTCTGCCGCGCCATCTTCGGCCCGCACCTGCCCCAGAGGTCTTCTCCTACACGATCCGTGCTGCCCGGCCCGCAGACCTCCCTCACGTGCGGGAGATCTACAACCACTTCGTGAGCAACTCGGCCGTGACGCTCGACGAGCGGCGCAGCAGCATCCCCTACTGGCGGGACAAGTACGCGCTGCTGACCAGGCTGCAGCTGCCGTTCCTCGTCGCGGTGTCGCCGGGCGGTGAGGTGATGGGCTACGCGCTCGCGCAGCCCTGGGCGGGCAAGAACGCCTACAAGTACACGGTCGAGGATTCGATCTACCTCGGTCCCGGCGCCGGGGGCAAGGGCCTGGGGGCAGCATTGCTGCAGGCGCTCATCGACGCCTGCGAGCAGCTCGGGCTGCGCGAGATGGTCGCGGTCATCAGCGACCACGGCGCCGAGGCGTCGATCCGGCTGCACGAGAAGCTCGGCTTCATCGAGGCCGGACGGATGGGGCGCGTCGGATACAAGTTCGGCCGCGACCTCGGCACCGTCTACATGCGCCGCGTGCTCAAGCCCACAGGACGGCGACGGGGGAGTCTGTTCGGCGCGCGGCGCTGACCGTCGGCGTCCGCTCGAACCGGCGTCGGATCACCGCCCGGGAGAGCCGGGGATCACGGGGATCGCCGCGAGGAGCTTCTTCGTGTAGTCCTGTTCCGGGTGCAGGAGCACGTCCGTCGTGGAGCCGCGTTCGACGATCCGCCCGTCTTTCATCACGACGACCGTGTCGCACAGGTTCTGCACGACGCCGATGTCGTGCGAGACGAGCACGAGGGTCAGATCGCTCGTCCGTCGCAGCTCGATCAGCAGGTCGAGGATCTGCGCACGCACCGTCACGTCGAGCGCCGACAGCGGTTCGTCGCCCACCAGGATCCGCGGGCGATGCACGATCGCCCGCGCGAGGGCGATCCGCTGCCGCTGCCCGCCCGAGAACTCGTGCGGGTAGCGGTCGCCCATCTCCGGTTCCAGACCCACCTGCGCGAGCACCTCGCGGACCCGCGCACGGTGGTCGCCCTCGACGCCGAGTGCCCAGAGCGGTTCTCGGACGATCTGACCGGCCGTCATGCGGGGATCGAGCGACGCGTAGGGGTCTTGGAACACCAGCCCGGTCTCCCGGCGCAGCCAGTGCAGAGACTTCGCCGAGGCTGTGGCGTCCACCGCGCGACCGTCGATGCGGACGGTCCCGGAGGTCGCTCGGTCGAGCCCCAGGAGCAGTCTCACCAGGGTGGACTTTCCCGATCCGGACTCGCCGATGATGCCGACGGATGATCCTTCGACGACATCGAGGTCGGTGGGGGCCAGGGCGGTCTGGGTCCGGGTGCGCTCGAAGGCGGAGCGCTTCGGGGCGAAGAAGTCCCGTCCGAGTCCGCGGGCTTCGATCAGGCTCATCAGGCGTCCCCGTCCGGTCGCCATAGCGTCGCCGTCGCATCTCGCAGCAGTCCCTGTGTGACCGGGGACGCAGGGGTCGACAGGAGGGTCGAGACCGGAGCGGCCTCGACGACCCGCCCGTGTTCGAGCACGACGCCCTCGGTCGCGACCTGGGCGAGCACGGCGAGGTCATGCGTTATGAAGACGAGGGACATCCCCTCGTCGGCGACGAGGGACAGCAGCAGGGAGAGGATCTCGGCCTGGATCGTGACGTCGAGCGCGGTCGTCGGCTCGTCGGCGATGAGCAGGCGTGGGCGACAGGCAAGCGCCATCGCGATGGCGACGCGTTGCCTCTGGCCGCCGGAGAGCTGATGAGGGTAGCGGTCGACGATCGACTCGGGATCGGGAAGCCGGACGCGGGCGGCCTCGACGATCGCCCGCTCCCTGGCCTCGCGGCGGCCCAGTCCCTGATGGATGCGGATCGACTCCGCGATCTGCCGACCGACCGTCCTGATGGGGTTCAGAGCGGTGCGCGGTTCTTGGAACACGATGCCGATGTCGTCGCCGCGCAGACGGGCGAGCTCGCGATCGGGCATCCCGATCAACTCGGTGCCGTCCCAGCGGATGCTGCCGCTCGCGGTCGCGCCGTCGGGGAGCAGGCCCAGCACCGCGAGGGCGGTGAGCGACTTGCCGGAGCCGGATTCGCCGATCAGACCGAGTCGAGCGCCGTCCGGCACGTCGAAGGAGACGCCGTCGACCACCGTTCGTCCGTCGATCTCGATCACGAGGTCGTGCACCGACAGGCTCATGCGACCACCCCCGGGGTGTGGATCTCGGCGGCGCGATGCCGCAGGGTGGGATCGGTCGCCTCGCGCAGGCCGTCGCCCAGCAGGTTGAGGGCGAGCACGGTGATCGTGATCGTGAGTCCTGGCCAGATGACCGAGAGCGGATGCACCCCGATGTACCGCTGGAGATCGGCGAGCAGCAGGCCCCAGCTCGGCTCGACCACGGAAGCGCCGAAGCCCAGGTAGGACAGCCCGGCCTCGGCGAGGACGGCGACGGCCATAGACCACGACAGCTGCACGATGAAGACCGGCGCCACGTTCGGAAGCAGGTGGCGCACGAGGCTCTGGGAGGGAGTGAGTCCTGCGGCTCGCGCGGCCAGGACGAAGTCGCTCTGCTGCACGCGGCGCAGCTCCGGCCGGGTGACCCTCGCGATGTTCACGCCGAATCCGATGCCCACCGCCCAGATCACGACCCAGAGCGAGCCACCCCAGACGGAGGAGATCATCATGGCGATCAGCAGCACGGGGAAGGCGATCAGGATGTCGACGAGCACGGCGACGGTCTCTCGCAGCCAGCGCGCCGTCAGCGCTCCGAGCGCGGCGAGGGAGATGCCCACCACGGTGGCCACGATGCCGGCGCCCACGCTGACGAACACCGTCGTGCGTGCCCCCGCCATCAGCAGGCTCAGGATGTCGCGTCCGGTGTCGTCCGTGCCGAGGAGGTGCGGCCAGCTCGGTGGCAGCCAGCGATCGCCGATGTCCGAGGCCTGCGGGTCGAACGGCGTCCACAACAGCGACACGAGAGCGGTGACGGCGATCACCGCGACGACGATGATCCCGAAGCGCCCTGTCGAGGCGGCCCAGAGTCGGTCGAGCCAGCGCGGAATCATGCGGCCTCCCGTTGCCGAGGGTCGATCGCGCGGTGCAGGAGATCGACCAGGAAGCCCACGACCAGCACGAAGCCGGTGAGCACCAGCAGTTCGCTCTGCACCTTGATGAGGTCGCGGGTGCCGACATCGGCCACGAGCATGCGTCCGATCCCCGGCAGGGTGAACAGCTGCTCGATCACCACCGAGCCGACGATGATGCCGGCCACCTGCAGGCCGAGCACCGTGATGATCGAGAGGCCGACGGCGGGGATGCCGTGCTGGATGAGAGCGCGGGTGCGGGTGAGGCCCTTCGCCGCGGCGGTGCGGACGAAGTCCTGCCCGGCGGCCTGCAACGTCGCGCTGCGGACGAATCGCATGAGCATCGCCCCCTCGACGATGCCGATCGTCAAGGCGGGGAGCAACAGGGACTCGATCGCCTTCCCCGGGGTCGACCAGCCGGTGCGGGGGAAGCCCTGCGGAGGAAGCCACCCCAGCCAGACCGAGAACACGACGATGAGCATCATGCCGGCCCACACCACGGGTACGGCGGCCAGCGTCTGGGCGCCGACGCTGAGTGCGGTGCCGCCGCGACGGTTGCGCAGGAGCGCGGCCAGGATTCCGAAGGGCACGGCGATGAGCACGGCGATCAGCAGCGACATGACCCCCAGTGGAACGGTGACCTGGGCCTTGAGGAACAGCTCTTCCCCGACGGATGCCCCCGACAGCAACGAGGTGCCCAGGTCGCCGCGGAAGATCCCCCCGATCCAGTCCGTGTACTGGGCGAGCAGAGGACGGTTCAGACCCAGGGACTCGCGAAGGGCTTCGACCTCGACGGGGGAGGCCTGCGTGCCCGCGATGAGCTGCGCGACGTCGCCGGGGAAGACGCGCAGCGTCAGGAAGATGAGCACGCTCGAGACGAGGAGCCCTGCGATGAGCAGGGCTCCTCGGACGAGCGCGTAGCGGAGCACGAAGGGGTGACCGCTCGCTACTTCTCGGCGGAGACGGTGACGCCGGCGAGGTTGATGCGCGAGTTGATGGAGTCTTCGGGGAATCCGGTCACGTTGGGACTCACCGCCGTGATGGTCTCGCCGTTGTACAGCCAGTCGGCGGCGTGGTCCTCCGACACGAGGCGTGCAGCCTGTGCGAGCAGTTCAGCGGACTTGTCGGGGTCGACCTCGGCCAGCGCCTTCGCGTACAGGCTCTGCACCTCGGCGTTGTCGTACCCGAAGTAATAGTCCGGGTTGGCGAAGTTGCCGAAATCTCGGGGCTCGACGTGCAGCACGAAGCTCAGGTCGTAGTCCTGGTTGGTGTAGACGTCTTCCAGCCAGGTCGGGAACTCGACCGCGTTCACCTCGAGGGTCACACCGACCTTCTTGAAGTCGGAGATCAGCACCTTGGGAACGGTCGTCCCGTAGAACGAGGGGATCGTGAGCGTCAGCTCCAGATCCTTCTGGCCGGCCTCGGCGAGCAGCGCCTTGGCCTTCTCCGGGTCATAGGAGACGACATCCGACAGATCTTCATAACCGGGGTCGAGCTCGGGGATCGGACCGTACAGGGGCGTTCCCGCGCCGACCGCCTCGATGAGGGCGTCGTGGTCGATGGCGAGGCGCAGCGCTTCGCGCACGCGGACGTCGTCGAGCGGTGCCTTCTTGTTGTTGAAGGCGAGTGTCGCCTTGTCGGTCGTGCGTCCCGTCGTGAGGGCGAAGTCGCCGGAGTCCTCGAGCTGAGACGCGAGGTTCGGGTCGACGGCGGTGAGCACATCGACGTCGCCGGCCAGCGCTGCGTTGACGCCGGCAGTGAAGTCGGGGATGTACTGGAACTCGACCTGGGCGACCCCGGCAGGATCCCCCCAGTAGGCGTCGTTGCGCGCGAACGTGATGGTGCTGCCCTTGTTCCAGCGCGTCAGCGTGAAGGGTCCGGTGCCGTTCTCCGCGGTCTTCAGCTCGGTCGTGTCCGCGGACTTGAAGACGAGACCTGCGGGCCCGGTGAGGGCGAACAGGAAGTTCTGGTTCGGCTCGGACAGCGTGATCTCGACCGTCGTCTGGTCGGGCGCGGTGATCGCCGTGACGGCAGCGAAGTCCGCGTTGCCCTGCACGGTCGCATCGGTGCGGACGGTCTCGTAGGACGAGACGACGTCGGCCGAGGTGAGAGGCGTTCCGTCATGGAACAGGACACCCTCGTTCAGCGTGAACGTGTAGGTGAGGCCGTCGGAGGAGACCTCGTAGTCCGAGGCGAGCCGACCTTCGATCTCGTTGTCCTGCGTGCGGGTCACGAGGCCTTCGTAGATGTTGTCGATCAGGATCTGCTCGAGGGCGGCGCCGCTGGTGTGACGGATGTCGAGGTTGGTCGGCTCGAGGACGAGACCGACGTGCAGCGTCGCGTTCGGGTCGGGTGTTCCCGGCGCGCTGCTGGGCTCGGGGTCGGGAGTGCCGGAGCATGCGCTCAGGATCACGGCGGTGGCCGCGAGCGCGGATATCAGCGCGAGACGTCGGGTACGTCGGAACATGGGCGTTTCCTCTCGGTGCGGCAGCTGCTGTGTGCCGTGGGATCGAGCCTAGAGATGTGTGGCGGGGTGAGGGTCGGGTATGGAACGGAACGTCATATTCTGCGGGCGGGGGTCGCTGATTCGATGAGCCCGGCCAGAGCGACCGGAGCCGTCTCCTGCACATTGTGGGTCGCATCGAGGACGACCAGATGGGCCGTGGGGACGCGTCGCTGGAGCTCCGCGGCATCTTCTTCGCTGACGAAGCCGCGTGCAGCGCGCACCAGTGTGATCGGCGCGGTGACCGCTGCCAGGTCGTCCCAGCCCGTCTCGTGGAGCACCGACGGCGCCGTCGCCGATCCGGGATCGTGAGCCGCCAGTGCCTGGGCGGCGAGATGGGCGAAGTGGTGCTTCCACTCCACACGTCCGTCCGCGCGCACGCGCGTGTTCAAGAAGACGCCACGTTCCGTCTCGGGGCGCGTCCCGCCGAAGCCGAGCGAGATCGCCTTGTCGACGAGTTCGTCCCGTGAGGCGAAGTCAGTCGGGCCGGCGTAGAACTCGCGCAACGCCGCAGGACCGGCTGTCACGTCGATGCCGGGCGTGATGTCGATGATGATGACTTCGGACACCAGATCGGGCCGCGAGGCGGCGAGAGCGGCGCCCGTGAGGCCTCCGAGCGACTGCCCGACCACCAGCTGGGGCTGTGTGGTCCAGGCCTCGATCGCGGCAGCGACGTCGCGGGCGAGGGTGCGCGGCGTGTAGTCGACGTCGTCTCGCCAGGAGGAGTCGCCGTGCCCGGCGAGATCGATCGCGAGGAGGGGCTGCTGCAGCGCGAGCGTTGTGGTGTCCCAGGTGTGCGCGTTCAGGCCCGCGCCGTGCAGCAGCGTCACGCGCGGGGCTTCGCTTCCGAAGCGGAGGGCACTCAGGGTGCGTCCGTCGGCGAGCGGAAGGGTGAGACGTTCCACCGGGGGAAGGGGGACGCCGAGCGCTTCGGCCTGTGCGGGAAGATAGCTGAACTCGCTGTTGTCGATCGCCACCTCCACATTCTGCTCCCTCCGCCCGACATGCCGGAAATGCCGGATCAATATGGCAAGAGAATGCCGTCTCAAGGCTCGCAATATGTCCACTTTTGGCAAGGTTCCCTTGTCGTAGTGCATCTCAGTGGTGGATGCGTCCGGTCGGGGCCCCGCTGTGAGACGCCGAATATCATGGAGTCATGAGCGAGACGCGTGTGCACCTGTCCAAGACCGAGCCGGCCGCGTACCAAGCGCTTGACGCATTCTCGAAGACCGTGGGGCAGATCTGCGCGGCCAACGGCATCGACGAGCGCCTCAAGGAGCTCGTCATGATCCACTGCTCGCAGCTCAACGGCTGTGCCTACTGTGCGCGGATCCATGTCGACAGGGCGGTGGCGGCCGGAGTCGACATCGACACCCTCACGCAGATTCCCACCTGGCGAGAGAGTGGCGTGTTCAGCGATCGCGAGCGCGCTGCGCTCGAGCTCGCCGAAGCCTTCACGTTCATCGCCGAGGACGGGATCTCCGATGAGGTGTACGACCAGGTCGGAAGCGTGTTCACCGAGAAGGAGTACGCGGCGCTCAGCTGGGCGTGCGTATCCATCAATGCGTTCAACCGCATCGTGATCGCCGGACGATACCCGGTTCCCGTTCGCGCCCCGCAGGCCCAGGCATGACCATCCTCGAGATCGAAGGGGTCTTCAACGTCAGGGACGTCGGGGGCATGCCGGCGAACGGCGGGCGCATCCGCTCCGGCGCTCTGCTGCGAGCAGGGCAACTCTCCGGGGCGACCACCTCGGGCGCTGCCGCGTTGCGGGCCCGCGTCCAGCACATCGTGGATCTGCGTGACGGCGAAGAGGTCGCAGCGGAGCCCTCGGAGATCGAGGGGCCTGACACCACGCACCTGCCGCTGTTCCTGGGGTCGGTGCGATCCTTCTTCGAAGCCGACACCAGCCTCGACGACCTGTATCTGCATCTCCTCGAAGAGAGCGGGGAACGGCTCGCGGACGCCATCCGCATCATCGCCGCGGGGGAGCGCACGCTGGTGCACTGCACGGTCGGCAAGGACCGCACGGGGGTCACCGTCGCCCTCGCCCTCTCCGCCGTCGGCGCCGATCGGGAGGCCGTGATCGCCGACTATGCGCTCACGGAGTCTCAGCTCCCGGCTCAGCGTTCGCAGCGGATCGCCGACTACCTTCGTACCCAGCACCCGGAAGCCGTGCACGCGGTGGCGCTCGCCACCCAGTCTCCGGCGCCCGTGATGCGGCGCCTGCTGGAGCAGGTGGACGAACGGTGGGGGTCTGCTGCCGGATACCTGCGCGCGCAGGGGATGACCGACGCAGAGCTGGCCGCGCTGTCGGCGGCACTCGTGGAGGATGCGTCGGAGCCGTCGACCTCGTCGCTGCCCAGCTGATGCAAGGTTAGGCAAGCCTTCACTTGGTGTACGATGAAGACACCATGAACACCTCGCTCGAGACTCGCGGCACGCGCGCCGAACGTCGCGCAGCTCGTCGGCGTTCCCACCACCTGGTGACGGCGGACGAGCGCTCGCTGACCGAGCTCGAGGTGTTCCTGACGACGTTGCCGCTGTGCGCGTCCGGCCGCATCTTCATCGAGGTGCCCGAGGTCGCCGACATCGGCTTCATCGAGGCCCCTGGCCGCATGACGGTGACATGGCTGGCGCGAGAGCAGCGATCGGGTGCCCCCGGAAGCGGTCGTGCATGCGCACCGGGCCAGGCGCTGGCGCGCGCGACCTGTGCGTGGGCCGACGAGATGATGTGCGACGACGAGATCGAGACCCACGTCACCTTGCTGGGCGGCTACCTGGGCACGGCGGACATCGTCGAGCACCTGACGACCTCGTTGGAGATCTCGCCGGCGCTCATCCATGCTCCCGAGCGCTTCGGCCTGCTGCCCGTCGAACACTGACACGGCCTCTGCCGATCCGCGTTCGCGCGCAGCGATGGTCCTCCTGAGCGCGGTGCTGTGAGCTGCGGTGCGTCTCGCGGACGGCCGCGATCTATCGGCGCGTGCGTCGCACGTAGTTTCCGTCCTCCAGCCCCGCTTCGATCTCGAAGCGGTTGCGCAGCGGGTCTCGGCCGGCGAACAGGTAGAGAACGGGCATCAGGAAGCCGTAGCGGAGCCACTGCGCCTTGTGCACAGCCTCGTGACGGAGCACCGCCTCGCTGGGACGGCTGTCGCCGGTCAGGAAGCAGCCGCCGACGCACACTCCTCCGCGGTTGAAGGTCCGGCTCGGCATGCCCTGGAAGATCCACAGTCCGGCACGCCGCTCGACGGGGCCGGTGCTCCACAGGGATCCCCAGACCCAGCCGACGGCCGTGCCCCAGAGGTAGCCGAGCCTGCTCACCGGAGAGCGTAGCAGGAAGGACGGGATGCGACGGTCGAATCGTCGTCCACGAGTGAGGATCTCATCGGCTCGCGTTCGCCAGTCGGCCGCGGCGGTCACGCCACCGCTCCGACCAGCCGCAGCAGTGCACCGAGGTCGTCGACGGCATCGGCCGGAGAGCGGGGTGCGAACCCGGCGATGGTCGCGCCTGCGAGCGGCACCTCGGTGCGCAGGGCGCGGATGGCCGCGCTGAGCGCTGCGGGGGAGAGCCCGAAGGGCACCGAGGACGAGACGCCGGCGAAGTCTGAGGGGTCCAGCACATCGACATCGATGTGCACCCACACTCGTGAAGCCCCGGTCGCGCGGACCGCGTCGAGCAGCGCCTCCGGGCGGGCGAGGTCGTCGACCGAGAGGTTGGTGAGAGGGGCGATCTGGTCGACCTCCTCGTCATCGAGATTGCGGATCCCGACCGTGATCACGCGGCTCGCAGGGATCGCGGGGGTGAGCACGAGCTGCTCCTCTCCTTCGCCGAGCAGAGCGCGCAGCGCCATGCCCGAGAACGCACCGGACGGCGAGGTCTCGGGGGTGTGCATGTCGGCGTGCGCATCGCACCACACCACGGCAAGGCCCTCGGTGCCCCCGGGCAGTGCATCGAGGGCGGCGACGGTGACGCTGCAATCACCACCGATCACGACGGTGTCGGAGTCGATGTGCCCGTGGACGAGTTCGCGGGTGCGGAGCAGCGCACTCAGACGGCGGACTCCGGTGCCCAGGGATTCGCCGGCCTCGACCGGCACATCGAGCACGGTCGTGGCAGCCCGGGGGAGATCACCGGAGATCGCCGAGGCGCCGTCTGTGAGCAGCATCGCGCGCGGTGCGGGCGAGCCCTGCCACTGCGGGATGACGAGGAATCTCACCATGGGTGCCTCCGAAGAAGAGAGGGCGGATGCCCCGGGCACGCAGCTCGGGGCATCCGCCGGTCGTGTCAGTTGCCTTCGATGGCCTGGCGGGGAGCGGTGCCGCCGGCCTTGAGCTCGGCGAGGCGCGCCTCGACCTCGGTCAGCTCGCCGAGGTCTTCCAGGCTCTCGAACTGGGCGTCGAGGCTCGACGCTGCGAGCTCGATCTTGCCCTGTGCGATGGCCTCCTGGCGGCGGACCTTGTCCTCGAAACGGCCCAGCTCGCTGGTGGGGTCGAGCACGTTGATCGAGCCGACCGCGTCCTGCACCTTGGTCTGCGCCTCGGCGACCTTGGCGCGGGCGAGGAGTTCGCTGCGCTTGTTCTTGAGCTCGACCAGCTTGTCCTTCATGCCGTTCAGGCCGCTCTTGAGCTTGTCGACGATCTCGGTCTGGGCCGCGATCTGCGGCTCGGCGCCCGTGGCCTCGCGCTCGGCGCTGATCTGACGCTGGAGAGCGATCTTGGCCAGGTTGTCGAACTTGTCGGCGTCGGCGGTGTTGCCGCTCGCACGCATCTCATCGGCCTTGCGGCTGGCGGCGAGAGCCTTGTTGCCCCACTCGGTCGAAGCCTGGACGTCTTCCTCGTGGTCCCGCTCGAGCAGGCGCAGGTTGCCGATGGTCTCCGCGATCGCGGACTCGGCGTCGGCGATGCTGTTCGTGTAGTCGCGAACGAGCTGGTCGATCATCTTCTGCGGGTCTTCCGCAGAGTCCAGCAGGGAGTTGATGTTCGCGCGGACGAGGGTCGAGATACGTCCGAAGATGGACTGCTTGGTCATGCGTGGTTCCTTTCAGAGGGCGTCTTCGAGAGCTTGTCGTAAGTGTCTGTGTAGGGGATCAGAAGCGTCTACCTCCCGATCGGCCGCTGCGGCCGCTGCTGCGCGAGCCTCCGCCTCCGAAACCGGAGCTGCGGAAGCCTCCCCCTCCCGAGGAGCGCCAGCCGCTGCTGCTTCCTCGACGAGAGGAGCCTCCGCCTCCTCCGGCGAGCAGGCCGCCGATGATGCCGCCGAGGATGTCGCCGCCGATCCCCGAACCGCCCGACGACGATCCGGAACCGCCGAAGGGGCCGCCGAAGCCGCCCTGGTCGAAGCCGGGAGGGTTGTAGGACTGCACGTCGGACTGCGCCGCGGACGTTGCCTGTCCCGCCAGAGCGAGCGCACGATTCGCTTCCTCCAGCGCGGCGTCCGGGTCGGTGGCTCGCAGATTCAGCGCCTGCGACAGACTCGCCTCGGCGTTGGCGAGACGCGTGCGTGCGGTGGAGCCGACGGTCCCACGACGGGTCTCGATGAACTCGCGAGCGGCACGGATCTCGGAGTTCGCCTGCGCGAGGGTCTGCTCCAGCATCTGCTGCACACGGCGGGCGCGTTCGACGCTCTCCCGACCCTGCGCGATCGCCGCGTCGATCTGTGCGTTGGCCGCGCTGAGCGCCTCGAGCACGCGCTGCGGATTGCGCGCGGAACCGGCGAGCTCGGTCTGCGCCACCTGAAGCTGCTGCGCGGTCGCGGAGGCCGCTGCGGCGATCGTGCCCGTGGGGTCGGGAAGCTGCTGCGCTGCGGCGAGGTCTGCCTGCAGCTCGGCGACGAGCGCCTGGGACTGCGCCTCGATCGCGGAGAGCTCGGTCCCCAGCGTCGAGACAGCCTGTGTGAGCTGTGCGGCCTGCGCGACGGATTGCTCAGCCGTGCGGATGGCGAAGGCCGCCTCGCCCGAGCGGCCGGCCGCGATCGCCTGCGCCGCCGCCTCGATCGACCGATCCGCGAGATCGGCGCGTTCGCGCGCCTGCGCGGGGTTGTCTGCGACCATCGCGAGTGCCGCCGGGGCGTAGGTCGTCGACAGCGCGGCGAGAGCCGGGGCAGCCGAAGCGAGGACGGGGTCGAGGGCTGCGCGCTCACCGCGGACCCGCTCGAGTTCCTGCGGGGCGTTCTGCTCCAGCTTGCGGAGGGCGTCGAAGGCCGCCGTGTTGTCGTCGAGGATGTCGTCGATCTCGTCTGCGATCCGGATGATGCGGATGTGCCAGGCCCTGCGGTCGTGGATCGTGTCCTCGATCTCGTCGTCGAGCTTCTGCTTGAGGTCGAAGGCCTCGGAGATCTTCGCCTTCGCGGCGTCGACGACGCGCGTGAACTCCTCGGTCGCTCCTTCACCGAACTGCGCGACGGCGAAGCCGAGTTCCTCTCTGCTGGAGGTGATGGCGTCGTCGGCCTGCACCAGCGCGAGTCCGGCCTGCGTCTCGACCTGCTGGTCGGTGAGGGTGGAGAAGGGATCGGCGGGGTCGGGCGTCTCCGGCATGGCTCCGCGCTCGCGGATCTCGGCCCTGCGGCGTGCGCGGCGCACCAGGGCGATGACGAGCCAGAGAAGAAGCGCCACCGCGATGATGGCGACCACGATCAGTCCGATGCGCAGTGCGCCGGCGCCCCCGTCTCCCTGGATCTCGTCGGCGGCGAGGGTGATCGCTCCGACCCAGTCGCCGTCTGCGGCGAAGGGGACCATCTTGTCTTCGATGCTGTCGAGCTGGCCGAAGCTCACCGGACCGTCGGGCGCAGCGGAGATGTAGTAGCTGCGCCCGTCGACCGCGATCGCGAGGAGATACTGCTCGGTGCCGAGGTTGTTGTTCTGCGCGACCGTGTCGGCCCACTGCACGTTGTCGGTGGGATTGGTGAAGTCGTCGACGAGGACGACGAACAGATCGGCGTTCGAGTTGTCGGTCAGCTCTTGGAGCCTGGCCTCGACGGTGGCTTCTTCGTCGGCGCTCAGTACTCCGGCCTGGTCGGTGACGTAGCCGGCGTCGAGCGTGACCGGATCGGTGGCGGATGCCGCGGAGGCGGTGAACGCCCCGGCGACCGCAGCGAGGGTGAGTGCGGCCAGCGCGAGCCACCGTTTCGTCATCGTGTTCCCTCCGACCGGCAGCCGAGCCCCATGCCTTGAGTCTATGCACTCCGTCCGACACGCGACAGCACTCACGGCGGGTTCGCCGTTCGCCCTCAGCGCAGACACATACGCTGGGAGGCATGGACGACATGTACGGTTCGGATGTGCTGGCGACGGGCTGGCGCGACCGCGGCGCGAAGAAGGTGCCACAGGTCGCGGCGGAGGCGGATCTCGTGGTCGAGGTCGCCGACGACGGCTTCTGCGGTGCGGTCACCCGAGTGCAGGGCGGCAACGTCGAGCTGGAGGACCGCCTCGGGCGCCGGCGCCTGTTCCCCCTCGGCGGGGGGTTCCTCATCGACGGCGCACCTGTCCGGCTGGTCGTCCCCGCAGCGAAGGAGCAGGGACCTCGCCGGACGGCATCCGGTTCCTTCGTCGTCGCCGACCAGCGCGCCCGCGTGGCCCTGCCCAGTCGGATCCTCGTCGAGGGCAAGCACGATGCCGAACTCGTCGAGAAGGTGTGGGGCGCCGACCTGCGGGTCGAGGGAGTGGTCGTCGAGTTCCTCCAGGGCGTGGATCTGCTCGATGATCTGCTGGCCGCCGAGCCGCCCAGTGCGACGCGACGCTACGGCGTCCTCGTCGATCACCTCGTCGCGGGCTCGAAGGAGTCGAGGATCGCCGACGCCGTCGCGCGCGGCCCGCACGGACGCCATCTCCGCATCGTCGGGCATCCTTTCGTCGACGTCTGGCAGTGCGTGACGCCGCGAGCTCTCGGCATCGCGAAGTGGCCGGAGATCCCGCGCGGCATCGAGTGGAAGGTCGGAATCTGCCGCGCGTTCGGCTGGCCTCACGAGACACAGGCCGACATCGCCCGCGCCTGGCAGCACATCCTCTCCAAGGTCACGACGTATCGAGACCTGGAACCGGCGCTGCTGGGCCGTGTGGAGGAGCTCATCGACTTCGTCACGGCACCGGCGGTCTGAGACGCCGCGGTCGCCGCGGCACCGGAGGCCACGACGCCGGCGGCTACCCTGGAAACATGCCCGAACCCCGTACCTTCCGAGACGAGCCGGTCTCGTTCGTGCGCCGCAGCGGCCGGATGTCCGACGCGCAGGAGCGCGCGTTCACCGAGCTCGGCCCGCACTATCTGCTCGACGTGCCGCGCGATGTCGCCTGGACCTCAGTGCACCCCGAGGCGCGCTTGGACCCCGCGACCGAGTACGGACGCTCGGCGGATCTCTATGTCGAGATCGGCTCGGGGCAAGGGCATGCGATCGTGGCGGCGGCCTCGTCGCGCCCGGATGACGACTTCCTCGCCGTCGAGGTGTTCCGCGCCGGACTCGCACGGACCATGCTCGATGCCGATCGCGAGGGCGCTCGGAACCTGCGCGTGGTCGAGGCCAACGCACCCGAGGTGCTCTCCTCGTTCCTGCCCGAGGCGGCCGCGCGTGAGGTGTGGATCTTCTTCCCCGACCCGTGGCACAAGAAGAAGCACACCAAGCGCCGTCTGGTGCGGCCCGGATTCGGCGACACCGCCGCGAGGGCACTGCGTGACGGCGGACTGCTGCGGCTCGCGACGGACTGGGAGGACTATGCGCTGCAGATGCGCGACGTGCTCGATGCCGAGCCGTCGTTCGAGCGCGCGTTCGACGGAGAATGGGCAGATCGCTTCGACGGTCGGGTGATGACCGCGTTCGAGCGCAAGGGCATCGCCAAGGGGCGGGACATCCGCGACCTCGTCTATCGGCGCAGGACGCGCACATGACCGACGTGCGGCGCGACACGAGGCAGCGGTGGAGCTTCGTTCCGGCGCTGCTCGTGTGCGCCGCGGCTCCGGCGTTCTTCGTGCTGGAGATCCCCTGGCTCGGCTGGACGCTGCTCGCGGCTGGCATCGCCGTGGCCGCTCTGATCGAGCGGGGTCGGCATCCCGAGGACCAGGTCGTGAGCGTGGGTTCGCGCCGGGAGAGCGCGAGGGCGATCGGCCTGCACCGGCCCCCGTCTCTCACGAGGGATCTCTCCCTGATCGCGATCGGCCTTCTGATCGTGAGCATCATCCCGTTGGCCGCAGAGCTCGACAATCTCGCGATGCTGCGATTCACCCTCGCACTGGGTGGGGCGGTCGCGGTGCCGTACCTGATCTCTCGGTTCGTCTATCGAGACCGCGCGATCAGCTTCCCCTGGCGGACCCGTAGGCGCTGGGGCCGGCTGCAGTGGGGCTGGCTCGTGGCGGTGCTGGTGCTCGGGTGGCTGATCCTGCCCTTCTACTTCATCACCAGCGGCGTGTACCAGAACTGGCCGGTGGTCGACACGCCCGATCTCATCGCGAGACTCTTCGTCGGCGTGGGTGCTGTCGGCATCTGGGATGAGCTGTTCTTCATCTGCACGGTGTTCGCTCTGCTGCGGCGCCACTTCCCGGATCTCGTCGCGAACCTGCTGCAGGCGATCGTCTTCGTCTCGTTCCTGTGGGAACTGGGCTACCGCGAGTGGGGACCACTGCTGACCATTCCGTTCGCCCTGCTGCAGGGCTACATCTTCCTCCGCACGCACTCGCTCGCCTACGTCGTCACCGTGCACCTGCTCTTCGACGCCGTGGTCTTCGCCGTTCTGGTGCACGCGCACAACCCGGGACTGCTGTCGATCTTCCTGGTCTAGAACGGCACATCGAGACGCGCCGGGTGCCCGGGGGCGTTTGGTGTGCGGCACCCCGGCGCGGGACAATCGCCGTATGCTCATCGTCGGTCTGGTCCTCGCCGCGGCTGCCGCCGCGTTCCACGTGTTCATCTTCGCGCTCGAGTCGCTGAAGTGGACCGAGCCCGAGACGAGGAAGATCTTCGGCGTCGCCAGCGAGGCGGATGCCGTGACGATGAAGGCGCTCGCGTTCAACCAGGGCTTCTACAACCTGTTCCTCGCGCTGACCGCGCTGCTCGGAATCGGTCTGACGATCGTCGGCTTCGCGACTGTGGGTCTGACCCTCGTGTTCGCCGGCACCGGCATGATGGTCGCCGCTGCTCTGGTGCTCGTCCTGTCGGACTCCACCAAGGTCCGCGCCGCCGCGATGCAGGGAACCCTTCCGCTGCTCGCGATCATCGCCACGGCCATCGCCGTCGCCATCGGTTGAGCTCTGCTGGGGTCGCATTCAGTCGCGGGAGAGGTCACAACCCGATCGCGCGATTGGGGCGTGGCGGCGGGAACTCGACTCCTGGGAGTGCCCTCACTAGGGTGACGGGATGAGCACACTGTCGCTGGAGACCGCACCGGTTCTCGCCCGGCCCGTGCCGTGGTGGTCCCGCCGACGGGTGATCCTCGTGTTGAGCGTGGTCGTCATACCTGTGCTGCTCGCGGTACTGCTCAACAGTTATGGCCCGTTGACCGTCGAATCGGCGATCCGCATGGCGTGTGCCACTATCGCCGGGCAGACAGTGGCGATCGGCGGCGCGGCGACGGCGCTCGTGATCACCATCACCCGTCGCCGCAACATCGCCGGGATCATCGTGTTCGCGGTGATCCTGATAGGTGTCGTGGTCTACGCGGCGTCAGCGATGGAGGGCGCGGGATACCTGTTGGTCGATCGTCTCGACAGGATCGCCGAGGCGGACGAACTCAACTGAGCGCGGCCGCCGCAGGGCGGGTATGCGAAAGGGCCGCCCGCATGCGGACGACCCTTTCGAAGCGGCAGATCGATCAGAACTGCAGCAGCACCTTGCCCACGCGGCCAGGCGTCATGCTGAGACGCACGGCATCGGCGACATCGGCGGCGTCGAACACGCCGGCGACCGGGAGGGTCAGCGTCCCATCGGTGACGCGCTGGATGAGCTCGCCGAACAGGGCCCCGCGCGTGGCGGCGTCGAGCTGCTGGATGACCTTGCTGCCCCAGAAGCCCTTGACGATGGCCTGCTTGAAGATCACATCGGAGGAGGCGATCTCCATGACGGGGGAGTTCATCGCCCCGAACGCGACGAGCGTGCCGCCTTCGCTGAGGAGCGAGAGCACGTCGCCGGAGGCCGAGCCGCCCACGGAATCGACACCGGCGACGATCGGCGCGCCGCCGGTCAGGCGCGCAGCCTGCTCGCGCCAGTCGTCCTGATCGGTCGAGATGACGTTGTCGATGCCCTGGGCACGCAGCTCCTCGACACCCTCCGCGCGGCGCACGAGCCCGAGCACGTGCACGCCGCGCGCGGCGCCGAGCTGCGCGAGCATGCGTCCGACAGCGCCGTTCGCCGCGTTCTGCACGATCCAGTCGCCCTCGTTGACGTCGAGGAACTGCAGCAGGCTGATCGTGCTGAACGGCATCGAGACGAGCTGGGCCGCGCTCTCGTCGGAGAGGGAATCGAGCACGGGGATGAGTCCGGCGGCGTTCGCCACGATGTACTCGGCCCAGGCGCCGAAGGTGCCGCCGGTCGCGACGCGCTGTCCGACCGCGAGGTGCTCGACGCCCTCACCGAGGGCGTCGACGATGCCCAGGGCCTCGGTACCGGAGGCCGCAGGCAGCTCGGGCTTGAACCCATAGGTGCCGCGCACGGTCCACAGGTCGTGGTTGTGGATGGGGGAGAGGACGATGCGCAGGCGGACCTGCCCTGCTGCGGGCTCCGGAACGGGACGCTCCTCGACCGCGAGGACGTCTTCGGCTTCGCCGAATCGGGAATGGATGAGTGCACGCATGATGTGGTTTCCTTTCCTTCCGTTGATCAGTCGTCCGACACGGTGATCGTGACGTCGATGTTGCCGCGCGTCGCGTTCGAGTACGGGCAGACCTGGTGTGCGGCGTCGGCGAGTGCCTGGGCCTGATCGTGCGCGAGCTCGGGGATGACCACCTCGAGTTCGACCGCGAGGCCGAAGCCGCCGGCGCCGTTCGACCCGATCTGCACGCGCGCGCCGACCGAGCTGTGGTCGATCTTGATCTTCTGCGCCCGCGCGACGGACTGCAGAGCGGAGTGGAAGCATGCGGCATATCCGGCCGCGAAGAGCTGCTCGGGGTTGGCCCCGTCGCCGCTGCCGCCCATCTCCTTGGGGATGGCGAGATCGAACTCGACGCGACCGTCGTTCGTGGCGACGTGTCCGTTGCGGCCGGCGCCGGTGGCGAGGGCTTCTGCGGTGTAGAGGGCTTCCATTGAGGGGTTTCCTTCCGGGAGGGTGGTCATTCGCCGGCGCGCAGCGCGGTGGCGCCGGTGGCCGGTGTCGAGACACCGCTCTGCAGCAGAGCGGTCAGTTCGTGGAGTTCTGCGATGAGCCGGCGGCGGTGCGCGTCGTCGCGGATGCCGGAGAGCTGCGCGATCTGGGCAGGGATCTTCGCGAGGTCCCCGCGGAGCGCCTGGCCTGCGGAGGTGAGCTGCACCGTGACGACGCGCTCGTCCTGGGGGCTGCGCGTCTTCGCAACCAGGCCCGCCTGCTCGAGGCGGCGCACCAGGGGCGAGAGGGTCCCGGAGTCGAGTTGCATGGCGTCTCCGAGCGAACCGATCGTCTGATCGCCCTCGTGCCACAGGATGGCGAGGACCAGATACTGCGGATACGTCAGCCCCCAGGGGGCGAGCAGAGCCCGGTACGCCTGCGTGGTGGCGCGCGCAGCGGAGTAGAGGGAGAAGCACACCATCTCATCGGTCACGGGCATGAGTAAAGCATTGCATGCGATTCAATTGTGCACAACTCGATTGAACGCGCGAGGATGCCCTTGAAGGTGCATCCGGCACAGCACTAGCTTTGGTGCCATGTCGCACCCCGTACGCTCGACGAGGCCGGGACCCACGGTGCGATTCCGGCCGCCGGCACCCCAACCGGGTGCCCTTCGACGCGATCGGGTGAGCGCGGTGATCTCGGAGGCCGTCGCCAGAGACCCGCTGACCGTGGTCAGTGCCCCCAGCGGATTCGGGAAGACGACCTCGGTTGCCGAGTGGGCGGCAGGGCTCGAACACGTGGCGTGGCTCGGGCTCAACGCTTTCGACTCCGACCCGTCGCGGCTGACCCAGGGCGTGGTGAACGCGCTGACCCGGGGCGCGGAGCGCTCGGGGCGTCGCCTGGACCTGGACCGGGATCTGGACGACCCGCACCGGGCGTACCAGGAGATCTGCAGAGTTCTGGAGGATGCGGACGAGCGCGTGCACCTGATCGTCGACGATGCTCAGCGCGCAGGGGAGGACTGGCGTGCGGGACTTCTGGGGATGCTGGCCGAGCAGGCGCCGGACAGCCTGCGGATCGTGCTGGTGGGGACGACATTGCTCGAGGTGACCCTCTCCCGGCACCGCGTGACGCATCCGGATTCCTTCGTCGGCGCGGACACGCTCAGCTTCACGGAAGAGGAAGTGCGGCTGCTGCTCGACGGGGAGACGGACGGCCTCTCGGCGCAGACCATCTTCGAGGAGACCCAGGGGTGGCCGATCGCGGTCAGACTGATGATGATCGGCGGAGCGAGGCCCGACCAGCGCGCACAGAGCGCCGCCGGCTTCCTGGGCAACTACGTGCGGGAGCACGTGCTCGCGACGCTCCCTCCTGAGGTCGCCGACTTCGTTCTCGAGGCGAGCGTCTGCAGCGAGCTGACCCCTGCGCTCGCGGCCGCGGTGACCGGACGCCCCGACGCGGCGGCCCTGCTCGAGACCTGCGTGCGCCTCGGATTGTTCCTCGACCGCTTCGAGGGCCCTCACGGGGTCGTGTACCGCTGGCATGCCTCCTTCGCCAGGCGATGCGCCGAGATCCTGGACATCGATGCCGAACGCGCCGCTGGATGCCACCGCCGCGCCGCCGCCGCGCTGCAGGCGACGGATCCGACGGCATCGATCACGCACTCCCTCCATGCGTCCGAGTTCCTCACCGCACGGGAGACCCTCCTTCATCATTGGCTCGGTCTGGTGGTGGGGGCGAGGGCCGACGAGGTCGAATGCACAGCGATGCTGATGCTGCGACGCACGCCCGATGACGCGCAGGTGCTGCTGGTGCGCGCGTGTGCGAGCGACGTGCTCGGCGATCATCGGGTGGCCCGTGAGCTGTTCCGGCGCGCGGAGGCGATGATCGGTCGATCGGGCGACGACGATGAGCCCGCGGTGCTGCAGATCGCCCGGCTCTTCATCGCCGACGAGCGTGCAGAGGTCGCGGATGCGAGCGCGAAGGTGCAGCAGATGCTCCTCGACGCGGACTCGACGGACCTCGGCGACCGCGCGGCGCTGAACTATCTCCTCGGGTGGACCGAGATCCGGCACCGCGGCAACCCGATGGTCCCGCTCGAGTACTTCTCCGCCGCGGCCAGGGAGGCGCAGAGCTCGGGCGATCGAGAGCTGGCGAAGCGCGCGCTGGGGCATCTCGCCTTCGGGCAGACCTGGGCCGGTCATCTCATCGAGGCCCGACGGTCGCTCATCGCCGTTCGTGGGGCGGAGGATGTCGGTCTTCCCTGGAGCACCTACGCCGGGGGCAGTGCTGCCGCGGCCGCGGGATACGTCTCGTACTGGTCGGGTGAGCTCGACGAAGCGGTCCGCGAGTTCGGAACCGTGATCGCCAACGGGGGCTCCGATCGTTCGTTCACCAATGTGGCGCGCATGATGATCGCCTACGCGGCGGCGGAATCGGGTGATGTCTCCGCCTGCCGTCGTGCGGCGATCGGCATCCAGGAGATCCCCCTGGAGGTCGTGCACGGCGTCTCCTGGCCGGCGTTCCGCGAATCGTCGGTCGCCCTGCTCGAAGAAGCCGTCGGACGAACGGATCGAGCGATGCGGATCGCGCGCAAGTACATCCAGTGCCCGGACCTTCCCGTCGTCAACGTCGCCCTCGCCGGCGTTCTGCGCCGCGCCGGCGACTACACCACCGCCCTGGAGATGCTGCGGGCTCCGCGCGTCTTCGCGGAGGTGTCCTACGTGAAATCGGCGACTCTGCTCACGGCAGCCCTGCTCCGACGTCAGGCCGGACACCACGACCAGGCGCATGAGCTGTGCGAGGCGGGTGTCGCCGTCGCCTCGGGGGAGAACATCCGCCTTCTCTTCGGGCCCCGCGAGACGGCCGTGCGCAAACTGCTCGGCGAGCATGTGCACTTCGGCACGCAGTTCGAGGACTTCATCGGCAGGTGTCTCGCGAAGGGCTCGGCAGGGTCGTTGGTGGATGCCCTCTCCGGGCGTGAACGCGATGTCTTCCAGCAGCTGCAGACCGCTCGCACGTTGCAGGAGATCGCACGTGAACTGGCGGTGTCGATCAACACGGTGAAGACCCACCAGCGCGCGATCTACCGCAAACTCGGGGTGTCGTCCCGCCGCGAGGCGGTGCGCACCACCGTCTGATCGGGACGGGCGCGCCGATGCGGCTCTCGCTGCCCGCCGCGGATGCAGGTCAGCTCAGCGCACGCGCCTTGATGGCGGCGAACTCGTCGGCGGTGATGGTCCCTGCGGCGAGCAGTTTGGATGCCTTGTCGATCTCGTCGCTGGGACTGGAGCCGGCGACGCTGCGGATGTAGGAGTCGGCGGCATGCTGCTGCTCACGGTACGCCGACGCGCTGCGCTCGCCCATGCCTCTGCCGCGGGCGATCAGGTAGACGAGCGCCGTCAGGAACGGGACGAAGATGAGGAAGATGATCCACACGGCCTTCCACCCGCCGTTGAGCGTGTGATCGCGGAACAGGTCGGCGACGATGTTGAAGAGCACCATGAGGTAGGAGACGAACACGAAGACCCAGAAGAACCACCAGATGATGTCCCAGAAGCTTTCCCAAATGGACACTTCGCACCTCTTTCGTCGAGTTACTGCGTAGGGCGATCGTGGCAGGGTGAGCAGATGAGCGGGGGCGTCCCTCACCCCGAGCGGGCGACCCCGTGACGGGCTGCCGGCGACGGAGCACTCATCCTCTCGGGGTGAGGCCGGACTCCTCGCCCGTGACCGCGATGCGAGCATGGATCCCAGTCACGGGCGACGTGCGCCAGGAGAAGGGACGACCCATGAATGACTTCCGTTTCGGCCCGGCCGAGGTCTACCTCGTCGGGTTCGAAGGTCAGCGCCCCGATCCGGCGACGTTCCGCGCGCTGACGGAGCTCGTGGACAGCGGCGTCGTGCGACTGCTCGACTTCGTCGTGCTCGCGAAGTCGGCGACCGGAGAGGTCGAGATCGTCGAGCTCGACGATGAGGACGGAAAGCTCGATCTCGACGGCTTCGAGCCGATCGCGGCGGGTCTCGCCGGTGAGGAGGACGTCGAAGCGCTCGCCGCCGCGATCGCCCCAGGGCAGTCGGCCGCGCTGGTCGTGCTCGAGCTCGCCTTCGCCCGCACCCTCGCGCAGAAACTCGCCGCTGCGGGAGGACAGGTGCTGCGCAGCGAGCGCGTGCCGGCGCCCGTCGTGAATGCGGTGATGGACATCCTCGACCAGGAAGATGAATGACATGCCCATGAGAAGATTCGGCCGCCCCGGACTGATCGGCCTCGCTGCCAGGACCGCAGTGGTCGCAGGGACGGCTTCGGCCGTCGGCGGCGCGATGTCGCGGCATCAGCAGGAGCGTGCGCAGGGCGAGTACGAGCAGCAGCAGTACGCGGCCGCGCAGCAGCAGGCGCAGGTCGATGCCGCCGCCAAGAATGCAGCGGCCCAATACTCGTCTCCGCCTCCGGCGGCACCCGCCGCCGCTGACGATCTGATCGCGAAGCTGCAGCAGCTCGCATCCCTCAAGGACTCCGGCGTGCTCTCCGATGCGGAGTTCGCCGCGGCGAAGCAGAAGCTCCTGAGCTGACGAGACCGGCAGCCCGCCGTCGGAACGACAGCCGAGACGAGGACAGCGAATGAGTGAACTGGAAGACCTGCGTGCCCGCGTCGTCCTCCTCGAGCACGAGAACGAGACGCTCAAGCGGCCCCGCCGCCGGCCGGTGGGGAGGAGCATCGTCGCGGGGATCGTGCTCGCCCTCGCGGTCCTGATGGCTCCGATAGCAGCGATGGGCACCTGGGCCCGGCTGCAGCTCGTCGATGCCGATCGGTTCGTCGCGACCTTCGCGCCGCTCGCCGAGGATCCCGACGTGCAGGACTTCGTCGCGGATCAGGTCAGCGCCGCCATCCAGGAGCAGGTGGACTTCAGTGCGATCGTCGCAGAGGTGTTCGACGGAATCCGTGAACTCGACCTTCCGCCCCGCGCGTCATCCGCACTCTCCCTGCTGGAGGCCCCGGCGGCCAGCGGGCTCACCTCCCTCGTCGACGGCGTGATCCACGACGTCGTGGCATCCGATCAGTTCGCTGACATCTGGGCGCAATCGCTGCGGTTCACGCACGAACGCGCGGTCGCGATCCTGCAGAACAGCCCGGACACCGCCGTGCAGCTCGCTGACGATGGAGTGCTCTCGATCGACCTCGGTCAGGTCGTCGACCGGGTCAAGGTGGTGTTGACCGAGCGTGGCGTCGGATTCGCCGCACTCATCCCCGAGATCGACAGGTCGGTCCCGATCGCCCAGGCCGACGCGCTGGTCCTGGTGCGCACCGTCTACCAGATCGCGGTCGCCGCGGGGTTCTGGCTGCCATGGGTGCTGCTCGGGCTCGTCGTCGTCGGCATCCTGATCGCGCGAGATCGCGCGCGTGCCCTCCTGTGGACCAGTCTCGGCTTCGCCGTCGCTTTCCTGCTCCTGTCCGCGGGGATGGGAATCGGGAGGACGTTCTTCATCGGCGCGGTGAGTCCGTCGGTCATGACTGCGGGGGCGGCCCAGTCGCTGTTCGACGAGGTCACCTCGCTGCTGAGCTCGACGATCGTGGCGCTCGCCCTGGTCGGAGTGCTCGTCGCCGTGTGGGCCTGGCTCGCCGGGTCGAGCCGCAGCGCTGTGGCCATCCGCGGCCTCCTGGAGAGTGGGTTCACCGCGATCCGGAGCACGTGGGAGCGACGAGGGCTGTCGACCGGCCGCCTGGGCGTCGCGGTCGATCGCTTCCACGGACCGATCCTCATCGCCGCCTTCGCGCTCGCGGTTCTCATCCTCATCACGTCGCGGCCGGTCGCGTTCGGCACGGTGATCGGGGTGACCGTGGGGCTCGTGGTCTTCGCGGTCGTGATCGAGCTGCTCCGGCGCCCGCGCGCGGCGGACGCGTCCACGGCGGAGGAGCTCCCGACAGAGGAGCCCGGCGAATCCGCGACGGTCGATCACGACACCGCAGAGACGGACTCCCACGCCACGGCGCCGGCTCCCTGAGCCGCGGATGGCACCTGAGGGTGCGAACGTCGGGGCGATGTGCGGGTGGGAATACCCCAGGAGGGTACTCGGTTGACCCGAAGGAGTGAGCGGGACGACCCGCTCCATCTGTGCGGGGCTTCCATCCGCCGCCTGCACGGCATCGTCTTTCCGAGGAGGAGAGCAATGAGCGCTTCGCACCACGAGGGCACCGCACACGCCGCGTCGCATCACGAGTCGGACGGCTCCGCACCCATGCACGCGGCGCACGAGGGCCACGACGATCACCCGGGTCACGGCGACCACGCAGGTCACGACGACCACGCAGGTCACGGGGGTCACGACGACCACGCAGGTCACGGGGGTCACGGCGACCACGTCGCACAGTTCCGGCGGCTGTTCTGGATCATGCTCGTCCTCGCCGTCCCGACCGTCGCGCTTTCCGGCATGTTCGCGATGATCCTCGGATACACGCTCCCCGACGTGCCGGGCCTGGCATGGGTCTCGCCCGTGCTCGGAACCGTGATGTACGTGTGGGGCGGCAAGCCCTTCCTCGTCGGGGCCGTCAGTGAGATCAGAGCCCGTACGCCCGGCATGATGCTGCTCATCGGTCTGGCGATCACGGTGGCCTTCCTCGCGTCGTGGGGAGCGAGTCTCGGCATCCTCCACCATGAGCTCGACTTCTGGTGGGAGCTGGCGCTCCTCATCGTGATCATGCTGCTCGGGCACTGGATCGAGATGCGCTCGCTCGCGCAGACCACCTCTGCTCTCGACTCGCTCGCCGCGCTCCTGCCGGACGAGGCCGAGCGCGTGGAAGCCGGGCAGGTCGTCATCGTCTCACCCGCAGACCTCGCGGTCGGCGACGTCGTGGTCGTGCGACCGGGCGGAAGCGTGCCCGCGGATGGGCGCATCGTCGACGGCCGGGCGTCCATGGACGAGTCGATGGTCACGGGGGAGTCGCGCACGGTCGCGCGAGGCATCGGCGACCAGGTCACCGCCGGCACGGTGGCCACCGACTCTGGGCTCCGCGTCGAGATCACCGCCACCGGGGACGACACCACGCTCGCCGGCATCCAGCGCCTGGTGACCGAGGCGCAGAGCTCCTCCTCGCGCGCGCAGCGCCTCGCCGACACCGCGGCGGGGTGGCTGTTCTGGTTCGCGCTCGGGTCCGCGGCGATCACCGCGATCGTGTGGAGCCTGGTCGGGTTGCCCGATGCGGCCGTGATCCGTACCATCACCGTGCTCGTGATCGCCTGCCCGCACGCACTCGGGCTGGCGATTCCGCTGGTCGTGTCGATCGCCACCGAGCGTGCGGCCCGCGGAGGAGTGCTGGTCAAGGACCGCCTGGCGCTGGAGAGCATGCGCACCGTCGACACCGTGCTGTTCGACAAGACCGGGACGCTCACCAAGGGCGAGCCGGTCGTGTCCGAGGTGTCCGTGTCCGGGGAGCACGACGGCGATCGAGTGCTGGCGCTCGCCGCCGCTGCCGAGGCTGACAGCGAGCACCCTCTCGCGAAGGCGATCGTCCGCGCCGCCGCCGCGAAGAACCTGTCCGTTCCGGAGAGCCGCGACTTCACGTCGTCACCGGCGGTCGGGGTCACGGCGACCGTCGAAGGGACGACTGTGCGCGTCGGCGGCCCGCATTTGCTCGCCGAGGAGCACGCGGATGAGCTCGCCGTCGCCGAGGGGTGGCGCGGGGACGGGGCCATCATCCTGCACGTGGTTCAGGACGGTCACGTCATCGGGGCGTTGAAACTCGCCGACGAGGTGCGGCCGGAGTCCCGCGAGGCCGTCGACGCACTGCACGCACTCGGTGTGCAGGTCGTCATGATCACGGGCGACGCCGAGGCCGTCGCGCAGACGGTCGCGGCAGATCTCGGTATCGACCGATTCTTCGCCGGCGTGCGCCCCGAGGACAAGGCAGCGAAGGTGCAGGAGCTGCAGCACGAGGGGCGCAAGGTCGCGATGGTCGGTGACGGCGTCAACGATGCACCCGCGCTCGCACAGGCCGACGTGGGTCTGGCGATCGGTGCCGGCACCGATGTCGCGATCGCCTCGGCCGGGGTGATCCTCGCCGGCGACGACCCGCGTTCCGTGCTCTCGGTGATCGAACTCTCGCGCGCCGCGTACCGCAAGATGAAGCAGAATCTGTGGTGGGCGGCGGGGTACAACCTGCTCTCGGTGCCACTCGCGGCCGGCGTTCTGGCACCCATCGGCTTCGTGCTGCCGATGTCGGTCGGAGCGGTCCTGATGTCGCTGTCGACCATCGTCGTGGCGCTCAACGCCCAGCTGCTGCGGCGCCTGGACCTGCGCCCGGAGGTGACGACCCGCGCCATCCTCGATCGGTGACCGCCTGAGGTGGGCGTCGCCGACATTGCGCCACGGTTCCCCCTTCAAGAGCCTCCTCGGTGGATGAGAGGTCGTCGCTTCTGGCCGAAGGTCGTATGGCGCGACGCTGACGAGCTTGCGATAGTGGTCGGCACACGACCAGCGACGAGGATCGAGCGTGTCGCCGGCGTGAAGCCACGCGATGCGAAAGGTTCCGGACATGAGTGCTCCCTCCAGCGACGACCAGCCGATGTTCACAAGGCCGGGGGAGGCGACGCTCACATCGCGTCACGTCATTCCCACGACAGAGTCTCTTCCCGATACGGCGAAGCAGATCGTGGAGGACGAGACGATCCTCGACGGCAATGCGCGGTTGAACCTCGCGACGTTCGTGAGTACCTGGATGGACGACGACGCCAAACAGGTGTACGCGGCGTCATTCGACAAGAACATGATCGACAAGGACGAGTACCCGCAGACGGCGGCGATCGAGGACAACTGCTGGCACATGCTGGCGAATCTCTGGAACGCTCCGGATGCGGAGAAGAGCATCGGCACCTCGACCATCGGCTCGTCCGAGGCGTGCATGCTCGGCGGCCTCGCGTTCAAGCGGCGGTGGCAGCAGGCGAGGCGCGCCGCGGGGAAGGACGCGTCGTCGCCGAACCTCGTGATGTCCTCGGCGGTGCAGGTGTGCTGGGAGAAGTTCTGCAACTACTTCGATGTCGAGCCGCGGTACGTGCCGATCAGTGCGGAGCACAAGACGCTCGACGGGCATGACCTGGCGAAGTACGTCGACGAGAACACGATCGGCGTCGTCGCGATCATGGGCGTGACGTACACCGGGATGTACGAGCCCGTGGCCGAGATCGCTGCGGCGCTGGACGAGATCCAGAAGAGCACCGGGCTCGACATCCCCATCCATGTCGATGGCGCGTCCGGAGCGATGATCGCGCCGTTCCTGCAGCCGGACCTGGTGTGGGACTTCCGTCTCGACCGGGTGCACTCGATCAGCACGTCGGGTCACAAGTACGGTCTCGTCTACCCGGGGCTCGGATGGGTGGTCTGGCGCGACGCGCAGTGGCTGCCGGAGGACCTGGTGTTCCAGGTCAGCTATCTCGGCGGGGAGATGCCCACGTTCGCCTTGAACTTCTCGCGACCCGGTGCGCAGGTGGTGCTCCAGTACTACCTGTTCCTGCGCCTGGGGTTCGAGGGGTACCGCGCCGTGCAGCAGGCGTCGCAGGACGTCGCGAAGTTCCTCTCCGCCGGCATCGCGAGACTCGACGCGTTCGAGCTCTGGAACGACGGCAGCGACATCCCGGTGTTCGCCTGGCGTCTGAAAGACGGGCACACGAAGAACTGGACGCTCTACCATCTGCAGGATCGGTTGCGGATGAAGGGCTGGCTGATTCCGGCGTATCCGATGCCCGCGGATCTCGAGCAGATCACGGTGCAGCGCATCGTAGTCCGCAACGGACTGAGCATGGACCTCGCTGCCGAGCTGCTCCAGGCCATCGAGACCGAGGTCGCGTACCTCGACGCACTCGAGTCGCCGATGCCGACCGAGAAGCCCCAGTCGGCCTTCCACCACTGAGCCGACGATGTCCACCTCGAACACGGGGGCCACCCCCGAACCGAAATCCGCCCCTCAGATCTCGGCCGCTACGCAGGTGTCGCGGCCCGCCGTCGCCATCCTCGGCGTCGGACAGCTCGCCCTGCTCACCCTCGTCGTCGTCGCCAGCCTGCGCTCGCTGCCGGCGATGGCGACGTACGGCCTCGGCAGCATCATGCTGTACCTGATTCCGGCGATCGTCTTCCTGGTGCCGACCGCGCTCGTGGCGGCGGAGCTCGCGACCGGATGGAAGGGCGGCATCTACGTATGGGTACGTGAGGCCCTCGGCAACCGCTGGGGCTTCACGGCGGTGTGGCTGCAGTGGATCCAGAATGTCGTCTGGTTCCCCACCCAGCTCGCCTTCATCGCGGGAGCGCTCGCCTTCGTCTTCGTCGACCCGTCGTTGTCGAGCTCCGGCTTCTTCACCGCCGTGGTGATCATCGTCTTCTACTGGGGTGCGACGTTCGTCACGCTGCGCGGCGGCAACCTCTTCGCCAAGCTCGGCTCCTGGGGCGGCATCCTCGGTACGCTGCTCCCAGCGGCCCTCCTGATCGTGTTCGGGGCGATCTGGGTGTTCAGCGGCGAGAAGAGCCAGGTGCCGCTCGAAGCGTCGGCGATCATCCCTCCGTTCACCGGCTTGGCATCGATCGTGCTGATCGTGTCGAATGTGCTGGCCTACGCGGGCATGGAGGTCAACGCCGTGCACGTGAACCAGATGAAGGATCCCGGCAAAGGCTTTCCACGCTCGGTGTTCCTCGCCGCCGGTCTGATCCTGCTCGTGTTCATCCTCCCGACGTTGGCGATCTCGGTCGCGGTCCCATCGAAGGAGCTCGGGCTCACCAACGGCATCATGCTCGCATTCGGGGTCTACTTCGACCACTGGGGAATGGGCTGGGCGACGGCCGTCGTATCGGCGCTCATCGCCGCCGGTGCCCTCGCTTCGGTGATCACCTGGGTCGCCGGCCCTTCCAAGGGAGTGCTCGCCGCTGCGGAGACGGGCCTGCTCCCGCCGATGCTGCAGAAGCGCAACAAGGCCGGAGTGCAGTCGGGCATCCTGATGCTCCAGGGAACGATCGTCACGATCCTCGCGGCGATCTTCATCGTCGTTCCCAACGTCAGCGCGGCCTTCGTGGCCTTGATCGACATGGCCGCGGCGCTGTACCTGATCATGTACATGCTCATGTTCGCGTCCGCTATCGTGCTGCGTCGCAAGGAGCCGACGGTGCACCGTGCTTATCGTGTGGCCGCACTGCCGCTGGTGGCGGGGGTCGGATTCGTGGCGTGTCTCGCGGCCTTCCTTCTCGCCTTCATCCCTCCCGATGGATTCACCGCCTTCTCTCCTGCCGCGTACCCATGGATCGTCGGGGCGGTCATCGTGATCCTCGGTGGCCCTCCGCTGCTGTTCTACGCTCTGCGCAAGCCTGCGTGGGACCGTCGCCCCGCTGACGGCAGTCTCCTGAGCGATGCCCACCCTGAGGCGCCGGTTCCCCCGGGGCCGGGGCCGTCAACAGCGGCGAAGAACCGCTGAGCCGCTGGTCTCTGGGGGTGACCCGAGCATGGGAGCGGTGGCTCGTCAGTCCGCGCGCGGCGGAGCCACCGCCTCGGTCCTCGTGCTCGGGCGGGCCGGTGCTGCGGGAAGCACCGTGGAGGGGCCGCTCAGGGCGCGGAGCGCGTAGAGGATCGTCGCGAGATCGACGAGCTCCTGGACTAGCGCACCGACGACGGCGGGGATGAGTCCGGTCATCGCCACGATCATGAGTCCGATGCTCAGTCCTATGCCGATCCAGATCGCGGTGAGCGCGACCCGCAGGGTGTGACGGCCGATCGCGACGGCGTCGACGAGCTTCGCCAGCGAGTCGACCAGGATCACGACATCAGCGGCGTCCCCGGCCGCGGTCGCGCCCTTCGCCCCCATGGCCACGCCGATGTCGGCGGCGGCGAGTACGGGGGCGTCGTTGACGCCGTCGCCGACCATCATGACCGGGCGCGGTTGCAGCTCAGCGGCGAGCGCGACCTTCTCGGGAGGGAGCAGCTCGGCATGGATCTCGGAGATGCCCACCTGGTGGGCCACCGACTCCGCCGTCGGGCCGACGTCGCCCGTGAGCATGACCACGCGGTCCACCTCGTGCGTGCGCAGCCACGAGACGACGGCCGCGGCTTCGGGCCTCGGGTGGTCGGCGAGCACCAGCACCCCGGCGAAGCGTCCGTCCACCGCGACGTAGGCCGCGGCCTGGCTCAGCTCCAGCGTCGCCCGCACGGTGTCGGGCGCGAGTGCGGCCACGTAGGCCGGTTTGCCGACCACGACCGATCGGCCGTCGATCTCGGCGACGACGCCGTTCGTGGCCTCCTCCCGGGCTTCGGAAGCGCTGCGGAGCGCGAGTCCGCGCGCGTGCGCAGCGCGACGGATGCCTTCGGCGAGCACGTGCGTCGAGTACTGCTCCGCAGAGGCGGCGAGCTGCAGGATCTCATCCTCGTCGAAGCCCTCCGCCGGGCGGATGGCGACGAGTTCGGGTCGTCCCTGCGTGAGCGTGCCGGTCTTGTCGAACGCGGCCGAGCGCACGCGGGCGATCTGTTCGATCACGGCGCCGCCCTTCATGATCACCCCGGTCTTCGCCGCGCGGGAGAGGCCGCCGAGGAACGCGACCGGTGCGGCGATCAGGAGTGGGCACGGCGTGGCGAGCACGAGTACCTCGGCGAAGCGCGTCGCATCCCCGGAAAGGGCCCAGGCGGTTCCGGCCAGCACGAGCGAGACCGCGGTGAACGGGATGGCGAAGCGGTCCGCGAGTCGTACGACGGGGGCATGGGAGTCTTCCGCCGCATGCACGAGCGCGACGATCTGCTGGTACTGACTGTCCGAACTCGTGCGCACGGCTCTGATCCGCACGGCCCGACTTCCGTTGATGGCGCCGGACAGCACCTCGCCCCCGGACTCGCGGGTCACGGGCATGCTCTCGCCGGTCAGCGAGGACTCATCGAAAGTCCCGGTCTCGGTGAGCAGCTCGCCGTCGACGGGCACGATCTCCGCCGGACGCACGAGCAGAACGTCGCCGATGGCCACCTCGTCGACGGGCAGATCCCTGACCTCATCCGAATCCGCGGACTGCGGGCGCAGGAGCACGTGCGCGATGCGCGGAGAGCGATCCAGCAGGGCGGACAGGTCACGCTTCGCACGGCGCCCGGCGAAGTCCTCGAGAGCCTCTCCGCCGGAGAGCATCAGCACGATGATGAGCGAGGCGATGTACTCCCCGACGGCGAGAGTCGCCACCATCGCCACCACGGCGAGGATGTCCAGCCCGACGTGACCGCGGAGCACATCGCGCACCATCCCGACGAGGGTCCAGACGACGAACGCCGCCACGTAGCCGGTGGCGATCCATCGACCGGCGACCGTGGCGTCGATGGCGTGGAGTACCAGCACGCCGACGAACACGAGAACGGTGGTGGTGATGGCCGGGTAGCGCCACAGCAGGCGGAGAAACCTCATGCCCCAGCTTCCCGCGAATCGGTACGCAGTACCAGCGGGAGACGGCGTGCCCCGGCGAATCCCATGGAATCCCTGTGAGTCCTCTGAGGTACATCGTTCCTTAGAGCTGTCTCAGAGCCGAGTCCGCACCATGGCCTCATGACCACGCTGACGACGCGACCCCGAGCCTCCGTCCCTCCGAAGGCCGGAGCCTCGAAGCACACGAGCCGTCGCCGTGCGCGGGCATGGCGGGTGGGAGCGATCACCGTCATCTGGGCGACCAGCCTCTTCGTGGTGGCGCTCTGGGTATCCGGGGGAGGCGTCGCCGCCGTCCTAGGACTCGACGGCGAGACCGTGACCACGCTGGGGCGATTGACCGGTCTGGTCGCTTCGAATCTGCTGCTGTACCAGGTGCTGCTCATGGCGCGTGTGCCGCTCTTCGAACGCGGATTCGGTCGTGATGGCATCACGCGCATGCATCGCTTCGTCGGGTTCTGGTCGTTCTGGTTGATGGGCGCGCACATCGCCCTGCTCGCCCTGGGCTACGCGATCACGGCCGGCATCAATCCGGTCGTCCAGCTGTGGGGGTTCATCTGGGACTACCCGGGTATGCTCCTAGCCGCGGCGGGCACGCTGCTGATCCTGCTCGTCGTGATCACCTCGATCCGCCGTGCTCGTCGGCGTCTGCGCTACGAATCGTGGCACCTCCTGCACCTCTACGCCTATCTGGGCGTGGGGCTGGCACTCCCGCACCAGCTGTGGACGGGCGCGGACTTCCTCTCCTCGCCACTCGCCACCCTGTACTGGTGGTCGATCTGGGCGCTCGCTGCGGCGTCCGTCCTGGTCTTCCGGATCGGCATGCCGCTGCTGCGCTCCACCCGTCATGGCCTGCGTGTGGCGAGCGTCGAGCCGGACGGAGCGCGGGGAGTGACCGTGCGGGTCGCCGGACGCGACCTCTCGTCGCTGGGCGCCCGCGCCGGGCAGTTCTTCGTCTGGCGCTTCCTCGACGGGCCGGGGTGGACGCGCGGGCATCCCTTCTCCCTGTCCGCTGCACCGGGGCGAGAGCTCACCCTGACGGCCCGCGTGGTCGGTGACGGCACGCGCCGCCTCGCGGGGCTCGCACCGGGCACTCGGGTGATCGTCGAGGGGCCCTACGGGGAGATGACGGGGGAGCGCCGCACCGGGACGAAGCTGCTCATGATCGGTGCGGGAGCGGGGGTCGCGCCCCTTGTCTCCCTCTTGGAGGCCGAGGAGTACGCGCCGCGGGACGCCATCCTGCTCACGCGGGACTCGGTCGCCGAGGATGCCCTTCGTCAGAGTGCGATCGCTGACCTCGTCTCCCGTCGCGGGGTGCGGTATCTGCCGTTCGTCGGGCCGCGCTCGTCGGGCCCGTCGGGTTGGATCGCGGCCAGCCACAGCGCCTGGGCCGGACCCGATCTCCTCCGCCACCTCGTCCCCGACCCCGAGGCCTATGACGTCTTCATCTGCGGAACGGCGGCGTGGATGAAGGACCTCACGCGCGACCTCGAGAGCGCCGGGTTCCCTCCGCACCGTCTCCACTCCGAGTCCTTCACGATCTGACCAGGGAGAACACCATGAAGAAGATCCTGTATGCCGTGCTCGCGACCGTCAGCGGCCTCGTGCTCCTGTTCAGCTATCGCACGTCGCTCGACGCGGTGGCGCCGCAGGACACCGCTCCGGCGGCGACGGGATCCGTGGGCAGCTCGGGGACGCCGACTTCGGGCTCGACCTCCGGGACGGCCGCCCCCGGCACAGCCTCGGCCACCGGGCTCGTCGACGGCACCTACACGGGCCAGTCGTCGCAGACGCGGTATGGCCCGGTACAGGTGCAGATCACGGTCTCGGGCGGTCAGATCAGCGACGTGCAGGCGATCCACTATCCCGACAGCAACGGCAGGGACCGCCAGATCAACGGCACAGCGATCCCGCGTCTCGTATCGGAGACATTGCAGTCGCAGAGTGCGCAGATCCAGATGGTGTCCGGCGCGACATACACGAGCGACGGCTACCTGTCGTCGTTGCAGAACGCGATCGATCAGGCGCAGAGCTGATGCGCGCGGCACATCGACAGACGCGGGTCTGGGTCGAGGAGATCATGGGCATCCCGATGAGCGTCCAGCTGATCTCCGCGGGGGAGCGGGATGAGCCGACGACCGAACGTGCGGTCAGAGCGTGCTTCGACGAGCTGCACGAGATCGACCGTGTCTTCTCGACCTATCGGCCGGATTCCGACATCAACCGCATCCGTCGGGGAGAGGTGGCGCTCGCCGATGCGGACCCCCGGGTGGGGGTGGCCGCTGCGGCCTGCGAACGTGCGGAACAGGCGACCGGTGGATTGTTCTCGGGACACTGGCAGGGGTGGTTCGACCCGACGGGCTGGGTGAAGGGGTGGGCCGTGGAGGAGGCAAGTCGTCGACACCTCGCTCCGCTGCTGTCCTCGGCACTCGCGGTCGGGATCAATGCCGGCGGAGACCTGCAGCTCTTCACCGCGGCGGGAGCCGATTGGCGCTGGCACGTGGGGATCGCCGATCCGCACGACCGAGGTCGGATGATCGCGACCCTTGACATCGCCGACGGCGCCGTCGCCACGTCGGGCACCGCCGAGCGCGGCCTGCACATCCTCGACCCCCGGACGGGTGAGCCTGCGACCGGGGTCGCGTCGGCCACGATCGTCGCCGATGGGCTCGCTCAGGCGGATGTCTGGGCGACCGCAGCCGTCGTCGCCGGACGCACGGACCACTCGTGGATCGGGCCGTCGGCAACACGGACCGGCATCGTCGTGGATGACGACGGAGCCGTGACGCGCTGGCTCGGTTCGACGGTGATCGATGTGTGCGAGGTCAGCGGATCGCAGGCAGCGTGAGGAGGAAGGTCGTACCGTTCGAGCTCGAGCGCTCGACCTCGATCGAGCCGCCCGCCCGGCGCGCGACGTCGCGCACGAGTGAGAGTCCGAGACCGAAGCCGCGGGGTCGACCGCTCTCGGCGGGCCGGGCGAACCGCTCGAAGATCTGATCCGGGGGGATCCCCTCGATCCCGGTCCCCTCGTCGATGACACGCACGGTGACATCGCGGGCAGCACGCCCGATGCGGACCGTGACCGATCCTCCGGACGGCGAGTGCTGCACGGCGTTGTCGAGCAGGGCCACGAGGATGCGCACCAGTGTCACCGCCGGGATCCGGGCCACGGCGTCGGCCTCGGCGTCCACAGCGAGAGTCACGGCCGATTCGCTCGCGATCGTCGACAGCGAGGCGACGGCCGTGGAGGCCGCGTGTGCCACGTCGGCCTCACCTTCGGCGTGGGACTCGCCCTCGGCCGAGATGAGCAGATCGTTCAGCACGTCGCCCAGGGAGTCGGCGTCGCGACGCAGCTCGACCAGGCCCGGCCCGATGCCGTCCCCCCGTTCGAGACGGCGTTGCATCACCTGGATGCGGCTGGTCAGCGTCGTCAACGGCGTGCGCAGCTCGTGGCTCGCGTCGGCGACGAAGTTGCGCTGGCGGCGCAGCGCCTCGCCGAGGGGCCGCACCGAACGGCGCGCAGCGATGGCGGCGACAAGACCCAGCAGCACGACGCCGATGACTCCCAACACGATCACGGTCGGCACGACCACGTCGATGTCGACGATGAAGTCATCGCGGGTACCGCCGGGACCGTCGAACCATCCGCCGCCGTGCTCCTCGCCTTCGCGGCGCGACGTGGCGAGGATCACCGCGATGAGGATCCCGATCCCCATCGCGACGATCACGCCCGATGCCACTCCCACCCACAGCCCGATCGACAACGCCGCTCGACGGACCTGCGCCGCGTCGTCGCTCATGCGGGAGTCCCCGCTCGATAGCCGCGTGCACGGATCGTCTCGATCACGTCGGGGGTCGTCTTCCGCCGCACGTAGTGCACGTAGGTGTCGACCGAGCTCGTCGTGTCGCCTTCGTGGAATACGGCACGGAGGATCTCCTCCCGGGAGAACACGTGCTCGGGACTGTCCGTCAGCAGCTCCAGGAGCGCGCTCTCGGTCGCGGTCAACGCCACGCGGAATCCCGAGGGGTCGTAGACCGCCTGGGCAGCGGGGACGAAGACCCACTCACCCAACGGTCTGCGCGTGCCCTCCGCGCGGAAGGCTCTCCGCAGCGCTCGAAGGCGGGCGAGCAGCTCGTCGTAGTCGAACGGCTTCACCAGGTAGTCGTTCGCACCGCCGTCGAGACCCGTCACGCGGTCGTCGACCGTGCCGAGCGCCGTGAGCATCAGGACGGGCGTCGTGATGTGCGCCGTTCGCACGGCGCGCACGAAGGCGATGCCGTCCATGCCGGGCAGACGCCTGTCGACGACCATCGCGTCGTAGCGCCTGCTCAGCGCGAGCCGCAGGGCACTCTCGCCATCCGAGGCATGATCCACGTCGTACACGTCGCCCAGCACTTCGACCGTCAAGGCAGCGATCTCCGCATCGTCTTCCACGTAGAGGAGCGATCCGCGCGGCGCATCGGTCGGGTTCATGGCGGCCGTCCTCGGGAATCGTCCGTGATCTAGGTGATCAGAGTACGCCCGCCTCCGCCTCCTGATGCTCGCGGCGTCCCCGTGCGTTGCGTCGGGCGAGGATCACTCCACCCAGGATCGCGGCGACGAAGGATCCGACGAGCACTCCGATCTTCACATGCTCGTCCGCCACGGAACTCGACCCGTAGGCGAGTTCTCCCACGAGCAGGGAGACGGTGAAGCCGATTCCGGCGAGGAAGGCCATACCTGTCAGATCCGGCCAGCGCAGCGTCTCGTCGAGCCGCAGTGCGGGGAATCGGCTCAGCAGGAAGGTCGTGACGAGGATGCCGATCGGCTTGCCGGCGACGAGTCCGACGACGATCCCGATCGTGATCGGGTCGGAGAACGCGGAGACGAGTCCGTCCCACCCGCCGACCGTGACGCCGGCGGCGAAGAAGGCGAAGACGGGAACGGCGAACAGCGTGGCCACGACGCTCCAGCGGTCGGCGAAGTGGGCGGCCATGCCGTCGTAGACGGGGAGGCCCTCATCGTCGCTGCCGGTGCGGACCCTGGCGCGTTCGGTCGCCGTGACGGGGACGACGAAACCGAGCAGCACACCCGCGACGGTCGCGTGCACACCGGATGCGTGGATGCACACCCACACGGCGATGGCGAGCGGGAGCAGCAGCCACCATGCGCGGACGCCCTTCGCGACGAGCGCGGCGAACCCGGCCAGCGGCAGCACGGCGAGGATCAGCCACGGGAAGCTGATCGAGTCGGTGTAGAACGTCGCGATGATGGTGATCGCGATCAGGTCGTCGATGATCGCCAGGGTCAGCAGGAACACACGCAGCGCCGGGGGGAGGAACTTGCCGACCACGGCGATCACCGCGACCGCGAACGCGATGTCGGTCGCGGTGGGGATCGCCCACCCGCGCAGCGCATCGGCTCCGCTGCCCGCGTTGATCAGGACGAAGATGAGCGCGGGCACCACGACGCCGCCCACAGCTGCGGCGATCGGCAGGGCGGCCCGGCGCGGGTCGCGCAGACGCCCGGCGACGAACTCCTCCTTCAGCTCGAGGCCGACGACGAAGAAGAAGATCGCCAGAAGCCCATCGGCCGCCCACGCGCCGATGCTGAGCTCGAGGTGCAGCTCGGGGATGCCGAACGTGAAGTCGCGCACGGACTCGTACCAGGAGGCGGCAGGACTGTTGGCCAGGATCAGGGCCGCGAACGTCGCCGCCAGCAGGAGGGAGCCGCCCAGGACGTCGCTGCGGGCGTTGGAGCGGATGCCTTGCCACAGCGCATGCGGGGCGAGGGAGAAACGGGCAGGTGATGAATTCGGGGACACGGAAAGACCTCACGCGAGAAGGGGTGAATGGCGCAGAAGACCACCGCCCCGTTCGAGGCGTGGTCTAGTTCCGTGGCGGCGGGCAGCCGGCGATCTCGCCGTGCGAGAGCGTGCCCCACACACTGGTCCACCCGTTCGTGCCCGGGTGCAGGATGACCCGCATCCATTCCCTCATCGGGGTCGCCGAGCGAAGACGGTGCGGGGCACGCGTCGAGCCGGCGATCGAGAGGAGGGGCACGCGTCCAGCCTAGCCGTGCGCTGCTGAGATCTATCTGCGCTCCGCGGAGACCACACCTACCCGAATCCCACTTAGCTAACTAAGCTAGCGATCATGGAACGGTACGTGCGCCTGCGGTGGCTCGGGCTCGTCTTCATCAGCATCGCGGTCTCGCTGATCATCGTCGACTCGACGATCGTCAACGTGGCGATCCCTGCGATCGTGGAGGACCTCGGCATCACCTCGACCGAGGTGCAGTGGGTGCAGGAGTCGTACACCCTCGTCTTCGCCTCCCTGCTGCTGGTGTTCGGCAGCCTCGCCGATCGCTTCGGCCGGCGGCGGGTGATGCTCATCGGCGTCGTCGTGTTCGCCCTGTCTTCGGTGTTCGCGGCGCTGTCGCCGGACGGGGGGATGCTGATCCTCGCGCGTCTGGCCCAGGGCGTCGGTGGAGCGATGATCCTGCCCACGACGCTCTCGATCATCAATGCGACCTTCCGAGGACGCGAGCGAGGGATCGCCTTCGCCGTGTGGGGGTCGACGATCGGTGGCATGGCTGCTGTCGGCCCTCTCCTGGGCGGGTGGCTCACGACCGCGTATTCGTGGCGGTGGGCCTTCGGGATCAACATCCCCGTCGGCATCATCATCGTGATCGGCGTGCTGCTGACGGTGGCGGAATCTCGCAGCGATCGCATCAGCAGAGTCGACGTCGTCGGCGCCGCGCTCTCCATCGTGGCGATGGGGAGCCTCGTGTTCGGCCTCATCGAGGGGCGGACCTACGGCTGGTGGCTCATCGATACGCGTCCGCAGATCGGCGACTGGGCGTGGCCGTGGGAGCTGTCGCCGATACCCCTGCTCTTCGCGGTCGCCGTCATCGCCGTCATCGGGTTCATCCTCTGGGGCCGCTACCGCGAGCGCGCGGGAAAGTCGACACTGCTGGCGCTGCGGCTGTTCTCGATTTCCTCCTTCCGCAACGGCAACATCGCGGCGGCGGTGGTGTCGTTGGGGGAGTTCGGCATCATCCTCGCGCTCCCGCTCTGGCTGCAGTTCGTCCTCGGATTCGAAGCGGTGCAGACCGGATTGCTCCTGCTGGCGCTGGCGGGTGGCTCGTTCCTCGCCAGCGGTGTCGCCGGCGCCGCGAGCGGGAAGATCGCTCCGGTGTGGGTGGTGCGTGTGGGCCTCATCGCGGAGATCGTCGGTGTCGCGGGGGTGGGGTTCGTGATCGGGCCCGACGCCTCGTGGGGACCGCTCATCCCGTTCCTGTTCGTCTACGGGCTCGGCGTGGGCCTTGCTACCGCGCAGCTGACAGGAGTCGTGCTCGCCGAGGTCCCGGTCGCGGACAGTGGGGCCGCATCCGGCACGCAGTCCACCTCGAGGCAGATCGGCGCCGCTCTCGGCGTCGCGGTGCTCGGCACGGTGCTGTTCACCAGCACGGCTGGAATCCTCGCTTCCTCGCTCGACGAGCGGGGCGTGCCCGCCGCGCAGCGTGACCAGATCGTCTCGGCCGTCGTGGACAGCGCGGGAGCGGCGATCAGCGGGCTCGAGGCGAACGCTGCGACGGCCGACGCGGCTGAGGATGCGAAGGCGGCATTCTCCGAGGGCACGCGCTATGCGGCGTGGACGGCCGCGGGGTTCCTCGCGCTCGGGCTGCTGGCGACCGTGTCCCTCGGATCGGCCACGGTGCGCGCCCGCCCCGAAGAGGCCGAGGTCTGAGGGACGCGACGGAGTTTCCTCGCCGTTCGACTTCGGGCGCTACATTCCATGCAGGTGCATTCCGACGTGTGCGCCGGTGAGGAAGCCATGGTCATCTCCCGCCCTGATCTCAGCGTGCTCGCTCGTGTGCGTGCCTCGTCGTCCCTGCTCGGGCCCAGTGAGTCGCGAGTCGCGGCGCTGATACTGGAGCGGCCGGCGGAGGTCGTCATGTGGTCGACGGCCGAACTCGCCCAGGCCGCGGGAACGTCGACGGCAACCGTGATCCGCGCATGCCAGAGCCTGGGCTTCCGAGGTTTCCAGCACCTCCGTCTGGAACTCGCTCGCTCGACGCCCCTGCGTCCCCGGGAAGACGATGTCACCTCCGACACCTTCGATGACGCCGTGGAAGCGGTGCGCCTCGTCCAAGACAGCGTGAATCCGGTGCTCCTTCAGGAGGCCGCGACGGCGCTGCGTCATGCCCGCCGCGTGGTGCTGGTCAGCAACGGGTTCTCCGGGCCGCCGCTGCAGGACTTCGCGATGCGTCTCAGCATCCTGGGGCGTCCGGTGGAGGCGCCCGTCGACCCGCTCGCCCAGCAGTTCGCCGTCAACAGCCTGACCGAGGACGACCTGTGCTTCGGGCTGAGCTACTCCGGTGCGAACGTCCAGACGCTCCGTGCCTGCGCTGCCGCTGCGGACCGCGGAGCACGCGTCGCCGTCGTCACCAGCTTCGCTCGTTCGCCCATCGGGCGCACCGCCGACATCGTCGTCGCGACGGGTCCTGCAGCCCTGACGCACGACGTCGACCCTTTCCTCGCGCGAATCGGACACACCGTCGTACTGCACGCGCTGCACTCTGCCCTCGCCAGCGATGTGGCCCCGTCGGACGCTGCGGGCATGCGTCACGTCGTCGCTGAAGCGATCGCCGAGGAGTAGCGCACCCGACCGTTCACCTCCCGGCCAGCCGGGCGTCATCGCCGGGTCAGCAGACGGTGACGTACCCCGACTGTAATGACGTTTCGTGTGGTTCGAAATACATGTAACGGCGGGACGGTCTCATGCTGGCGATTGACGTGGACGGGCTCTTCAACGTCCGGGCGAGTGACACCAGGAGGCCATGGCTGGTCCGCTCCGGTGCGCCCGAAGCGCTGAGCGAAGCGGGGGAGAAGCTCCTGATCGCGCTCGGGGTGAGCGTGATCGTCGACCTGCGCGAGCCCGCGGAGAGCGAAGCCGTCGTCCACGGCATCCCTTCGGCGTCCGTCCCGGTCTACGGCACCGAGCCCCCGGCCACGGGCACCCTCGAGGAGATCTACGAGGGGTTGCTGCGAAGCCGAGGGCGCGCGCTGACCGCGGCGGTCGGAGCCATCGCGGATGCCGAGGGTGCAGCCCTGGTCCACTGCACCGCCGGCAAGGACCGCACCGGCCTCGTCGTCGCGCTGGCGCGCTTCGCCGCGGGGGCGAGCGAGGGCGACGTGGTCGCGGACTACGTGCTCTCCGCACCACAGGTGCGTCCGGTGCGAGGGGAGCATGCCGAGCGCATCGCCGCCTCTGTCGAAGCCCGGGAACGCGCCGATGTTCTGCGCCTGCACCTGGAGAGCCCCCCGGAGGCCATCGTGCACGCGCTGGCGGTCATCCGCGAGTTCGGCGGGGCGGAGGAGTACCTCCGCGCACACGGTCTCCGCTCCGATCAGCTCGCGGCGCTGCGCCGCAAGGAAGGGGCGTCGGCATGAGTCGCGCGACCGGTCGGTTGACGGTGCTGCACCTCAGTGATGTCCATGCCATGAGCAGCGGCCTTCTGTACGACACCGTGGACGGGTTCGCTCGCCTGCGCGCCGTCGGCGCGTACCTGCGCGACGCCGGGATCACACCGGAGGCGGTCGTGGTCACCGGCGACCTGGTGCAGCGGGGGAACGCGGATGCCTATCCGGCACTGCGCGAGGCGTTCGACGAGCTCGCGGAGATCGCCGGTGTCCCGGTGCTCACCGCGCTCGGCAATCACGACGAGCCGGAGGCCGCGCGGGTGCTGCGCGGCCACGAGCAGACCCACCACAGAGTGCATATCGTCGACGAGCTCCGCTTCATCATCCTGGATTCGTCTCGCGGCGAGCTCGGAGTCGACCAGCGGGCGTGGCTCCGCGACGTGCTGCGCACTCCGCACGGCCTCGGCACGGTCGTCGCTGTTCACCATGCGCCGCTGGGCTCTCCGCTGCCGACACTGGCGAAGGCGGGGCTGCGGGACGCGGACGACTTCCTCGACGCCATGGCCGGCTCGGACGTGCGGGCGGTTCTGGCCGGGCACTTCCATCACCCGCTGTCCGCGACCCTGCGCGGCATCCCCGTCTTCGTCGGTCCCTCGCTGGCCTATCACCAGGTGATGGACGCCGGCCCGAACCGCGTCAGCGGCCACGACCTGGCGATGTTCTCCCTCGTGCATCTGCTGCCGGGCGGCGTCGCCGTCACCAACGTCGGGCTCGACTCGCCCGCACCGATCTTCTCCTCCGTCATCTCCACCTGAACCCTGATTGGACACCATGTCATTCCTTCGCAAGACCGCTCCCGTGGCACTGTTCGGCGTCGCCGCACTCGCCCTCGCCAGCTGCTCCTCGACGCCGGCTCCCGCCGCGACGCCCGAGGAGTCCGCCGCAGCCCTGGAGCCGGCGACCATCACGCTGTACACCTCCGAGCCGCAGGAGAAGGCCGATGAACTCGTCGCCGCCTTCAACGAGGTCCACCCCGAGATCACCGTCGAGGTGTTCCGCGCCGGCACCGGCGACCTGACCACTCGAGTCGCGACCGAGCAGGAGTCCGGTGGCATCCAGGCCGACGTCTTCCTCGCCGCCGACGCCGGCACCTTCGAGGGGTACGCCGCCGACGACCTGCTGCTGAAGTACACGCCGGCGGACGTGGACGCCCTGAATCCCGACGTCGTCGACCCCGAGGGCTTCTACACCGGCACCAGGATCATCCCGACCGTCATCGCGTACAACACCGGCATCATCACCGAGGCACCCGAGTCGTGGAAGGACCTCACCGACGCCGAGTACGCCGACAAGATCGTGATGCCGAACCCCGACGTGTCCGGAGCAGCGGCGTACAACGCCGCCGTGTGGCTGGACGACGACCAGCTGGGTGAGAAGTGGATGACGGCCCTGGCCGAGAACCGCCCGGTGATCGCCGACAGCAACGGTCCCGTGTCTCAGGCCGTCGCCACGGGCGCGCAGCCCGTCGGCATCGTGGTGGACTACCTGGTGCGCGAGCTCGCCGCACAGGGGTCGCCCATCGCCGTGTCGTACCCGAGCGAGGGCGTGCCGTACGTGTCCCAGCCGGTCGGCATCTTCGCCGACACCGACGAAGAGGCAGCATCCAAGGCGTTCGTCGACTTCCTGGTGAGCGCCGCCGGCCAGGAGCTCGCCGTCGAGCAGTCGTACCTGCCGGTGCGCTCCGACGTCGGCACGCCCGAGGGCGCCCCGTCGATGGATGACATCGAGATCCTCTCCCCGGACCTCGAGACCATCCGCAGCACGCAGGACGCTGCGGTCGAGACCTTCCGCTCGCTGTTCCTCTAAATGACCGAGATCTCCACTCTCGCCGCGGGTCCGGCATCGCGCCGGGCCCGCGGTGACGGGCGCCGGAGGCTCGACGGCGTCAGCATCCTCACCCTCGTCCTGTGGCTCGCGTGCGGCGCGTTCATCCTGCTCCCCATCGGCGCGATCCTCGTGCTGGCGAGCCGCGGGCAGCAGGCGGAGGTGCTCCTCCAGGGCGACGTCCTCGAAGCCGGAGCGAACAGCCTGCTCTCCGCCGGTGTGTCTGCGGTGCTGGCCGTCATCGTCGGCACTGTCTTCGCCGTGCTCCTGGACCGCACCGACCTGCCGGGGCGGTCTGCGCTTCGCCTGCTCGCTCTGAGCCCACTGCTCATGCCCCCGTTCGTCGGCGCCATCGCATGGCTCGGAGTCGCGGGCCCCACGAGTCCGCTGAACCTGTGGTGGCGAGACATCTTCGGCGGACCGCTCTGGTCGATCTACGGGGCGGACGGCGTCATCGCGCTGCTCACGATCCACAGCTATCCCATCGCCATGCTCATCGTCTCCGCGGCGTTGCGCCGTATCCCCACCGACCTGGAGCAGGCCGCGCGGGTCGGAGGCGCAGGTCCCGTGCGAGCGCTCACCTCGGTGACGATCCCTCTGCTGCGGCCGGCGCTGCTGTCATCGTTCGTATTGATCGCCGTCGGGAACCTCGCCGACTTCGGCATCCCGTCGATCATCGGCCTCCCTGAACGCTTCACCACCCTCGCAACCCTCGTCTACCGCTACCTGCAGTCGGGCACCGTCGAGGACCCGCTGGCCGTGGTCGCGACGATCGGCGTCGTCCTGTTGATCCTGGCGGTCCTCGCCCTCGTCGCCGACGCCATGGTCGGTCGGCGCGGGTGGGAGCTGGATTCGTCGAGCGCCGTCGTCGAACGCGTCTCCCTGGGCCGCGCCCGTGGGGGACTGGGGGTGGCGATGTGGCTCGTGGTGCTCCTCATCACGGTCCTCCCGCTCTTCGCCCTGCTCACGCAGACGCTGCTGCGTGCTCCCGGCGTGCCGCTCACCTGGGACAACCTCACCCTCGACCACCTCGTCCGCGCGCTCACCACGCGCAGCGCGCTGGAGGGGGCGGCGAACTCCGTGATGCTCGCGATCATGGCGGCCGTGATCTGCGGCGTCGTGGGTCTGGCCATCGGGCTGCTCGTGGCGCGGGTGCCGAGCCGAGCCAACCGAGCGCTGGGGGCCGTCGCCGTGGTGCCGCAGGCCGTCCCCGGCATCGTCATCGCGGTCGCATGGCTGGTGCTCGCGCCTGCGTTGGGGCTGTTCAACACGCCGTGGCTTATCCTCGCGGCCTACGTCACGTCGTTCACAGCGCTCGTCGTGCAGGCCGTCGCCGCTCCGCTCTCCTCGACACCGACCAGTGCGGAAGAGGCGGCGCGGATCGGCGGCGCGACACGGGTGCGCGCCCTGATCGACATCTCCTGTCGGATGGCGGCACCGGCCGCGCTCTCCGGCGCGGTGATCGTCGCGGTCACCGCCGTGCGCGAGCTCACGCTGTCGGTACTCCTGCTGTCGCCAGGGGCGCAGACCCTCGGCGTCGCGATCTTCAGCTTTCAGCAGGCGGGTGCCTTCAGCACCGCCGCCGCATGGTCGCTCATCGTGGCCGTGCTCGGACTCGCTGTCATCGGGTTCGCGATCCCGAAGACGAAGTAACAGAAAGGGTGCCCATGGCCTCCGTCACACTCGAACACGTCTCTCTGCGATACCGCTCCGGTGCCGTCGGCCTCGCCGACGTCGACCTGCAGGTCGCGGACGGGGAGTTCCTCGCTCTCGTCGGCCCTTCGGGATCCGGGAAGACGACGCTGCTGCGCAGTATCGCCGGGTTCTTGACTCCCACAGCGGGCCGTATCCTGCTCGATGACCGCGTCATCGCCGGTCCCGGTGTCGCCGTGCCGCCGGAGCAGCGCCAGCTGGGGATGGTGTTCCAGCAGCATGCGGTCTGGCCGCACTGGGACGTGGGTCGCAACGTCGAATATCCGTTGCGACGCGCCAAGGTGCCCCTCGCCGAGCGCCGCACCCGTGTCGGCGAAGCGCTCGACCTCGTGGGACTCGCCGGTTACGAGCGCCGGGACCCGGCGACCCTCTCCGGCGGGCAGCGGCAGCGTGTCGCCCTGGCCCGGGCGCTGGTCGCCCGCCCCCGGGTGCTCCTGCTGGACGAAGCGCTCTCCGCCCTCGATGAGCCGCTGCGTGACCGGCTTCGCCTCGAGCTGCACACCCTCACCCGGGAGATGGGCCTGACCGTCGTGCACGTGACCCACGACCGCTCAGAGGCTCTCGCGCTCGCCGACAGGGTCGCGGTGCTGGATGGGGGCCGTCTCCAGCAGGTCGACACCCCGTCGAACCTGCTCGCCCGCCCCGACAGTCCGTTCGTCGCGAAGTTCCTCTCCGACGCGACGCTGGTCAACGGGCGCGTCACCGACGGCCTGTTCTCCGCCGGCGACCACCCGCTGACCGTGCCCTGCCCTGGAGTGGCGAATGCGGTGCGGGCTACCGCTGCCGTGCTTCCGGCCGCCGTCACCCTCACTCCCGGCGGTGATGCCACCGTCCGCTCCTCGCTTTTCACACCGGACGGCAGCGACGTCGTCGTGGACTGGCGCGGCACGCATCTGCGCGTGCGCACCCACGGCAGCCGGCACCGGGTCGGCGACGCCGTCTCCGTCCACATCACGGATGCGGTGGTCTACCTGCAGGCTGTGGAAGACGCGCCCGAGCGCGAGGCGGTGATGTCGGCATGACCCTCGCACTGGTCAGGCACGGACGCACCGCATGGAACCGCGAGCGCAGAATGCAGGGGCAGTCCGACATCGCTCTCGATCCGGTCGGCGAAGCCCAAGCCGAAGCGGCCGGTCGTCTGCTGGCGACGGCGGTCTGGACACGGATCGTCTCGTCTCCTCTGCGACGTGCCTCGCAGTCGGCCGAGATCATCCGTAGGCACATGCCCCATGCGGAGTACCGCGTGCATGACGGCCTCGTCGAACGTCACTACGGTGAGGCCGACGGTCTGCAGGTCACCGAAGCGTGGGAGCGATGGCCCGACCAGAACTATCCCGGCGCAGAATCCGTCGCTGCCACCGCCGACCGCGCCGCCAGCGCGCTGAGAGAGCTTCTCCGCGACGACGTGGACACCGTCGTCGTGGCTCACGGGACCCTGTTGCGGCTCGGCATCGAAGCCGTGACGGGGCACCCGTGCTCACGGCTTTCGAACGGAGACGTCGTGTTGCTCGAGGGGAGTGAAGCCGTCGGGTACACCGCACGGTGGTTGACGGAGTAGCCCCCCGCGCGCCACGGAGCACGAACGACAGAAGCCGCCTGGAATCAGGCGGCTTCTCTCGTGATGAAGAACTTCATGTACGGGCTCACGGACGTGACCCGTACAACCTTTGTGCCCCCGACAGGAGTCGAACCTGCGACCTACGGTACCGGAAACCGGCGCTCTATCCACTGAGCTACGGAGGCGTACCGATCGACAATATCACTCGTCGGGGGTGGACTCCGACCCACCGGCCTCGGTGACCGGGGCGGTGCGCAGTTCATCGAGGGCGGCGGCGAGTCTCTCCGCCAGGTAGCGGTGCCCGTTCGTGGAGGGATGCTTGCGCCCCACCTCCACGTCGATCACGTCGAGATAGTTCTGTGCGGTGATCCACTCCTGGGCGATCGGGGAGATGTACCACCAGCCACGTGCGGCGGCGAGCGCGGAGAGATCGGTGTCGATGCGTGCGGTGGCCGCTCCGACGGGGAGCTCGTGCGGAGCGGGGCCGAGCACCACGATCGTCGCCTGCGGGTACGTGGCGGCCAACGTGTCCCACGCGGCGTTCACGGCGTCACGGTAGCCGGCGGCGCCCTGTGCACGGTCGTTGATCGATCCCTGGATGATGACCAGGTCGGGAGTGGCGGACGGGTCGAGTGCGGCGATGCGCTCTCCGAAGGTGGGGCCGTCGAGTCCGGGCTTGAGATATCCGCTCCCGCGGACGCCGTCCACGATCGTCTCGCCGCCGAGAAGGTCGGCGAGGAGGTAGGCGTAGCCGAGGGTCGGGACGGTCGCGGCAGAGCCGTAGGTCCACGAGTCCCCGAAGACGAGCACCGTGGGCTTCTCCGGCAGCACGAGCGGTGCCGGTGCGATGACCGTGGACGTCTCGGATGCGCCATCGGCGGCGGCGCTGATCGGGGTCGTCGCCGGTGCGGGGATCCACGGACGCCACACCCCGAGAACCACGGCTGCGACGGCGAGCAGAAGCCCGGCGACGATGCCCGCCGCACCCACACGGCGTCGGGCGGTGGGCGGCTTCATGGCATGAGAGTAGATCACCGGAGGCCGAACGCAAATTCGTCGTCGTCCGCGCCGTCGGCCGAGGTCTTCCGGCCCCGTAAACTGGGGAGGCTATGAACCCCGAAACCCTCGCCGCAGCCCTCCTCGCCGTCCTCGCACCGATCGCCGAGGAACGACGTCCCGGCGAGCCGCTGGAGCTCTCCGCATCCGACATCGTGCTGGAGCGCCCCCGCAACCGCGACCACGGCGACTGGTCCTCGAACATCGCCATGCGCCTGGCCAAGCCGCTCGGCACGAACCCGCGCGAGCTCGCCCAGCAGATCGTCGACGGCCTCGCCGCCGTCGACGGCATCGCGAGCGCCGAGGTCGCAGGCCCGGGGTTCATCAACGTCCGTCTCGATGCCGCTGCCGCCGGTGCACTGGCGAAGGTCATCGTCGATGCCGGCTCCGCGTACGGCACGAACTCGTCGCAGGCGGGCGTCAGCGTGAACGTCGAGTTCGTCTCGGCGAACCCGACCGGACCCCTGCACATCGCCCACACGCGCTGGGCAGCTCTCGGCGACTCGATCGTGCGCCTGCTCCTCGCCAGCGGTGCGAACGCCGTCCGCGAGTACTACATCAACGACGCCGGCGCGCAGATGGAGCGCTTCGCCGTCTCGGTCCTGGCCGCGGCCAAGGGCGAGCCGACCCCCGAGGGCGGCTATCCGGGGGAGTACATCACGACCCTCGCCGGTCGCGTTCTCGAAGCGCGTCCCGACCTGCTGGCGCTCCCCGACGCCGAGCAGTCGAGCGTCGCACTCGAACTCGCCTACGGGTTCCAGCTCGCCGAGATCAAGAGCTCGCTCGATCGCTTCAACGTGCCGTTCGACGTCTGGTTCTCCGAGCGCACGCTGCACGCGAAAGATGCTTCCGGAACGAGCCTGATCGATCAGGCCGTCGATCGCCTCCGCGAGCAGGGCCACGTGTTCGATGACGAGGGCGCCGTCTGGGTGCGCACCACCGACTTCGGCGACGACAAGGACCGTGTCATCCGCCGCTCGAACGGCGAGTACACCTACTTCGCCGCCGACGCCGCCTACTACCTGAACAAGGGCGACCGCGGCTTCCAGAACAAGATCTACCTGCTCGGCGCCGACCACCACGGCTACGTGCACCGCCTCAAGGCCGTCGCGGGCGCCGCGGGGGAGGACCCGGAGAAGAACGTCGAGGTGCTGATCGGCCAGATGGTCTCGATCAACGGGGCCCGTCTCAGCAAGCGCGCGGGCAACATCATCGAGATGGACGACCTGCTCGACTGGCTCGGCACCGATGCGCTGCGGTACTCGCTGGAGCGCTCACCTGCGGACTCTCCGCTCGATCTCGACCCCGAGCTGCTGCAGAAGCGCACGAACGACAACCCGGTGTTCTACGTGCAGTACGCCCACGCGCGCACGCACAACGTCGCCCGCAACGCCGGTCAATCGGGCATCGATCGCTCCGAGTTCGCGCCGGAGACGCTGACGCACGAGAGCGAGAGCGCATTGCTCGGCGCGTTGCAGGAGTTCCCGCGCATCGTGGCGTTCGCCGCCGAGGTGCGCGAACCGCACCGCGTCGCCCGCTATCTCGAGGAGCTCGCCGGCCTGTATCACCGCTGGTACGACAACTGCCGCGTGATCCCGCTGAGCGACGACCCGATCGAGAGCGTGCACCGCACCCGCCTGTGGCTCAACGACGCCACTGGCCAGGTGCTGCGCAACGGGCTCGACCTCCTCGGAGTCTCCGCGCCGGAGCGCATGTAGCGCACGCACGCCTCCTGCTCGGTACGGCAGGATGGCAATCATGAGCGACGACAACCAGACCCTGCCGTATCCGGATGCCGCGGCGGAGCATCCGACGCTCGTGATCCCGGGTTCCGCGCCTGACCCTGCGGACGCCGCACCGCGGACACGGCCGCGGTGGCCCTGGGTGCTGCTCATCGGTTTCGTGGTCCTCGCCGCTCTCGTGGTCGCCGCGGAGTTCATCGCACGAGCCGTGCTGCCAGGAGTAGTGCGGTCGATCGTCGTGGAACAGCTCGATCTGCCCTCCGACCAGCAACTCGATGTGCAGACGGAGGGTCTGCTGCTGCCGCAGTTGATCGGCGGCACACTCGACACTCTGCGTCTGTCCACGGATTCCGTGACGCTGGAGGGCATCACCGGAGCTGCCGATGTGACCGCGACGGGCGTCCCGCTGCGCGGCGGCGATATCGGTGGTGCCACCGGGACGATCCGCATCGATCAGGAGCAGTTCACCGCACTGCTCGCCGGCACCGATCTGCCCGTGGAATCGGTGGAGTTCGCGGCCCCGAACGCCACGGTGAGCGGGTCGATCAGCGTGCTCGGAGCCGCGGTGCCGCTCTCGCTGACCCTCACGCCCGGCACGGTCGACGGTGACCTCGAGCTCACACCCGTCGGGGCGAGCATCGGCGGACTCGACATCGATCTCGACCGGGTCGCCTCCACTCTCGGCTCCCTCGGCGAAGGCCTGACCGAGCCCCAGAGGGTGTGCATCGCCGATCAGCTGCCGGCCGGGCTCACCCTCACCGGGCTCGAGATCATCGATGGCGCGGCCGTGATCGACGTCGACGTGAACGGAGCGATCGTCACCGACACGACGCTCCAGGACAAGGGCGTCTGCCCCAGCTGACCCTCAGCGCCCCGGAGGCTCAGCGACGTCGGGACGGTCGCCGAACGTCGCGGCGATGTGGCGTGCGAGCCAGGCGGGCCGCTGCAGCGGGATACCGTGTCCGCACCCGTCGACGACTTCCAGGTCGCTGTGGGGGAGTGACGCATGCAGGAGTGCGGCCGACCGCTTCATGAGCGACCTCTCCTTCGCGCCGACGAGGATGGACGCGGCGCCCGGGTAGGACCGCCAGGTGTCCGGAGGTGCGAAGCGGAGGTTCTCCTCGACGGAGCGCAGCAGTGTCTCTCGGGAGATCGTGCCCGATGCCTGCAGGTAGTCGTCCAGCAGCTCATCCGGGACGAACAGCTGCCGTGCCTGCACCCTCGCGAACCACTCCCGCTTCGCCAGTCCCGCCGTCGCGGAGAGGAGCGCGAGTGTGGGGCGGGTCGCCCGCATCGGCACGGCCTGCGCGCTGATGACGACGGCATTCCTCACGCGGTCGGGGTGCAGTGCGGCGAGCTGGACCGTCAGCTGCGCCCCGAGCGAGAACCCGACGACGGTCGCCGCTCGGCCCTCCTGCTCCAACACGCGGGCGAGTGCCGCGACCGTCGCCGGGTGAGAGACATAGGTCTCGCCTGCGCTGCGTCCGTGACCGGGCAGGTCGGGGACGATGACGCGCACGCCCTCGCCGAGATGGGTACGCAACGGTTCCCACATCCATCCGGCGACGCCTCCGCCGTGCAGGAGCAGCAGCGGATGCCCGTCGCGGGCGCCGAAGGTCTCGACGTGCATGGTCAGTTCCTCTCGAAGGTCTCGGCCATGCGGCCGATCGTGTCGATGGCCCGTTCGAGGTGGGCGGGCTCGAACGGGCCGAGCAGTCGCGCCGCGGAGAGCAGCCCGATCGAGGCGCTCGACAGCGCCAGGGCGAGCGCCTCGACGTCCACGTCCGCCACGATCTCCCCCCGGTCCTGCAGCGCGCGGAGCCACTCGATCACGCGTCGCTGCCGATCGCGATACCGGCCGTCGGTGACCTCCGCCACGTGTTCCCCGAGGATGCCGCGATCGTCGAGGAAAGCCGCCGTCATCAGCGCGTCGTCGCTCAGGGCGCGGGCGCTCGCGCGATACGCCGCACTCAGTCGCGGTCGGTCACCCAGCTCACGGCTCACACGGTCGTTCATACGCGTCGTCCCGCGCTGCAGGAGCGCATCCAGGATCTCGTGCTTGCTGGCGAACTCCAGATAGACCGCGCCTTTGCCGATCCCTGCACGGTCGGCGATCGACGCCACGCTCATGGCGTCGAACCCGTGGGCGAGCACGAGTTCCTCCGCGGCATCGAGGATGCGGTCGCGACGGTCAGGGACGCGGGGCCGGGGCATCGGTGGTCCTCTCCAGGTGATCGAGCATCGCGGGGATGACGACGTCCGGACGATCGCGCTGCACCCAGTGGCCGGCACCGGGAGCGGTCACCAGCGACCCCGCGGGCAGCAGCTCGGCGGCGGTGCGGATGCGCGCGAGCGGGACTCCCGAGTCGCGATCACCGTGCACGAGGAGCGTGGGCGTCGTGATCGATGGCAGGTGCGGGGTGTAGAGCGTGCGCAGTCGATTCCAGAGCACCTGATCGCGCTGCCACTGTGCGAAGGTCTCCAGACCGGTGCCGACGGCGGCCTCGGTGAGCACGGCCTCGACGAGCTCGGGAGTCCGTGCCTGCGGAGTGCGCACCAGGTCGCCGAGGCCGCGTTCCATCGCGGAGAGGTTGCGCGCGTAGGAGCGGGTCATCGCGGCGAGCAGCCCGGTGCGCAACAGCATGAAGGTGCCGAAATGGGTGATCCGGCCGATGGGGCCATCGGCCAGCCGCGGCATCAGCCCATAGCATCCGAGCAGCACGGCGGATCGCGTGCGCCCCGGCTGATCCAGGAGATGCCCGAGCGTCATCCCGCCGCCGAGGGAGAGGCCCGCGATCGCGTAGTCGTGCAGACCGAGCCCGTCGACGAGTTCCCCCACATGCCGCACGAGTCGCTCCTGCGTGAGCGGCCACTCCGCGCGGGCGCTGCGCCCGAAACCGGGATGGTCGGGCGCGAAGACGCGGTGTCCGGCTGCGGCGAGGGCTGCTCCGACCGCGCCCCAGGAGAGCTCGGCACTGTCGGCGCCGCCTCCGTGCAGAAGCAGCACCGGCACTGCGGACTCGCACTCGGGTCGCCATTCCAGGGTCGAGACCGTGGCATGGGGGAGGGTGATGCTCGTGCGTCGGGGATCCATGATGCCCTCTCGTTGTGACCAATCTAGACGATCTGGTCACAACGAGGCGCGCGGATCAGGAATCCGCGTCGGCGGCCGCCGCCTTCTGCGCCGCGCGGAGCTCGGCCGTCGCGATCCGCACCTCGACCTCCGCGCGCTGCAGACGTCGCTCGGGGAACGTGGTCGCCGCGTATCTCGCGTGCACCCGGTCGGTGCTCTCCTCCTCGGCGGTCACGATGTAGGCGCAGGCGAACAGCATCACCTGAGCCGAGAAGTTCAGCCAGATCAGCAGCGCGAGCAGCGAGGCGAACGAGGCCAGGAGCGGGTTGCTGGTGGCGCCGCCCACGAAGAGGCTCGACAGCTCCTGCAAGGCCAGCAGACCCAGCGCACCCAGCAGCGCGCCGGACCAGAGCGACCGTGCTGACGGGCGGACACCGGAGAGCAGGAGGAACACGCCGATGATGATCACCGCGTCGAGCGCGAACACGACGATGAGCGACACCAGGCGCACCGTCCACGCGGCCACCGGAGAGTCCTCGGGGAGTCCGAGCAGGCCGGTGATCCACACGATGCCGAGCTGGCCGGCGAAGGTGAGGAAGGCCGAGGCGACGAAGGCGAGACCGATTCCGATCGCGAGCGCGAGGTTGCGCAAGATCACCCAGATCCAGAGGATGTCGTCCTGCAGGGTCCCCGCCAGCACGCGCACGGCTGCGCGCAGGGAGCCGATGGCTCCGAGCGCCGCGCCCACGAGCGCGACGAGCGAGATGATGCCGGCGATCGACAGCGAGGCCGGTGCGCGCAGGTCCTCGGTCTTGATCACACCGTCCTCGCCGATCAGCCCCGGCACCGCCGACTGCACCGCGTCGATGATCGCCTGCCACGCGACCGGGTTCCCGGCGAGCCAGAGCGCAGCGATCGAGAAGCCCAGCAGCACGCCGGCGAACACGCTGAAGAGCGCGCGGTACGTGACGCTGTCGGCGAGCATGGGGCCGCGGCGTTCGGTGTAAAGCAGTGCAGCGCGCACCGGGCGACGTGCGAGCGCCCAGGCGATCAGCGGCCCGGTGATGCGCGCGATGAGACCCGGACGCGCCGGGGAGTCTGTTCGTGTTTCGCTGTTCGTCACGACCCCACCCTAAGAGGCGACGATGACAGGATGCAGGGGCTTGACGCCGCGCGTCGCCGTGACGAAGGTGGCGGGGCCGGTGCCCTAGAATCGGGTCAACCTCGATGTGCGCGCCCTGCCCGAGATCCTTCCCACGATTGGTGATCAGTGCTTCTCCCTGCCGATTCGCTCGCTCCGGAATGGCTTGCCGTCCCTGAAGACGCGAACGATCTCGCCGACGGCGTCTGGCCGGCCTCCGCGACGCGGGACGCCGATGGTGCGATCGATATCGCGGGCGTCAGCGCCACCACGCTCGCCCGCACCTACGGCACCCCGCTGCTCGTGCTCGACGAGGACGAGGTGCGCGGCCGTGCGCGGCGGTTCCGGCTCGCCTTCGACCAGGCGGCTGCCGAGAACGGCACCACGGCGCAGGTGTACTACGCGGGCAAGGCCTTCCTCTGCACCACGGTCGCGCGCTGGGTCGTCGACGAGGGACTGCGCGTCGACGTGTGCACCGGGGGAGAGCTCGCCGTCGCCCTCGCCGCCGGAGTCGCACCGGCCTCTCTCGGTTTCCACGGCAACAACAAGTCGGTGGCCGAGCTCGAGCGGGCGGTCGAGGTGGGCGTGGGCACGATCATCGTCGACAGCGCCATCGAGATCGAGCGGCTCGCGGCCATCGTCGCCCGCACCGGAGCGACGCAGCGTGTGCTGGTGCGCGTGATCAGCGGCGTCCACGCCGAGACCCACGACTTCCTCGCCACGGCGCACGAGGACCAGAAGTTCGGCTTCCCCTTCCCGGACGCCGAGCGGGCGGTGGCACGCATCCGCGAGATTCCCGGCCTGGTGTTCGCTGGCCTGCACTGCCACATCGGCTCGCAGATCTTCGGCGTCGCAGGTTTCCGCGAATCGGCGTCCCGCGTGCTCGACCTGCACACGTCCCTGCTCGCGGACGGACCGGTGCCGCAGCTCAACCTCGGCGGCGGCTTCGGCATCGCCTACACGCGGGTCGACGACCCGACTCCGATCGAGGGACTGGCGGCCGCCATCGTCACCGCGGTGGCCGAGGACTGCGCGGCCAGGGGCATCCCCCTCCCGGCATTGTCGTTCGAACCGGGGCGCGCCATCGTCGGCACGGCCGGTGTGACGATCTACGAGGTCGGCACCACGAAGGACGTGACGATCGAGTCCGGAGCCGTGCGCCGTTACATCAGCGTCGACGGCGGAATGAGCGACAACGCGCGTCCGGCCCTCTACGGCGCGCAGTACTCGGCTCGCCTCGCCTCGCGCGTCGGAGAGGGCGAGCCCCGCCTCAGCCGCGTGGTGGGCAAGCACTGCGAGTCCGGTGACATCGTCGTCGATCACGAGTACCTGCCCGAAGACCTCGTGCCGGGCGATCTGCTCGCTGTGCCGGCCACCGGTGCGTACTGCGTCTCGCTCGCGAGCAACTACAACCATGTCCCGCGTCCTCCTGTCGTCGCCGTACGCGGCGGGCGCTCGGCGGTCATCGTCCGTGGCGAGACCATCGATGACGTGCTGGCCCGCGACGCGGGCATCGACGGGGCGAACGCCCCCGAGGGAGACCAATGACCCACCTCCGAAGGAGTAACCATGACTGACTACCGACGACTTCGTGTGGCGCTGCTGGGTGCCGGAGCCGTCGGCTCTCAGGTCGCGGCGCTCCTGCTGCGCCACGGCGATGAGCTCGCCGACCGTGCCGGTGCTGAGCTGGAGCTCGCCGGCATCGCCGTGCGCGACGTCGACGCTCCGCGTGACGTCGACCTGCCCAAGGAGCTCTTCACCACCGACGCCGAGTCGCTGATCCTGGGCGCCGACATCGTGATCGAGCTCATCGGCGGCATCGAGCCGGCGCGCACGAGCATCCTGCAGGCGATCGGCTCCGGCGCCGATGTCGTCACCGCCAACAAGGCGCTGTTGGCAACGCACGGCCCCGAGCTGTTCGAGGCCGCCGACCGCGTCGGTGCCTCCGTGTACTACGAGGCTGCAGCCGCCGGCGCGATCCCGATCATCCGTCCGCTGCGCGACTCGCTCGCCGGCGACCGCGTGGTGCGCATCATGGGCATCGTGAACGGCACCACCAACTACATCCTCGACCGGATGGACACCGAGGGCGCCGACTTCGCCGACGTGCTCGCCGACGCGCAGCGTCTGGGTTACGCCGAAGCCGATCCGACGGCGGATGTCGAGGGCTACGACGCCGCGCAGAAGGCGGCGATCCTCGCGAGCCTCGCGTTCCACACCGCTGTCCCGCTGGAAGCCGTCTACCGCGAGGGCATCACCTCGATCACGGCATCCATGATCGAAGAGGCACGCGCCGCCGGTTTCGTGATCAAGCTGCTCGCCGTGTGCGAGCGGATCGAGGCGAACGGTGCCGAGTCGATCTCGGTGCGGGTCTACCCGGCCCTTGTGCCCGCGTCGCACCCGCTCGCCTCCGTGCACGGCGCGAACAATGCGGTGTTCGTCGAGGCCGAGGCCGCCGGATCCCTCATGTTCTACGGAGCAGGGGCCGGTGGAGTGCAGACCGCATCCGCCGTGCTCGGCGACGTCGTCTCCGCCGCCCGCCGTCACATCGCCGGCGGCGTCGGGGTGGGGGAGTCGACCCGCGCGAACCTCCCCGTCGTGCCGATCGGCCACGTCACCACCCGCTACCAGATCACTCTCGAGGTCGCGGACGCGCCCGGCGTGCTCGCCACGGTCGCCGGCATCCTCAGCGACGGCGGCGTCTCGGTCGCGACGGTCGTGCAGACCGTCGAGGGAGAGGACGAGCCGACGGCACGTCTCATCATCGGCACCCACCGCGCCACCGAGCAGGCGCTCAGCGCCACGGTCGATGCTCTCGCCGACAGCGAGGTCGTCGCCCGTGTGGTCTCGGTGCTCCGGGTGGAAGGCGAGTGACGATGGCGGCAGCCTCCGCGACCGCGTCGGGAGGTGCGGTCGAAGGCCGCACGGTCGAGGTGCGGGTTCCCGCGACCAGCGCGAACCTCGGCCCCGGTTTCGACACGCTGGGCCTTGCTCTCAGCGTCTACGACACCCTTCTCGTGACGGCACTGCCCGCGGGCCGGCTCGAGATCGAGGTGACGGGCTCCGGCGCGAGCGAGATCCCGCGTGACGAGTCGAACCTGATCGTGCGCACCATCGCCTACGTCTTCGCCGACGCCGGGCGTCCGGTCCCCGGGCTGCGCATCGTCGCCGAGAACGCCGTGCCGCACGGGCGGGGGCTCGGCTCCTCCGGCGCCGCCGTCGCCGCAGGAGTGCTCGCCGCAAAGGGCCTGCTCGAGGGCGATGTCGAGATCGGCGACACCGACCTCCTCCGCCTCGCGACCGAGCTCGAAGGCCATCCCGACAACGTCGCGCCGGCTCTCTTCGGCGGTCTTACGATCGCGTGGATGTCGGAGCGCGGACCGCAGCACAAGAAGCTGCTCGTCCACCGTGGCGTCTCGCCCCTCGTGCTCGTTCCCGCGTACACGATGTCGACATCGCAGGCGCGGTCGCTGCAGCCGCCGCAGGTCTCCACCGCGGATGCCGTGTTCAACGTCTCGCGCTCCGCGCTGCTGATCGCCGCGCTCATGCAGAGCCCCGAGCTGCTCCTGGACGCCACCGCTGACCGGCTCCATCAGGACTACCGGGCAGGAGCCATGCCCGAGACGCAGCGTCTGGTGCAGGCGCTGCGCGCAGCGGGCTTCGCCGCCGTCGTCTCGGGAGCGGGCCCCAGCGTGCTCGTGCTCGCAGACGGGCCGGGCAGCCGCCAGGACGCGGTCGAGCTAGCCGATCGAGTCACCGACACCCCGTGGGAGGCGCTCCTGCTCGCAGTCGACGTCCGTGGTGGTACAGTGGGGACTCGAGCGGAGGGCTCCACGTAACTGCGTGAATCTGGCCCCATTGCAAATCTTGCAAGACCCGCACGCAAATCCCTGTGGCACAAGTGCCGAGGCTGGCTGGCGCCGAGCGTCAGCCCGTGCGATCGCGCGCAGCACCCGTTGTGTGCGTTCAACGCTCATTCCCCATGACATATAAGGGAGTACTCGTGGAGAACCTCTCCGAGACCCAGAACGACCAGTCGGCGCCTACCGCCGAAGCACCCGCGGCATCCGCGGAGTCGGCCACCGAGTCCGCACCGGCGCGTAAGCGCGCACCGCGTCGCGCCAGCACCGCCACGGCGGCAGCCAAGGCCGAGAAGGCCGAAGCGGCGAAGGCCGAGAAGGCCGCGAAGTCGGATGCTGCGCCCGAAGCCGCCGCCCCCGAGACGGCATCCGCAGGTGCGGAGCCCACCGAGGCCGCGCCCAAGGCGAAGGCGCCGCGTCGCAGCCGCGCCAAGAAGGCCGATGCCGAGGCTCCGGCCGCCGACACCGCTGTTGCGGAAGCACCCGCCCCCGAGGCGGCACCCGCCGAAGCTCCTGCCGAGCCCGCCCCCAAGACGACCGGGCGTGGACGCCGCGGTGCGCAGAAGCCGGCCGCCGATGCCGAGGCACCCGCCGCGGAGCAGGCAGCGGAGTCCGCCTCCGAAGCCGCTCCCGCGGAGACCTCGCAGAACAACGACTCCGACTCCTCCGATGGTGGCGAGGAGCAGGGCGGTCGCGGCCGCAACCGCAGCCGTAGCCGCAATCGCGGACGCGGGCAGAACGGCGCCGCGCAGGAACAGCAGCAGCAGGCGCAGCCGGCGGCGGACGATGACCAGGCCGGCGGCAACAACCGCAACCGTCAGCGCAACAAGCGCCGCAGCGGCACCCCGACCGACGAGTTCGACACCGAGATCGGCGAGGACGACGTCCTGATCCCGATCGCCGGCATCCTCGATGTGCTCGACAACTACGCTTTCGTCCGCACGACCGGCTACCTCGCCGGCCCCAGCGACGTGTACGTGTCCCTCGGACAGGTGAAGAAGTACAACCTGCGCAAGGGCGACGCCGTCGTCGGTTCGATCAAGCAGCCCCGCGAGGGCGAGCAGCAGGGTCGCCAGAAGTACAACGCGCTGGTGAAGGTCGACTCGATCAACGGCCTCTCGGTCGACGACGCCGCCACCCGCGTGGAGTTCGGCAAGCTCACGCCGCTCTACCCGCAGGAGCGTCTGCGTCTGGAGACGGCCCCCGAGAAGCTGACCCAGCGCATCATCGACCTGGTAGCCCCGATCGGCAAGGGCCAGCGCGGCCTCATCGTCGCGCCGCCCAAGGCGGGCAAGACCATCGTGCTGCAGCAGATCGCGAACGCGATCGCGCAGAACAACCCCGAGGTCCACCTCATGGTCGTGCTCGTCGACGAGCGCCCCGAAGAGGTCACCGACATGGAGCGCACGGTGAAGGGAGAGGTCATCGCCTCGACCTTCGATCGCCCCGCTGAGGACCACACCACGGTCGCCGAGCTCGCGATCGAGCGTGCCAAGCGCCTGGTCGAGCTGGGCCGCGACGTCGTCGTGCTGCTCGACTCGATCACCCGCCTCGGCCGCGCGTACAACCTCGCCGCCCCGGCCTCGGGTCGTGTGCTGACCGGTGGCGTCGACGCCTCGGCGCTGTACCCGCCCAAGCGCTTCTTCGGTGCCGCGCGCAACATCGAGAACGGTGGATCGCTCACCATCCTCGCGACCGCGCTCGTCGAGACCGGTTCCAAGATGGACGAGGTCATCTTCGAGGAGTTCAAGGGCACCGGCAACAGCGAGCTGCGCCTGTCGCGCTCGCTCGCCGACAAGCGCATCTTCCCGGCCGTCGATGTCAACGCGTCGAGCACCCGCCGCGAAGAGATGCTGCTCTCGGCCGACGAGGTCAAGATCACGTGGAAGCTGCGTCGCGCCCTCGCCGGCCTCGACCAGCAGCAGGCCCTCGAGGTCGTGCTCGGCAAGCTCAAGGAGACCAACTCCAACGTCGAGTTCCTCGTGCAGATGCAGAAGTCGATCCCGACGCTCCCCTCGGGCGCGCACGGGCACGACAACAACATCCGCTGAGCGGCTGAGCCGTGTTCGAGTCCGTCCAGACTCTGATCGACGAGCATCGCCGGGTGCAGGAGGAACTCTCCGACCCGGCGGTGCACGCCGACGCCGCCCGAGCGAAGCGCGTCAACCGCCGCTACGCCGAGCTGTCGCGCATCGTCGCCGCCTACGAAGCGTGGGTCGCTGCGACCGACGATCTGGAGACCGCTCGTGAGTTCGCTCGCGAGGACGAGTCGATCGCCGCGGAGATCCCGGCGATGGAGGAGGAGCTTCAGGCCTCGCAGGAGCGTCTGCGGCGTCTGCTGATCCCGCGTGACCCGGACGACGCCCGCGACGTGATCATGGAGATCAAGGCGGGGGAGGGCGGTGCGGAGTCCGCGCTGTTCGCCGCGGATCTCCTGCGCATGTACATCCAGTACGCGGCCTCCAAGGGCTGGAAGACGGAGCTGCTCGAACGCAACGAGTCCGACCTTGGCGGCTACAAGGATGTCCAGGTCGCGATCAAGGGCTCGTCGTCCGATCCCGCTCAGGGCGTCTGGGCGCACCTGAAGTACGAGGGCGGCGTGCATCGCGTGCAGCGTGTGCCGGCGACCGAGTCGCAGGGGCGCATCCACACGTCGACCACCGGCGTGCTCGTCTTTCCCGAGGTCGATGAGCCGGAGGAGATCCACATCGACCAGAACGATCTCAAGATCGACGTGTTCCGCTCCTCCGGTCCCGGTGGGCAGTCCGTGAACACGACGGACTCCGCGGTGCGCATCACGCACGTGCCGACGGGCATCGTCGTCTCGATGCAGAACGAGAAGTCTCAGCTGCAGAACCGCGAGGCGGGCATGCGCGTGCTGCGTGCCCGACTGCTCGCGCGTCAGCAGGAGGAACTCGACGCTGCGGCATCCGACGCCCGCCGATCGCAGATCCGGGGCATGGACCGCTCGGAGCGCATCCGCACGTACAACTTCCCTGAGAACCGGATCGCGGATCACCGCACCGGGTTCAAGGCCTACAACCTCGATCAGGTCATGGATGGAGCGCTCGATCCACTGATCGAGAGCGCCATCACCGCCGACGAGGAAGCACGGCTCGCCGCGGTCGGCTCCGACTCCTGACGAACGCTCTCACGCGTCGTCCGCTCAGGTGCGGGCGGCGTACCGATGCTCGGGGCGTCCGGTCGAGCCGTAGTTGAGGCGCACCTCCACGACGGTCCTGGCGGCCAGCGCCGCCAAGTGCCGCTGCGCGGTCGCGCGGGAGATCCCGACGCGTTCGCCGACCTCCGCGGCCGAGGCCTCACCGTCGCCGAGCGCGGCAAGCACGAGTTGCTCCGTCGCCGAGCGCGAGATCGACACGGGCTCACCCGCACCGTGCAGGATCGCCAGAGCGCGATCCACGTCCTCCTGGCGCAGTGCGCGGTCACCGCTGAGGAGATTGCGATAGCGGATGTAGCGATCGAGGAGGCTCGACAGCGCTCGTCTTTCGAACGGCTTCACGAGATAGCCCACCGCCCCGGAGCGCAGTGCTCTGCGCACCGTGGCGGCGTCGTCGGCCGCGGAGATGAGGATCGCGTCGATCCCGGATTCCCGCACGAGCGCGATGCCGTCCCCGTCGGGAAGGAAGACGTCGGCGATCAGGAGATCGGGGCGAGACGCGCGCACGCTGTCGCGGGCCTCCGCGAGAGAGCGCACCGCTCCCGTCACGGCGAAGCCGGGATGATCGTCCACGATGCCCTGGTGCAACTGCGCCACCCGGAAATCATCGTCGAGGATGAGCACGCGTACAGGCTCGGTCATGTGTTCTCCTTCTCGTCGGGTGAGGTCCGTGCCACGGCTCCGCCGATGCGCGCGGCGAACACCGCACCGCTGTCGGCACCGCCCTGATCGATGACCCAGAGGTCCCCGCCGCTGCGACGGGCGATCTCGGTGGAGAGGGGGAGCCCGATCCCATGCCCGTGCACGTCGTCGTCCGCGCTCCCCTCCCTCGACTGTGCCGGCGACGGCTCGATGCCTCCGAGGCCGGGTCCGGAGTCGGAGACGGTGAACACGAGAGCATCGCCGTCATCCAGCAGCGCCACCTCGACCCAGCGCGAGGTCCGCTCGCCCGAGACGGCGGCGGTCACCGCGTTGTCGATCAGGTTGCCGAGCACGGCCGCGACGTCCTCCGCCTCCTGCACGGTGCCGATCAGCTGGGTGTCCTCCGCTATCCGGAGGGCGACGCCGCGCTCTCCCGCCTCCACTCCCTTGGCGCCGAGGAACGAGTGCAGGAAGGGGTCGCCCACGAGGTCGAGTCCCACGACGGGAAACGCCACGGGGCCGCGCTCCACGAGCTCGCCCAGGAACGCCCGGGCCTGCGGCACCCGGTCGGCGTCGATGAGCCCGGCGGCCACGTGCATGCGGTTGGCGAACTCGTGCCGCTGCACGCGCAGCGCCGCCGTCATCGTCCTGACGGTCTCCAGGCGCTCGGTCAGGGCGACCAGATCCGTGCGATCACGCACGATCAGCACGTCTCCGAGCGCGTGGCCATCGCGCACCACGGGTCGCGAGTCGAGGTAGAGCATCCGGTCTCCGACGATGGCACTCGAGCGAGTGCGGTCGCCGGTCGCTGCATCGAGGACAGCCGGGGCGAGCCCGAGATCGTCGATGGACCGCCCGACAGGTTCGTCCAGGCCGAGCAGGCGATCGGCGGCGGCGTTGCTCACGCGCACCACACCTCGTGTGTCGACCGCGAGCACCCCGTCGTCCACGCCGTCGAGCACGGCGGTCTGATTCTGCACGAGCGCGACGAGCTCCTCCGGTTGGACACCGAGGGTCAGCCGCTCCCAGCGCCGCCGGAGCAGGTGGAATGCGAGGACCGCCAGCGCGAGCGCACCGGCGGCGGTGCCCGCGATGACCGCCAGAAGCGGTGGCAGGTCGTCGAAGACGCCTGCGCGCTCGAACCCGACGCTGACCTCGCCTACGGGGGAGCCGGCGGCGTCACGGACCGGCACCTTCGCGCGCGCGGATTCCCCGAGCGTCCCGGTCTGCCAGTCGACCACCTCGGCGCCGGCGAGCACGGCCTCGTACGGCGTGCTGACCTCTTCGCCGATGCGGGAGGGGGTGGGATGAGCGAGACGGATGCCGTTGTCGTCCGTGATCACGACGAACAGGGCTCCGGTGCGGGCAGCGACCTCGGACGCGAGGCGCTGCAGTTCGCCGTCGCGGAGTTCTTCTGCGTCGGGCGCTCCTTCGGCGAGCGAGATGCGGGCGACCTCGGCGCGAACCTGCGGGTCCTCCGCCAGCGTGCGGGCGATGCCCAGAGCGGTCGATTCGGCCTCGGCCCGAAGCTGCTGCAGGGTGAGGAGCAGATACACGCCGGTGCACAGGGCGACGACGAGGGTCACCGTGGCGAGCTGGAGCAGCAGGGCGCGCGTGGCGAACCGTGGTCTGGTCGACGTCGTCCTCGGCACCGCGCTTCTCCCGTAGCTCTCCGCGCAATATGCGCAGAACCCACGCTACGCGCACAACGCAAGGGAATGCGGGATACCGCTCCCTGAGCGCCCGGATTCCCTAGTCTCATCGGGATCCGTCACGGACGACGGAGCCACGACGAAGGAGTCAACGCAATGCCCGACGCACTCACCGGCCTGTTCGCGGCCGCCGAAGAGGCGCCAACCTACGACGTGGCCTTCGTGCCACCCGAGTGGGTGCTGGTGCTCCTCGGATTCACGATGGTGCTCGCGTTCATGACGCTCATCATGACCAAGCGCCTCACTCCGATGGTCGCGCTGATCCTCGTTCCGACCGTCTTCGGCCTCTTCGCGGGAGCAGGCCTCGGCCTCGGCGACATGATCCTCGACTCGATCGGCGCGATGGCACCGACCGCGGCCCTGCTGATGTTCGCGATCATGTTCTTCGGCATCATGATCGACGTGGGGTTGTTCGACCCGCTCATCCGGCTGATCACGCGCCTGCTCGGTGACGACCCGGCCAAGGTGGTGCTCGGCACCGCGATCCTCGCCGGAGCGGTGTCGCTCGACGGCGACGGTTCGACGACCTTCATCATCACGACCTCGGCGATGCTGCCCATCTATCTGCGCCTGGGGATGAGTCCCGTCGTGCTGACCTGCGTGGCCGGCCTCATGAACGGCACGCTGAACATCGTGCCGTGGGGCGGACCCACCGTGCGGGCCGCGACGGCCCTGGGGTTGCAGCCGACAGACATCTTCGTGCCGATGCTGCCGGCGCTCGGAGCGGGGATCGTCGTGACCCTCGGCTTCGCATGGATCCTGGGCCTGCAGGAGCGCCGGCGACTCGGTCGCCTGGATTCCGAGGGGCTGCTGGTCGGTGCTGACGGCGGGACGCTCTCCACGGTGCCGAAGATCTTCCGCGGGGCAGAGCCGAAGCCGGGTGCGCGCGCCTCGCTGCGCACCGGCAACCTCGTGGTCGTCGCCGGCGGACACGCTCCCGTCTCTGCCGCGAGCGTGGATCCTGCGGACACGGCCATGGCCGACACGATGCTGGACCCTGAACGGCCCACCCTCCGGCCGAAGCTCATCTGGTTCAACCTCGCTCTCACCGTCGCGGTCATGGTGCTGCTGGTGCTCGACATCCTGCCGCTGCCGTACGTGTTCATGGTGGGAGCGGGCCTCGCGCTCGTCATCAACTTCCGTGGCATCAAGGAACAGGCCTCGGAGATCGTCGCGCACGCACCGAGCATCGTGGGCGTGGTCTCCATGGTGATCGCCGCAGGAGTCCTGGTCGGCGTGCTCACCGGCACCGGGATGGTCGATGCGATGGCCACGTGGATCACCGACGTGCTCCCACCGGCGCTTGGTCCGTTCCTCGCGCCGATCACCGGTGTGCTCTCGATCCCGTTCACGTTCTTCATGTCGAACGATGCGTTCTACTTCGGCATCCTCCCGGTGCTCGCCCAGAGCGCCGCGAACTTCGGCATCGATCCCGTGGAGATGGCGCGGGCGTCGATCACCGGCCAGCCCGTGCACCTGCAGAGTCCGCTGGTACCCGCCATCCTGCTGCTCGTGTCGCTCGCGAGCGTGAACCTGGGCGACCACCACCGCAAGGTGCTGTGGCGCGCCACGATCGTCTCGCTGGTCATGCTCGGCGTCGGCATCCTGACCGGAGCCGTCCCGTTCTTCGTGGCGCAGTGACGCTCCGGTGGTGGGGAGCGCGGACGCCGTGCTCCCCACCATCGTGCGTGCACAGCGCTATGCTCGGCCCGTGATCACTTTCCTGTTCCGCGGCCTGCTCTACGTGGTGTCCGCCGGTCTCGGCCTGATCGCCGCTGACCTCCTCCTCGACGGCTTCACGATCGAATGGGACAAGTGGTGGGGCTTCGTCATCTGCATCCTGATCTTCGCGATCCTGCAGAGCGTCCTCGCGCCCTGGGTCGGCAAGATGGCCAACCGCTACGCGCCGGTGCTGATGGGCGGTATCGGGATCTTCTCGACGCTGATCTCGCTCGTCGTCGTCGTGCTGCTGCCCATCGGCGGACTCCGGATCACCGACCTGACCGGGTGGCTGCTCGGTGCGGTCATCGTCTGGCTGATCACGGCGCTCGGCAGCGTGCTGCTCCCGCTCCTCTTCCTGCGCAAGAAGGTCGCGGCGGTCAAGGGCCAACGCCGCTAGGACGTGTTGCTGAAGTGGCTGTCCCTTTGTGGCTGTCGGAACAGCTCGCCTCGCTGTGCGTAGTCGGTATCGATGGAATTTGAAGGGCGAGAACAATCGCGGTTGGAGCTCGTCGCACTCCCCACGGCTGACGGACGCCGGGGTCTTGACCGGTTCAGTGTCGCGCTGATCAAGGGGGCGTCGTCGTTCGCTGAGCTGTTTGACGCATTCCAGCAGGTCGGCGCTGGACAGGTTGCCAATGGGCGCAGCTTCGTAACCTTGGACGACCTGAATCAGTGTCTCTATACGAGCGGACACGCGGCGAACGAGCACGGCTTCGGCGATGACCTTGATTACCCCGACGATGACGATGCGAAAGCGGTCGACACGTACGAAGCAGCGCTCTTCGAAGCCACAGGGCGAGCGCTTCGCGATCTGGGCAGAATGGTTGCGTGGGAGCAGTTGCGTGGCGAGCTCACGACCAGCGAAACCGACATTGATGCGCTGTCGGACCTCAACCGCCAGCCTGATCTGCTGCTCGACGATGCGCATGTCGTGCAGTGCCTCCCCGGCCGGCATGATGACGATCTGCTTGCGAACATCCCAAATGGGTACTTCTCGGTTGACTGGAATCCATTTCAGCTCCGTGCGGTAGTGAAACGCATCTGCGAACGCCACAACTACGTGCTCTTCGGAATCGGCGCGTCGACGCTCGGGTTCGTCCGCCAACTCGACAGCACCACCGATCAAGACGTTCCGGCGTTGGTAGAGGACCTCAAACACCTCTATGGACAGCAGGAGAGCAGCGCTTGGCAGCGGCTAGAAGCCACGCTTGCCACCTCCCCGATATTGATACTCGGATACACCGAAGACTTTGCCCACCTTGTCGAGTAGTCGGCTCCGGGTTTCGTCGCGATCACGGTCCTGGTTGTCGGGCTGCTAGGCCGTATTGCTATAGGTGTGTGGAGCCTAGGCCCGGGCTGGTGGCTCGGCAAGATAGCGTGGCTGCATGCAGTTCAACGCCTTCGCGGTCTACTCGGCGGAGGTGGGCGTGACCGCTGAAGTCATCCCCGAGACCCAGAACAGCGACTATGAGTCCGGGATTGTCCAGATAGGCGAAGAGGCTTGGCATATTCGCACAGCGCGGAACACTCCGACCAAACCGGGGGCCTTCGTCGCGTTCTGGCAAAGGGACGCGGAGGGGAACACAGTGCCGTTCAGCGATGCCGATCCCGCAGCGGGGCTGCTTGTCTTCGTGGAACAGCATGATCAGCGAGGGGTGTTCCGGTTCACCAGCGCGCACCTGACAGCGCTCGGCGTCACGTCAGGAAGGCGGCCAGGCAAACGTGGGTTCCGGGTGTATCCGAGCTGGTGCGCGGGCTTGAATGCCCAGGCCGCGACCACGCAAAGCGCTCAAGCGCCCGCGTTTCAGGAGTTCTGAGCTCACCGGGTCGTCCAGCACCCGCGCCCACCCGCCCTGCTCGGACCACCGGTCGAAGGTCTTGTAGATCGTGTTCCAGCTCCCGAACCGGTCCGGAACATCCCGCCACGGCGCGCCCGTTCGGTACTGCTACGCAGTCACCTCGTCCACGGTGCGCCGATCCGCCGGTGACCGTCCCGTCGACTTCACGTTCGGGAACAGCGGGCCGATCACAGCCCAGGCCTCGTCAGAGATCGCATCACGCGACACGCATCCAACACCCGCCCACAAGGCGCCCGAAGGTGTCTGGCAACACCGCCTAGGGCGTCCGCCGTTCTCGTCTACTCAGATCGCGTAGTGGTCCGGCGCGGTGAGCAGAGCCCTGGTGTCCTCGCCGACCGTGCGATGACGCGGCTTCGCCGGCACTCCGACGAGCACGCTGTCGGCGGGGGCGTCACGAGTGACCACGGCGTTCGCACCGACCACGGAGCCGGCCCCGATCGTCACGGGGCCGAGGATCTTGGCGCCGGCGCCGACGGCCACTCCGTCTCCGAGCGTGGGGTGCCTCTTCCCGGAAGCGCGTGTGCGTCCGCCGAGCGTGACGCCGTGGTAGAGCATCACATCGTCGCCCACCACGGCGGTCTCGCCGATGACCACGCCCATGCCGTGGTCGATGAAGAAGCGACGGCCGATGTTCGCGCCGGGGTGGATCTCGATCCCGGTCAGCCAGCGCGACACCTGGGAGCCGGCGCGTGCGAGCAGACGCAGGCGGCGCCGCCAGAGCGCATGCGAGACGCGGTGCGCCCAGACGGCGTGCAGCCCGGGGTAGAGCAGAGCGACCTCGACGGCGCTGCGCGCGGCCGGATCCCGAAGGCGTGCGGCCGCGATGTCCTCGCGCATCCGCCCGATCATGCCCATCGCCGGTCTCAGTCTTCGCGCAGATCCTCGAACAGCGCGGTGGAGATGTAACGCTCACCGGTGTCGGGGATCATGACGACGATCGTCTTGCCGGTGTTCTCCGGTCGGGCCGCGACCTTCAGTGCGGCGGCGACCGCGGCGCCGGATGACATGCCCACGAGGAGACCCTCCTTGGCCGCGAGCTCACGGGCGACGCGGATGGACTCGTCGAACTCGGCGGTGAGGATCTCGTCGAGCACCTCGCGATCGAGCACACCGGGGACGAAGTTCGGGCCGATGCCCTGGATCTTGTGCGGGCCGGGGTGTCCCTCGGTGAGCACCGGGGAATCCTTGGGCTCGACCGCGATCACCTGGACGCCGGGCTTCGCCGCCTTGAGCGCCTGCCCGGTCCCGGTGACGGTTCCGCCGGTGCCGACGCCCGCGACGAGGATGTCGACCGCGCCGTCGGTGTCGCGGAGGATCTCCTGTGCCGTGGTCTCGCGGTGGATCTGGGGGTTCGCGGCATTCTCGAACTGGCGGATCCAGATGGCTCCGGGAGTCTCGGCGACGATGCGCTTGGTCTCCTCGATCGCACCGCTCATGCCCTTGGTGGGGTCGGTGAGCACGATCTGCGCGCCGAACGCCTTCAGCAGGACCCGGCGCTCCTTCGACATGGAGGCGGGCATCGTCAGGATCACGCGGTAGCCGCGCGCGGCGCCGACCATCGCGAGAGCGATGCCGGTGTTGCCGCTCGTGGACTCCACGATGGTGCCGCCCGGCGTGAGCTCACCCGATGCCTCGGCGGCGTTGACCATGGCGATCCCGATGCGATCCTTCACGCTCGAGGCGGGGTTGTAGTACTCGAGCTTGGCGAGGACGGTCGCACCCAGTCCCTCGGTCACCCGGTTCAGGCGGACGAGCGGTGTGTTGCCGAACGCGGTCGTGATGTCGGAGTGGATGCCGGGCATGATGAACCTTCCTGTGCGGGGTCGCTGCGGACCAGCCTAGGGGAGGGGTCCTATGGGGAGGCCTTTGTGACGGCCGCTCGCACTCTACGCTGGAAGGCATGTCTGACACCTCTCTCGCTGCGGTCGTCCGCACGGCGGCCCAGCGTCTGGCCGATGTCGGAGTGCCCGACCCTCTCGTCGACGCAGAGCTTCTCGCCGGCCACATCCTCGGACGACGACGCGGCGAGGTGCAGGCGGCGATCGTCCGTGGCGACGGCATCGATGACGCAGCGGTGTCGGCGCTCGATGAGGCCGTGACGCGTCGTGCAGCCAGGGAGCCGCTGCAGCACATCACCGGAACCGCGCCGTTCCGTCACCTCGAGCTCGCCGTCGGCCCCGGCGTCTTCGTACCCCGTCCGGAGACGGAGACCGTCGTGCAGTACGCGATCGACGCCCTGCTGAGCTCCCCGGAGTCCGCACCGGTCGGCATCGACCTCGGCACCGGCAGCGGGGCGATCGCCCTCGCGATGGCCACCGAGGTGCCGCACGCGCGCATCTTCGCCGCCGAGCTCTCCGAGGACGCGCATGCCTGGGCGAGCCGCAACGTCGCGGGAGTCGACAACCTCACGCTGGTGCTGTCCGACCTGGGGGAAGCCTTCCCGGAGCTCGACGGCACGGCCTCCGTGGTCATCTCGAATCCGCCGTATGTGCCCGATGCCGCCATTCCCCGCGATCCGGAGGTGCGGCTGTTCGATCCGGCCATGGCGCTGTACGGGGGAGAGGACGGTCTCGACATCGTGCGTGTGCTCAGCTCACGGGCCCTGCGGCTGCTGCGCCCCGGTGGTCTCCTCGTCATCGAGCACGGCGAACTGCAGGGCGAGTCGATCAGGGACCTCCTCACGGCCGACGGCTGGCGCGCGCCGGCGACACACCGCGACCTGACGCTCCGGGATCGCACCACCACCGCGCTCCGACCCTGATCAGCAACCTCCGAGCGTGCTCACTGGCCGCGCCGCATAGAATCGAACCGTCATGTCAACCATCTTCGACTGCAGCGACGAGTCGCAGCTCCTCGCCGGCATGCGCCACGCGCGCCAGGCGATCGGCCGTGGCGACCTCATCGTCATCCCCACAGACACGGTGTACGGCGTCGCCGCCGATGCCTTCTCCCCGGCCGCCGTCCAGCGCCTCCTCGATGCGAAGGGGCGCGGGCGGGATCAGCCGCCGCCCGTGCTGATCGGCACGAAGGAGACGCTCGCCGCCCTGGCCGAGTCCGTTCCGGAGCCGGTCGAGCGCCTCGTCGAGGCATTCTGGCCCGGCGGACTGACGATCGTGCTGCCCGCGCAGCCGTCGCTGGTGTGGGACCTGGGAGAGACTCTCGGCACGGTCGCGGTGCGCATGCCGGAGGGCCGGGTCGCCCTCGAACTGCTCGCGGAGACCGGCCCGCTGGCCGTCTCCAGCGCGAACCTCACGGGCGAAGCCGCGGCCATCTCGGCGTACGACGCCGAGAAGATGCTGGGTGACAGCGTCGCGGTCTATCTCGCAGACGGCCTGAGCAAGGACGGCATCGCGTCCACCATCGTGGATGCCACCTCGCTGGTGCGCCGCGGCGCGGATTCCGAACCCGGGACGGTGCGCATCCTCCGTGACGGCGCCGTGACCAGGGAGCAGCTCGAGGAAGTCCTCGGCGACCTCCTCGAGCCCGAGGACCACGCCGGACACGAGCATGACCCTGAGCGCGCGCAGGAGCAGGACGGGGATTCGTGAAGCAGTACCTCTTCACGATCATCCTCACCGCCGCGATCACGTTCGCGCTGACCTGGGCGGTGTGGAAGCTGAGCCTCCGGTTCAAGCTGTACCCCGCGATCCGCGACCGGGACGTGCACACCACCCCCAAGCCACGACTGGGCGGCGTCGCGATCTTCCTCGCCATCGCCGCGGCGTTCGGCTTCTCCGCGGTGAACCCGTTCTTCCAGAGCATCTGGGTGCCGCCGCAGACCATGTGGTCGATCCTCGGCGCGTCCCTGCTGATCGCGATCATCGGGGTCGTCGACGACCTCTGGGACATCGACTGGATGATCAAGCTCGGCGCGCAGTTCCTCGCTGCCGGCGTCATCACGGTCGGTGGGGGACTGCAGATCCTGTCTCTGCCGTTCGGTGACCTCATCGTGGTGTCGAGCTGGCTGAGCATCACGATCACGATGTTCGCGATCGTCATCGTGATGAATGCGGTGAACTTCATCGACGGACTCGACGGGCTCGTCGCCGGTGTGTGTCTCATCTCGAACGGCGTGTTCTTCGCCTACTCTTACATCTTCACGCGCGACTCCGGCGCCTCCAGCTACTTCAACCTCTCGACCTTCATCGCCGCCGTCCTCATCGGAGCCTGCCTCGGCTTCCTGCCGCTGAACTGGAGCCCCGCGAAGATCTTCATGGGCGACTCCGGTGCACTGGTGATCGGCCTCCTGATGGCCACATCGGCGATCGCGATCACCGGGCAGATGGATCCGTCCGCCCTCGACCCCGAGCGGCTCGGGCGTTCCCAGCTGGTCGGAGCCTTCCTACCGATCCTGCTCCCGCTGCTGGTGGTCCTGCTGCCGCTGCTGGACTTCGGACTCGCCGTGCTCCGACGCATGAGCGCGGGACGATCGCCGTTCTCGCCCGACCGGAAGCACCTGCATCACCGCATGCTCGATCTGGGTCACCGCGACCGTGACGCCGTGCTCATCTTCTACGCCTGGACGGCCGTGGTCTCCCTCGCCGTCCTGCTCATGTACGTCGGTGCCCGAGAGGACTGGCCCGGCCAGTACCTGCCGGGTGTCGGCTTCGGCATCGTGGGCATCGCCGCCTGCCTCGTCGTCACGCTGAGTCCCACCCGCCGCAGGAAGAGCGCAGCGGGCGCCGAACCCGATCCGACACCCGTGGAGTCCTGATGAGCCCGAGTCCTGTTTCCAGCACGCCGATCCTGCGTCGCACCCTCATCTGGTCGGCGGTCGCCACCGTCGTGCTCGCGATCATCGCCGGGGGCATCGGCTACCTCGTCGCTCAGGGGGAGGGGCTCGTCAGCGGTCTGCTCGGCGTGCTCCTGGCCGCCGTCTTCCTGGCGATCACCGGCATCAGCATCCTGATCGCGAACCGCTGGTACGGCGACCCGATCTACGTGCAGTTGTTCTTCGCCATCGTCCTGGGCGGCTGGCTGCTCAAGCTCGGGCTCTTCGTCGTCGCGATGATCATGCTCGCCGGTCAGCCGTGGCTGCAGCCGATGGTGTTCTTCCTGTCGATCGTGGCCGGCGTGCTGATGTCGCTCGCGATCGACGTCATCGTCCTCACGAGCATGCGGCTGCCCAACGTCAGCGACACGAACCTGCCGACGGAGGTTCCCGAAGACCGTGCGCCCGGCTCGGCGAATCACATCGGAGACGGACCCGTCGAGGGTGGCCAGCGGTCTTAGGAGACCCTCAGATTCTGATACTGTTGATACGTGCCCGCCGCTCGCCCGCGAGCGCTTGCGCTGTGTAGCACACCGACCATCGTCGCCCCGGTTTAGACCGGTGCCCCGAAGCTGGAGCCCGCGCTGTTTAATCTTGCTGCGACCCTGACCCCCCGACTCGCCTCCGACGGCGAGTTCCACGGCCCTTCGATCGACGATTTCTTTCCGGAGATCCTCTTCCACGTAGGCCCCATCCCGGTCAACCGGATCCACCTGGTCCAGTTGCTCGCGGTGATCGCCGTGGTTCTGATCCTCTGGCTCGGCACTCGCCGTATGAAGGTCGTCCCCGGCCGCTTCCAGAGCCTCGTGGAGATGGGGCTCGGCTTCGTCCGGACCAACGTCGCCCACGACATGCTCGGTCGCAAGGACGGTGACCGCTTCCTGCCGATCCTGACCACGATCTTCTTCATGGTCCTGTTCATGAACATCACGGGCATCATCCCGTTCCTGAACATGCCGGGAACGGCGATCGTCGCGGTGCCGCTCACGCTGGCTGTCGTCAGCTACGTGACCTTCATCTACGCCGGTATCAAGCGACACGGCTTCAAGTTCTTCAAGAACTCCCTGTTCCCGCAGGGTGTGCCGGTCGCCGCGATGCCGATCGTCGCGATCATCGAGCTCATCTCGACGTTCATCCTGCGCCCCGTCACGCTGACGCTGCGTCTTCTCATGAACCTCGTCGTGGGGCACATGATCCTGGTCCTCGCGTTCTCCGCGACCCAGTTCTTCTTCTTCACCGCAGGTGGCGGCTGGGCCGCACTCGGTGTCGGAACCCTCGCCTTCGGTGGCGCCTTCACTCTCTTCGAGATGCTGGTCGCCGTCCTCCAGGCATACGTCTTCACCGTCCTCACCGCGGTCTACATCCAGCTCGCGGTCGCAGAAGAGCACTGAGCGGGCAGGCATCAGCCTTCCCACCCAACGAAAGGAAAAACCCGTGGACGCTACTACGGTTCTCGCTGAAATCAACGGTCACCTCGGAGCGGTCGGCTACGGCCTCGCAGCCATCGGCCCGGCCATCGGCGTCGGCATCGTCGTCGGCAAGACCATCGAGGGTGTCGCTCGTCAGCCCGAGCTGGCCGGTCGTCTCCAGGTCCTCATGTGGATCGGTATCGCCTTCACCGAGGCACTTGCGTTCGTCGGCATCGCCGTCGCATTCATCCCCTTCCCGTAATCCTCACCGACTTCTGAAGGAGACAGGATGCTGAACGCTCTTGTCACGAACCTCGCAGCAGAGGGTGAGCCGAACAACCCCCTCATCCCTGCGTGGTACGACATCATCTGGTCGGGCCTCTGGTTCATCGTCATCCTCGTCGTCGTCTGGAAGGTCGCCCTTCCCCGTCTGACGAAGATGCTCGACGAGCGGTCCGCCGCCATCGAGGGCAACATCGCCAAGGCCGACGAGGCGCAGAAGCAGGCGGAGGCGGCACTCGAGGAGTACACGCGTCAGCTCGCTGAGGCGCGCACCGAGGCCGGTGAGATCCGCGAAGCCGCCCGTGAGGACGGCAAGAAGATCGTCGCCGAGGCGAAGGAGTCTGCGACCACCGAGGCCGCACGCATCACCGCCACCGCGCACACGCAGATCGAAGCGGAGCGTCAGACCGCTCTCGTCTCGCTGCGTAGCGAGGTCGGAACCCTCGCGATCGACCTCGCCGGTGGCGTGGTCGGCGAGACGCTCTCCGACGACGCGCGTGCGACGGCTGTCGTCGATCGCTTCCTCGCCGAGCTCGAGGCATCCGAGAAGGCGGCTCAGTAATGGGCAGCGCGACCACTCAGGCACTCGCGGCATCCATCAAGACGCTTGCCGCAGCGAAGGACGTCACTCTCGACACCGCACGGGAGCTGTTCGCTGCCGCGCATGCCGTGAGTGCATCGTCCCAGCTGAGCGGCGCGCTTGCTGATCCTTCCGCTCCCGCCGCGGCACGACAGAATGTCGTCGCCGCGGTGTTCGGCGGGTTCTCCGCAGGTGCCCAGGGCGTCCTGAAGACCGTCGTCGCAGAACGCTGGTCCAACGCGGGCGAGCTCGTCGACGGTATCGAGGAGCTCGCGATCCGCGCGGCGGCGATCGCCGAGCCCGGAACGGACATCGAAGGGGAGCTCTTCGGCTTCTCCCGGGTGATCGCGGCCAACCCCGAGCTCGAACTCGCTCTGGGTAGCCGCGTCGGCGGAGAAGACGCCAAGAGTGCGCTCGTCGAGCGTCTCCTGGCCGAAGGCTCCACCGGCTCCGCGACGACGCTGATCATCACGTCGCTTGTGCGCGAGCCGCGCGGGCGTCGAGTCCGACGGCTGCTGAACCGGGCGATGAGCGTCGTCTCGAGCCAGCGCGGTCGAGTGGTCGCCACGGTGCACACTGCGGCCGCCCTCACAGACGCACAGCGCGCCCGTCTCAGCGACTCGCTCTCGCGTCGCTACGACGGTCAGGTATCGCTCAACGTCGTCATCGACCCTGCCGTCGTCGGAGGCCTGCGCGTGCAGATCGCCGATGACGTCATCGACGGCAGCATCTCCGCACGACTCGCCGACCTTCGCCAGAAGCTCGCGGGCTAACACGACTTCGCGCGGGGAACCGCGCACCCAGATACAAAGGGAAGACAATGGCAGAACTATCGATCAGCCCCGACGTCATCCGTGACGCGCTGAAGGACTTCGCCGCAGCATACGAGCCCTCCGGGGCCGGGGCGACCGAGGTCGGCACCGTCATCGACGCGGCCGACGGCATCGCGCACGTCGAGGGACTGCCCGGCGTCATGGCGAACGAGCTCGTCATCTTCGCCGACGGCACCAAGGGTCTCGCACAGAGCCTGAACGAGCACGAGATCGGTGTCGTCGTCCTCGGCGAGTTCACCGGTGTCGAGGCCGGTCAGGAAGTCACCCGCACCGGTGAGGTCCTCTCGGTTCCGGTCGGCGACGGCTACCTCGGCCGCGTGGTCGACCCGCTCGGCAACCCGATCGACGGACTCGGCGCGATCGAGACCGAGAGCGTCCGCGCCCTCGAGCTCCAGGCGCCCGGCGTCATGCAGCGCAAGTCGGTGCACGAGCCGATGCAGACCGGCATCAAGGCCATCGACGCGATGATCCCCGTCGGTCGTGGCCAGCGTCAGCTGATCATCGGCGACCGCCAGACCGGTAAGACGGCCATCGCGATCGACACGATCATCAACCAGAAGGCCAACTGGGAGTCGGGCGACGTCAACAAGCAGGTTCGCTGCATCTACGTCGCGATCGGTCAGAAGGGCTCGACCATCGCTTCGGTGAAGGGCGCCCTCGAAGAGGCCGGTGCGCTGGAGTACACCACGATCGTGGCCGCTCCCGCATCCGACCCCGCCGGCTTCAAGTACCTGGCTCCCTACACGGGTTCTGCCATCGGCCAGCACTGGATGTACGGCGGCAAGCACGTCCTCATCATCTTCGACGACCTGTCGAAGCAGGCTGAGGCCTACCGCGCCGTGTCGCTCCTCCTGCGCCGCCCGCCGGGCCGCGAGGCCTACCCGGGTGACGTCTTCTACCTGCACTCGCGTCTGCTCGAGCGTTGCGCGAAGCTGTCCGACGAGCTCGGCGCTGGTTCCATGACGGGTCTCCCGATCATCGAGACCAAGGCGAACGACGTCTCGGCCTACATCCCGACCAACGTGATCTCGATCACCGACGGCCAGATCTTCCTGCAGTCCGACCTCTTCAACGCGAACCAGCGTCCCGCGGTCGACGTGGGTATCTCGGTCTCGCGAGTCGGCGGTGACGCTCAGGTCAAGTCGATCAAGAAGGTCTCCGGAACGTTGAAGCTGGAGCTCGCGCAGTACCGCTCCCTCGAGGCTTTCGCGATGTTCGCGTCCGACCTCGACGCGGCTTCGCGTCGTCAGCTCTCCCGTGGTGCGCGCCTGACCGAGCTGCTCAAGCAGCCGCAGTACTCGCCGTACCCCGTCGAGGAGCAGGTCGTCTCGATCTGGGCCGGCACCAACGGCAAGCTCGACTCGATCGAGGTCTCGGACGTCCTGCGCTTCGAGCGCGAGCTCCTGGACTACCTGCGTCGCAACACCAAGGTTCTCGAGACGCTCCGCGACACCAACGTCCTCGATGACGCCACGGTCGCAGAGCTCGAGAAGCAGACGGATGCCTTCATCCTGGAGTTCCAGGGTGGCAAGGGACACGCCATCGGCGCCCCGGGCCACGAGGAGCACGCTGCAGCCGAGGCTGAGGACGTCAACCAGGAGAAGATCGTCAAGGGTCGTCGCGCGTAACCGCGTGAGGTACTGACATATGGGCGCTCAACTCAGGGTCTACAAGCAGAAGATCTCTTCTGCTCAGACGACCAAGAAGATCACGAAGGCGATGGAACTCATCGCGGCTTCGCGCATTCAGAAGGCGATGGCACGCGTCAAAGCGTCCACACCCTTCGCGCGTGCCGTGACGAGGGCCGTGTCGGCCGTCGCGACGCACTCGAACGTGGATCACCCGCTGACCCGCGAGTCCGAGAACATCACCCGCTCCGCGGTCGTGATCTTCTCCTCGGACCGCGGTCTCGCCGGAGCCTTCAACTCGCAGATCCTCCGTGAGGGTCTCGAGGTCGCAGAGCTCCTGCGCGAGCAGGGCAAGGAGCCGGTCTTCTACCTCATCGGTCGTAAGGCCGTCGGATACTTCCAGTTCCGACGCCTCGCCGCCGCTGCGGAGTGGACCGGCGACACGGACACCCCGTCGTTCCACACCGCGGAGGAGATCTCCGCGACGCTGCTCGAATCCTTCTCCCGCGGGGGACAGGATGGCGGCGTCGACGAGATCCACCTCGTGTACAACCGTTTCGTCAGCATGATGACGCAGTCGCCCGAATCCGTGCGTCTGCTCCCGCTGGAGATCACGGAAGCCGATGAGTCGGAAGCCGGTAACACCGTTTACCCGCTGTACGAGTTCGAGCCGGATGCCGAGACCGTTCTCGACGCGATCCTGCCGGTGTACATCCAGAGCCGCGTCTTCAACGCTCTCCTGCAGTCGTCTGCCGCGAAGCAGGCGGCGACGCAGAAGGCGATGAAGTCGGCCAGCGACAACGCCGACAAGCTCATCACCGACTACACCCGTCTGCGCAACAACGCGCGCCAGGCGGAGATCACGCAGCAGATCGCCGAGATCGTCGGCGGCGCCGACGCCCTCTCGAGCAAATAGACCATCAGGAAAGAGACGAAAATGACCCTCACCGCTCCGGCTGACCAGCCGGCGACCGCGGTCGTCGGGCGCGTCGCACGCGTCAACGGTCCGGTTGTCGACATCGAGTTCCCTCATGACTCGATCCCCGACATCTACAACGCGCTGAAGACCACGATCGCGATGGGCGAAGAGTCCACCGAGATCACGCTCGAGGTCGCTCAGCACCTCGGCGACGACCTCGTCCGCGCCATCGCCCTGAACCCGACCGACGGCATCGTCCGCGGCCAGGAAGTCCGCGACACCGGTGAGGCCATCTCGGTCCCCGTCGGCGACGTGACCAAGGGCAAGGTGTTCAACGTCATCGGCGAGGTGCTCAACCTCGAGCCCGGCGAGACCATCGAGGTCACCGAGCGCTGGCCGATCCACCGCAAGGCGCCGAACTTCGACCAGCTCGAGTCCAAGACTCAGATGTTCGAGACCGGCATCAAGTCGATCGACCTCCTCACCCCGTACGTGCTGGGTGGAAAGATCGGTCTGTTCGGTGGCGCCGGTGTCGGCAAGACCGTCCTCATCCAGGAGATGATCCAGCGCGTCGCGCAGGACCACGGTGGTGTGTCGGTGTTCGCCGGTGTCGGTGAGCGCACCCGTGAGGGCAACGACCTCATCCACGAGATGGAAGAGGCGGGCGTCTTCGACAAGACCGCCCTCGTCTTCGGCCAGATGGACGAGCCGCCGGGAACGCGTCTGCGCGTCGCCCTGTCGGCTCTGACGATGGCGGAGTACTTCCGTGACGTGCAGAAGCAGGACGTGCTGCTCTTCATCGACAACATCTTCCGCTTCACGCAGGCCGGTTCCGAGGTCTCCACGCTGCTGGGCCGCATGCCCTCCGCCGTGGGTTACCAGCCGAACCTCGCCGACGAGATGGGTGTGCTCCAGGAGCGCATCACCTCGACGCGCGGCCACTCGATCACCTCGCTGCAGGCGATCTACGTGCCCGCCGATGACTACACCGACCCGGCTCCGGCGACCACGTTCGCCCACCTCGACGCGACGACCGAGCTTTCTCGTGAGATCGCCTCGAAGGGTCTGTACCCGGCCATCGACCCGCTGACCTCGACGTCGCGCATCATGGACCCCCGCTACTTGGGCGAGGACCACTACCGCGTCGCCACGACGGTCAAGCAGATCCTCCAGAAGAACAAGGAACTGCAGGAGATCATCGCCATCCTCGGTGTCGACGAGCTCTCCGAGGAAGACAAGATCGTCGTGTCGCGTGCACGTCGCATCCAGCAGTTCCTCTCGCAGAACACCTACATGGCCAAGAAGTTCACGGGCGTCGAGGGTTCGACCGTCCCGCTGAAGGAGACCATCGAGTCGTTCGACGCGATCACCCGCGGTGACTTCGACCACGTGGCCGAGCAGGCCTTCTTCAACGTCGGTGGCATCTCCGACGTCGAAGAGCAGTGGGCGAAGATCCAGAAGGAGAACGGCTGACCATGGCGCTGCACGTCAGCCTCGTCTCCGCTGATGCGGAGGTCTGGACGGGAGAGGCGAGCCTCGTGGTCGCCAAGACCGTCGAGGGTGAGATCGGCTTCATGACCGGCCACGAGCCGGTGCTGGCCATCCTCGCCGAGGGCCAGGTTCGCATCACCCAGTCGGATGGCACCAAGGTGCTGGCCAACGCGCAGGACGGGTTCCTCTCCATGGAGGGCGACACCCTGACGATCGTTGCCGGCAACGCGGCTCTCATCGCCTAGCAGTACCAGTTTCACGCGTCCGCCTCGGCACCCGCACGGGTTCCGAGGCGGACGCGTCTGTATCCACCGAGGTTTCATGAAGATCCTGCTCCCTCCGTCGGAGACCAAACACGAGGGTGGCGACGGTTCCCCTCTCGATCTCGACTCGCTGGTGCTTCCGTCGCTCAACGAACGACGCTCGGCGGTCCTCGAGGCGCTGATCGACCTCGCCGCCGATGAAGAGGCCGCACGACGCGTGCTCAAGCTGAGCGAGCGGCAGCGGGGGGACATCGCACACAACAGGGCGCTTCGATCGTCGCCCACCATGCCGGCGATCGACCGGTACACGGGCGTGCTGTTCGATGCGCTCGATGCGCGTTCCCTCTCCGCGGTCTCCCGACGGTGGATGGGAGAGCACGTGTGGATCCACAGCGCTCCGCTGGGCCCGGTCGGAGCCCTCGACGCTCTTCCCACCTACCGCCTCGCCGCCGGGACCTCACTACCCGGACTCCCGGCGCTTCGCCGGCACTGGGCCGAAGCCACCTCCGCAGCGATCGCCGAGGCCGACCCGTCGTTTGTCCTGGACCTGCGCAGCGAGGCCTATGTCGCGCTCGGGCCCGTGCCGAGTGCCGTCTCCTCCGCGTACGTCCGTGTCGTGACCGCACACGGAAGAGCCCTCAACCACTTCAACAAGAAGTCGAAGGGTCTGCTCGTGCGGGCGATCGCCGAGGATCGGCCGCGTGTCAGCTCGCTCCGTGGCCTTCGCGCGTGGGCGCAGAAGCGGGGGATCGTCTTCCGCGACGGCGCAGAACCGGGCACTCTCGAGCTCGTCGTCGAGGAGTGAGTCGGCTCCGGGCGACGCAGCCGGCTCGTGCGCGGATGGTGGTGATCTGAACGCGCCCGACGGCGAAAGAGATCTGCGGGGAAACCCCGTGACGCGCTAGTGTGATCAGCGCATGATGCCGCATCATGAATTTTCTGGAGGGAACTATGGACGACTACTACGGCTATGGCGGCCTATCAGGTGGCGCGCTGGTCGCGTTGATCCTGGTCTACACGATCCTGCCACTCGCCATCTACGCGCTCTACTCGTGGTTCTACATGAAGATCTTCGAGAAGGCGGGAGTGCAGGGCAAGTGGCGCGCCTGGGTGCCCGTCTACAGCACCATGATCTTCTACAAGCTCGGTGACCTGAGCCCCTGGCTCGTTCTGTACCTGATCGGTGGCGGTATCATCGGCTCGATCATCCCGTTCCTGGGATGGTTCCTGATCCTCCCGCTGATCGGTATCGCCGGTCGCGTCATCGACCTGATTGCCGCATGGCGGGTCGGCCTGAAGCTGCAGAAGGACGCCGTCTGGGTCGTTCTGTACTTCTTCCTGCCGCCGGTGTGGCTCGGCATCAACGCGTTCGACAAGTCGCGTTGGAACGCGGGCATCCAGCCCGCTTCCTGGGCAGCGAACAGCCTGCTCGGCGACCGCACGGTGTGGGACGGGATCCCCGCTCAGGCATCGGCTGCGGCTCCGCAGGCCGGCTACGGCGCGCCCCAGGGCTACGCACCCCCCGCGCAGGGTTACGCGCCGCCGGCCCAGCCCGGTTACGCGCCGCCCGCTCAGCCCGGCTACGCACCGCCTGCAGGTCCCGCAGCTCCGGCGACCGGCGCACCGGTTCCCCCGGTTCCGCCGACCACGCCGCCGGCTCCTCCCGCGGCGCCGCCGGCAACCCCGCCTGCGCCGCCCGCAGCTCCGCCGGCACCGCCCGCAGCTCCGCCTGCCGACCCCACGCAGCCTCCGGCGTGATCGTCTGACACAGGGCCCTCGACTCCGGTCGAGGGCCCTGTGCTGTCTCGGGTGGTGGACGATCCTCAGCGGCCGCTAACGTGGATGACATGGTCTTGTCGCAGCGCCGCGTGGGTGCTTCCGGTCTCCCTGTGTCCTCCACAGGCCCCGGCTGCGACGACTTCGGACGTGCTGGCACGACGACGGAGGATCTGGTCGTCATCGACGAGTTCTTCCCGTTGCCGGTGGATGCTGGAGCCCAGGTGTGATCGAGGTGCGCGTGACTTCTACTACGATGTGTTGTGAGTATCCTGCGACCGTCCGATCCGCCGCAGGCCTATCGGAGGCAGCACGTGGCTGAGACGAAGACGCACCGAATCACGGTTGCGCAGCGCCCGCTGCTGCTGTCGTGGTCCGGGATCACCGATCAAGGCCGACGCCGCGAGACGAACCAGGATGCTTTCCTGGCCGACTACCCGCTGTTCATCGTCGCCGACGGGATGGGTGGTCACGCCGGTGGCGAGATCGCCAGCCAGAGCACGGTCGCCCGCCTGCAGGCCGTGGTCTCCTCAGGCAAGGTCGATGGGCCGTCGATCGAGAATGCGCTCGAGCTGGCTGTCGGTGACATCGCCGACCACCCCGAGACGACCGACGAAGGCACCGGGACGACGCTCACAGGGGTCTACTTCGACTCCGACGGTGACGAATCGCACTGGATCGCACTGAACATCGGCGATTCGCGGGTGTATCTGCTCCGTGACGATCGACTCGTGCAGATCACGACAGACCACTCGGTCGTGCAGGAACTCATCACGGCGGGGAAGCTCAGCCCGGAAGAGGCCGAAGGGCATCCGTACAGCAACGTGATCACCCGCGCGGTGGGAGCGAGTGAGCTCACGGCCCCCGATTACGTCTCCATCGATGTGCGCGCAGGTGACCGCTTCGTCATCTGCTCCGACGGTCTCACCAAAGAGCTCACCGACTACGGCATCCAGCACTTCCTCCGGGAACACGAAGACCCGGGTGCGGCCGCCGATGCGATGCTCGCAGCGGCTCTGGAGAACGGCGGACGGGACAACGTCACGCTCATCATCGTCCAGGTGACGGCAGAAGACGACTCGTCCTCCCCAGTCGAGTACACCGCGGAGTAGCCGTCCTGCGCTGTGGACAGCGCTCATCCCAGGATCGCGATGCGATCCACTGGGGGGATGGACTCCCTCCCGATCGTACTTCCGACGGCTCCGGCCGCCTCGCGTCGCGCCCCGCTGCCGTTCTTGGCGGCGCTCGTGCCGATCGCGGCGGGCGTGGTGCTGTGGACGGTCACCGGCTCGCTCCTCGCGCTCTGCTTCGCGGCGTTGGGGCCCCTGATGATCGGGGCCTCGCTCGTGGACTCCGCACGCACCCGGCGTCGCGAGCGTCGACAGGTTGAGAAGCAGAACGAAGCGGAGTGGGCCGAAGCCGAGGCAGAGCTGCTCCGCCGGCACAGTGACGAGCGCGAGATGCTCTGGCAGCGGCGCCCCGACGCGGCGAACTGCATCGCGCAGCCGCCCCTTCGCGGCGCTCAACCGCTCGACACGATCACGCCCGTCGTCGTCGGCGCAGGCGAGGCGACCAGTGAGGTGCGCTGCAGCGGCGGAGATGATGCCCGTGGGCGGGAGTTCCGCGAACGATGCGGTGTGGTCGAGGATGCGCCGATCGCAGTGCCGATCGGTGGAGGCATCTGTCTCCGAGGCCCACGACCGCTGACCCAGGCGGCGGCGAGGGCCCTGATCGTGCAGCTGTGTCTGCGCTTCAGCGCCGCACAACTGTCCCTGGTCGGCGCAGATCCGGGCGGTGCCGCCCTCTCCGCCTACGGGTTCGAGAGTCTCCCGCATACGCGACGTGGGCATCGAGGCGGCTTCCGGGTGGGGGTTGGCTCGACCGCTGAGGGACGGCCGCAGGCGGATGCGATGATCTGGCTTGCCTCGGTCGAAGAAGACGTGCCAGAGGGCATCACGACGGTCATCGACATCATCGAACCGCGACGGGGGACGTTGCGCACCCCGAACGGCTCGATCGCCATCGCTGTCGAGTGCTTGTCGTTCGCGCAGGCAGGCGCCGTGGGTGCAGAGCTCGCGCATCGGGGCGACGAGGTCGATGTGCTCCCCGACGCGGTGTCGCTCTCCGAGCTCGCACAGCCTCAGGACGCAGACGGATTGGCCGCGACGATCGGTCGCGGTGAGAGGGGGAGCATCACGGTCGACATCGTCGGCGACGGGCCGCACGCGATCGTGACCGGTATGACGGGGACGGGCAAGAGCGAGCTGCTTGTCAGCTGGGTCACAGCCATCGCGTCGGTGAACGGACCGGATCGCGTGACCTTCGTGCTCGCCGACTTCAAGGGCGGCACCGCATTCGAGCCGTTGCGCGCGCTGCGACAGGTGGTCGCCGTCATCACCGACCTCGACGAGGAAGGCGCCAGGCGCGGCGTCTCCAGCCTCACGGCGGAGCTGCGGCGGCGAGAGGCGGTGCTGGCCGCTGCGGGAGTTCGTGATGTGCGTGATGTCTCGATGCCGCGGCTGGTCATCGTGGTCGACGAGTTCGCGGCCCTGCTGTCAGAACACCCCGACCTCGGCGCGGTGTTCACCGACATCGCAGCCCGCGGCCGCGCGCTCGGCATGCATCTCATCATCGGCACGCAGCGTGCGTCCGGGGTCATCAGAGACGCACTGGCCGCGAACTGCCCCCTTCGCATCAGTCTGCGGGTCGGAGACGTCGCAGACAGCCGACTCATGATCGGCACGGACGCGGCAGCGATGCTCGCGGGCGACGCGAGCGCGCGCGGGCACGGGCTGGTGCGGCGGCCTGCGGACGACGAGCCCGTCGCGATCCGCGTCGCCTTGACCGCGGCCGCCGATCTGAGGGACGTCGGGATGCGGTGGGCGGAAGCAGATGTGCCGCCCAGCCCGTGGCTCCCCGCTCTTCCTGCCGTTCTCCCGCTCGTGGAGGTCATCGACGAAGCCGGTCCGTCGCCCGATACGGTCGTCCTCGGTCGCGTCGACGACCCCGGCCGCCAGTCGCAGCCAGCGGTGCTGCTGCGGTGCGCAGGCGAGCGAGGACTCGCGCTTCTCGGTGCGCCCGGCTCCGGCCGCACTGCGGCGCTGAGGGCGGTCGCGGCGCAGCGCCACGACGCCGTCTGGCTGCCGAGCGACCCTGAAGACGCCTGGGATCTGCTCGCCGCATGGGCGGACGGGAGGGAGCGTCCTCCTGCGGTCGTGCTGGGCGACGACCTGGACGCGCTTACCGCCGCTCTGCCACCGGAGTACGGCCAGCAGTTCGTCCACCGCTGGGAGCAGGTTCTTCGTGCAGCGCGGGGGACGACCTTCGTCCTGACCGCGACCAGAGCGAGCGGAGCGCTGGGGCGGGTGCTCGATCTGCTGCCGCGTCGAGTGCTGTTGCGCATGCCGAACCGGATGGAGCATCTGGCGGCCGGGGGAGAGCCGTCGGGATTCGTGCGCGACCGCGCTCCCGGGCGAGCCAGGATGGGCGACCACGAAGTGCAGCTGGCCTGGGTCGACGAAAGCGAAGTCGACCGGACCGCGGCACCGTCGATGGCGGCGTGGGCTCCGACCTCTGCGATCACGGGCGTCGTCAGCCCCGGAGCTGAGGAGGTGATCGCCCGGATGCGCGACGCGTATCCTGCGTGCGAGGTGGTGGCCGTCGGCACCGAGCCCAAAGGTGTGGGACCGCGATGCATCGTGGTCGCTGATGCGGAGACATGGCAGCGCAACTGGCCCGTGTGGCAACGCGTGAGATCAGTCGGTGAGGTGCTCATCCGCTGTGAGCACCCGGCCGACCTCCGCCAGCTGGTCGGCGCCCGCGAGCTTCCGCCCTACGCGCGCCCGCATGCAGGCCGGGCGTGGTCGGTGATCGGCGCGCGTGCGCCGAGACGCGTCCACCTCACCGAGCTGTCGCCGGCATGAGCATCCTCGCGCGCGGCCGAGAGGAAGACGCGGTGTCAGATCCCGGCACCGGGACGGATGGCACCGACGTCCGCCCCGCCGCCGAGCACGGCGAGCGGAAGCGCGCCGCTGAGAGCCGCGACGTCGGCGTCGCTCAGCCCTCCCGCGCGGGCGAGAAGCGTGGCGGCCACGATCGTCGAGGCGCGAGTGGCCCCGTCGAGCATCTTCAGCGCCACGGTCGTTCCATTGGGGGCGACCATCACCATGACGCCCTCGGCGCCGTACTTGGTGAACACGCCGAGCGTCTCCGTCGCGATGGTGTCGGGGCGGCCGGGGCCCTCGATCGTCCAGGGGTTCTCGCGCACCGCGCGGACGAGGGAGCCGGCCACCCGGTGAAGAGCGAAGGGCGAACGATCCGAAGCGGTGCCGATGCGGTGGATCGCGCGCGCCAGACCGGTCAGCGTCATGGCGTGGACCGGCGCACCGCACCCGTCGATCGCGGTGTGCGCGATCTTCTCGCCCGTGAGGCGCTCGATGACGTCGCGGATGTGCTGCTGCAGAGGATGAGCGGGATCGAGGTAGCCTGCGGTCGGCCAGCCCGTCGCCACACAGGCGCGCAGCATCGCGGCATGCTTACCGGAGCAGTTCATGCGCACCCGCGTCGGCACACCGTGTTCACGAACGAGCTCATCGCGTGTCGCCGAGTCACTCGGCCAGGCGGCGGGACAGCCCAGGGCGTCCTCCGTGAGACCACCCTCGGTGAGGATGTCGCGTACCACCGAGGCGTGACGGTCGGTGCCGATGTGGCTCGCCGTCGAGATCGCCAGCTGCTCGCCCTCGAGCACCGCGCCTGCAGTGATGCACGCGATGGCCTGCAGGGGCTTGAGGCTGGAGCGCGGCAGGATCAGCGCATCGGCATTGCCGTGACGGGCGACGACGTCGCCGTCGGGCGAGAGCACGACGGCCGCACCGGCGTGGCGGGATTCGACGAATCCGCTCCTCTCGACGACGGCGAGTTCCACGGAATCCTGAACGGTGAGAGTCTCCAGCACCCGTCAACTCTAGCCCGGGGTGTGCGGCGTCTCGCGTCGTGTCGGAGGAGCCTGACAGACTGATCCCATGGCAGAGACGACCTCGCGCACTCTCGGCGAACACCACTATGCGCTCACCGCGACGTGGACCGGCAATACCGGCACCGGAACCACCGGCTACCGTGACTACCGCCGAGACGTGACGATCGAGGTCGGCGGAAAGCCCGATCTGCTCGCCTCAGCGGACAAGCCCTTTCGCGGTGACCCCTCACGATGGAATCCGGAAGACCTTCTGCTGGCATCCCTCTCCGAGTGTCACCTGCTGTCGTACCTGCACGCGTGTGTCACTGCCGGCGTCGTCGTGGTGTCCTACCGTGACCGCGCGAGCGGAGTGATGCGCGAAGACGGCGCAGGCGGCGGCGCGTTCGTGGAGGTGCTGCTGCGCCCAGAGGTCGTCGTCGCCGAGGCTTCGATGATCGAGGCCGCCGAGCGCGCGCACGCCCAGGCGAACGAGTGGTGTTTCATCGCGAATTCGATGAACTTCCCGGTGCGTCACCAGGCGACGGTCAGCGCTCTCGCCTGACCACGCGCTCGCACCTGGCCACGGGCTCTCGCCTGACCACGCGCTCTCGCCGCGTCAGCGACGTTCGTGCGGCAGAGCCTGCTTGATCTTCTCGATCGTGCCCTGCGCAGGTGCCTCGTTGTACGCGCCCGCGAGCTCCTGGCCGGAGAGCCCGTGGATCGCGGCCATGATCTGATCCGTTGCGAGTCGACGCGCCCGTCCGCTGGTCGCCGGGCCGTGCGGGGAAAGGTCGAGCGGTTCGCCGAAGCGCACCGTGATGCGCTCCTTGAGCGTGGGCATCTTCGCCCCCACCGGCATCACCTTGTCGGTGCCGATCAGACCGACCGGGACCACGGGTGCGCCGGTCTGGAGCGCGAGGAACGCGACGCCCGTGCGGCCCTTGTACAGCCGGCCGTCGGTGGAGCGGGTGCCCTCCGGGTACAGCGCTACGGCGAGTCCCTCGTCGAGGAGCTGGCGTTGCAGGTCGAGGGCATCCAGGGCGGCCTGTCCGGCGCCGCGGCGCACCGGAATCGCACCGATCGACTCGAAGAACGTCTTGCTCATCCAGCCCTTGAAGCCGGTGCCCTCGAAGTACGTCGACTTCGCCAGGAAGTGCACCGGACGGGGTGCGGCGACCGGGATCGCGATCGAGTCGATGAAGGACAGGTGATTGCTCGCGAAGATGACGGGACCGCTCAGGGGGACGTTCTCGCGCCCTTCGATCCGGGGGCGGTACACCAGTCGAGCGAGAGGGGTGATGAGGCTGCGGCCGAGCGTGTAGGCGAACCCGGCGTGACGCGGCTTCGTCGTCTCCTCTGACGAGGCTTCCTCCGGTGACGAGGATTCGGGCTCGACGGACTGCTCAGAGGTCATCAGAGCAGATTACTCCCGGATCCATGCCAGCGTGGGAATGAAGACTTGCGCCGCGCCTCCCAGCGCGAGCAAAGGGGTATGAGGCAGGATGGAGTTTCCTGTCCGCGATCCCGAGGTCTCACTGTGCGCAAGCGTCCGCTCATCGTTCTGTCCACCGTCGCCGCGGCGACCCTTCTGCTGGCGGGCTGTGCCGGTGGCGCTGCGCCGGAGAGCTCCGGCACGCCTTCGCCGACCGCGTCCAGCGGATGTCTGCTGAACGCGCAGCCCGGCGCGACGTCCGACGCGGTCGTCGTCGACGGCGAAGGCCTCGACGCGAAGGTCACCGTCCCCGTGGACGCGCCGTTCGCCGACGTGGAGCGCACGATCATCTCCAAGGGCGACGGCGACGAGGTCGTCGCGAACGACCTCGTGGGCGTGAAGTTCCAGATCATCGAAGCCGCGACGGGTGAGATCGTCGACTCCTCGGCTCGCAGCGACGGAGGGGAAGCCTCCGTCCTCCTCGACCAGAACAACGCTTCGCTGTTCATCGCAGCACTCGAGTGCCAGCCCCTCGGCACCCAGGTGGTCCTGGCGCTTCCCGGCAAGGTCTTCGGCGACGGCGGCACAGCCAAGGTCGTCTATGCCGAAGCGGTCGAGCAGCTCCCGGAGGTCGCGACGGGAACGCCGGTCGACCCGACCCCGGGCATGCCGACCGTCAAGCTCGACGACAAGGGCGCCCCGACCGTGACGATCCCGGACGGCGAGGCGCCGACCGAGACCAAGGTCGCCGTCCTCAAGCAGGGTGACGGCGCGACGGTCGCCTCGGGCGATCTCGTCGTCGTGCAGTACCTGGGCGTCAAGTGGTCCGACGGCACGGAGTTCGACTCCAGCTGGAGCCGTGACGCCGCCCCGGCGCAGTTCCAGACCACTGGTGTCGTCGCAGGCTTCCAGAAGGCTCTCGAGGGCCAGCAGGTCGGCTCTCAGGTCATCGTCGTGATGCCGCCGTCGGACGGTTACGGCGCGAGCGAGGGACACGAGCTCCAGAAGGAGAGCCTCGTGTTCGTCGTCGACATCCTCGCCACGACCCCGGTCCAGCAGCAGCAGTAACCGCGGGGGGAGCCGTGGGCGTGACCTAGGCTGGCGTTATGCGTCGCGTCATCGTCCTCGGCTCCACCGGCTCCATCGGCACCCAGGCACTGGATGTGATCCGGGCCAACCCTCGTCGATTCGAGCTGGTCGGTCTCGCCGCCGGTTCGAACGCAGAGATGCTGGAGGCACAGGCCGCGCAGTTCCAGGTCGAGTCCACCGCTCTCGGAGCCGTCGAGGCCGAGCAGCTCGTCCGCGATGTCGAAGCCGACGTGGTGCTCAACGCCATCACCGGCTCGATCGGGCTCGGCTCGACCCTCGCGGCGCTGAAGGCGGGCCGCACACTCGCCCTCGCGAACAAGGAGTCCCTCATCGTGGGCGGCGACCTCGTGCTCGCCGCGGCAGCTCCCGGTCAGATCGTCCCTGTGGACTCCGAGCACTCCGCGCTCGCGCAGGCGCTGCTCGCCGGCACTCACGCAGAGGTGCGGCGGCTCGTGGTGACGGCATCCGGCGGTCCGTTCCGCGGACGCAGCCGCACGGAACTGACCCAGGTCACCCCGGCGGAGGCGCTCGCGCACCCCACGTGGGACATGGGGCGCATGGTCACGACGAACTCCGCGACCCTGGTGAACAAGGGACTCGAGGTGATCGAGGCGCACCTGCTCTTCGACATCGCGTATGACGACATCGACGTCGTCGTGCATCCGCAATCGATCGTGCACTCGATGGTCGAGTTCATCGACGGCTCCACGATCGCTCAGGCCTCGCCGCCCGACATGCGCCTGCCGATCTCTCTCGGTCTGGACTGGCCGCACCGTGTCGGCGGTGTCGGACGACCGCTGGACTGGTCGTCCGCCACCTCCTGGACCTTCGAGCCGCTCGATGCAGAGGCCTTCCCGTCCGTGGCGCTGGCGAAAGCCGTCGGACGCGCGGGCGGTACGTTCCCCGCCGTATACAACGCGGCCAACGAGCAGGCCGTCGACGCGTTCCATGAGGGACGGCTCTCGTTCCTCGGCATCGTCGACACGATCGCCCGTGTCATCGACGCGCATGATGCGCCGGACGCGCTCACGGTCGAAACTCTTGCCGCGGCCGAATCCTGGGCGCGTGCGACCGCCGACCGCATGATCGCGGCCGTCTGAGGAGTCCGCCAGGGCGCTTCACCGCCCTGGCGTTCGGATCAGTCCTCGTCGGGGTAGGGCACCGGCCAGCGCGAGTCGGGCACCGGCCAGCCGGCGGCGCGCAGTGCCCGGCGGGCGAGCTCGCGTGCCGAGTAGGGCGTGCGGACCCCGCGGATGTCCCGGTAGTCCTGATGCCCGGGGCCTGCCCAGAGGATCGCATCGCCGTCGCCCACGAGTCCGACCGCGGTGACGATCGCGTTCTCGGGCGGCGAGGCCTCGTGGATCTCGGCATCCGGTCGTGCCTTGCGGGCGCCTTCGATGAGAGTCGCCCGGATGGAGGCAGGGTCCTCGAAGCGCGGGTGGTGGTCGGTGACCACGAGGATGTCGCTGCCTTCGACAGCGGTGCGCGCCATGTCGAAGCGTTTGCTCGCATCGCGGTCGCCATCGGCACCGAACAGCATCAGCACCTTGCCCGGGGTCACTCGGCGGACGGCGGCGAGCGTCTTCTCGAACGCGTCGGGGGAGTGACCGAAATCGACGAACACGGCGGGGCCGGTCGCTCCGGAGACCAGTTGGGTGCGACCGGGGAGATAGGCGCGGATACCGCCGTCGCGGGTGAGCGCCTCGACGATGCGATCCCAGGCGTAGCCGCCTTCGAGCAGCATCACGATCGCCAGGGCCGCGTTGGCGGCCATGTGCGGCCCGATCACCGGGACCGTGGTCGTGAGGGAACCGGCGGGGCCGGTCATCGTGAACGTGGTGCCGGCTGCCCGCTCCTCGTCGATGACGACGACCCAGTCCGCGGCGGTCGCGGCCTCGGGGTCTGCGGCGATGGACGGAGTGCCCACCGTGACGACAGGGATCTCGGCACGGTCGACGACGATCGCCCCCGAGGGGGAGTCGAGGCAGATGACGCCGCGCTCGGCACGATCGGGGCGGAACAGCGGCAGCTTCGCCTCGAAGTACTCGTCCATGTCGGCGTAGTCGTCGAGGTGGTCGTGGCTCAGGTTGGTGAAGCCGGCGACGTCGAACCGGATGCCGTCGACGCGGTGACGGGAGAGCGCCTGCGCGCTGACCTCGACGGCGACGGCTTCGACCGCACGTTCGCGCATGAGTGCCAGCAGTGCGTGCATCTCGGAGGCTTCGGGGGTGGTCAGCCTCGAGACGATGACCTCGCCGGCGATATGACGTTCGGCGGTGGAGGAGAGTCCGGTGACGACGCCGATCTGATCCAGGATGCCTTCGAGCAGGTGGGAGACGCTGGTCTTGCCGTTGGTTCCGGTCGTCGCGAACAGCAACGGGAGCGGGTCGCCTGCTCCGGTGCCGTAGACCCACGCGCTGAGGTCGCCGAGCACAGCGCGAGGGTCATCGACCACGAGGATCGGGAGTCCCGCCGCTTCTGCGATCTCCGCGCCGGCCTCGTCCGTGATGACGGCGACGGCGCCCTTCTCGGCGGCGGTGACGGCGAAGTCCGCACCGTGCCGATTGACGCCCTGGATCGCGACGAACGCCTCGCCGGGGCGGAGATCCGCCGTCGCGAGGGTGATGCCGGTGAGGGCGATCCCGTCGACGTCACCGCGAACGGTGCGGGCGAAACGGGAAGCGAGTTCGGACAGCTCACGCCGGGGCGGGTTCGCGGGGCGGAGCACGGGAGGCAAGCTCGGTTGTTGTTCAATCGACATGGCGGATCCATGATCTCACGACCGCGGTGGGAACCACTCGCGGCACGGCCCCTCGCGCTCCGGAGAGCGCAGCGCGAGGGGCCGTGCAGGCCGTCAGGCGCGGCGTCGGTAGGCGAGGATCGCGACCACGAGGGCGGCGAAGCCGGCGACGAGACCGCCGGCGCCGAGAGCCACCCCCAGGGGGTCGGAGACCGCGGACGTGGCGGTGGCCTCGTCGCCCTTGTCGGCATCTTCGGTCTCGGCGTGCTCGCCGTGCCCGCCGGCGGCGGCCGCGGTGACGGAGACGACCGGGGCGGGTGCGTCGAGGCTGTGCGGGTCCTCGCCGTTCTCGGCGAGCTGCGTCCACTCGGTCGAACCCTCGACGCACTCCTGCACGACGGGGAACGCCAGCGTGTCGGGCGTGTTCTCGTCCAGGCCGACTCCCATGCTCACCGCGCCGCGAAGGTCGGTGGGCACCGGCGCGACGGCGGTGTACGTCACGGCGCTGACGAGGCCGTCATCACCGCGTTCGACCTCGATGTTCCAATTGCTGTCCATGGTCGGTGCCACCGAGGTGAGGCCCTCGGGCATCGTGATGCGCAGGGCGGTGGTGGGGGAGTTCTCGCAGCCGTGGGAGAACGAGAAGGTGAGCACGCCGTGGTCTCCTGCGGCGAGCTCGTCGGGGCTGACGCCCACGTGGGCGCCGGCCATGGCGGGGACAGCGAGGGCGAGGGTGGCTCCGCCGAGGACGCCGAGGGCGGCAAGGCTGAGACGACGGGTACGGGTGTTGCGGGACATGAGAGATCTCCTGGTGCTCGAAGTGCGGGCGCGCCACGACGGCGCGTCTCCGCGAAAGGGGTGATGCCGCCCCGTCGGGGGTCGGCGGACTCCGGTGCGACGGATCAGTCGCGGGCGAGCGCAGGAGGACCGCGTCTGGGCACAGCGGCCGAGACGGCGGCGTCGAAGGAGACGACGGTGACCGAACGCAGTCGAGGCGGTCGGCGATGCATCGCGGGCGCCAGCGCGGATGCGCGTCGGAAGAGTGCGTCGACCCAGCGGGCGACGATGCGCACGACCGCTTCCGCACGCCACACCAGGATCGTGGTGAGCACGGCCGCGACGACGTGCGCGAACAGCATCAGTGCGCCGGGAGCCGCTGCGGGTGCCGTAGACCCGAGAAGCGCCACGTCGAGATGGTGGGAGTGTGCGCCGCCGGCGATCGGCGTCGTACCCGTCGGGGCGCCCAGCAGCTGGAACAGGACGTGGAAGGCGCCCTGCGCGAGGAAGACCGTCAGGGCTACACGGCCGCGCGACTGCCTGACGCCGACCAGCACGGCGGACAGCGGTGTGACCAGAGTCGCGATCGCGAGGATCAGCAGCGCATGCGGAGCCGCTCCGCCGCCCAGAGTGTGGGACAGTGCGGCGAGCAACGTCGCCACCGAGGATACGGCGGCAGCGCGCACGAGTCGCAGCTGCCGGGTATTCACGCTCTCAGCCTAGCTGTGCCGCGGCGCCGGGCGGATTCCTAGCTGGGGGCACTAACGTTGGCACGTGGAATTCCTGCTCTATCTGGCCGGCATCCTGTTCATGCTGATCGGCCTCGGGCTGTCGATCGGCCTGCATGAGGTCGGGCATCTCGTCCCCGCGAAGCTCTTCGGCGTGCGCGTCGGTCAGTACATGATCGGCTTCGGCCCGCGGCTGTGGTCTCGGCGCATCGGCGAGACGGAGTACGGGTTCAAGCTGCTTCCGCTGGGGGGCTTCATCTCGATGTCGGGCATGTACCCGGCGTCGAAGAGCTCCGGTCCGGCCTCCGGCGTCTTCCGCTCATTGATCCAGGATGCGCGTAGCGCGAACGACGAGACCATCGCGGAGGGCGCGGAGGATCGGGTCTTCTACCGCCTGCCCGTGTGGAAGCGCGTGGTCGTGATGCTCGGCGGTCCCGCCATGAACCTCGTGCTCGCCACGGTGATCTTCACCGTGCTGCTGTCAGGGATCGGCCTGCAGCAGGGAACCACCACGATCGCATCGGTGACCGAATGCGTGGTGCCCGCGGGCTCGACGGCGACCGAGTGCACACCGGATGACCCGGCCTCACCCGCCGCGGAAGCCGGGATCAAGCCGGGAGATGTCATCGTGTCCGTCGACGGACAGCCGGTGTCGACGTTCGCCGAGGCCACCACGATCGTGCAGGCGGCACCGGGCGAGACGCTCGACATGGTGGTGCGACGTGATGGGGCGGAGAAGTCGCTGCGTCTCACGCCGATCGCGGCAGAGCGCACGATCACCGACGCCAGCGGCCAGCCGGTCCTCGACGACGCGGGAAAGCCTGTCGTCAAGGAGGTCGGCTATGTCGGGATGGGGGCGCAGATGGGCTACGTGCAGCAGCCCCTCACCGCCGGCCCCGAGATGGCCGCGGACAGCACCGCTCGGGTAGCATCCATGATCGTCACGCTCCCTGTGCGTCTGTGGGACGTCGGCGTCTCCCTCGTCACCGGCGGAGAACGCGACCCGAATGGACCGCTGAGCGTCGTCGGGGTCGGACGCCTTGCAGGTGAGGTCGCCGCGACCGATGCGCCCATCCTCAACAGGTTCGCCTTCCTGCTCGGTCTGCTGGGCTCGCTGAACATCGCGCTGTTCGTCTTCAACCTCATCCCGCTGCTCCCGCTCGACGGTGGTCACATCGTCGTCGCGCTGTGGGACGGTATCAAGCGCGCGTGGGCCAAGCTCTTCCGCAGGCCGCCCCCGGCGCCCGTCGATGCGACGAAGCTCGTGCCGCTGACCGTGGTCGTCGCGGTGCTTCTGATCGCGATGGGAGCGCTGCTGCTCGTCGCCGATCTGTTCAACCCGGTGAATCTTCTCGGCTGAGGTGTCGAATTCGTCCTTGCCCGTTCGCTGAAGGGGTGAAACGGTTCTCAAGACGAAAGGACGAACCTCATGAAGTACGTCATCATGTTCACATCCACCCCCGAGCACGACGCCGCCGTCTCGCCGGAGGTCGCTCAAGACGTGTACGCGCGTGTCTACCAGTGGTTCCAGGACAATGCCGACTCGATCGAGGACAGCGGCGCAGAACTGCAGCCGGTTGATGCGGCGACCACCGTGCGACACGGGGCCACGGGCGCAGTCGTCGTCGACGGTCCCTTCACGGAGGCCCGTGAGGCCGTCGGCGGCTTCACTCTCATCGATGTGGCCGACCTCGACGCCGCGATCGCCCTGGCGCGGACGTGGCCGATGCTCGAGCTCGAGGGCACCTCGGTCGAGATCCGTCCGATCGTGACGGACTACAGCCAGTTCGAGCAGTGAACGCCTCGGATGCCGCGTCATCGGGGGACGCGGCATCCGATCGCGCCCTGGAGCGGGTGGTCCGAGCCGAATCCGCCCGGATCGTCGCGGCCCTCACCACGTCGCTCGGCAACCTCGATCTCGCGGAGGAGTCCGTGGCCGAGGCTGTCGCCGAAGCTCTGGTCGGATGGCGCGTGAGGGGAGTCCCGCCGAATCCGGCCGCGTGGCTCACTACGGCTGCGCGTCACAACGCACTCGATCGGCTGCGCCGCGACAAGCGCTACCGCCAGAAGCTCGCGATCCTCTCCGACCGGGCGCCGCTGGTCGACACCGAAATGGACGAGCGACTGCCTCTGCTGTTCGGATGCTGCCATCCGGCGCTGTCCGAGCCCGCACAGCTCGCGCTCACCCTGCGCGCGGTGTGCGGCCTCACGACCGAGCAGATCGCCAGGGCGACGATGAGCACTCCGACCGCGGTCGGACAGCGCATCGTGCGCGCCAAGCGCAGGATCGGCGCGGCAGGGATCCCGCTGCGTGTGCCGGAGGGCGGGGAGCGGGCACCGCGCCTGGACATGGTCCTCACCGTGATCTCGGTCATGTACAACATGGCGCATCTCCTGCCGGGCGCGGACTCCGGGGCGGATCGCGACGTCGCAGAAGACGCACTGTGGCTGGCGGAGGTCGTGGCGCACGCCCTCCCTGGTGAACCCGAAGCATGGGGGCTGGTGGCGCTGCTGAAGTTCCATCGCAGCAGGGAGCCCGCGCGAGCGCTCGAGGGCGAGATGGTGCTGCTCGCCGACCAGGACCGGACGCGGTGGGACGCCGCGCTTCAACGCGATGCCCATCGAGCGCTCTCGCGCGCTGCCGGGATGCGGCGGTCAGGTCGTTGGCAGTTGCATGCGGCCATCGCCGCGTGCCATTCCGATGCGCAGCACTTCGCCGACACGGACTGGGCCCAGATCGTCGCGCTCTACGATCTGCTTCTCGTCCACGATGCGTCGCCCGTGGTTCGTCTCAATCGCGCCGTCGCGGTCGGGCAGACCGGCGACGTGAAGCACGCGCTCGCAGAGGTGGAGGTCCTTCATGATGATCTGGTGCGCTTCCACCTCTGGCATGCCGTGCGCGGTGACCTGCTGCGGCGAGCCGGACGGGAAGACGAGGCTCTCGCCGCTCTCCACGATGCCCACGAGCTCACGGTGAACGACGCGGAGCGACGCCTGCTCCGCTCCCGAGTATCGCTCGAGCTCTGACCGACCCCGGTTCGACGGATCAGGCGAGGGCGTGCGACACGAGGCGCTCGAGCGTGCGGATCCCGTCGCGCGAGAGGATCGACTCGAGATGTCCCTGCACCGAGGCGAAGTGCGCCCCGCGGAGCGCGTACACATCGCCGGAGTCGGGATCCGCTGACACGTCGGCATCCCCGACGGTCATCGTGCCAGGGCTGACCCGCGCGGTGAAGGTGTTGTAGAAGCCGATCGATGCGTCCTCTCCGAACACCGGCACGGACTTCTGCAGACCCTGATGCGGGGTATCGAGCGGAGTCAGCGAGATGCCGAGCCTGTCGGCGAGGATCTGGTGGCTGAGGCACACCGCGAGCAGCGGTGCGTCGGAATCGAGTCGACGCGCGACCACGGCGCGCATCCTGGCGATGCGGGCGTTCTCCGTATCCCGCGGATCTCCGGGACCTGGGCCTGCGACGACGAGGTCTGCGGCATCCAGATCGGCGTCCCGCACCTCGCTCCAGGGGGCGATGGTCACCGCGAGACCCAGATGGCGCAGCTGGTGGGCGAGCATGGTCGTGAAACGGTCCTCGGCATCCACGACGAGGGCCGAGTGTCCGGCGAACGGGCCCGTGAACTCCTCGCCCTGCGGGTTGAGCCAGAACTCGGCCAGACGGGCGTTGCGCGACGAGAGCAGCTCGGCGATCGCGGGGTCGTCGGCGAGGGCACGTGCCCCGCCCGGAGCGTCCGCATCGCTGCGTGCCTCGGCGACGCGGTCCCGGTCGATCGCTCCGATGGCACCCAGCACACCGGCGGCCTTGCCGTGCGTCTCGGACACCTCGCCCATCGGGTCGGAGTGCCGAACGAGCGTCGCACCGACCGGCACGCGGAGGGTTCCGTCCTGGAGGTACACGGTACGGATGAGGATCGGCGCGTCCAGGTCGTGGCCGCCGTCGGCGTTCGGGGTGAACAGGGCGGCGACTCCGGAGTAGTAGCCGCGGGGTTCGTGCTCGTGGCGACGGATGACGGCGCACGCGTTCTGCATGGGCGACCCGGTGACGGTCGGCGCGAACATGGTCTCGCGCAGGATGTCGCGCGGATCGAGGGAGCTGCGTCCGCGAAGCATGTACTCGGTGTGCGTGAGCCGCGACATCTCCTTGAGGTGGGGGCCGGTGATCCGCCCACCGTCGGAGCACACGGCGCTCATCATCTTGAGTTCCTCGTCGACGACCATGAACAGTTCCTCGGTCTCCTTGGTCGAGGCGAGGAAGTCGATCAGCGTCTCCTTCGTCGAACCACCGGCCGGGTGACGGAACGTTCCGGAGATCGGGTTCATCGTGACGATGCCTTCGCGGGCGACCACATGGGCCTCCGGGCTGGCGCCGACGGCGATGTGCCCGGGAGTGACGACGGCGAAAGTCCAGTAGGCGCCGCGTTCGTGCGTGAGCAGCGCACGGAACCAGGTGAGGGCGGCCGTCCGGTCGTCGACGTCGATGCCGGCGGTGAAATCGCGCCGGATGACGAAGTTCGCACCCTCCCCACGGCCGATCTCTTCGGCGATGACCTTCTCGACGATCGCGGCGTACTCGGCGTCGGCGATGTCGAAGCCGTCGTCGTGGAGCGCGACGGGTGTGCGGGGGAGGGCCGTGAGAAGTTCCGCGGTGGGCAGGTGCAGGTGCTCGTCGACGACCACGCACCGCAGCGGCGCACCGTCGTCCTGGGCGACGAACCCGCGTTCACGCACCTGGCGATAGGGGACCATCGAGAACACCTCGCGAGGGGTGCCGTCGATGGTCAGCGGGATGTCCGCGAGCAGATCGACGTCGACGACCTCCCCGCTGAGCAGCTCGACGGTGTCGGCGCCGTCACGGGCGATCAGCACGAAGGACGCCGTCGGATCGGCGCTGAGCTCGGCGAGTCGTGAGAGGGTCATCGATGTCTCCTGTGCTGTGCTCCGGCTCGGCGCAACGAAAAGACCGCCGAGGTCGGCGGTCTGAATTCGTGGGAACGCGAACACACCGCCTAGAAGGCGGGCCACCAGGTGAAGTTCGCGAGCATGGGGCCGAAACTACCACATCGCGCGTGGCGGCCCGAGCGCGATGACGTCACCAGATGCTGCCGCCCGGCTCTTTCGTCTCGGTGTCGAGGGCGTGATCGACGACGAGACGCACCGCGCGAGCCAGCTGCGCCTCGGCGAGATGCGGAGCGTCTGCGGGAGCGGTGCCGGTCGACCAGGGGAGGTGCACGAACCCTGCGATGGCATTCGGGCCGATCGCACCCAGCGCGGTGTACAGCACGTGGTTGCACACGTACGCGCCCGCCGACAGCGAGAGCCGCGCCGGGAGTCCTTCGGCGATCAGCTCGTCGACGAGACGCTTGACGGGAAGCGTCGAGAACCGCGCCGCAGGGCCGCCGGCCTCGCTGGGCACGTCGACGGGCTGAGCGTCGTCGTTGTCGGGGATGCGCGCATCGATCAGGTTCACCCCGATGCGCTCGAGGGCAATGTGCGAGCTCCCACCGGCGAGTCCGGTGGCGATGACGACTTCAGGGGAGTGGCGCTCGATCAGGGCGCGCAGGCGGCGCGCCGAGGCGTCGAACGCGACGGGAAGAGTCGCGACGACCAGGTCGTGCGGGCCGTCGTAGTCGGCCACGACGGCGTTCACCGCATCCGCAGAGGGGTTGCGCGCGGCGCCGTCGAAGGGTTCGAAGCCGGTGAGGAGGACGACTGCCATTCATCCAGCGTAGGTGCGTCCGTCCAGCCCACTTGCATCCTGGCGGCGTAGGCTTGAGGGGTGCCAGCAGTGAACCTCGGAATGCCGAAGATCCCCGAAGTCCTCGCCCCGCGCCGTAAGTCCCGGCAGATCAAAGTGGGCAAGGTGCTCGTGGGCGGCGACGCTCCCGTCAGCGTGCAGTCGATGACGACCACGAAGACGACCGACATCAACGGGACTCTCCAGCAGATCGCCGAGCTCACGGCCTCCGGCTGCGAGATCGTGCGCGTCGCAGTGCCGCATCAGGACGATGCCGACGCGCTGAAGATCATCGCGATGAAGAGCCAGATCCCTGTGATCGCGGACATCCACTTCCAGCCGCGCTACATCTACACGGCGATCGACGCCGGATGCGGCGCGGTTCGAGTGAACCCCGGGAACATCCGGGAGTTCGACGGCAACGTCGGCAAGATCGCGGAGGCGGCGAAGGCCGCGGGTGTTTCGCTGCGCATCGGTGTCAACGCCGGATCGCTCGACCGCCGCATCCTCACCAAGTACGGCAAGGCGACGGCCGAGGCGCTGGTCGAGAGCGCCGTCTGGGAGGCGTCGCTGTTCGAGGAGCACGACTTCCACGACTTCAAGATCTCGGTCAAGCACAACGACCCGATCGTGATGGTCAAGGCGTACCGGCTGCTGGCTGAGCGGGGCGATTGGCCTCTGCACCTCGGCGTGACCGAGGCCGGCCCGGCGTTCCAAGGCACGATCAAGAGCGCCACGGCGTTCGGCATCCTGCTCGGCGAGGGCATCGGCGACACGATCCGGGTGTCGCTGTCGGCGCCGCCGGCCGAAGAGGTCAAGGTGGGCCACCAGATCCTGCAGTCGCTGAACCTGCGTGAGCGCAAGCTCGAGATCGTCTCGTGCCCCTCGTGCGGTCGTGCGCAGGTCGACGTCTACACGTTGGCCGAGAACGTCACCGAGGGACTCAAGGACATGACCGTCCCGCTGCGGGTCGCGGTGATGGGCTGCGTCGTCAACGGACCCGGCGAGGCTCGAGAGGCCGACCTCGGCGTCGCCTCGGGCAACGGCAAGGGGCAGATCTTCGTGAAGGGCGAGGTCATCAAGACCGTGCCCGAGGCGGACATCGTCGCCACGCTGATCGAAGAGGCCAACCGCATCGCCGCCGAGATGGGCCCGGAAGCGCCGCTCGGCACCGCCCAGGTCGTCACGGTCTGAGCCAGGAGGCGCACCAGATGTCCGATCACACCCTTCCCGCTCCTGTGCAGGCGATGATCCACGCGATCAACGCCGCCGACACCGAGGCATTCGTGGATGCCTTCACCGTCGACGGTTTCGTCAGCGATTGGGGTACGGTCAAGGCCGGTCACGCTGGAGTGCGCGAATGGGCGGGCAGCGATGCGATCGGCGCCGGTGCGCAGATGACCGTGCTCTCCGCCGAGACCGAGGGCGACACCACGCGCCTCCGTTTCGGATGGGCGAGTCGCGTCTTCAACGGTGAATCCGACGGCATCTTCGTCGTCGAGGGCGACAAGCTCGCCAGCTTCACCATCCCCCCGTCCCACTGACACGTCAGTTGCGGGCCGTGGAGCCCGCGCGCCGACTGCATGCCGTCGAATCCTAGGAGAGCCATGTCGACGCCCACCATCGTGACCTTCGCGGCAGGGGCCATCGCCGGAGATGGCATCGTCACCCGTGTCGAGAACCACCCGGACGGCCCCGTCGTGGTCGTCGACACGACGCCGTTCCACCCCGTCGACCACACCTGGCCGGATCAGCCCGGCGACACGGGGACCATCGCGGTCGCCGGCGACACCGTCCAGGTGACGGAGGCGCTGATGGCCGCGATCTCGGATGAGGGCGAGTTCGCCGTCGGGAGCGACATCCCCGTCAAGCGCGGGGCCGACGGCTGGACCTGGCTCGTCGGGCATCGGATCGAGGGTGCCGCTCCGGCTGCTCTCGTCGAGGGCGCGCGGGTGACGCTCTCGGTCGAGGGTGCGCGTCGTGTCGGCCTCAGCCGCGGCCACACCGCATGTCACCTCGCCTCTCTCGCGCTGGACCGGGCCCTGGCGGACCTCTGGCGCAAGGACCCCGGTGTCGACGCCCTCGGTGCCCCCGACTTCGAGGGCCGCGCCAATCAGTCGAGTCGGATCCACGAGGACGGGGCCGTCGACGAGTACCGTCTGGGCAAGAGCCTGCGCAGGGCCGGGTTCGACACCGAGACGTTCGCGGCGACGCTCACTGATCGGGAAGCACGCGTCAACGACCAGCTCGCGGCATGGGTCGCCGCCGGTGTCTCCAGCAGCGTCGAGACCGAGGGCCCGTCCATCGTCGACCGTCGTCGTTGGCACTGCGAACTCCCCGAGGGCGAGGCCGTGATCCTCTGCGGAGGAACGCACGTCGACTCGCTCGCCGCGTTCGCCTCGATCACGGTGTCGCTCGACCTGAGCGATCCTCAGCTCCTGGTCATGACGACCGTGGCGACGCCAGCCGACTGACGTCAGCGGACGAATCCCGCCTGCACCCGTCCGCCCGCGCGCTCGAGTTCCGCCTCGACGCGATCAGCGAAGCCGGCGAGGTCGTCGGCGAGCAAGGGGGTACTCAGCAGGTCAGCACGCTCCTGGCTCAGATCGCGCAGGCGTCGCGGAAGCCACTTGCCGGTCGCGACCCAGCGTCCACCGTCCAACAGCATCAACTCCGCGATCCGCTCGAACAGCGTGCCGGCGATCACCCGTTGCTCCAGAACGTCCGTCGCGTCCCTCAGATCGTCGAGCAGGTCGGTGATCATGTACCGCCGCAACCGAGACTCCGTCACATCCAGGCGTGGACCGGCGGCGAGAATGTCACTCCACCGCGATCGAAGAGCGTCGAACGCGGCGTTCTCGCGGATCGCGACCCCCTCCACGAGCATGTGCGCGATCACCGGGCGCTGCTGGGTAACTCCGCGATCCGCCCATTCTTCGAAGCCTTGCGGCGTGTAGGCGAACACCTCGAAGATCTCGCCTTCGAACTCATGAGTGGCGGCCTCGCCGGACTGCGGAACCTGGCCGAAGAGATACGCGCCGATGAGCAGAAGATCGATGTCGCTGGTCGCGGTGCGTTCCTCGCGTGCTGTGCTTCCGGCGACGATAGCGATCTCGGCGTGAGGGTACGTCGATGCGACGAACCTCTCAGCGCGCTCAGCATGATCCATCTCGACAGGGTAGCGGTGGTCGAGATGTTCAGATCGCGAACTCGACCTCTCCCTTCGCGATGTCAGCCCGAGCCACCCGGAGCTGAACGACATCGCCCGGCTTCGCCCCCATGGGCAGGGGTGCCGTCGCCGTGACCGCGGGGTCGGCGAGTTGGATCGCCGCACGCTCGCCCCGCAGCTCGATCACGGTCGCTTCCATCGTCGAGCCGACCAGCGGCGTGAGGAGCGCGGCTTCGACGCTGTTGATCGTGGCGGCGTTCAGTCGTGAGGCGCGCTGACCGGACTCCTGCATCAGCGCGGGCAGCTCGGCGAGTGAGGCGCGTGCCCAATCGGGGGCAGGCGTGCCGTTCGAGGCGGCGAGGCAGATCGCGAGGGCCCACCGATCGACCAGCCGGCGCAGGGGAGCGGTCGCGTGAGCATAGGGGGCGGCGATGGCGGCCTGCACAGCATCCTTCGGCGTCTCGCCGTCGAACACCAGATACCCCGCTCCGCGGAACAGTGACGAAGCGGCCTCCAGCACGGGGAGCGTCATCGGGTCGGCGCGGTCGAGGTTTCGCAGGTACTCGCCGTAGGTGCCCGTCGTCCACGGTCGACCGAGGGCTTCCGTCTGGTGCCGGAACGTCTCGAACGCAGCGTCATCCGGTTCCGGCATGGTCCGAAGGATCCCCACCCCGGCATCGAGCATCAGGGTCGCGGCTGCCATCCCCGTCATGAGCGAGAGCTGGGCGTTCCATTCCTCCACGGGCAGCGGGCTGCGACGCTCGATCGCATAGGTGCCGTCCTGGGCGCGCACGACCTCTTCATCGGGCAGGTTCAGGCTCGCTCCGCCGCGCAGGCGCTCCTGCTCCATCCGCAGGGCGCCGATCTCGGGCAGCAGCGCGGCCGGCCCGTCTTCGCCGAGATCGAGCGACATCTGGGTCGTGGCGTAGTCGAGCTGGGCGCGCGAGCGGATCAACGCGCGCTCCAGACGGAAGGTCGAGACCACGCCGGCGGAGTCGAGGGCGAATGTCCACACCAATGCCGGTCGATCGACATCGGCGAGCAGCGACGCGCGATCCTCGCTCAGGACCCGCGGATGCAGGGGGATCGAGCCGTCGGCGGCGTACAGGGTCTGTCCGCGCCGCCGAGCCTCGGCATCGACCGCGCCACCCGGGACGACGAAGCCGGGGACGTCGGCGATCGCGTAGCGAACCGTGTAGCCGCTGCCGTCGCGCTCGAGATGAAAAGCCTGATCGAGGTCGCGAGAACCCTCGGGATCGAGCGTCGCGAAGGGGATGTCGCGAAGGTCGAGTTCGGGTACGGTCGCCGTCGATGCCTCAGCTTCGGCGATCACATCCTCAGGGAAGTCGACGGGGACTTCGGCCGACTCGCGCAGAGCGGCGAGCGCCGAGGCCAGTTCGGTCTGGGCGGCAGACGGGGCGACGTGTGATCGGCGCTGAGGCATGGCTCCACCCTAGGCGCGAGTGATCGCGAGGAGCTCGGCGAACCGGCCCTGCGGATGCCAACCCGCGTTAGCGTGGACTCATGACCACTGCAGCCAAGGCCCAGACCCTTGTCGGACTCTATGACGTACCGGAGATCCTCCGCGTCGTGAATGTGTGGGACGTCGTCTCCGCGCGGGCGGTCGCCGCCCTCCCCGAGACGAAGGCGATCGCCACGGCCGGACACGGCATCGCCGCGTCGTTCGGCTATGACGACGGTGCCACTCCGCGCGAGATCATGATCGACATGGTGGGTCGCATCGCGGCTGCCGTCGCGGTGCCGGTCTCGGCCGACCTCGATGACGGATACGGCGACGCGGGCGAGACCACGCGCCTCGCGATCGGCGTCGGGGTCGTCGGCGCGAACATCGAGGATCGCCTCAAGCCGCTCGACGAGTCCGTCGCCGCTGTCGCAGCGATCGTGAAGGCGGCGGAGGACGAGGGCGTCCCGTTCGCCCTCAACGCCCGCACCGACGCGTTCGTCCGCGCCGGAGGGCGCCCGGTGCCGGAGAGCATCGCCGACGCCATCCAGCGCGGTCGGGCGTACCTCGACGCGGGAGCGACGGCCGTGTTCATCCCCGGCATCCTCGACATGAACGTCACCCGTCAGCTCGTCGAGGGCATCGGAGAGCGCAAGGTCAGCGTCATCGGGCTCCCCGGTGCCCTCGCCGCCTCCGAGTACGAGAAGCTCGGCGTCGCGCGCATCTCGTACGGTCCGCTGCCGCAGCGCGTCGCGCTGACCGCGCTGCAGGAGCTCGCCGCCGACCTCTACGCGGGCGGTGTGGTCCCGGGGAACCTTCCGGCGCTGAACTGACACGGTCGAAGACGAGTGACCGCGGCTCACTAGACTTGCTCCGTGGTCACTCGTCTTTCGAACTTCTTCCTCCGCACGCTCCGTGAAGACCCTGCAGGCGCAGAGGTCGCCAGCCATCGGCTGCTGATCCGGGCCGGATACATCCGCCCGCAGGCCGCCGGCATCTTCGCGTGGCTGCCACTGGGGCTGCGCGTCAAGTCGAAGATCGAGACCGTCGTCCGCGAGGAGATGGCTGCTGCCGGCGCGCAGGAGGTGCACTTCCCGGCTCTCATGCCGCGTGAGGCCTACGAGGCCACCGGCCGCTGGGACGAGTACGGCGATCTGCTCTTCCGTCTTCAGGATCGCAAGGGTGGCGACTACCTCCTCGCGCCCACGCACGAGGAGGCCTTCACCATGCTGGTGAAGGACCTGTACTCGTCGTACAAAGACCTGCCGCTCACGATCTACCAGATCCAGGACAAGTACCGTGACGAGGCGCGCCCCCGGGCGGGCCTGCTCCGCGGCCGCGAGTTCACGATGAAGGACGCGTACTCCTTCGACTCGTCCGACGAGGGTCTCGACGCCAGCTACCAGGCGCAGCGCGACGCGTACGAGCGCATCTTCCAGCGGCTCGGACTCGAGTACGTGATCGTCCAGGCCGACGCCGGCGCCATGGGCGGATCCCGCAGCGAGGAGTTCCTGCACCCGACACCGGTCGGAGAAGACACCTTCGTGCGCAGCGCCGGTGGATACGCGGCCAACGTCGAGGCGTTCACCACCGCGGTTCCGGAGGCGATCGCCTACGACGCCGACGCGACCCCGGTGATCTTCGATTCCCCGGACACGCCGACCATCGAGACGCTGGTCGTGCACGCGAACCGTGAGCTCGAGGGCGAGTACACCGCGGCCGACACCCTCAAGAACGTCGTGCTCGCACTCACGCACCTCGACGGCACGCGCGAACTGGTCATCGTCGGCATCCCCGGCGATCGCGAGGTCGACGAGAAGCGCGCCGAGGTCGCCTTCGCGCCCGCCGAGGTCGAGACGGCGACCGCCGACGACTTCGAGAACAACCCGCTGCTCGTGAAGGGCTACATCGGCCCCTGGTCGCCCACAGGGGCGGTGCTCGGCGAGGAGTCCGCGACCGGGATCCGCTACCTGGTCGACCCGCGTGTGAGCGAGGGCACGAGCTGGATCACCGGCGCGAACATCGACCAGAAGCACGCGCACTCCGTCGTCGCCGGACGCGACTTCGCCGCCGACGGCGTCGTGGAGATCGCGAACGTGCGCGCGGGGGACCCGGCGCCCGACGGCTCGGGGCCGGTCGAGCTCGCGCGAGGCATGGAGATCGGACACGTCTTCCAGCTCGGCCGCAAGTACGCCGAGGCCCTGGGGCTGAAGGTGCTGAACGAGAACGGCAAGCTCGTCACGGTGACGATGGGTTCGTACGGCATCGGTGTGACCCGCATCCTCGCGATCATCGCCGAGCTCAACAACGACGACAAGGGCCTCATCTGGCCGGCGTCCGTCGCGCCGTTCGACGTGCAGGTCGTCGCCGCGGGTCGCGATCAGGTCGCGTTCGAGGTGGCGGAGAGCATCTCCGCGCAGCTCGAGGCCGCGGGACTCGACGTGCTCTACGACGACCGCCCCAAGGTATCGCCCGGTGTGAAGTTCGGGGACGCCGAACTCGTCGGCGTCCCGAAGATCGTCATCGTCGGACGTGGGGCCGCCGAAGGCCAGGTCGAGCTGTGGGACCGCGCCACGGGGGAGCGTGACGCGGTCACCGTCGACGAGGTCGTCGGGCGGCTCTCCACCCGCTGAGCCCGTGCGGCCGCGTCGTCAGCAGACGATGCGGCCGTGGTTCATGATGTCGTCGTCAGGCGTGTCGCGGGTGACGAGGGACTTGAGCGCACCCGCAGCAAGCGCGAGCCTGCCCTTCGAGGGTTCCCAGAACTCCGTGACCTTCGGGGTCACCTTCAGAAGCGCGATGCCGGGAGTGTCGAGGCCGTCGGCGAACCAGATCTCCAGAGACGCGGCGTAGAGCTCCTCCATCTTCGCGCGGTCATGCACGACCTCTGCCGTTCCCGCGACGGACACGTAGCGCATCCCCTTCGCATCGCAGTAGGCGAGTCCGACGTCACGGTGCTTGCGCGCTTCATCGACCTTCTCGGTGTCTTCGGAGGTGAAGAACCAGATGTCGCCGGCATCGTCCATCTGCCGGGTCGACATCGGTCGACTCACGAGGTTGCCGTCGTCGTCGGTGGTGGTGAGCATCGTGATGTCGATGTCCTCCACGAGCTCGGCGACGCGGGCGAGGGCTTCGGGTCCTGTGATCTCGGTCATGGCATCAGCGTGCCGCCTGCCGTGGTGGTGGTCACGGGCATTGACACCGTGGCGGTGCCGTGACAGGGAGGTGCCGGCGTCTCGCAGCGACACCCCGGCGTTGCGGCCCGCGGTCGCACCGTCCCATGACACCCTGGTGACATGATCGACGAACCACTCCCCGAGGCCCTCAGCTCCGAGATCAACGCCGTGCTCGACGACGCGGGAGTGCACGCCGATCGACGATTGATCATGCGCATGCTGCGCACGGCGATCCTGCTCGGCGAGGACGGTGCCGATCGTCTCGACCTCAAGATCGCCTCGGCGGCTCTGGCTGAGATGCGCGATGCGTTCCGGCTGTTCGCGCCGTTCCGCGGAGTCCCCAAGGTGACCGTCTTCGGATCGGCCCGCACCCGGCATGACGATCCGCTCTACCTCACGGCTCGCGATGTGGCGGCGGCCCTGGCGGGCGACGGCTGGATGGTCGTCACGGGTGCCGGACCCGGCATCATGCAGGCGGCGTCGGAGGGAGCGGGCCCCGCTCTCTCGCTGGGCGTCTCCATCCGGCTGCCCTTCGAGGAGAAGCCGAACGGCTTCGTGACCGGTCAGGACCACGTCGTCGCGATGAAGTACTTCTTCACGCGCAAACTCATGCTGATCAAGGAATCGCTTGGATTCATCTGCCTTCCCGGCGGATTCGGCACTCTCGACGAGATGTTCGAGCTGCTCACCCTTCAGCAGACGGGGAAGGCCGAGCCGACCCCCATCGTTCTCCTCGACGAGCCCGGGGGCACCTTCTGGCAGGGTCTGCGCAGCTTCATCGACGATCACCTCGCTCCGACCGGGGTGATCTCGGAGGGTGACTTCGACCGCGTCGTGATCACGGATTCGGTGGAGGCGGCGCGCGCGGAGATCACCGGGTTCTGGCACAACTACGACTCGTTGCGGTGGGTGGGCGACGCCCTGGTGCTGCGCCTGAAGGCCGTGCCGACGGATGACGAGATCGAAACGCTCAACCAGCAGTTCGCCTCGATGCTCTCGACGGGCCGGATCGAGCGGACGGCTCCGCGGCAGCCCGAGGTCGCCGACGACGACAACCTCGACCTGCCGCGTCTGATCCTGCACCTGGATCAGCGGCAGGTGGGCAACCTGTTCCGGCTGATCGGAGCGATCAACGCGCTTCCGTCTGCTCCCGCGCGGTGATGCGGGCCGCGAAGTCCGTGAGGTCGACGGGGCGATGGAGGATGCGCTCCGCGGCCCGGTGCCCGGAGTAGAACGCCGCACCGACCGTTGCCGGTTCGTCGCCCCAGGTGGCCTCGCCGGCGAAGTGCAGTACCCCGTCGACGGGCCCTGCGAGCGCGTCGTGGTCGTGATGCGTGGAACCCAGTGCGAGGTGCGAGTAGGAGCCGTTCGAGAACTCGTCCTCACCCCAGCGGGTGACCCAGTGGGCGAGCGGCTCGCCCACGGCATCCGGGTAGAGGACCCGCAGTGCACTCACCGCGTCGGCGACGATCTCCGCATCGGGAAGCTCCTGCATACGGCGACCGAAGGGTCCGGCGGCGAAGGTCAGCAGTGTCGGGATGCCGCTGACGGCGGAGACGTCGTACCAGGAGTGCCAGTGCTCGCCGGCCTCGCCGAGGGCACGGATCACGTAGGTCCCCTCGTTCCAGAAGCGCTCGGGGAACTGGACGAACACCTTGTTGAAGACGCCCATCCCGAGCCGGGAGACGGGGCCTGCGACCGCGTCGGGCAGTGCCGGCTCGAACGCGATCGTCCCCGCCTTGAGCACCCCGAGGGGCACGGTCACGATCGCCCTGGCGGCCCGGTACTGCGTCTCGCCCGCGTGCACGACGACGCCGTCGCCCGACCGGCTCACCCGCGTCACGACCGTCTCCAGGCGCACATCGAGGCCGGAGCCGATGCGTCGGGGCAGCTCGTCATACCCGCGCGGGAAGATCACCTCGTCGCCCTCGATCGCGTCCTCGTCGAGGCCATGGGCGTCGAGGTCGCCGATCCAGGCCCCGCACTGCTCCTCGACCCGATGGCGGAAGAACTCGCGGATGTCGTCGATGCGCTCCGGCGCGAATCCCGACCGGTCGAGGGCACGCTCGGTCACATCCAGGTAGGTGTCGCCGGGGGAGGAGGCGGCGATCTCCTCCACGAGCAGACGATCGGCCATGTCGACGTCGGCGATCCACTGCGCGGTGGCCCCCTCGTCCATCGGATGCCCGTCGCCGTCGAAGTTCTCGATCGGGCGCCCGCCCACCTGGAAGCTCCCCACGGTGTATTCGATCGCCGGGATCCTCAGCGCGTGGACGAGGTTCCACAGAGGCGAGTCCTCGATCCCATGGATCCACGACGCGCCGAGGTCGACCGGGAATCCGGCGCCGCGGTCGGTGTGCATCCGACCGCCGATGCGGTCGCGTCCTTCCAGGACCACGACGCTCTGGCCCGCGTCGGCGAGCATCCGGGCGCTCGTGAGCCCCGACATCCCGGCGCCGATCACGATCGTGTCGAATGTGCTCACGTGCTCCTCCTCGAGCGGCTCGTGTATCCCGACGCCGCCGCCGCCGTGCGGGAGCCGGTGGGCACAGGGTATCGTGGTACGGATGTCGCGCGTGCGAACAGGCGCGACGAGAGCTGAATAGAGAGGCCGTCATGGACATCGAACTGAGTCTGCTGCGAGGGATCGAGAAGGAGAAGGCGATCCCCTTCGAAGAACTCGTCGCCATCATCGAGCAGGCGATCCTGACCGCGTACTCCAAGCACGTCGCCGCCGACGGCGTCACGCCCGAGGGCGTTCGCGTCGACCTCGACCGCAAGACCGGCCACGTCGCCGTGCTGCAGGTCGTCAAGGACGAAGAGGGCGCGATCATCGGCGAAGAGGACGCCACGCCGGACGATTTCGGGCGTATCGCGGCCTTCGCCGCCAAGCAGGTCATCAGCCAGCGTCTGCGCGACATCGCGGACGACGTCGTGCTCGGTGACTTCAAGGACAAAGAGGGCGACATCGTCGCCGGCGTGATCCAGCAGGGCCCGAACCCCCGCATGATCCACGTCGATCTCGGAGCCGTCGAGGCGATCCTGCCCCCCGAGGAGCAGGTGCCGGGCGAGGAGTACACCCACGGTTCACGCCTGCGCGTGTACGTCACGAGCGTCGCCAAGGGACTCAAGGGCCCGCAGATCACCGTCTCCCGCACCCACCCGGGGCTCGTGCGCAAGCTCTTCGCGCTCGAGGTGCCGGAGATCGCGGCGGGACTGGTCGAGATCGTCGCGCTCGCCCGCGAGGCCGGCCACCGCACGAAGATCGCGGTCAAGGCGAACGACCCGTCGATCAACGCCAAGGGCGCCTGCATCGGCGAGATGGGCCGTCGCGTGCGCGCCGTGACCGAGGAGCTCGCGGGGGAGAAGATCGACATCGTCGACTACGACGCCGATCTGCCGACCTTCGTCGCCCACGCCCTCTCGCCGGCGAAGGTCACGAGCTCCTTCGTGCTCGATGCCGGCACCAAGGCCGTCCGCGCCCTGGTGCCCGACTACCAGCTGTCGCTGGCGATCGGCAAGGAGGGTCAGAACGCGCGTCTGGCCGCCAAGCTCACCGGTGCGAAGATCGACATCCAGCCGGACAGCGTCCTCGACTGATCCCCTTCGGCCTTCCGCCGCGCCCGGGAACGGGCGAGGCGGGGTGAAACGCAGGTGTAAGATGGAACCCGTACGAACGTGCGTCGGTTGTCGCACGCGTGCTCCCCGCTCCGCCCTTCTTCGGGTGGTGGCCCAGAACGACACCCTCATCCCCGATGAGAGTGCTGTCCTGTCGGGGCGCGGCGCGTGGGTGCATCCGACACCTGATTGCATCCAGGCCGCTCTGCGGCGACGAGCTTTCGGACGAGCACTGCGTGTGACCACTCAGCTGGACACACGGACCTTCGAACAGCACCCACCAAGAAACAAAGGCTGAACAGCTATGGAAACAAAGTGAACGGCTCGAAATGAGACCCGTCCGCGACTAGTGGTCTGCCCTGTCTGGGTGGACCGACTCAGACAGGAGAATTGTGGCTGGTAAACCACGCGTACATGAGATCGCCGCCGAACTCGGCGTCGACAGCAAGATCGCACTTGCAAAGCTCAAGGAACTCGGCGAGTTCGTGAAGAGCCCGTCTTCGACCATCGAACCGCCGGTGGCGCGCAAGCTGCGCGCGGCGATCGAGGCCGACAGCTCGCTCAAGGGCGCAGCCCCCGCCGCTCCTGCGGCGAAGCCTGCCGCGGCATCCGCGACGAAGCCCGGTACGGGCTCCGCTGCCAAGCCGGCGCCGACCCCGGGTCCGAAGCCCGGTCCCAAGCCTGCCCCGGAGGCTCCGGCCCCCGCGGCGCCCGCGCCTGCCGCGCCCGCTCCTGCCCCCGCGGCAGAGGCTCCTGCGCCGGCAGCCCCGGAGGCACCCGCGCCCGCTGAAGGCGGCGCACCCACCCCCGGCGCTCCGCGTCCGGGCAACAACCCCTTCTCCTCTGCGCAGGGCATGGGCCAGCGTCCGGCCGGCCCCCGTCCGGGCAACAACCCCTTCGCGTCCGCACAGGGCATGGGCCAGCGTCCGACGCCTGGCAACATCCCCCGTCCGCAGGCTCCGCGTCCCGGCGCACCCCGTCCGGGTGCACCGCGTCCCGGCTCGCCTCGTCCCGGTGCCCCTCGTGGTGGCCAGGGCGGTCGTCCCGGTGCTCCGTTCCAGCAGCGTCCCGGCGGCCCCGGTCGCCCCGGCGGTGCTGGTGGACCCGGCGGTGCCGGTGGTCCCGGAGCACGTCCCGGTGGCGGCGGCGGCTTCGCCGGTCGTCCCGGCGGCGGTGGCGGTCGTGGCCGCGGCCCCGGCGGTGGTACCGCAGGTGCCTTCGGTAAGGGCGGCGGCAAGAGCAAGCAGCGCAAGTCGCGGCGGGCGAAGCGGCAAGAGTTCGAGATGCGGAGTGCTCCGGTCGTCGGTGGCGTCAACGTCACCCGCGGTAACGGAGAGATCATCCGCATGCGTCGCGGCGCATCGATCGCGGACTTCGCCGACAAGATCGAGACGCTGACCGGCTACACGGTGCAGCCCGGAACCCTCGTGACGATCCTCTTCAACCTCGGCGAGATGGCCACGGCCACCGAGTCGCTGGACGAGGCGACGTTCGAGGTCCTCGGTGCCGAGCTCGGCTACAAGATCCAGATGGTCTCGCCCGAGGACGAGGACAAGGAGCTCCTCGAGGGCTTCGGTCTCGACCTCGAGGCCGAGCTGGAAGCCGAGAGCGAAGACGACCTCGAGATCCGTCCCCCGGTCGTCACCGTCATGGGTCACGTCGACCACGGTAAGACGCGACTGCTCGACGCGATCCGTCAGACCAACGTCATCGAGGGTGAAGCCGGCGGCATCACCCAGCACATCGGTGCCTACCAGGTCTGGACCGAGCACGAGGGCATCGAGCGCGCCATCACGTTCATCGACACCCCGGGTCACGAGGCGTTCACCGCCATGCGTGCCCGTGGTGCGCAGGTCACCGACCTCGCGATCCTCGTGGTCGCAGCCGACGACGGCATCATGCCGCAGACGGTCGAGGCGCTGAACCACGCGCAGGCGGCGAACGTGCCGATCGTGGTCGCGGTGAACAAGGTCGACAAGCCCGACGCCAACCCCTCGAAGGTGCGTCAGCAGCTGACCGAGTACGGCCTGGTCGCCGAGGAGTTCGGTGGCGACGTCATGTTCGTCGACGTGTCCGCTCGTGCCGGCACCGGTATCCAGGAACTGCTGGATGCCGTGTTGCTCACCGCCGACGCTGGTCTCGACCTCACCGCCAACCCGAACAAGGGTGCTCGCGGTGTCGCCATCGAGGCGAAGCTCGACAAGGGCCGCGGTTCGGTCGCCACGGTGCTGATCCAGTCCGGAACGCTCCGGATCGGTGACGCGATCGTCGCAGGCACCGCCTATGGCCGCGTGCGTGCCATGGCGGACGAGAACGGCGAGCAGGTCCTCGAGGCCTACCCGTCGCGTCCGGTGCAGGTGCAGGGTCTGAACTCGGTGCCCCGTGCCGGTGACGTCTTCATCGTCACCGAGGAAGACCGCATGGCCCGCCAGATCGCTGAGAAGCGTGAAGCAGTCGAGCGCAACGCCCAGCTGGCCAAGGCCCGCAAGCGCATCTCGCTCGAGGACTTCACCCGTGCTCTCGAAGACGGCAAGGTCGAGTCGCTCAACCTCATCATCAAGGGTGACGTCTCCGGTGCCGTCGAGGCCCTGGAGGAGTCGCTGCTCAAGATCGAGGTCGATGATTCGGTGCAGCTGCGCATCATTCACCGCGGTGTCGGTGCGATCACCGAGTCCGACGTGAACCTGGCGACGATCGACAACGCGATCATCGTGGGCTTCAACGTGCGCCCCGACACGAAGGCGCGCGAGCGTGCCGCCCGTGAAGGCGTGGACATCCGCTTCTACTCCGTCATCTACAACGCGATCGACGAGATCGAGAGCTCGCTCAAGGGCATGCTCAAGCCGGAGTACGAAGAGATCCAGTCGGGTGTGGCCGAGATCCGCGAGGTGTTCCGCTCCTCGAAGTTCGGCAACATCGCCGGTGTCATCGTGCGATCGGGAACGATCACGCGCAACGCCAAGGCCCGCGTCATCCGCGACGGCGTCGTGCTGGCCGATGGCCTTGCCATCGAGTCGCTGCGTCGCTTCAAGGACGATGTCACCGAGGTCCGTACGGACTACGAGGCCGGTATCGGACTCGGAAAGTACAACGACATCCAGATCGGTGATGAGATCGAGACGACCGAGCTCGTCGAGAAGCCTCGCGGCTGATCAATTCGAAACACCTTCGGGCGTCTCCCTCTCCTGCTCCTTCCGGAGCACGGAGACGGGGGACGCCCTGAGGGTTCCTGGACAGGGAGAGAACAATGGCAGGCGAAAGACAGGCCCGTCTCGCGGATCGAATCCGCGTGATCCTCGCCGAACGGCTGGAGAAGGGGCTGCGCGATCCGCGCCTCGGCTTCGTCACCATCACCGACGTCCGCGTGAGCGGCGACCTCCAGCACGCATCGGTGTTCTACACGGTGCTGGGCACGGAGGAGGAGCGCATCTCCAGCGGTGCGGCGCTCACCTCGGCGACCGGAATGCTGCGCAGCGAGGTCGGACGGCAGCTGAGCACCAGGCTCGTGCCGACCCTCGAGTTCATTCCCGACGCGCTTCCGGAGAACGCCGACCACATCGGCGCGCTGCTGCGTGAAGCGCAGCAGCGTGATGCCGACGTCGCCAAGCTCGCGTCCTCGGCTTCCCACGCCGGCGACGCCGACCCGTACCGTACCGACGACGACGCGGAGTAAGCGCCGTTTGATACGCTCGGCTTCGCGGGACGGCGTCCCGCGAAGCTGAGGGGGATCGGCATCGAGGGTGCGAACACGTCTGGGGGGCCGTTTATCGCGCCCGCTGCCGTCGGGCTCCTCCTGGAGGAGCTGCTCGAGCAGGATCTCGGTTGCGCGCCCCACGTGCTCGCTCGCCTCGCCGATGATCTGGACGCGGACGCGGCGACGATCCGTGAGGTCGTCCAGCGGTTGACGCCGGATCAACGACACGGTCTGCGCCCGGCGCCGACGCCCCTGCCGCTGGTGCCTGCGATCGCGCAGAGGTTCGAGGGAGTGGCATTCGACGAACGCGATCGCAGGCTGCTTCTCGCACTCGCCGTGTGCCTGGACGATGCTCTCGATCCGATTCTCGAATTCGACGGGCGCTCGGCGGCCGAGGTCACCTCCGCCCGCGTCGGTGCCCACCTCGCCGTGCACGCCGGTCGGATGCGCTTCATCGACGCCCGACTGGCGATCTGGCTGCGGGCGGCCACCAGTGCGGCAGAGACGGCGGCGGTGCACGGGCGACTGAGCGCGGTCTTCCGCCGTCGCGGCGAACGAGTGAGCGCGGACTGGCATCGGGCGCGGGCGTCGCTCGAGGCAGAGCCGACCGCCGCGCCGGAACTCACCCTCATCGCCAGGGAGCTCAGCGAGGCGGGGTACCCGGATCGTGCGTTGCTGCTCGCCAGGGAGGCCTGCGAGCATGCGGTGGGCGAAGACCAGGACGAGGCGCGCCTCGTCGCCGGCGCGTCGGCGGTGGGCGCCGGGTTCGCTGCGGAGGCGGCCGCGTGGCTGGGGGCCCTGTACCCGCACGGCACCGAGCGATACCGGTTGGCAGGTCTGGGGGCGCTGATCGTCGCCCAGACCGTCGTGCAGGGTGCTGTTCCCGAGGTCGATCCGACGTCGCTGCGGCCGGAGACATCTGACGCGGACGACTGGCATCACTGGACCAGGGCGGCCGCCCTCGCCGCGATACTCTGCGCCGAACGCGGCGACCGTCGCGGTATGCGCACGTGGCTCGACGCGCTCCGCGACGGCGCATCCCGGATCGGTTCCGAGCATGAGCTGAGGGATCCCGTGGTGGCGCTGAGCTGGCTCCTCGTGGGGGACCGCGACATCGAAGAAGTCGCGGGGTCCGGCCCGGTGAGCGGCGGGATGCTGCGCACGCTGCGCGCCGCCGTGGAGGGGGACGTCGATCTGGCGCTGCGTCTCATCGCGACCGACGAATCTGCGTTGTCCGGCGAGCCCGACCCGTTCGTGCCGGGATACGAGCACAGCCCGGTCGTTCAGGCGTATCGCGCCGTCGTCGAGGTACTGCTGCTCGTGTGGCGGGGTGACATCGGTGTCGCGCGGGACCGGCTGATCCAGGCGGCGCTCTCCCTTCCGATCGCGGTGCCGTTCGCCGGATTGGGAGTGGTGCTCGCCAGACGCCTCGATCTGGCGGTGCTCGGCGAGCTGGGACCCTTCGCCCGGTCACTCACCGTCGCCCTGCCCGGGGGAGCGAAGATCGACCTCCTCGTGGACCGCGGCATCCAGTCATTCCTCGCCGGCTCGTTCGACGATGCCGCCGCCACGGTTCGGCTGTGGTCCGACCTCGGTGGGCCGCAGACCACGATGGCGGTACCGGGTTTGGACGAGTTGGCCTTCATCTCTGCCGGTCGCACCACGACGGAGGCGTCCATCGAGCCTCCGGAGATCGCGCTCGCCCAGCACCTGCGGGTCCGTGTCGCGACGGCAGGCGACGGGCGGTGGCGTGCCGAGAGCGATGAGGTCCGCGACATCGCACGCACGTTGACCTCGCCGTTCGCCAGGGCGCGAGTGGAGACGATGCTCGGAACACAGCATGCGATTCGCGACGATCACTCCTCGGCGAGGATCCACCTCCAGTACGCCGAACGGCTGTTCGAGCTCTCGGGTGCGACGGCGTGGGCGAGGGCGGTGCGCGGCAGACTGGATCGGCTCGATGCGAGAGAGGGGAGCATCGTCTCCTCGGTCGGCGCTCTCTCCGCGTGCCGCGCGGCCTGGTCGCCTCAGCTCACGGCGCGCGAGCTGGAGGTGGCGATGCGCGCGGTCGGCGGTGCGGCGAACCGCGAGATCAGCGAAGCCTTGAACGTCTCCGTCCGCACCGTCGAAGTCCACCTCGGCCGGGTCTTCACCAAGCTCGGCGTGCGGAGCCGGGTCGAGCTGACTGTGCTCGCCCACCGCACAGAGCAGCACCTCTGAGCCGTCGCGCCTGAGCCGGTCGTCGTCACCGCGGCAGGAACAGAGAGACCCCATCGGCTTCGGCGAGTCCGTCGGCGATGAGCGAGTCGATAGCCCGATCACGCTGCCCGGGATCGGGCCAGTCCGGCAGGACGGCGTCGAGCGGGACGGCGTCTGGGTCGATGTTCCGCAGCAGCTTCAGCACCGCGCCGCGGGCCTGTCGGTCGGACCCCTCGTATGCGGCCTGGCGTCGGCGCTCATCACCCGTGTCCGGTCTCCCGGCGGCCAGCCATGCGCAGCTGCCGGCGAGAGGGCACAGCTCGCACCGCGGCGCCCGGGACGTGCACACCGTGGCGCCGAGCTCCATCGCTGCGGCATTGAACACCGCAGCTTCGGCGACATCGTCCGGCAGCAGGTCGGCCATCAGGTCGAGGTCCCGGCGCGAAGGGGGTCCCGGCTGCGCCCTGCCCTCGACGGCGCGCGCGAGCACCCGTCGGGTATTCGTGTCGACCACGGGATGCCGGTCGCCGTAGGCGAACACCGCGACGGCGCGAGCGGTGTAGTCACCGATACCGGAAAGGGCCAGCAGGGCGTCCACTTCTCGCGGAACGATCCCCCCGTGCCGCTCGGTGATCTCGACCGCGGCACGGTGCAACCACAGCGCGCGCCGGGGATATCCCAGGTTCGCCCACTGCTGCACGACGTCCGCTGTCGATGCGGTGGCCATCTCCGAGGGCGTCGGCCACCGCTCCAACCACGCCTCGAGGTGAGGGATGACTCTCGTCACGGGCGTCTGCTGCAACATGAACTCGCTCACCAGGACGCCCCAGGCGCCGAACTCGTCATGGAAGGAAGGTCGACGCCACGGCAGGTCGCGAGCGGTCGCTCGATACCACGTCGGCAGGGGCGACATCAGCTCGAGAGAGGCCGGTGTGAGAGGCACCCGTCCAGCCTATGCGAGCGGATCGACGGCCAGGAGAGGGGAGCCACCGGGCATCCGCACGCGCAGATCCCGCTCGCGCGCTCGGTAGGCTGGGGGGATGGTCTCGCCCGGCATCCTCCTCGTCGACAAGCCCGCAGGGCTGACCAGTCACGACGTCGTCGCCCGCACGCGACGCGCGTTCGGCACCCGCAAGGTGGGGCACGCCGGAACACTCGACCCGATGGCGACCGGACTGCTGGTGATCGGCATCGAGGGCGCGACCAGGCTCCTGACCTACATCGTCGGTGCGGACAAGACCTACGTGACGACGATCCGTCTCGGCCAGACGACGGGCACGGACGATGCGGAAGGGGAGATCCTCACCACGGCCCCGCCCGAAGCGTGGGACGCGGTGACCGATGAGGCGGTGTCGGCAGGCATCACGCAGCTCACGGGTGAGATTTCCCAGGTTCCCAGCGCCGTCTCGGCGATCAAGGTGGACGGTCGTCGCGCTTATGAGCGCGTGCGCGCCGGCGAAGAGGTCGTGCTCGCCGCACGCGATGTCGTCGTGTCGCGCTTCGACCTCCTCGCAACCAGGCGAGGTGACGGCCATCTCGATCTCGACGTCGTCGTCGACTGCTCGTCCGGAACATACATCCGCTCCCTCGCCCGCGATCTCGGGGCCTCGCTCGGCGTCGGCGGTCACCTCACCGCGCTGCGCCGCACGCGGGTCGGTCCGTTCGATGTGTCCGATGCGGTCGGTCTCGACGCGCTGGAGGGCGCCGCGACTCTGACCCCGGGTGAGGCGGCCGGCCGGATCCTCCCCGTGCTGGAGATGTCCGGTGACGAGGCACGCGACCTCCGTCACGGCAAGCGGCTGAGCGGCCAGGCCGCGCGCCTCGAAGAGACGATCGGTGCAGCGATCGACCCGGAGGGGCTCCTGATCGGCATCGTCGAGAAGCGCGGTGCCGACCTCAAGAGCGCCATGAACATGCCGGAGGGCGACCGATGATCCTGTGGCTCACGATTGCGCAGATCGTCATCGCCATCGCCGCCGGCATCTTCTGTCTCGTCGCGGGTCTGATCGGCAGACGGCCGAGCGACTTCAGCGTCGGCGCCCTCGCCCTCGTCGAGGTGCTGCTCATCGTGCAGGTGATCGTCGCCATCGTTGCGCCGCTGACCGGGAACCCTCCGACCGGAGACCTGCTCGAGTACTGGGTCTACCTGGTCTCCGCGGTGCTTCTGCCCGTCGGCGCGGTGCTGTGGGCGCTCATGGAGCGCAGTCGCTGGAGCACGGTGATCCTCGGGGTGGCGGCGCTCGCGATCGCGGTGATGCTGTGGCGTATGCAGGTCATCTGGTCCGTCCAGATCGCGTGACGCGGCGGGTCGGAGCGCAGACCCGACCTCTTCTGCGGCTCTAGGATGGAATGCGCTATGAGCTCCACCGCCCCCTCCTCTCGGATGACCGGAATCGGTCGCGTCCTCGTGATCGTCTATGCCGTGATGGCGCTGGCCGCGACCGGACGCAGCTTCGTGCAGATCGTCCGTCGCTTCGACGAGGCGCCGCTGGCGTACGCGCTCTCCGCACTCGCCGCCGTCGTGTACATCCTCGCCACACTCGCCCTCGTCCTGGCCCGCCGCCGCGGCTGGTACTCGGTCGCTTGGGTCGCGATCGTCTTCGAGCTCACCGGCGTCCTCGTGGTGGGGGTGCTGAGCCTTCTGATGCCCGACCTGTTCCAGCATGAGACCGTGTGGTCGCTGTTCGGGCGCGGTTACCTGTTCATTCCGCTGGTCCTGCCCCTTTTCGGCATCTGGTGGCTGCGCACGCACCGCCCGGCCGACGTCGTGCGTCCGGTCGAGGTCGGCGCGTGATCGTCTTCCGCAGCCCGGAAGAGGTGCCGGACGACTTCGGACCGAGTGCGGTCGCGATCGGCAAGTTCGACGGCGTCCATGCCGGCCACCGAGCCGTGATCGAGCGCCTCGAGGAAGCGGCTGCAGCGACGGGCAGCCGGTCGGTCGCCGTCACGTTCGACCGCAACCCGCTGGCCGTGATCCGCCCCGACCGCTGCCCGGAGAACGTCGTCACGGTCGAGCGCAAGCTCGACCTCCTGGGCGAGCTCGGGCTCGACGCCACTCTGGTGCTCACGTTCGACGAGGAACTCGCCGCCCGCAGCGCTGAGGACTTCGTCGTCGACATCCTCGTCGGAGCCCTTCGGGTCTCCACGGTCCTCGTCGGGCAGGACTTCCGGTTCGGCGCTCGGGGAGCCGGCACCCCCGAGCTTCTGCGCGAGCTCGGTCCTCGTCACGGCTTCTCGGTCGAGGTCATCGACGACGTGTACCTCCCCGGCTCCACGCGACGCGTGTCGTCGAGCTGGATCCGCGAGCTGCTGATGGAGGGCGACGTCGCTGCGGCGACGACCGTGCTCGGACGCCATCCCGATGTGCGCGGAGTCGTCGTGCACGGACTCAAGCGCGGGCGGGAACTCGGGTTCCCCACGGCGAACCTCTCGACCATCGTCGATGCGTTCGTGCCGGCGGACGGCGTGTACGCGGGATGGCTCGTCGACCACGACACCGGGATCCGGCATCCGTCGGCGATCTCCGTCGGGACCAATCCCACCTTCGACGACGTCCTCGTGCGACAGGTCGAGGCTCACGTGCTGGGAGAGACGGGTCTCGACCTCTACGGGCACGACGTCACGGTCGAGTTCGTGGAGCGGCTGCGGGGCATGGTGGCCTTCGAGGGCATCGACAAGCTGATGGTGCAGATGGGTGCCGATGTCACGGATGCGGCGCGGGCTCTCGGGCTCTCGTCCTAGCCGAGAGCTGATCGCCGGTTCGACCGTGCGGGATGGACGGCTCGGCGTGGGCGATCTCCGCTGAGCGAGCGAGATGGCATAGAATGATCATCGGCTCCCGCCGAACTTCGCGACTCTCGCGTTCCCCGGCGGGAAGAAGATCCACTGTTCGTACGGTCCTGGCTCACGCCACACGCGGACAACGAGAACGGCTCATGGTTTCCTGGGGAAGCCGGAGCCTTCACGCTCAGGAGGAGCATGCCGACTACGGCAACCGCCGCCACGCGGCGCAAGAAGACGTCCCGTCGCGACGATGAGGCACCCCTCATCCCGATCCTCGCGCGCAAGGTGCGCGAGATCGAGGCGAAGTCGCAGCGAGGGAAGCTCGGTCCCACGAATCGAGTGAAGTTCCAGGTGATCGCCTTCCTGGTGCGCGAAGAGCGCGCCAGGGTGAAGGCGGATGCCGAGATCGGCGATCCCGCCCGCGCCGAGTTGCTGAAGCGGCTCGACGGCGTGGCCACGATCCTCGCGAAGACGGCCGCCCGTGACACCTCACTGATCCAGCTCCTGGAAGCCGACCAGGCGACATCGCCGGTGGCTAAGCGCATGCGCCGGGACTGGCTGCTCGAATCCGGAGCCGAACTCGCCCCGGAGGAGCTCATCATCGCCGACGCCGCACCGGTGCAGATCTCCGCGATCCCGGCGGCGATCGCGGAGCGCCAGGTCACTCCGCCGTCCGTCGAGGCGCGACAGTTGGCCAACCCCTTCCTCGCTCCCGACCTGACGCCGCGTTCGACGGCCACGCCGCGCCGCCGTCTCGACGGCTGGGAGCTCATGGGTCCGCTGTACAAGGCTTTCGAGACCGGGGCCGGTGGGTCCGCCGCGTCGATGGATCTGCCGCCGGCGCCGGAATTCGACCACATCTCGCCCAAGGGCCTCGAGGTCATGGTGCATCAGTCCCGGTTCCTCGAGGCCGTCAAGGCCGGACACCGCAGCTTCCTCCTCGCCGACGAGCCCGGTCTCGGCAAGACCGCGCAGTCGGTTCTCGCCGCTTCCGTCGCGGGTGCATATCCGCTGCTGGTGGTCGTGCCCAACGTCGTGAAGATGAACTGGGCGCGCGAGGTCGAGCGCTGGACGCCCCAGCGCCGGGCGACGGTGATCCAGGGCGACGGCGATGACATCGACGCGTTCGCCGACGTGTTCATCGTGAACTACGAGATCCTCGACCGGCACATGTCGTGGCTCGCCTCCATCGGCCTGCGCGGGATGGTCGTCGACGAGGCGCACTTCATCAAGAACCTCTCCTCGCAGCGGTCGCAGAACGTGCTGTCGCTGGCCGCCCAGGTGCGCGAGCGCACTCCGGGGCACGATCCTCTGATGCTCGCCCTCACCGGTACGCCGCTCATCAACGACGTCGAGGACTTCGACGCGATCTGGCGCTTCCTCGGCTGGACCACCGGTGAGAAGCCGGGTCCTGAGCTCATGGAGAAGCTCGACGCCACAGGGTTCACCCCGGCAGACAAGGCGTTCTATCCCGAGGCCCGCGATGCGGTGATCTCCATGGGGATCGTCCGTCGCAAGAAGAAGGACGTCGCCGCCGATCTCCCGGACAAGCTGATCGCCGATCTGCCGGTGCAGCTCGACGACGAGTTCGGGCGCAGCATCCGCCAGGCCGAGCGCGAGCTGGGGGAGCGGCTCGCCGCTCGCTACCGCCGTATCATCGAGGCTCGCGGAGACCGTGGGCTCGCGTCGGGAGAGATCGACGAGGACATCGTGCGGCTGGTCGCCCAGAACGAGCTCGAGGAGTCCAAGGCCGCCGGCACCGGGGGAGACAACGTCTTCACCATGGTCCGTCGCATCGGTCAGGCCAAGGCGCCGCTGGCTGCCGACTATGCCGCTCAGCTGCAGCGCTCGGTCGGCAAGGTCGTTTTCTTCGCGAAGCACATCGACGTCATGGACCAGGCCGAGGCGCACTTCGCCGCGGCAGGCATCCGCTCGGTGTCGATCCGTGGCGACCAGACCTCCACGGTCCGGCAGCAGGCCATCGACGACTTCAACGGCGACCCCGAGGTCGGCATCGCGGTCTGCTCGCTCACCGCGGCAGGCGTCGGGCTCAACCTGCAGGCCGCGTCTAACGTCGTGCTCGCCGAGCTGTCGTGGACGGCCGCCGAGCAGACGCAGGCCATCGACCGTGTGCACCGCATCGGCCAGGGCGAGCCGGTCACCGCGTGGCGGATCATCGCCGCGCACACGATCGACACGAAGATCGCGGAGCTGATCGATCAGAAGCAGGGGCTCGCGGCGCGCGCTCTCGACGGTGAAGCGGTCGAGGAGTCGGCCGCAGAGCCGGTGCAGCTGGCGGCACTCATGCACCTGCTGCGACAGGCGCTGGGCGGAGCATAGGCGTCAAGAATCACCGTTCTTAACGTCGGATCCGGTGTGAGAACACTCGAGACCGGGAAGTTCGACGATATCGGTGAATCAGGTCGTCAAGATCGACGTTTTTCGCCGCTCCCGAATGGCGCCCGAGCGTGCCGGGGCGCTAGTGTCGATCGAAGGCAGCGTCGCCTGTTCCCCCATCTCCCGAACGTCTGAAGGCACCAGCATGAAGATCGGCATCCTGACGAGCGGCGGCGACTGCCCCGGCCTCAACGCGGTCATCCGCGGCATCGTGCTCAAGGGCACGACCTCATACGACCTCGAGTTCGTCGGCATCCGCGACGGATGGCGGGGCCTGGTCGACGGTGACTTCATGCCGCTGACCCGACACGAGGTGAAGGGGCTGTCGAAGGTCGGCGGCACGATCCTCGGCACCAGCCGCACGAACCCGTACGAGGGCGAGCGTGGGGGAGCCGACAACATCGCCAAGACCCTCTACGGGCACAAGATCGACGGCATCATCGCGATCGGTGGTGAGGGCACGCTCGCCGCAGCGGACCGTCTCGCCAAGGACGGCATCAAGGTCATCGGGGTCCCTAAGACGATCGACAACGACCTGCAGGCGACCGACTACTCGTTCGGCTTCGACACCGCGGTGAACATCGCCACGGATGCGATGGATCGACTGCGTACGACCGGCGACTCGCACCAGCGCTGCATGGTCGCAGAGGTCATGGGCCGTCACGTCGGCTGGATCGCACTGCACGCCGGAATGGCTGCCGGCGCACACGTCGTCTGCATCCCCGAGGTGCCGATGTCGATCGACGAGATCACGGAGCTGGTGACCAGCGCGCATGATCGCGGTCGCGCGCCTCTGGTCGTCGTCTCCGAGGGGTTCAAGCTCCTCGGAATGGACGAGGCCTACAGCGACAAGGGCCTCGACGCCTTCAACCGCCCCCGCCTCGGCGGCATCGGCGACCTGCTCGCGCCCGAGATCGAGCGCATCACCGGCATCGAGACGCGGGCGACGATCCTCGGTCACATCCAGCGCGGCGGATCGCCCTCGGCGTTCGACCGCGTGCTCGCGACACGACTCGGTCTGCACGCTGCCGACGCGATCGTCGACGGCGCCTGGGGCCAGATGGTCGCCATGCAGGGCACGGATATCGTCCGGGTGCCGTTCGCCGACGCACTGGGCGAACTGAACACGGTCCCGCGCTACCGCTACGACGAGGCGGCGGCGCTCTTCGGCTGAGCCGCCTGAGGCTGAGTCCGCCCTTCGCGGACGAGCTCAGCCTCAGCGATTCACTCCTCGGCGAGGCCGAGAGTGTCCAGCAGCCAGGCGAGTTCGAACGCCCGCTCCTTCCAGGAGTTGTAGCGCCCGCTCACCCCACCGTGTCCGGCGACCATCTCGCACTTGAGGAGCACGTCCTTCGCCCCGGCCTCGCGCAGGCGTGCGACCCACTTCGCGGGCTCCACATAGAGCACCCGCGTGTCGTTCAGGGACGTCACGGCGAGGATCCGCGGATAGCCCACGCCGTCGCGGACGTTCTCGTAGGGGCTGTAAGACTTCATGTAGGCGTAGACGTCTGGGTCATGGAGCGGGTCGCCCCACTCGTCCCATTCGATGACGGTCAGCGGCAACGACGGATCGAGGATCGTCGTCAGGGCGTCCACGAACGGCACGCCGGCGAGGATGCCGGCGAAGAGCTCGGGCGCGAGGTTCGTCACCGCGCCCATCAGCAGGCCGCCGGCGCTGCCGCCCTCGGCCACCATCCGACTCGGCGTGGTCACACCCGACTCGACCAGGTGCTCGCCGCAGGAGACGAAGTCCGTGAACGTGTTGCGCTTGTGCAGGAGCTTGCCGTCCTCGTACCACTGCCGGCCCATCTCGCCGCCTCCGCGCACGTGCGCGACCGCGAAGATCACACCCCTGTCGAGTTCGGAAAGGCGTGCCACGGAGAAGCCGGGATCGATCGAGTGCTCGTACGATCCGTAGCCGTACAGGTGCACCGGACGCGGCTCGACGCCGGGCTCGCCGAACGAGCGCTTCCACACGAGCGAGATCGGCACGCGCACGCCGTCTGATGCGGTCGCCCACTCGCGTCGCTGGCCGTAGTCGGCGGGGTCGTAGCCCCCCAGCACCGGCACCTGCTTGCGCAGCACCAGCTCCCGGGTCGCGAGGTCGAGGTCGTACACGGTCCCCGGCGTCACGAACGAGGTGTAGCCCAGACGCAGGAACGGCGAGTGCCATTCGGGATTCCCGCTCACGCCAGCCGAGTAGAGCGGTTCGTCGAACACCAGCTCATCGACCGCATCCGTGGCGTAGTCGAGCAGACCGACGCGCTCGAGTCCCTCGCTGCGGTACTCCACGGTGGCGAAGTCGCGGAACGCATCGACACCGAGGAGTCGTCTGCCCTGCTCATGCGCGAGCACCACGTGTCGCTCGCCCTGCGGCTGGGACGCTGACACCGAGACGAGCTCGAAGTCGAGCGCTCCGTCGTTGTGCAGCACGAGCAGGCGATCCTCGCCGTCTACGACCGCATGCTCGACCGAGTACTCCACGCCTTCGCGACGCGGCCACACGAGCTGCGGCTCCGCGGTCAGCTCGCCCGTCAGATCGACGAGGTACTCCTCGCTCGTGATGCTCGAACCGACCGCGATGACCAGATACCGGCGGCTACGGGTGATCCCGGCACCGAGCCAGAACTTCTCATCCGGCTCGTGGAAGAGCTTCACGTCGTCGGTGACGGGCGTGCCGAGGCGGTGCAGCCACAAAGTGTCGGGCCTCCACGCCTCGTCGCGGGTCGTGTAGATCACACCCCGACCGTCTGGTGTGAAGAAAGCGCCGCCCGTGTTCGGGATCTCGTCGTCGAGCGTGGTGCCGGTGGTGAGGTCGCGCACGTGCACGGTGTACAGCTCGTCACCTTCGAAGTCGGTGGACCACAGCAGCTTCGTGGCGTCGTCGGACGTGTCGAACGCTCCGAGCGAGAAGAACTCGTGCCCCTCCGCCTCGATGTTGCCGTCGAGGAGCACGACCTCGCCGGGAACCGGGACACCGGGCTCGAGGCGCGGAGGAGTCCAGTCGTCGGGCTCGGCGGCGGCGCGGCAATGGATGCCGTACTGCGCGCCCTCCTCGGTGCGGCTGTAGTACCACCAGTGGCCGCGGCGGGTGGGAACGGAGAGGTCCGTCTCCTGCACGCGGCCCTTGATCTCTTCGAAGAGCCGCTCGCGCAGAGCAGCGAGGTGTGCCGTCTCGGCATCCGTGTGGGCGTTCTCGGCCTCGAGGTGGGACACGACCTCCGCGGACTCCTTTGCGCGGAGCCATTCGTACGGATCGTCGAAGGTGTCACCGTGGTGGGTGCGGAGGGAGGAGCGGCGGTCGGCGGTAGGAGCGTCAGTCACCGTCTCACGCTATCCCAGGTCGAGTTGACCGGCACGGGGGAGGGTGGGAGGATCTACCGGGGCCGGTTAACGGAAGTCAAACCCACGGTGAACTCTTCGTTCATCACGTCGATCACGTCGACATCTCCTTCTTCCTCAAACGACCGAAAGCGAACGGTGGAAACCGCAGCCCTCATCGTCGTGCTTGTCATCGCGCTGGCACTCTTCTTCGACTTCACCAACGGCTTTCACGATACGGCGAACGCCATGGCGACGCCGATCGCCACCGGCGCGCTGAAGCCCAAGACAGCCGTCCTCCTCGCCGCCGTTCTCAACCTCGTCGGCGCCTTCCTGTCGACCGAGGTCTCCAAGACCATCTCCGGCGGGATCATCCGTGAGGATGCGATCATCGAGGCCGGGGCGGATCTGTTCCTGTCGTTGATCTTCGCCGGTCTGATCGGTGCGATCACCTGGAACATGCTCACGTGGCTTCTCGGTCTTCCCTCGAGCTCGTCGCACGCGCTCTTCGGTGGACTCATCGGCGCCACCCTCGTCGGCGCAGGCATCGGCGGCATCGACTTCGGCATGGTGCTCTCCAAGATCGTGCTCCCCGCGCTGATCGCTCCGGTCACGGCAGGCCTGATCGCCTTCGCCGCGACGAAGATCGCCTACTCGATCACCCGTCGCTACGACGGAAAGCCCGACGGTCGCGACGGATTCCGGTGGGGGCAGATCTTCACCTCCTCGCTGGTCGCGCTGGCTCACGGCACCAACGACGCCCAGAAGACGATGGGTGTGATCACCCTCGCGATGATCACGATCGGCTGGCAGTCCGGCGCTCACCACGAGCCCGAGCTGTGGGTCATCATCGCGTGTGCGTTCACGATCGCGCTCGGCACCTACCTGGGCGGCTGGCGCATCATCCGCACCCTCGGCAAGGGCCTGACCGACGTCAAGCCCGCACAGGGCTTCGCGGCGGAGAGCTCGACAGCCGCCACCATTCTCGCCTCCAGCGCCCTCGGATTCGCACTCTCGACCACGCAGGTCGCCTCCGGATCGGTCATCGGATCCGGCCTCGGTCGCCGCGGGTCCACGGTGCGCTGGCGGACCGCCGGCCGCATCGGCATCGGCTGGCTGCTGACGCTTCCCGCCGCCGGTGGAGTGGGAGCGCTCGCTGCGCTGCTCGTGGTCTGGCTGGGCAACTGGGGCGTCGCGATCGACGCCGTGATCGCGGTCCTGATCATCCTCGGTCTGTACATGCGCTCGCGTCGCAACGCCGTCACGCCCGCCAACGCGATGAGTGATGTCGCCGAGTCCGGCATGGCCATCGAGCTTCCCGACACGCCCCCGCCGACGCGTCGTCAACAGCGCATCGAGCAGGCCAAGGCTGAGGCCAGGGCCCGTGCCGAGGCCAGGGAGAAGGCGAAGGCGCAGGCGAAGAAGGATGCCGCGGCCAAGGCCAAGAAGAAGGCTGAGGCCAAGGCGGGCGCCGGTGCGTCCAAGTCTGCGGCATCGAAGAAGAAGGCAGATGCCGATCGGAACGGGGAGTCCGCATGAACGTCGTGATCGACTGGTTCGCGTTCCTCCAGGTTTTCGCGGCAGCCCTCATCGGCGCCGCGGCCATCGTCACGTTCTACGCGCTGGGTCTGCGTCTGCTCGTGCGCAGCGGTCGGGCTCCGGTGGTGAGCCCGGCGGAGTTCACGGACGCCATCACGGTGATCACCGAGAAGGAGCTCAAGCGCGCCGAGAAGCAGGCGGCGAAGGCCGCGCGCAAGAGTCCGTTGACCGAGGGGCAGAAGTCGCTGGCCCTCGTCGGGGCCTACGGCTGCTTCGCGCTCTGCGCCGCCGCAGTGGTGAGCGGCATCCTGCTCCTCGTCATCGGTCACTGACGACGGCGGAACGGGGGCCCGGTGCGGGGGCCGGTGCGGCCATAGGCTGATGTCATGTCCGCAGGAACCGGCACTCCCTACGTCTTCGGCAGGCACGAGCCCGCGTCGCACGTGCTCATCCACGTCAGCGACCCGCATTTCCTCGCCGGGGGAGTGCGGCTGGGCGGACGCTACGACGTCGAGGAGAACTTCGCCCGCACATTGGAGGCGATCCGCGCGGTGCATCCGCACCCCACGGCCATCGTCGTCACGGGGGACTTGGCCGACCTGGGGGAGCCCGACGCCTATCGTCGTCTTCGGGCCGCGGTCGAGCCGGTGGCCGAGGAGCTGCGGGCCCCGGTCATCTGGGTGGCAGGCAACCATGATGAGCGGCCGGCTCTGCGAGAGGGCCTGCTGGATCTGACGCCGACCGAGGAGCCGGTGACCGGTGTCTGGAACCTCGACGGCCTCCGACTCATCGCGCTGGACACCAGTGTCCCGGGGTGGCATCACGGAGATCTCGACGACGGTCAGCTCGCCTGGCTGGCGGAGGTGCTCGCCGAGCCCGCCCCGCACGGGACGCTGCTGGCGATGCATCATCCGCCGATCCCGAGCCATCTGCCGCTGTTCGACATCCTGGAGCTGCGGCATCAGGACGAGCTCGCAGACATCGTGCGGGGGAGCGATGTGCGCGGCATCCTCGCCGGGCATCTGCACTATTCCTCTCACGGCCTTTTCGCCGGGGTTCCCGTGAGCGTCGCCTCGGCGACGTGCTACACGATGAACGTCGCGCGTCCGTCGGCCGAGGTCAACGGCATGGACGCCGCGCAGGCCTTCCAGATCGTCCACGTCTACCCCGACACGATCACGCACACCGTGGTCCCGGTGACCGAGGCCCCGACCGGCGACTACTTCTCCGAGGTCTGGCTGGAGCGCATGGCGAAGCTCAGCACGGAAGGGCGGCTCGAGGCCTTCTCCCGCAAACCCGGACGCTGAGCGGCGTAGACTGGGGGCATCCCCCACCCTTCTCACCCGCCACGACCCACGAGGATGTGACATGGCTTCTGCCGCGCCTACCCCGACCCGCACCGAGACCGATTCGCTCGGGAGCATGGAGATTCCCGTCGACGCGTACTGGGGGATCCACACCGCCCGCGCCGACGCGAACTTCCCGATCACGAAGCGACCCATCTCGGTGTATCCCGACCTGGTGGTCGGCCTCGCGATGGTCAAGCAGGCCAGCGCCCGCGCGAACCGCGAGATCGGAGTGCTCGACCCCGAGCGCGCTGACCTGATCGATCGTGCCGCGCAGCGAGTGATCGACGGCGAGTTCCACGAGCAGTTCACGGTCGGTGTCATCCAGGGCGGCGCCGGCACCTCGACCAACATGAACGCGAACGAGGTCATCACCAACATCGCGCTCGAGATGGCCGGCCGCGAGAAGGGCGACTACGCCTTCCTGTCGCCGATCGATCACACCAACCGCAGCCAGTCCACCAACGACGTGTACCCGACGGCAGTGAAGATCGGCCTCTCGCTGACGCTGCGCTCGCTGCTCGAAGAGCTCGACCTGCTGCGGCTGTCGTTCCTGGGCAAGTCGCGCGAGTTCCACGACGTTCTGAAGGTCGGGCGCACCCAGCTGCAGGACGCCGTGCCCATGACGCTGGGCCAGGAGTTCAACGGCTTCGCCACGACGCTCGGCTACGACCACACGCGCCTCACCGAGAACGCCTCGCTGATGTTCGAGATCAACATGGGCGCCACGGCTATCGGCACCGGCATCACGACCCACCCCGGTTACGCGCCCGCTGTGCTCAAGCACCTGCGTGAGATCACCGAACTCGACCTGCGCACCGCCGGCGACCTCGTCGAGGCCACCAGCGACACCGGATCGTTCATGTCGTTCTCCTCGACGCTCAAGCGCAACGCGATGAAGCTGTCGAAGATCTGCAACGACCTCCGGCTGCTCTCGTCGGGCCCCCAGGCGGGCTTCGGCGAGATCAACCTCCCCGCCATGCAGGCGGGCTCCAGCATCATGCCCGGCAAGGTCAACCCGGTCATCCCCGAGGTCGTGAACCAGGTGGCGTTCGCCGTGGCCGGTGCCGACATGACGGTGACGATGGCGGCGGAAGCCGGGCAGCTGCAGCTGAACGCCTTCGAGCCGGTGATCGCGCACTCGATCTTCCAGTCGATCACCTGGATGCGTCAGGCCATGTGGACCCTGCGCGTGAACTGCGTCGACGGCATTACCGCCAACCGCGACCGCCTGGGGGCGATGGTGGGAGCCTCGGTCGGTGTCATCACCGCACTGACGCCCTTCATCGGCTACGCAGCAGCGGCAGCCCTGGCGAAGACCGCGCTGTTGACCAACCGCAGTGTCGCCGATCTGGTGGTGGAAGCCGGTCTGATGTCCCGCGAAGAGGTCGTCAAGCAGCTCTCGCCCGCACGCCTGTCCGGGCTCGAGACCATCACGGCGGCGATCCCGGTGATCGCGTCGGAGGACCTGATCGAGATCTGATCACGCGGATACGAAGAGAGGGACGGATGCTCCGGCATCCGTCCCTCTCTCCGTGCCGGTGAGGTCAGTCGGTGATCCGGCAGTGGGTGGTGAGCTCACCGATGCCGTCGATGCCGACCGTGACGGTGGAGTGGTCGCGGAGGAAGATCTGCGGGTCGCGCGAGTAGCCGGCACCTCCGGGGCTGCCGGTCGAGATGAGCGTGCCGGGGAGCAGGGTGAGCGACTGCGAGAGGTGCGTGATCAGCTTCGCCACCGAGCGCACCATCTGGTCGGTGCTCGCATCCTGCACGGTGTGACCGTCGACGACGGTCCAGATGTGGAGGTCCTGCGGGTCGGCGATCTCGTCCGCGGTCACGGCGAAGGGTCCGGTCGGGGTGAAGCCGTCGAACGACTTGCAGCGGGACCACTGCGCCTCGGAGAACTGGATGTTCCTCGCGGTGATGTCGTTGACCACCGTGTATCCCCAGACGTGCGACAGTGCGTCGGCTTCGGCGACGTCCTTCGCGGGCGAGCCGATGAGCACGCCGAGCTCGGCCTCGTAGTCGACGGCTTCGCTGAGAGCGCGCGGCCACGACGTGGTCTGCTCGTGTCCGGTGAGCGAGTTCGGCCAGAGCGTGAACACCGTGGGTGCGGCATCCGTCTTCAGGCCCAGCTCGCTGGAATGCGCGGCGTAGTTGAGGCCGACGGCCAGCACGGCCGGGGGAGCGAGCACGGCCGAGGCGAACGCCCAGCCGTCGAGAGGGTGCCGCCGGGCGGAACCGGTCGCCAGCGCTGCGCGCAGGGCCTCGAGCGCGTCGTCTCCTCCCTCGATCAGCTGCTGCAGCGTGGCAGGAGGGTCGTTCAGGAGGTCAGAGACGAGGATGGCGTCCGAGCCCTCGACCACGGCGAGAACCGCGAGAGGGGAGTCAGGACGGCGCAGGTGAGCGAACCGCATGCTTCTACGCTACCGGGTGGCTGGTGGTCGCCGGGTGGAGGGCGTCGCCATATCCGGGCGGTCTGCGTTGTGCCCATAAGCTTTGCCTATGAGTTCCGGAGGACCGTCCCAGCCGCAGCAGCCCTCGCCCTACGCCCCTCCGCCGGCATCGCCGCAGGTGTCGAGGCAGCCCTACATGCCCGCGCCATCCGCTAGTCCGCTTCCTGTGCCTGCGACCGGGGCTCCGTCCACCGGGTACGCCTCGTCTCTCGCGCAACCGACCCCGTACACGCCACCGGCTCCCGTGGCCCCGTCGCCGGCGGAGTCGCTTCCCGCGTTGCCCGTGCCCACCAGGAAGGGGCGCACGGTGTCGCTCTGGCTCTTCGGAGTGCTCGGGTTCCTGCTGATCGCGCTCGTGGGGTATTTCGTCTGGGCTCTCGGATCCTTCGCATCGGTCGTCGGCCTTGTGCTCGCGCTCATCCCGTTGACGATCGTGTTCCTCGGCGTGCGCCTGATCGACCGGTGGGAGCCCGAGCCCAAGCGACTCGTCGCGTTCGCCATCGCCTGGGGTGCGGTGGCGGCGGTCGGGCTCACCCTTCTCGTCGACACGGCACTGACCCTCCTGCTCGACATCCGATCGGAGGAGTTCACCGCCGTCGTGCAGGCACCCATCGTGGAAGAGCTCTGGAAGGGGCTCGGCGTCTTCCTCATCTTCCTGCTCGCCCGACGAGCCTTCGACGGCCCCGTCGACGGCATCGTGTACGGGGCGCTGGTCGGGGCGGGATTCGCGTTCACCGAGAACATCCAGTACTTCGGGTTGAGCCTGATCGAGGGCGGCGGTGAACAGCTCACCGTCACGTTCGTGGTGCGTGGGCTCTTCTCGCCCTTCGCGCATGCCATGTTCACCGCGATCACCGGTTTCGCGATCGGTCTCGTCGCCCGTCGGCATGGTTCGGCCCAGGCGGCGCTCGGCGCCGGGGCGCTGGGCCTGGTCGGGGCGATCCTCCTGCACGCGCTCTGGAACGGCTCCGCGACGTTCGCGGACTTCTTCGGGCTCTACTTCACCCTCCAGGTGCCGCTGTTCGTCGGATTCATCCTGTGCATCGTCGCCCTGCGTCGCGAGGAGGCCAGGCTCACCAGAGCACGCCTGGAGGACTACGCCGCCGCGGGGTGGTTCACGCCCGAGGAGGTGACGATGCTCGCGACCCCCGCCGGACGGAAGGTGGGACTGGCCTGGGCCTCGCAGCTGCGCGGGGACCGACGGCCTCTGATGCGCGCGTTCATCAAGGACGCGACCGCACTCGCCGCCGTGCGCCAGCGCGCGATCACCGGTCGGGATCCTCTGGCCGTGGACGACGAGCGCGCTCTCCTGATCCGCACCAGGGCTACCAGGGCGGCTCTGCTCTCCTACTGACACGGAGCGAGGCAGCGGGCCCGCCCCCCGGCAAGACTCAGCGCCCGGTGCTGCGGCGATGCCTGCGAGTCTCCCGGGCGCTGAGTTGATCTGTAAACAGGGTGCACCCGGCCCCGTGCGGGTGTCAAGAGCGTCTTGCCGAGGTTCGACGGTGCGTGCACGAGAGGTTCGACGGTGCGTGCACGAGGTGTTCGCTGTGAGCAGGTGCGCGCGCGTTGACCCCGTCCGTCGGCCTCGGGTTTGATGGAGACATGACTGAACGCACAAAGCCTGAGTTCGACGCCCCCAGCACCCCCGCTCCGGCGGACCTCGTCATCCGCGACATCATCGAAGGTGACGGCGCCGAGGCGAAGCCCGGCGACACGGTGACGGTCCACTACGCCGGTGTGGAGTTCGACTCCGGCGAGGAGTTCGACTCCTCCTGGAGCCGTGGCAAGACCCTCCAGGCCCCCCTGCTCAGCCTGGTCCAGGGCTGGCAGGACGGAATCCCCGGCATGAAGGTCGGCGGGCGCCGCGAGCTGATCATCCCCCCGCACCTCGCGTACGGCCCGGCCGGTGGAGGGCACTTCCTCTCCGGCAAGACGCTGATCTTCATCATCGATCTCGTCGCCGTCGGCTGACTTCGATCTTCTCCACGAGGCGCGCCTCTCCTTCGGGAAAGGGGCGCCTCGTGGCGTTCCGGAAGAGATTCTCCATTCAGGGGAATACATGCGACTGAATGTAAGTTGTCACAGTAGTCGCGGCAACGCGGCCCCTGTCCCTTGCCGCAGCAGCGGCTGAAGTCTCCAGAGGAGAAGCAATGACCAGCATCGACATCCCCGGCTACCGTCCCGGCACCTGGGTCCTGGACCCTTCGCACAGCGAGGTCACCTTCAGCGTGCGCCACATGATGATCTCGAAGGTGCGCGGCACGTTCGGCGTCAAGAGCGCGACGCTCGTGGCCCCGGAGAACCCCCTCGAGGCCAAGGTCGAGGCGACGGTCGACGTCACCTCGATCGACACCAACGACGAGGGCCGCGATGCGCACCTGCGCTCGGGCGACTTCTTCGACACGGAGAACTTCCCGACCATGGAGTTCGTCTCCACCGGTGCGCGCGTCAAGGGCGATGACCTGTACGTCGACGGAGACCTCACGATCCGCGGCATCACCAAGCCGGTCAGCTTCGAGCTCGACTTCGGTGGCTTCGGCACCGACCCGTACGGCAACTACAAGGCCGGCGCTTCGGCCAAGACGGTCATCAACCGTGAGGACTTCGGCCTCACCTGGAACGCGGCGCTGGAGACCGGCGGCGTGCTCGTCGGCAAGGACGTCACGATCAGCCTCGACCTGCAGGGCGCGCTCCAGCAGGACTGACCCCGTTCGCGCGGTCGCCGGAACCCCGAGCCCGTCAGGGCTCGGGGTTCTCTGCGTCATAGTCGTGGAACCGACGGCTGCGGCGCGCGAGCATGGCGACGAGTGCGATGACCAGGACTCCGCCGAGAAGCGGCGGGAACCAGAGGGTGGTCAGGGTCGCGAGCGTCCCGGCGTAGAGAGCCCCGACTCGCGGACCCCCGGCGACGACGACGATGAACAGGCCCTGGAGGCGTCCGCGCATCGCGTCGGGCACCGCGGCCTGCATCATCGTGTTGCGGTAGATGGAGCTGACGTTGTCCGAGGCGCCGGACAGCGCGAGCGCGACGCACGCGGCGACGATCAGCGCGACGTGGGGCGCGTTCTCGCTCGCCGGCGCGGAGAAGGCTCCGATGAGCAGCACCAGGCCGAACAGCAGGATGGACGCGCCGTAGGCCTGCACAGCCCGAGCGATGCCGCGGCCGTGCCAGCGGTACTGCACGACGCGGCCCGAGAACAGGCTCGAGGCGAACGTGCCGACCGCGACGGCGGCGGTGAGGATACCGGTGGTGAGTGCACCGCCGCCGAGGAGCACCGTGCCGAGGGCGGGGAAGAGCACGAGAGGCTGCCCGAACGTCATCGCGATGATGTCGATGATGTACTGCATCCGGATGTTGCCGGCCTTGCGCAGGAATCGCCAGCCGTCGACGAGCGACTCGAGGCCCGGACGGACGACCGCGCCCTCCGGCCTCAGTGACGGCAGCGTCCACAGGCCGAGGAACATCGACAGCATCAGCACGACGTCGATCGTGTAGGTCCACCCGTAGCCGGTGAGGGCGACGAGCAGGCCGGCCAGCGCCGGCCCCGCCATCACCGTGAGTCCGAAGGCCACACCGTTGAGGGCGGATGCGGCCGCGAGCTTGTCGCGAGGGATGAGGCGAGGCACGATGGCGGTGCGCGTGGCCATGCCCACCGAGTTGGCGGCCGAGTTGATCATGCTCAGGACGTACAGCCACCAGATCGTCTCCATGCCCGTCCAGGTGAGCGCCGCGAGCAGGGCGGTGGATGCGAAGGTGATCGTCGCCGCGATCAGGGCCACACGGCGTCGGTCGAACGCGTCAGCGAGCATGCCGCCGTACAACCCGGCGAGGATCATCGGCACGAGGCCGGCGACCGCGATCATGGAGACGGCGAAGGTGTTCTGCGTCAGGGCGAACACATGGAGCATCACCGTGACGATGGTGAGCTGGCCGCCGATGCCGGCGAGGGTGGATCCGATCCACATCCGGGCGAATGCCGGGCTGGACCTCAGGGGGGAGAGGTCGATCAGGTGGCCGCGGCGGGCGCTCACTCGTCGAACTTCTTCTGCACCTTTCGAGCCTAGTTGAACCGTGCGGGCCTCCCTCCCGGCCGGTGGCGCCGGAGGCAGTCGCCGGCTGGTAGACTCGTCAGGTTGCCGTTTGATCGGCCGCGGATAAAGAGAGCCCACGTATCAGGCGTCGGGCGCCGCGCAACAAGCAGAGAGGGGATCGAATCTATGGCACTGGAAGCAGACGTCAAGAAGGCGATCATCGAAGAGTACGCGACGCACCCCGGTGACACCGGATCCCCCGAGGTGCAGGTCGCAATGCTGACGCAGCGCATCAAGGACCTCACCGAGCACCTCAAGGAGCACAAGCACGACCACCACTCGCGTCGTGGGCTGTTCCTGCTCGTCGGTCAGCGCCGTCGTCTGCTCGGCTACCTCCAGGACATCGACATCGCGCGCTACCGCTCGCTGATCGAGCGTCTCGGACTCCGCCGCTAAGGCACTGCAGACCTGCGTACAATCGCGCAGAACATTCTTGAGAAGGCCGCCCCACGGTGTGGGGCGGCCTTCGTCATGTCCGGGGACGTGCGGGCAGGGCGGACGGCACCTGCAGATCGACCGGGCGGCAGCGGATCACGAGACCCACGACGAGCGAGAGCGCCGCGGCGCACACCATCATGAGGACGAGACTCGCGGTCCACCCGCCCGTAAGGTCGTGCAGCACGCCGACGAGGAGGCTCCCCGCGCCGGCGAAGGCGTAACCGACACCCTGCGCGACGGCCGACAGCGTCCCCGCGGAGGCCTCGTTCGCGGCGAGCATCACGATGAGCGCCAGGGAGAGCCCGAAAGCCGCACTCTGGACGGCGCCGAGCACGACCGTGATCGTGATGTAGGACTCGTCACCGGAAGCGAGCCAGGTGAACGCCGCGAACATCACGACGCCGAGCGCAGGACCGAACCAGCGCAGCACCCCATGGCGTCGCGCGAGAATCGGTGCGACGAGCGTCGGGCCGAGGCCGGCGATGCTGGTCAGGGCGAGCAACCAGCCCGCGGTCTGGGCATCCACTCCGCGATCGCCGAGGATGCGGGGGAGCCAGGAAGCCACGGCGAAGAACAGCATCGCCTGAAGTCCGAACATCGCCGTGACGAGGGCGACGGTCGCTCGTGCGGATCGGGGGAGCGTCATCCGCGAGGTCGTCGGCGATGGTGCGTCCGAGTTCAGTGCGACGCCGATCATGGCGCCCGCCGCGATCAGCGCGGGGACGGCCCACAGTCCGAGTGCCACGGCGGGTCCGCCGGCCGCGTTGCTCAGCGGCACCGTGAGCCCTGCCCCCAGCGCGGCGCCCGCGCTGAAGGACATGCTGCTCAGTCCGATCCAGAGTCCGCCCGCATGAAGGGACTTCAGGTACTGCGGAAGCAGCGTGCCCGCTGCCATGATCGACACTCCGGCGAGGAACGTACCGGGGAGCATCGCTCCGGGGATGAGCACCCGCAGCGCGAGAGCGCCCGCCAGGGCCACCATGGTCCAGATCAGCGCCCTGGTCACGCCGAGTCGACGGGCGAGCAGGGGGCCGATCGGCGCGCTCAGGCCGAAGGCGATCACCGGCAGCGTGGCCAGCAGGTTCAACTGCACCGGAGCGAGGTCGAACGCCGCCCTGGTCGGCTCGAGCAGGGCGGCGACCGAGGTGATCGCCGGGCGGAGATTCAGTCCGATCAGCAGGGCTGCGCCGAGCCCTACCGCCCGGTCGCGGAACTCGCTGCCTCGGCGCTCAGAGCGCGAGGACACGAAGGCCATCGGCGACCACACGGCCGTCGTGGATGACGAGACGATCGGTACCCCGGTCCATCACCGCGCTGGTCGGCGTCTCGCCGTCGACCAGGAGCAGGTCGGCGCGATCGCCGACCGCGAGGCCGGGCCGATCGGTCACGCCGGCCAGGCGCGGCGAGGCGTGGGACATGATGCTCGCTCCGCCCATCGTCGCGACCGCGAGCGCCATCTCGATGTGGTCGTCACGGCGGAATCCGTTCGTGAACGCGAGCTGCCACGTCCGGTCGAGCATGTCGGTGTTGCCGTAAGGGCTCCAGTAGTCGCGCTGACCGTCCTGGCCGAGTCCGATCCGCACCCCGGCTTCGACGAGCTGCACGAGCGACAGCTGGTTGCTGGTCGAGGGGGCCACCGTCGCCATCGAGATGTCCAGCTCGGCGAACTCCTCGATCAGTCGACGACTGGTGGCCTCGTTCACGGAGCCGAGCTCGTAGGCGTGCGACATCGTGACCTTGCCCTGCATCCCGAGCGCGCGCGTGCGCTCCATCACGAGCTCCGTGCTGAACACTCCGAGCGCTCCCGGCTCGTGCAGGTGGATGTCGACCTCGACCTGGTACTTCTCGGCGAGTCCGAACACGATGTCGAGATGGCGCGCCGGGTCCCGGTCGAGCTGTGACGGGTCGATGCCGCCGATCACGTCGGCGCCCTGCTTGAGTGACTCCTCCAGGTAGGCGACGGTGCCCTCCTCCCGGAGGATGCCGGCCTGCGGGAAGGTCATGACCTGCACGTCGGCGTGCGCGGCGAACTTCTCCTTCGCGGCCATGACGGCATCGAACTTCTCGAGCCGGCAGTCGACGTCGACCTGCGCGTACGAGCGGACGCGGGTCGTACCGCGAGCGATCATCCGCTCGAGGGTGCCGGCCACTCGCGTGGGAAGATCGATCTCCGCCGTGCGCCAGTTCTCGCGGTCGTTCATCATCATGCCCCAGACACCGGGCGCCCCGGTGTGCGCCCGGAAGGGCAGCCCGATCCGGGTCGAGTCCAGATGTACGTGCACGTCGCTGAAGGATGGCAGCAGGAGTCGCCCCCGTCCGTCGATGTCGTCTGCGGCGACGGGCGCCTCCTCGTGGGGACGGATCCGGGTGATGCGCCCGTCCTCGATCAGGACATCGGAGGCGGAGCCGCCCCACGGGCGCACGTCACGAATCAGCATGGACTTTCCTTTCTTCGGGGGAGCCGAACCGCGACGCGAGGTCGGCGGCTTCAGCGAGATGATGGCATGCGGCGTCGCCGGTGGGAACCTGTTCCACGCACTGCCGGCGCCGATCCTCGTCGAGGAGGGGGAGCACAGGGCATCGCGTGCGGAACACGCACCCGCTGGGCGGGTTGGACGGGTGGGGGAGATCTCCGACGAGACGGATCCGACCGCTGCGGTCGGCCGTCGGGTCCGGGCTCGGCACGGAGGACAGCAGCGACTGCGTGTACGGGTGCTGTGCAGCGCCGAACACGGTGTCTCTGGTGCCGTGCTCCATGATGCGTCCGAGATACATCACGGCGACCTCGTCGGCGAAGTGCTTGACGACGGACAGATCGTGAGCGATGAACACGTACGAGATACCGGTGTCGGCCTGGATGTCCTGGAGGAGGTTGATGACCTGCGCCTGCACCGAGACGTCGAGGGCGGATACGGGTTCGTCGCAGATCACGACGTCGGGCTCCAGGGCGAGCGCTCTGGCGATTCCGACGCGCTGCTTCTGCCCGCCCGAGAATTCGTGGGGAAAGCGGTTGTAGTGCTCCGGCCGCAGACCCACACGGTCCATCAGTGCCGACACCCGGTTCTTCATGCCCTCCTTGGGCGAGATGCCCTGGGCCTGCAAGGGCGCCGCGATCGCGGCGCCGACGCTCTGCCGGGGGTTCAGCGACGACGAGGGATTCTGGAACACCATCTGCACGCGCCGACGGAACTGCTGCAGATCGGCGCCGCGGAGCTGCGAGACATCGGCACCGTCCAACAGGATGCGCCCCGAGGTGGGGGTGAGCAGGCGCATCAGCAGTCGTCCGGTGGTGGACTTCCCGCAGCCGGATTCGCCGACCAGCCCCAGGGTCGATCCGCGCTCGAGGGTGAAGGAGACGCCGTCCACAGCCTTCACCTGCGAGGACCCGCGCAGGAATCCCCTGCTGACGCTGAAGTGCTTGGCGAGGTTCTCGACCTTCATCAGCGGCTCGTTCATCGGACGACCTCCTGCAGATCGAGTGCGGGGATCGGGGCATCGACCTCCGTGAGATGGCAGCGGGCCCGGTGCCCGGAACCGACCACCGTGAGGGCGGGGCGCTCGGTGCGGCACCTGTCGTCAGGGACGAGAGCTGCGACCGGGCAACGATCGGCGAAGAGGCATCCCCGGGGGGAGGTCGAGCAGCGAGGGCGGGAAGCCGGGGATCGGGGTGAGACGCCCGGCCTCGTCGACCATCGAGGGCATCGACGCGAGCAGACCCTGGGCGTAGGGGTGGGCGGTCCGGAAGAACAGATCGTGAACTCCGGCCTCTTCCACGCACTGCCCGCCGTACATGACCACGACACGGCGGCAGACCTCGGCGACCACACCCAGATCGTGGGTGACGAAGATGACGGCGGAACCCGTCTCCGCCTGGAGAGAGCCGATCAGATCGAGGATCTGTGCCTGCACGGTGACATCGAGCGCCGTGGTGGGCTCGTCGGCGATCAGCAGCTCCGGTTCGCAGATCAGAGCCATCGCGATCATCGCGCGCTGCCGCATGCCGCCGGAGAACTCGTGCGGATACGAGTCGTAGCGCGCGACCGGATCGGGGATTCCGACCCGGTTCAGCATCTCGATCGCCTGGGCCTTCGCGGCCTTGGCACTCACTCTGTTGTGCACCCGGTAGGCCTCGGCGATCTGTCGGCCCACGGTGTAGAACGGGTGCATCGCCGACAGCGGATCCTGGAAGATCATCCCGATCTTGCGGCCGCGATAGGGACGCATCTCCTTCTCGCTGAGCGGCACCAGATCGGTGCCGTCGAACAGGACTTGGCCGGTCACCGTGGCGTTGGTGCCCTTGAGAAGCCCCATCAGGGTCTGGCTCGTCACGGTCTTGCCCGAGCCGGACTCGCCGACGATGCCGACGGTCTCTCCGCGCTGCACGACCAGGTCCATGCCGTTCACGGCATTCACCAGACCGTCGTCGGTGGGGAATGCCACCCGCAGGTCGCGGATGTCCAGGATCGGCGTGGTCATCAGTTGACCCTTACTCTCGGGTCGACGCTCGCGTATACGAGATCGACGATGACGTTCGCTGTGATGATGAAGAAGGCGGCGAGCATCGTGATCGCCATGGTCACCGGCAGGTCTCCCGATGTCGCGGCGCGCACCGCGGTGAATCCGAGACCGGGGACGGAGAAGATCTGCTCCGTCAGGACGGCACCGCCCAGGAGAGCGCCGATGTCCAGGCCCAGCATCGTGATGATCGGGGTGATCCCCGCCCGGACGCCGTGCGTCGTGATCCGACCGGGGCCCAGCCCCTTCGCGCGGGCGGTGCGCATGTAGTCCTCGCCGAAGGTCTCGATCATGTTGTTGCGCGTGATGCGGATGTACTGCGCGCTGAACAGGATCGCCAGCGCCACCCAGGGCAGCAGATAGTTCGTGAACCACGCGCCGGGGCCGGCCGGGCCGAACGGAGAGGAGATCTGATTGCTCGTGAAGGGCAGCCAGTGCAGCACGCTCACGAACACGAGCAGGAGCAGGAGCCCCGTGACGGGAACGGGGAGCGACACGCCGACGGAGGCGGCGCCGACGATGAGCTTGTCGGTTGCCCTGCCCTTGCGCAGAGCCGCGAGCAATCCCAGACCGACGCCGACCACGGTCCACAGCACGACGGCGCCGACCGCGATCGAGATCGTGTAGGGGAGTGCCCGGACGATGACGTCGGTGACGTTCTCGTTGGTCTGGAAGGACTTGCCCAGGCACGGCCAGGCGCACACCTGCTCGGCGCCCGGAGCGCCGATGAGCCGCTCTCCGAAGAGGCCGCTGAGGTAGGTGAAGTACTGCACCAGGAACGGCTTGTCCATGCCGAGGGCGACGCGCGCCTGGGCGATGCGGTCAGGGGTGCACTCCTGTCCGCAGGCGGCGGCCGCAGGGTCTGCGGGGCCGACCTGGAACAGGGCGAACGTCACGAAGCTCACGACGAGCAGGAGGATGACCAGCGCGGTCACGCGGCGGACGATGAATCCGAACATTTCTGTCCCGTACGGGGCCGACCGATCGCGCGGTCGGCCCCGTCCTTTCCGGAGGTGTCGTGTCGGCCGTTACTGCTCGACGCCGATGGTGGACAGATCGATGCTTCCGAAGAAGTACCCCACCTGGGCGTTATGGATCTTCGAGCCCACGACGCTGTTGGTGAAGGTGCGGATCAGCGGGACGAGCGGGTAGGACTCCATCGCCTCGTTGTACAGCTCGGCCCACTGGGTGTTCAGCTCTTCCGAAGTGCCGTTGGTGTTGCGCAGCTCGTACATCTCGCCGGAGAGCGTGTCGTCGAAGAAGCGGGAGATGTTGCTGAAGCCGTAGGTCGTGCCGTCCAGGCTCGGTCCGATGTTGGGATCGACCGTGGTGCGTGTCGAGCCGGATGCCGCACCGCCGCACCAGCCTGCGCGTGCGATGTCGGGCATCTCGTCGCTGGCCAGCACCGTGTAGTAGTTCGCCGAGGGGATCGGCACGAGCTGCAGGTCGATGCCGAGCTCCGTGAAGTTCTGCTGAAGCACGGTGCCGAGGTTCTTGTAGCGGTCGATCGCGTTCGAGTAGCCGTAGGTCAACGAAGCGGGGACGTCCTTGCCCTCGAGGAGCTTCTTGGCGGCGTCGAGCTGCGGGGCGCCGTCGATGTCGAGGTCGGTGGTCTCGGCGACGTACCCGACCTGGGCGTCGTTCAGGTACGAGTTGGTGAGCTTGCCGAAGCGTGCTCCGCCGTACTGCACCTGGATCGCCGCACGGTCCATGGCCAGCGCGAGAGCGTGACGCACCTCGGGGTCCCTGATGGTCTCGGTGTTGAAGTTGAGCACGTCGGTGCAGCCGAGCAGCCCGGACGCGGTGCGGTCGGCGACGGATGCCTCGGTTAGACGCGCCGTGTCCGATGCCTGGAGTGCGCCGTTCGAGTCGAGCGTGATCGCGGTGGGATCGGCGTCGGAGATCAGCTGTTGGCTGATCGTCGCCTGCGCGGTCGACAGCGAGAACGTGAACGTGTCCGGCAGCGCGGTGCGGTTCTCGTCGGTCGCGGGATCCCATGAGGGGTTGCGCACGAGCTTCAGCTCGCGGCCGCGGTCGTAGCTCTCGATCATGTACGGGCCCGACGAGATCGGGTGGTTCGTGTAGTCGAGCATGGTGTCCTTGGCCTGCGGCACCGGTGCGGTGTTCGAGCGGGACACGAGGGCAGCGAAGTCGGGGTTCGGCTGCTTCAGGTGGAACACGACCGTCTTGTCGTCGGGGGTCTCCACGGCGGTCAGGTCGCCGCCGCCGGAGTACGGGCCCTTGTAGTCGTCGGCGGCGAGGGCGGAGTTCAGCTCCTTCGGCGCCTGCGTGAAGACGTCGCGCGCGAAGGTGCGGGCGATGCCGTACTTCACATCGGCGGCGGTGATCGGCGTGCCGTCCTCGTACTTCAGGCCGTCCTTGAGCGTGTAGGTCCAGGTGAGGCCGTCTTCCGAGGCGGTGCCGGTGTCGGTCGCCAGATCGGCGACGATCGTCGGCGGCTCGCCCGCGGTCTCCTTCGCCATCGTCAGGGTGCGGTAGTAGAGCTGGCCGACGTTCGCGGTCTGCACGTAGTTGCTGTTGCCGGGATCGAGGGTCATGAAGTCGCTCGACATCAGCACGTTGACGTTGCCGCCGGCTTCATCGAAACCCGGCTGGACGATGTGCGCGGCATACGGATCCTTCGAGCCGGTGGGCGCGGACTGCCCGTTCTGGGCGGTGACGCTGGTGCAGCCGGTGACGACCAGGGCGATGGCCACGGTCGCAGCGGCGAGCAGGGGACTGCGGTGTCTCATGACTCGTTCTCTTTCGGTGAGGGTCGGGTGTTCGGGGTCGGGAGGGTCAGTTGCGGGAGGCCTTGGGATCGAGCGCATCGCGCACGGCGTCGCCGAGAAGGTTGAAGGCGAGCACCGTGATGATGAGGGCGGTGCCGGGCACGATGAGGAACCAGGGGTCGCTGAGGTACCAGTTGCCTGCCTGGGCGGCGTTGAGCATCTGCCCCCAGGAGGGGGTCGGGTCCTTCACGCCGACGCCGAGGAACGACAGCGCGGCCTCGGCGGAGATGTTCGCGGGGATCATCATGGTCGCGTAGACGAGGACGACACCGAGGACGTTCGGGATCACCTGACGGAAGATGATCGTCCGGTGCGAGGCGCCGTACGACTTCGCCGCCTCGATGTACTCCTGCTCGCGGATGCTGAGCACCTGCCCGCGGACGACCCGTGCCAGGTACGCCCAGCCGAAGAAGCCGAGGATCAGAACGAGCGACGCGATCGGAACGAAGCTGCCCTGGCCGAGCGGGGTGTCCCGCAGCCGGGACTGCAGGATCGGGGTGAGGGAGAGCACCAGGAGCAGGTGCGGGAACGCCAGGAACAGATCGATGATGCGGCTGATGACCATGTCGACCTTGCCGCCGAAGTAGCCGGCCGCGGCGCCGAGAACGGTGCCGAGGACGACCGAGACCACGGTCGACAGGAGGGCGATCAGCAGGGAGACCTGCGCTCCGTAGGCGATGCGCGCGAAGATGTCGCGTCCGAGTCCCGGCTCGACGCCGAGCCAGTGCTCCACCGACGGGTACATGTATGCGGGCAGGGGCAGGCCGGGGGTGTTGAAGTTGTCGAGGACGTCGGGCCCGGTGTTCGTGGTGAACGGGTCTTGGCCTTCGATCGCGACCAGCACGGGGGCGAGGAGGGCGAAGAGCACGATCGCGACCACGACTCCGAAGGAGACGAGGGCGACCGGACTCCGGCGGATGCGCAACCAGGCCGTGCCGAGAAGCGAGCGTCCGGTCGCGATCTTCGGCGGCGCTGTGGGCAGCGCCTCCGTCTTCGGGGTCAGCGTCTGGGAGTCCGTCACGATCTTCCTTGATGGTTCGGGGAGCGGGTGCTCAGAATTGTATACCAGCGTTCGCGATGTTGGGATACCAAAATTCAGAAAATCCCGAGTTTCAGTCTTAGAAGTCGACGGTGCTTGAAGAGCTGGAGTGGCGTGGGGTAGATTTTGGATACCAAATCGCATCTCAGATCATCGGGGCTCTCATGCGCACACTTCTCACCGCCGACCACGTGCTGGTGTTCGACGGCACCTCCCACCGGGAGATCCGGACGGGGGCCGTGGTCGTCGAAGACGATCTGATCGTCTTCGCCGGTCCCGCTGAGAGCGCGCCGTCCGACATCGACGAACGCATCGACCTCGGCGAGAGCCTGCTGATGCCGGGGCTCATCGATCTGGATGCGCTCACCGACATCGACCACCTGATCCTGGACGCCTGGGGTACACGCGAGCAGGCTGCTCGTCTGCAGTGGTCGGAGGAGTACTTCGATGCGCGGCACCACGTCTTCGACGACGATGAGCGCGCTCGCATCCGCGAGATCGCCCTCGTGCAGCTCGCCCTGCACGGCATCACGAGCTACATGCCCATCGCATCGGAGGTGCACTCGGTCTGGGCGGAGTCGGCGGCCGATCTGCACCGGATGGCGTCCTTCTCGCGCACGCTCGGTCTGCGCGGATTCCTCGGCCCGTCCTATCGCTCGGGCGTGAACGTCGTCACGGCCGAGGGTGAGCGTGTGGTGCGCTTCGCGCCGGACGAGGGAGAGGCCGGGCTCGCCGACGCCGTCCGCTTCCATGACGAGATGGCCGCGCTCGGCGACCCACTGCTCACGCCGGTCTTCCTGCCCTGCCGTATCGAGACGCTGACTCCCGAGCTTCTCTCGGCGACGGCCGTGGCGGCTGCGGAGCGTGGCGCGATCGTGAGGTTGCACGCGTTGCAGGGTGAGGTGGAGCGCGAACTGATCCTGGAAGAGCACGGCTGCACGCCGCTCGACCTGATCGAGGAACGAGGGCTCCTGAACGATCGCCTCATCGTTCCGCACGGCGTGTTCCTCGACGTGAACCCGCGTGTGCACGGTGAGGACAGGGGCGATCTCGCCCGTCTCGTCGCGGCCGGGGTGTCGATCGTGCACTGCCCGTTGACCAACGCGCGCTACGGCTCGGAGCTCGAGACGTTCGGGCGGTATCGCGATGCCGGGGTGAATATCGCCCTCGGCACGGACTCGTTCCCGCCCGACCTCATCCGCGGCATCGACACCGGTGTGTCGGTTGCGAAGGTGCAAAACGGCAGTCTCGCTGCCGGTGACCTCGCCGGATACGTCGATGCGGTGACGCTCGGCGGTGCGAAGGCGCTCCACCGAGCGGACCTCGGTCGGATCTCCGTCGGCGCCCAGGCCGACCTGACGGCCTTCCGACTGGACGACGTGCGGATGGGTGCTGTGGAGGACCCGCTGCGCACTCTGGTCCTCAACGGCACGGCCCGCGATGCCTGCCTGACGATGGTCGCCGGCAGGGTCGTCATGCGCGACGGCAGGATCGACGGCATCGACCTCGACGCGATTCGCGACGACACGCAGATCCTCTTCGCGCGTATGCGGAACGCCTACACTGGGCGCGACCATCGGTGCGGAACGACGGGCGAGCTCTTCCCTCCGGTCTTCCCCCTCCATGCCTGACATCCCGAGAGGTTCCGCGATGAGTTCCGACAGCACGATCACCGATGGATCCGCCCTCGCCGAGCGGGTCTATCGCGGCGTGCTGCACAGGATCATCGTCGGGGAGCTCACGCCGGGGGCGTGGCTGAAGGAGAGGGACCTCTCCGAGCGGTTCGAGGTCTCACGCGTGCCCGTCCGTCAAGCGCTGCAGCGTCTGGAGACCGAGGGATTCGTCGTCGCCACGCGCAACAAGGGAGCCAGTGTCACTCCGGTGACGAGAGCCGACGTCGAGGAGCTCTACGACGCGCGTCTGTGCATCGAACCCTATGCCACGCGGCACGCCGCGCAGCGTGTGCACTCGGGAGCAGCCAGCGCCGATCGGCTGCGCGAGCTTCTCGAGCGCGCTCTCGCGCCGGGGGAGACGGTGGAGCTGGGGGAGTCCAATCTCGGCTTCCACCTCGAGATCGTCCGGCTCTCGGGGAACCGCATCCTCGAACGCAGTCTCGCGCCGATGCTCGGTCGGATGCAGTGGATCTTCGGGATCACGCATGCCACGCGCGAGCAGGAGCACGCGGTGGAGCATCAGCAGCTGCTCGATGCGATCGTCGCCGGTCGCGGAGAGGTCGCCGCCGCCCAGGCCTACGCGCACATCGAGCAGGGTCGAGAGCCCATCATCGAAGCCCTCGCCGAGGCGCTCCACTGGTAGCGAGGGGTTGACCCCCTCCCGGGTTTCCGATAGGAAAGTAGAAAGCTTTCCATACGGAAAGTGGAGGAGGTTCGACGTGCAGCAGAAGCCGATTCCCGGTCAGGATGCCCTCGATCCGCCCGATGCCGACGTCGCGCGCCAGTATCTGGCGGCCGCGGATGCGGTGGTGGAGCGCCGGGACCGTGCCATCGACCGACGCGCGCTCGCCGGGCTCCAGATGGTCAATGCGGCTGTCACGGCCGGGTATCTCGTGGCGTTCGCGCTCGTCCTCCGGCAGGACGACGTCCTCGCCTCCCAGGTGATCCTGTTCACGTTCCTGGTGTGGGTGCAGCTGGCGAGCGGGATGGCTCAGCGCCACGGGATGCAGTGGCGCTGGAGTGCTTCACGGTGGCCGCTTCTTCTGGGTGGCGGCGTCGTTCTCGTCGGCGCGGTCCTCGTGTTCGGATTCGTGGCGTTGGATACGAGGCTCCCCGTCGGCATGCTGCTCATCCCGGCGGGCTTGGTCCTGGTGGGTATAGGAGGTTACGGCGCGGTTCAGCTCGTGCGCGCGGCCGGTGATCCGCGACCCCCGCGGCCTTCACCCCTCGCGCTCCCCACCGCCCTTCGGTGGGGGACTGTTCTCGTCGGCGTCGTACTCGGTGTGCTGACCATGCTCGCCGGAGCGCCCGACGGTGTGCTCAGGAGCGTGATCACGCTCCTGGTGATGCTGGCGCTGTTCACCTGGCTGGTGGTGTTCAACACACCCGTGGGCCTGCCCGCCGTCGGGGCCTCGTGGCGCTGGCCGCACGTCACGGCCTTCCTTCTGGCGGCCTGCGTCCCCGTGGCACTCGTGCTCGGCGGAGACGTGCTCGGTGATCGGGGGCTCGCGGGCGTCGTCGGCGGCGCGGTCGTGATGGTGCTCGTCATCGTCGCGTCCTTCATCCCCGGGCGGGCGAGCCGTGGCTGAGTCGCCCCCGAGGCCCCATCCGCGGACGCAGCTGGACGACAACTTCGCCTCACCGATCCGGTTCTCGCTCATGGCCGCGCTCGGTGACGGCATGGAGCTCGACTTCCCGGCGCTCCGCGACATCCTCCAGTGCGGCGACTCGCCCCTGAGCAAGGCCATCACGCATCTGCAGGCAGCCGGCTACGTGCTCGCGCGCAAAGGCACCGTCGGGGGCCGTTCGCGCACCTGGGTGCGGTCGACGAAGACGGGACGTGACGCCTTCGCGGCGCATCTCCAGGCGCTGCGCGAGATCGTCGCCCTCGGCGGCGCACAGATGCTGTGACCCTTCGGTCAGACCGGGGCGCCCACGAGGTCGGCGTGGTGGATGGCGGCGACGTCGGGGTGCGCGCGCAGACGTGATTTGAGCGCGTTCTCCCCGTAGAGGGCGTGGATGGGGTTGCTCGGGTCCTCGGTCACCCCTTTCGCCTCCGCCGCCAGTTCCTCCGGCAGCTCGATCAGCGGCAGGCGCTTGTCGAGCGCAGGGTTGAAGAAGAACGGGATGGAGATCCGCTCGTCCGGTGCCTGCGGCGACACCACGCGGTGGTTCGTGGCCTTCAGGTAGCCGCCGGTGGCGTACTCCAGCAGCTCTCCGATGTTGACGACGAACGCGCCGGGCACCGGGGGAGCGTCGACCCACGCTCCGTCGCGTTCGACCTGCAGGCCGCCCTTGCCCGGCTCCACCCAGAGCAGGGTGAGCACGCCGGAATCCTTGTGTGCACCCACGCCCTGCTGCGGCTCCGGCTCGTGGGTTCCCGGGTAACGGACGATCTTGATGAGCGTCGACGGCTCACCGAAATGCTCGTCGAAGTAGGACTCGTCCGCGCCCAGAGTCTGCGCCCAGGCGCGCAGGAGCTTGCGCGCGACCTCGGACAGCGTTTCGTGCCACTCGGCGACGACGTCCTTGAGGTCGGGCTGCGCCGACGGCCAGAGATTGGGGCCGATGAGCCGGTTGAAGGCGGGGCCGTCGTCGACGGGCTGGCGCTCGGGGCCGATGTCGATCTGCTCGCGCCAGTCGACCTTCCCCTGTGTCCGCTCGCCGCCGATGCGGGTGTAGCCGCGGAAGTGCGGGCTGTTCACGTTCTCGATCGCGAGCTTCTCCTCGTCGGGAAGCGCGAAGAAGTCCAGGGCCGCCCGGTGCAGTCGCTCCTCGAGTTCGGGGGAGATCCCCGTTCCCGTGAGGTAGAAGAATCCGACGTCGTGCGTCGCCGCACGGAGGTCGTCGCGGAATCGTGCCGCGGCGTCGGGGCCTTCGTCGAGCTGCGAGAGGTCGAGGATGGGGAGCGAGAGTTCAGCCATGGACAGAGGCTACGTCGCTCGCCCGGGGGTGCGATCCTCTGTTGCGCTCCGTTACTTCCGGTGCGTGCGTTCGGAGCGCTGTCGTGACGGTGCTAGAGTCTCTGAGGTAAGGGCTGCCTTACCTCAGTCACCGCCAGAGAGTGTTCTTCCGTGCTCGCCACTTTTCTCATCGGGCTCCGCGAGGGTCTCGAAGCCGCGCTCGTCGTCGGCATCCTCGTCGCCTACCTCCGTCGCCTCGGCCGGCAGGATGCGCTGCCGAAGATGTGGGCCGGAGTCGGCCTCGCGATCGCGCTGGCGCTGGGCATCGGCGCGGTACTGACCTTCGGCGCCTATGAGCTCACGTTCCAGGCGCAGGAGCTGATCGGGGGAGGGCTCTCCCTGCTCGCCGTCGCGATGGTCACCTGGATGATCTTCTGGATGCAGCGTGCCGGTCGCAGCATGAAGGCGACCCTGGAGGGCGGTATCGACCGCGCCCTCACCGCGGGCGGCCTGTGGGCGCTCATCGCCATCGGCTTCGTGTCCGTCGCTCGCGAGGGCATCGAGACGACCCTGCTGCTGTGGTCGATGGTCCAGTCGTTCGGCGATGCCCCCTCGGCGCTCCTGGGCGCCCTGCTCGGGCTCGTCGCAGCCGTGATCATCGGCTGGCTGATCTCGCGCGGTGCGCTGCGCCTCGATCTGCGTCGCTTCTTCGCCTGGACCGGCGGCTTCCTCGTCATCGTCGCGGCCGGCGTCCTGGCCTACGCGTTGATGGACCTGCAGGAGGCGGGGGCCCTTCCCGGGCCGTTCACGGCGCTGGCGCCCATCGACGCCGTGACCGGCGGCGTTGCCGTGGGTTGGACCGCGTTCCCCTTCGGGTGGGCGTTCGACGTCTCGGCGACGATCGCCCCCGGTGGGCCGCTCGCCTCGATCCTGCAGGCGACCGTCGGCTTCATGCCCGCGATGACGTGGCTTCAGGTCATCGGATGGGTGCTCTACATCTCGATCGTCGGATGGCTCTACATCCGCGGTCTCCGCTCGAGGCGTCCGTCGAAGCCGCACGGCTCGACCGAACCCTCATCCGAATCCCCCTCTCTCTCACAACAAGGAGCAGCATGACCACCTCGCACCGGATCCTGGGGGTGCTCGCCGCCACGGGAGCAGCCGTCCTCGTCCTGAGCGGCTGCGTCGCGAAGAGTGACGCGCAGGCCACCGCGGCCTTCGACGTCTCGTCGACCGCCACCGACTGCGCCGTGTCCGCGGCGACGGCGAAGAGCGGGACGCTGACCTTCAACGTCAAGAACGACACCGATCAGGTCTCGGAGTTCTACCTGCTGGCCGAGGACGGGCTGCGTATCGTCGGAGAGGTCGAGAACATCGCCCCCGCGGCATCGCGCACGCTCACGGTCGTCGCGCAGCCGGGAGACTACTTCACCCTCTGCAAGCCGGGCATGATCGGCGACGGCGTCGGCAAGACGGCGTTCACCGTCACCGGAGACCGCGTCGCGGTGGACGGCCCTGATGCCGAGCAGAAGCAGAAGGCCGTCGATCTCTACGCCGCGTTCGTGAAGGACCAGGTGGGTCAGCTCGTCCCGGCCGTCGAGGACTTCGTCGCCGCCTACGAGTCCGGTGACGACGAGACCGCGCGCACGCTCTTCCCGCAGACCCGCGCGTTCTACGAGCGCATCGAGCCCGTGGCCGAGGCGCTGGGCGACCTCGACCCGCGCATCGACTACCGCGAGGTCGACGCGGTGGCCGAGGGGCTGGACTGGACGGGCTTCCACCGCATCGAGAAGGACCTGTGGGTCCCGGCGCAGGATGCGCTGAACGCCGACGGCGAGACCCCGGCATGGCAGGACTGGGCGCCGTCGACGCCGCAGGAGCGCGCCGACTACGGCGACCTGCTGCTCGCCGACGTGCAGGAGCTGTACGACTACGTGCACTCGGACGCTTTCACCACCGCGCTCGACGATCAGGGCATCGGCGGCATCTCGAACGGAGCGATCGCGCTGCTCGACGAGGTGGCCACCGGGAAGATCTCCGGTGAGGAGGACTGGTGGTCGGGCACCGACCTCTACGACTTCGCCGCGAACGTCGAGGGCTCGAAGATGGCGTTCTCGCTGGTGCAGGACTTCGCCGTCGCGCAGGGTGATGACGGCGAGGCTCTGGTCGCTCAGATCGAGTCGGGCTACGCCGCCCTCGAGGAGTCCCTCGCCGCCCATGGTTCCCTGACCGACGGTTTCGTGGGTTACTCGGAGCTGACCGAGGCGGACAAGCGCGAGTTCACCGATCTGATCAACGCCCTGGCCGAGCCGCTGTCGCAGCTCACCAGCACGGTCCTCGACTGACCAGCGTCGCGCTGGACTGACCGAGTACGATCACGGACGTGAACGAACCAGAAGCGGGTGCCGCACCCGAGGAATCATCGACGGGCGCGGCATCCGCTCCCTCCGGGCTGAGCAGGCGAGGCCTTCTGGGCCTCGCCATCGGCGGGGGCGTCGCAGGGCTTGCAGTCGGCGCCGGCGCCGGGCTCACCGGCGGGGTGGCGATCGGCCGGGCGCGCGCAGCGGAAGACGCGCATTCCGCGTACGAGTTCTTCGGCGCCCACCAGGCGGGCATCACCACTCCGGTGCAGGATCATCTGCACTTCGCGAGCTTCGACATGATGCCGCGGACCGATCGCGAAGACCTGATCTCGCTGCTGCAGGACTGGTCCTATGCCGCATCGCGCATGGTGCAGGGCCTCGAAGTGAGCGCGACGGGTGCGGTGGGCGGGCCGGCCGAGGCTCCGCCGGACGACACGGGAGAGGCTCTCGGGCTTCCGGCGGCCGGACTCACGCTCACATTCGGCTTCGGGCCCGGACTCTTCGAGAACGAGGACGGCGACCGCTACGGGATCGCCGCGCAGCGTCCGGCAGGCCTCGAACGTCTGCCCGCCTTCCTCGGAGACGATCTCGATCCGCAGACCTCCCACGGCGACCTCTGCATCCAGGCGTGCGCCGACGATCCGCAGGTCGCGGTGCACGCGATCCGCAACCTCAGCCGCATCGCCTTCGGGCGCGCGCGCCTGCGCTGGTCGCAGCTCGGGTTCGGCAAGACGTCGCGCACCACAGCGGCGCAGGCGACGCCGCGCAACCTCTTCGGGTTCAAGGACGGCACGGCGAACATCCTGGCCGACGACACCGAAGCACTCGCCGACCACGTCTGGGTGTCCTCGAACGACGAGCCGGCGTGGCTGTCCGGCGGCTCGTATCTCGTGGCGAGGAAGATCGCCATGCTCATCGAGACCTGGGATCGAGTTCGTCTGTCCGAGCAGGACAACATCATCGGTCGCGACAAGGGCGAGGGGGCGCCGCTCTCGGGCGGGGACGAGTTCACCGCCCCGGTCTTCGACTCCACCGCGATCGATGCGAACAGCCACGTGAGCCTCGCGCATCCCGATCAGAACGACGGCATCCGCATCCTCCGCCGGGGCTACAACTACGTCGACGGGAACAATGCGCTCGGCCGGCTCGACGCCGGACTCTTCTTCCTGTCCTATCAGCGCGACCCTGCGCAGTTCATCTCGTTGCAGCGACGGCTCTCGACCGACCTGATGAACGAGTACATCCGCCACGTCGGCTCCGGGATCTGGGCTGTGCCGGCGGGGGCGGAGCCGGGATCCTTCGTGGGCGAGGCCCTGTTCGCCTGACGGGTCAGGACGCGCGCGCGAGCGTCTCCACCGCGAAGGCGGCGATGTCGTCGGCGCCGAAGTGGTCGTCGGCGGTGATCGTGACCACGGCGTCGTCGACGAAGATCAGCAGCTGACCGTGGGCGCCGTGCAGCCGCCAGGCCGGGCCGGGGCCGGCCCATCCCGCCAGAGCGTATCTCTCATAGATCGCACCTTCCCCGGCGGCGCCCCAGTCGCTGTGCATCTGGTCGATCCACGCGGAAGCGACCAGCCGGCGCCCCTCCCATACGCCGCGATCGCGGATCAGCAGGCCGAGACGGGAGAGTTCCTCCGTGCGCAGAGGAAGGCCGCCCCCGGCGAGGATGCGACCACGGGGGCTGCGCTCCCACTCCACGTCGTCGATGCCGAGCGGGGCGAACAGGCGGGGGACGAGGTAATCGCCCACGTCGCCCACGCGTGCGGCCAGGGCGGCCATCGCGGTGTAGGTGCTCGCATTGGAGTACTGGAAAGTCCGTCCGCGCGACGGTCGCCGCAGGAACTCGCGCGCGAGGTCGGGCCAGTCGGTCATCATCGTCTCGGACCAGGGCAGATCGACGCCGCTCGTCATGGAGAGCAGATGCCGCAGAGTCACCTCGTCGACGCCCTCTCCGAGCTCGAAGCCGGGAAGATACGTCGACACGGGCTCGTCGAGGGACACAGCGCCCTCATCCGCTGCCATCCCCGCGGCGAGTACACAGACGCCCTTCGCGATGGAGTGGACGTCCTCGCGCACATCGGCGGTCCACCGGTGCTGGGCGGTGTCGGGCGCCACGCGCACATGCAGGCCGTGGGCGCCGAATCCCGAGGACTCCACCTGTTCGACGATGCGGTCTCGGACGGTCTGCGCGCGGGTCACGCTCTCGAGGTTATCGCCCGCCTCTAGCGCGGTCGCCGCGATCCGGTCGGGTCATTCCTGCGGCCCTCCTTGGAGGCGAGCTCCGGATCGGCGAACAGCCAGCCCGGCCGCGGTTCGACCAGCGGGCGGAACACCCGTCTCACCGGTCTTGTCGCCAACGCGAGCGCGATCACGACCGACAGGATGGTCACGAGCGGGAGCCAGATCCAGGTGGGCTCCAGGTCGCGCAGGATCCCGCTCTCCCGGAACGGGTAGAGCACGAACGAGTGCAGCAGGAACACGTACATCGTGTACTGACCGAACGTCGTCCACCTGTGCGCGCCTCGGGGGACCAGGCAGAAGAAGGCGGCGCTGAGGATGACGGCGAGCAGCATCAGGAGGATCCGGACACCGCCGGCCCACCACTGCTCACCACCGAGGTCCGCATAGGAGTCCTCGTAGAAGAGCCAATGGCGCAGGTCGATGGCCTGCCACACGGGAAGCCAGTTCCAGGCGGCCCAGCCGATCGCCGCGAAGATCGCGACGGCACCGGCGCGCAGCCACCACGGACGGAAGTCGAGGAGTCTGAACCTGTCGACGATGTCGTGCTCGCGAAGCCACCAGCCGAGTGTGAAGAACGGCAGCAGACCCAGGGTGCGCGAGAGCGAGAAGGTGCTGTCGATGTTGGGCAGGTAGCCCACGCCGACCGAGATCACGATGGTCCACAGCAGGGGCCAGCGCAGCAGGGCGAGGTAGGGGAGCACGAGTCGGAAGATGCCGAGGGCGAGCAGGAACCACAGCGTCCAGCTCGGCCGGGTGAGGTTCGGGTCGGCCTGGCCTTCCACGAGCCATTTCGTGAGCGTCCAGAGCGTCTCGAAGATGACGTAGGGGAGGATGATGTCGGTGATCACCCTGGCCATCTGCGTCTTGGTGGGGGAGCCGGACTTCGAGAAGTAGCCCGAGATGATCGCGAACGCCGGCATGTGGAACGCGTACAGCGCCAGGTAGAAGGCGAAGGCGATGTCGGAGTCGTAGATGAGGCGCTGGATGGCATGACCGAGGACGACGAGGACGATGCAGACGTAGCGGGCGTTGTCCCAGAACGGCACGCGCCTGCGCTTGCGGGGAACCGATCCTGTGGGGGGACCTGCGATGTCGGCGCCGGCACTGCTCATCGTTCGAGGGTACAGGCCGGGAATAAAGTTGCTGTGAGCGCGTTGACACAGATACATTCAAATGAATAGAAGCGGATGCGAGTCGTCCGGTTCGGAGACACGGAGCAATCATGAGCGAGCAGTCAGGCGCGCAGGCGATGCAGTTCGGCATCATGTCGGTCAGCGACATCACCCGCGATCCCACCACGGGGATCACCCCGAGCGAGCAGGAGCGCATCAAGGCCACGACGGCGATCGCGGTGCACGCGGAAGAGGTCGGGCTCGACGTCTTCGCGATCGGCGAGCACCACAACCCGCCTTTCTGGTCCTCCAGCCCCACGACCTTCCTCGCGGCCCTGGCCGCGCAGACCGAGCGTCTGATCGTGTCCACGTCCACGACGCTCATCACCACGAACGACCCGGTGCGCATCGCCGAGGAGTACGCGATGCTCCAGCACGTGTCCGACGGTCGCATGGACCTCATGCTCGGTCGTGGCAACACCGGACCGGTGTATCCGTGGTTCGGCCAGGACATCCGCCAGGGACTGCCGCTCGCCATCGAGAACTACGCGTTGCTGCACAAGCTGTGGCGTGAGGACGTCGTCGACTGGGAGGGCAAGTTCCGCACGCCGCTGCAGGGCTTCACTTCGACCCCGCGTCCGCTCGACGGCATCGCACCGTTCGTGTGGCACGGCTCGATCCGCACGCCCGAGATCGCCGAGCAGGCGGCCTACTACGGCGACGGCTTCTTCGCGAACAACATCTTCTGGCCGAAGGAGCACTACCAGCGTCTGATCGAGCTGTACCGTCAGCGCTACGCGCACTACGGACACGGCACGCCCGAGCAGGCGATCGTCGGGCTCGGCGGTCAGGTGTTCATGGCAGCGAAGTCGCAGGACGCCGTGAACCAGTTCCGGCCGTACTTCGACAACGCACCTGTCTACGGTCACGGTCCGAGCATGGAGGACTTCACCGAGATGACGCCCCTGACGGTGGGATCACCGCAGCAGGTCATCGACCGCTACGCCGCCATGCGCGAGCACTACGGCGACTACCAGCGTCAGCTGTTCCTCATCGACCACGCCGGTCTGCCGCTGAAGACGGTGCTCGAGCAGCTCGACATCCTCGGTTCGGAGGTCGTTCCGGTGCTCCGCAAGGAGATGGCGAAGGACCGCCCGGCATCCGTGCCCGACGCGCCGACCCACGCGGCGCGGGTGACGGCCGAGTTCGGCGACGGCCCGACCCGACAGGCGCGTCCCGGTGCGAACCGCGGCGACAACCTGACCGGCGACTCGCCCTACCAGGACAGCCCGGCCCCCGCCGGTGCGGCGTTCGGACTCGCCCGGAAGGAGGCGTGAGATGACCACGCGTCGCATCGCGGTCATCTCGGCCGGCCTGTCGAATCCGTCCTCCACGCGGATGCTCGCTGATCGACTCGCGGCGGAGACCGTGAAGGCGCTCGCCGGGCACGACGTCGACGCGAGCGTTGACGTGATCGAGCTGCGCGACTACGCGCACGACATCACGAACAACATGCTCACGGGGTTCGCGCCCCCGGCGCTGGAGACGGCGATCAACACGGTGGTCTCCGCCGACGCTCTGATCGCGGTGACGCCGATCTTCTCGACGAGCTACTCGGGTCTGTTCAAGTCGTTCATCGATGTGCTCGACCCCGATGCTCTCACCGGCACACCCGTGCTGATCGGTGCGAACGCCGGCACCGCGCGGCACTCGCTGGCGATCGACTACGCGATCCGGCCGCTCTTCGCCTATCTTCACGCGGAGGCCGTGTCGACCGGCGTGTTCGCGGCGTCGAGCGACTGGGGTGGCGCTGGTGACGACGTCGCCCCGCTGGCGAAGCGCGTCGAGAAGGGTGCCAGAGAGCTCGCAGAGGCGATCGTGCGTCGCGAGGCTTCGGCTGTCGTCGATCCGTACGATCCCGCGACGTACCTGGGCGAGGGACGCTCTTTCGGTCATCTGCTGGGCGGTCTCGCAGGCGAGTGAGTCGCGCATGACGCCATCGACGATGTCCGAGGGATGTCGTACGGTGGCGTCATGCCCACGCCCCCCGCGATCATCGCGCTCCAGGAACGATTCACCGGCACCCTCCTCCTTCCCGATGACGCCGGCTACGAAGAGGCTCGACGGCCGTGGAACCTCGCTGTCGAGCAGCGTCCGGAGGCGGTCGCGACGCCCGCCGACGTCGAAGACCTCCGCGCACTGCTGATCGCCGCCCAGGAGTCGGGCGTGCGGATCGCGATCCAGCCCGGCGGGCACGGAGCCCTCGACTCTCTGCGCGGCGCCGTGCTGGTGCGCATGGGTGCGTTCGACGCTCTGGAGATCGACGTCGAGAGCGGCATCGCGAAGATCGGTGCCGGCGTGCGCTGGGGATCGGTCGTCGAGGCCCTGGAAGGCACCGGATGGGTCGCACCGGCCGGCACCAGCCCCGTCGTCAGCGTCGCCGGGTACACCCTGGGCGGCGGACACTCGTGGTTCAGTCGCACGGCAGGTCTCGGCTCGGACAACCTCCGTGCGGCCTGGGTGCTGCGCACAGACGGCACGCACGAACGCGTCGATGACGATGTCGACCCCGATCTCATGTGGGCACTGCGAGGAGCCGGCGGACTCGTGGGCGTGGTGACCGCACTCGAGATCGACCTCATCAGCGCGCCCGCCGTCTGGGGTGCGAATCTCACCTTCGACGTCGCGGATGCCCCGGCGGTCGTCCGTGCCGTCCGCGACCTCGCCGCTTCCGCTCCACCCACGCTGAACGTCTTCCTGGACTCGATGCGCATGCCCGATGCCCCCCAGCTCCCCGAGCAGATCAGGGGGCGCAGCTTCCTCACCGTGCAGGCCCTGTCGACGGACGGGCCGCAGGAGGCGCTGATCGACACGGTGCGCCAGGCCGGCGAGGTGAGCAGCGACGTCACCGGTCCGACCTCGCCGGCGGCTCTCGCTGCCGCCTCCGGCGAACCCACGGACCCGACGCCCGGGGGCGGCGCATCGATGGCGTTGAGCGTCCTCGACGATGCGACCATCGATGCGCTGCTCGAATTCCGCGAGCTCCCGGAGCAGTCGCCGATCATGGGCATCGGCATCCGCATGCTCGGCGGCGCGCTCGACGTACCGCGACGCCAGGGCCTCGCCTCTCTGGAGTCCGTGGGGTGGCTGCTGCACGCTCTCGTGCCGATCATCCCGGGAGTGCCCACCGCACCGGGAGAGGCGAGTCTGGTCGCGTTCCGGGAACTGCTGGCACCGAACGAGGCCCCGCAGACCGTGACGACCTTCCTCGATCCGGAGCAGACGCTCCAGAACTGCGGGTCGGCCGACGAGATCGCCCGGCTTCGCGATCTGCGGATGCGCTTCGATCCTGACGCCGTCCTGCACGACGGGCGCCTGCCGCGCTGAGGATCAGGTCGCGGGTCCGCGGCTCCGCTTCCAGTGGTACTCGGTCTCCGGCCGTCCGCGCGTGCCGTACCGTGCGGACCGGGTGAGCACGCCTTCCGCGACCAGATGCTCCAGGTAGCGGCGCACCGCCACCCTGGACATGCCCAGACGCTCGGCGGCCTCGCTCGCCGACAGGGGACCGTCGGTGCGCAGTTCTGCGGTGACCCTGTCCAACGAGGCCGCCGAGAGCCCCTTGGGAAGCACGATCGTTCCGGTGGAGCGGCCGAGCAATGCGTCGATCTCCGCCTGCGTGGCTTCGCCGTCTGTGGCACGGGCCTGCTCCCGATGCGTGCGGTACTGCTCCATCCGCTCGCGGAACACCGCGAAGGGGAACGGTTTGACGAGGTACTGGAACACACCGAGCGCCGCCATCTGCCGCACGGCCTCCGCGTCGCGCACGCCGGTGATGGCGATCACGTCCACGGCGGCGGAGCGGCCGCGCAGCGCGCGGAGCACATCGATGCCGGAGCCGTCGGGCATCGTGATGTCGAGCAGAACGAGGTCGAACGTGCCAGGGCGATCGAGCACGGCCGTCACGGCGGCACGGGCACCCGTGCATTCGCCGGCGACCTCGAACCCTTCGAGACGTGCCACATAGTCGCGATGCAGTTCGAGGGTCAGAGAATCGTCGTCGACGATGAGGGTGCGGATCATTGCTGCGACCTCCGCGGTGACGCGGCCGGAAGGATGACCCGGAATGTCGTCGGGTCGTCGCTCACCGTCACCGAGCCGCCCGCTCCTATCACCACGGAACGCACGAGCGCCAGGCCGATGCCGCGTCCCTGCGCATCGGCGGGCTTCGTGGAGTAGCCCTGGTCGAAGATCCGCTCACGCACGGCCGGCGGGATTCCGGGACCGCTGTCCGAAACCTCCAGCACGATCCCCGCACCCTCGTGCGAGCGGAGAGAGACCTGCACCCAGCGGTCGTCCGACTCGACGGCGGCATCCATGGCGTTGTCGACGAGGTTGCCGAGCACCGAGACGGCATCGACGGGCGACAGCGGCGTGCGGGGTGCGTCCGGCTCGATGTGCACCCGCCAGTCGATGCCGCGCTCCTTGGCCTGGGAGGCCTTGCCCAGCAGGAGCGCGCCGACAGCGGGATCACCGTGACGTCGCGCGGTCACCTGATCGACGAGCGACTGGCTCTGTCGAGACGTCTCCGTGAGGATCTCGATCGCCTCGTCACGGCGTCCGAGCTCGAGCAGCGCCACCGCCGCGTGCATCCGGTTCCCGTGCTCGTGGGTCTGTGCACGCAGGGCCTCGCCGAGGGTGCGGATCGACTCGTACGAGGACACCGCGTCGCGCACCTGCCCGGGCGGCAGGTCGCCGGCGATGCGACGGGTCACCCGACGGGCGATCACCGCGCCGCCGGCGCCGAGCGCGACGAGGCCCACCGTGATACCGAGCGTGAGCGGCAGGCGGCGGATCAGGGTATCGGTGATGGATTCTGTCGTCACACCGGCGGCGACCCAGCCGATCAGTTCTCCATCCGCTGCGGTGACGGGAGTGATCGTGCGCACGGAGGGTCCGAGGGTTCCGGTGAACTCCTCGGTCAGAGTCTGCGGTGACGCGGGGATCGTGCCCAGGTAGATCCCGCCGATCTGGTCGGCGTCGGGGTGGGTGATCCGCGTGCCGTCCGGGGTCATGACCGTGATGAAGTCGAGCCCCGCGCCGGCGATCACGTCGAGGGAGTACGGCTCGAGCACCTGGGTCGCCGCGCCCTGATCGTTCGAGCGCAGACCGTCGATCACCAGAGGCGAGGCGGCGAAGGAGGCCGAGGTGGCCGCCGTCACCCGTTCGGCCTCGGCGCGGATCGATCGTTGCGCTTCGATGACGAGGAAGACCGCCACGAGGGCGCCGATCACGACCGCCGCGACAAGCAGCACCACGAAGACGCGTGAGGCGGTGCTGCGGCTGCGGGAGGTGTGCGCCATCGCTTCCTCCGATCGTCGATGCTCAGGTGCCGTGACCAATACGACCACAACTCGCCCCGATGCGTGAAGTCGGACACCGTGATCACTGATCGGCGGCGAAGCAGCCGCCCACCCGGACGAAGACGTCGAAGATCGAGGAGGACGCGATGGCGCTCACAACAGGATTCTCACTGCCGAAGTTCAATTGGCGCCGAGGGAAGCAATCGTGGGATCGGCACACGTGGCTGTATGTGTCCGTGCTCCTCGCGGTCGTGCTCGGCGCCGTCGTCGGCCTCGTCTGGCCGGAGGTCGGACAGGCGTTCGAACCGCTGGGCAAGGGTTTCGTCGCGCTGATCAAGATGATGATCGCGCCGATCATCTTCTGCACGATCGTGGTCGGGGTGGGTTCCATCGCAAAGGCGGCCACCGTCGGCAAGATCGGGGGGCTGGCGCTGCTGTACTTCATGATCATGTCCACCTTCGCGCTCGCGATCGGACTCGTCGTCGGCAACATCATCCACCCCGGCGCGGGACTGGACATGGCCTCCTCCACCTACGACGCGGTCGAAGCGGAGGCCAAGACGACGCAGGAGTTCATCCTCGGCATCATCCCGACCACGTTCTTCTCGGCCTTCACCGGGGAGAGCGTGCTGCAGGTGCTGTTCATCGCGCTGCTCGTCGGCTTCGCCCTCCAGGGGCTGGGGGACCGCGGCGCCCCGATCATGGAGGCCGTCAAGCAGCTCCAGAAGCTGGTCTTCCGCATCCTCGGGATGATCCTGTGGCTCGCGCCGCTCGGAGCGTTCGGTGCGATCGCGGCCGTCGTGGGCAAGACCGGCGTCGCGGCGATCTGGAGCCTGGGCACGCTGATGATCGCGTTCTACATCACCTGCATCCTGTTCATCGTCGTGATCCTCGGGGTGCTGCTGTGGACGGTGACCCGCGTGAACATCTTCGCCCTCATGAAGTACCTGGCCAGGGAGTACCTGCTCATCGTCGGCACCTCCTCGTCGGAATCGGCGCTTCCTCGACTGATCGCGAAGATGGAGTTCGTCGGCGTCTCCAAGCCCGTGGTGGGCATCACCGTCCCGACCGGGTACTCGTTCAACCTCGACGGTACGGCGATCTACCTCACGATGGCCTCGCTGTTCATCGCCACGGGCATGGGGCAGCCGATGACGATCGGTGAGCAGATCGGTCTGCTGGTGTTCATGATCATCGCGAGCAAGGGTGCAGCGGGGGTCACCGGTGCCGGTCTTGCCACCCTCGCCGGTGGTCTCCAGGCCTATCGTCCCGATCTGGTGGACGGTGTCGGCGTGATCGTGGGCATCGACCGGTTCATGTCGGAAGGGCGCGCGCTCACGAACTTCACGGGCAACGCGGTGGCGACGCTCCTCATCGGCACCTGGACGAAGCAGATCGACCGCGACCGCGTGCGTCGGGTGCTCAGCGGCGAAGTCCCCTTCGACGAGTCGCTGCTCGACGGCGTGGACGCCCACGGGCAGGTGGATGCCCCGCAGGCCGCTGACGTGCAGGAGCTTCGTGAGGCGGCCGTCGCAGAGATGGCGGCGAAGGAGGAACGGGCCAGAGCTCGCGCAGAACGCGCCTGAGGAGAGGGTGAGGGATGCGGGAGACCGGCTGAGCCGGCTCCCGCATCCGCGCGGTCAACCGCTCTTGCGTCGGAACTCGCGCCGGGTCTGCGGGGCGTTCGCACTGTGCACGGCGGAGTCGCCGTCGAGGTGTGCCTCGCCCTGCCGGTGGTGCGCGTTCTTCTTCTCGAGCGCTTCCTTGAACTTGCGCTTCATCTCCTCGGAGGAGGAGGCGCCTTCTTCGGTGCTCATGCCCCGAGCCTAGAGCACGCGCTCTGGCGGGTCACCCTCGCCGGTGTCGCACACACACGTCGATCAGCGCTCCGAGCCCGATCGCGAGCACGATCGACACGGGCACCGCGACGAGCGGTCCACCGGGGAGGATCGCCGCGACGGCCGCCCCTACGGCGGCCTGGTACAGCGCCCACCCGGTCGCAGCGAGGGCGACGAGGGCGAGGTAGCGGGGAGGAGGGATGCGCGAGGCCCCCGCGACCAGGTTGATCGCCAGTCGCGCGAAGGGCACGAACCGGGCGGTGAACAGCACCGTCGCCATCCCGCCGTCCAATCGGCGTCGGGCCCACGCCAGAGCCTGTTGCACGCGGGGGACCCGCATCCACCGCCAGCGCTGCGTACCCACCGACCACCCGATCAGGTAGCAGCACGCGTCTCCGACGGTCGCGGCGACCGCGGCACACACCACCACGGCCCAAAGTGGTGGTGAACCGGTCGTCACCGCGATGGCACCGAGTGCGGTCACCGCGACCTCGCCCGGCACCACGACGAAGAAGGCATCCCCGACCACCAGCAGGCTCATCAGCACCAGACTCCACGGGCTCGAGAGCGATGCGGTCAGCAGATCCATCGGCACGTCGCCCACTGTGCCCGCAACGGGTGAACGGGAACCAAAGACCGGATAGCCGGTGACCCGCTCTCCAGCATCCGGTGAACATCTGGTGCGCAGGGGCGTCTGCGGCGAACACGGCCCCCGAGGCCCGTCATCCTGGGGCTGTGAGAGTAGCGATCGTCACGGAGTCCTTCCTTCCGCACATGAACGGCGTCACCGGTTCGGTGCTGCAGATCCTTCGCCACCTCGAACGGCGAGGACACGAGGCGCACGTGATCGCGCCCGCCGCCGTCGGCGCACCGACCGAGATCAGCGGGGCCAGGATCGAAGCGATCCCCAGCCTCCCGCTCCCGGGGTACCGTCACGTCAGGCTCGGCACGTCGAGCGCTCGCCGCGTCGCCGCCTCGCTCGCGCGCTTCCAGCCCGATGTGGTGCACCTCGCCTCTCCGTTCGCTCTGGGGTGGCGGGGGGTGCTCGCGGCCGAACGCCTGGAACTCCCCGCCGTCGCTGCGTATCAGACCGACGTCGCGGCGTACACCGAGCGCTACGGGATCGCCGCCACCACAGGTATCGCCCACACTCACATCACCCGTCTCCACCGGCGCGCGACGATGACTCTGGCGCCATCGGCGGATGCGGCCCAGCAACTCGCCGCGCTCGGCATCGATCGCGTCCGACGCTGGGGGAGAGGAGTCGATGCCGAGCGTTTCCACCCCTCCCGGCGAGAGAGCGCGCTCCGCGCCGGCTGGGGCGCCGAAGTCGTCATCGGCTACGTCGGACGCCTCGCTCCCGAGAAGCAGGTCGAAGACCTCGCCGCGCTCCGTGGCATCCCGGGGACGCGTCTGGTGATCGTCGGGGACGGACCCAGCAGAGCGCGGCTGGAGAGCCGGCTCCCCGATGCCCTGTTCCTCGGCCACCTCGAAGGCGGAGCGCTGGCGGCGGCGATGGCGTCGTTCGACCTGTTCGTGCACCCGGGAGAGAGTGAGACCTTCGGGCAGACCCTGCAGGAAGCGCACGCGAGCGGCGTCCCCGTCGTCGCCACGGGTCGCGGCGGCCCGCTCGACCTCGTGCGCATGGGGATCGACGGATGGCTGTATCGGCCGGGAGACCTCGACGACCTGAGGATGCGCGTGGCCGACCTGGCCGGAGATACGCGCAAGCGACGCGCCTTCGGCGAGGCGGGCCGCGACGCCGTGCAGGAACGCAGCTGGGAGAGCGTCTGCGATCAGCTCCTCGAGCACTTCGCGGAGGCACGACGGCTGCACGCGGCGGACACCGGGGCTCGCGCTCGCCGCATCGTGCGCCCCGAGTCGCCCGCACCGGTCGCCGCCCGCCGATGGCAGCGCTACGTCGCGCTCGGGGACTCGCTCACCGAAGGACTCTGCGACCCGGCCCCGGACGGAGCCCTGCGAGGGTGGGCCGACCGCCTCGCGCTGCTGCTCGCCGCCAGGGGAGGCCTGCACTACGCGAACCTGGCCATCCGCTCGAAGCGCGTGCAGGACCTGTCCGGCCCCCAACTGGCGAGGGCGCTCGAGCTGCGGCCCGACCTCGTGTCGATCCTGATCGGAGCCAACGACCTCGTGAAGCGCCGTGTCGATGTCGCCGCGCTCGCCGCCGAGGTCGAAGGGGCGGTGCGGCAGCTGCGGGGGATCGGCGCCGACGTGCTCCTGGTCACCCCGTTCCTGCCCGGCCGACGCGCTGCAGCCCTCTACACCCGGCGGTTCTCCGCCTTCGCCACCGCGCTGACGGGGATCGCGACCCGCACCGGGGCGATCCTGATCGATACGGATCTGCACCCCTCGCTGGCCGAGCGTCCGAACTGGGGGGAAGACCTCGTGCACCTGAGCAGCCGAGGCCACCGCTTCCTCGCCTACCGGGCCGGTGAGATGCTCGGGGTGCCCGATGCCGACGCGCTCGGAGCGCTCGATGCCGCGATGCACGAGCACGAGCCCATCGGCGCGGGGGTGTGGTGGCGTCGGCACGCGCTGCCCTGGGTCTGGCGTCGTCTGCACGGTCGGGCAGCCGGTGACGGGAGGGTCGCGAAGCACGATGACTACGTCTACCTCGGTCGGTCGTCCGCAGCGCGTTCCGCGTTCGTGGGGTGACCTCGGCCAGGGCGGGCGGTCAGCGTCGCCCCATGCCGTGGTACTGCCAACCGGCGGCACGCCAGGCCGCGGAGTCGAGACAGTTGCGACCGTCGACGATGATCCGTCCGCGCACGAGAGCGCCGGCATGCTCGGGGGAGAGGTCGCGGCGGTACTCGTCCCACTCGGTGACGACGACGACGGCATCGGCTTCCCTCAGGGCGTCGTCACGGTCGCGGGCGTAGCCGAGCTGAGGGTGAAGAGCCGCCGCGTTGTCGAGTGCGGCCGGATCGGTCACGACGACGTCCGCACCCAGCCCCCGCAGGCGGACGGCGACGTCGAGGGCAGGGGAGTCGCGGATGTCGTCGCTGAAGGGTTTGAAGGCGGCGCCGAGCACGGCGATCCTGCGGCCGAACACCAGTCCGCCCAGGGCGTCGACCACGATCTGCACCGCTCGGTCGCGACGCCGGAGGTTGATCGCGTCGACTTCGCGCAGGAAGCCGACCGCTTCCCCTCGACCGAGTTCCTCCGCCCGGGCGGTGAACGCTCGGATGTCCTTCGGGAGGCAGCCCCCGCCGAAGCCGATACCCGCGCCCAGGTATCGTCGCCCGATCCGGGTGTCGTGGCCGAGCGCGTCGGCGAGCAGAGCGACGTCGGCGCCCGACGCTTCCGCGATCTCCGCCATCGCGTTGATGAACGAGATCTTGGTGGCGAGGAAGGCATTGGCCGCGCCCTTCACGAGTTCGGCCGTCGCGAGGTCCGTGACCAGGAACGGCGTCCCGGCGTCGATGCTCGAGGCGTACACCTCTCGAAGCACGCCGACGGCGCGCTCTCCGGCGGCATCCGCCTCGGCGCCGACCACGAGGCGATCCGGTGTCAGGGTGTCGTGCACCGCCCATCCCTCGCGGAGGAACTCGGGGTTCCACACGAGTGCGGCTCCGGCGGCGACGACGCGCTCCGCCAGTCCTGCGGCGGTTCCCACCGGCACGGTCGACTTGCCCGCCACCACGTCTCCCGCACGCAGGTGGGGGAGCAGGGCATCGAGCGCCGCGTGGACGTAGTGGAGATCCGCGGCGTGACCCCCAGGAATCTGAGGGGTCCCGACGGCGAGGAAGTGCACCTGCGCACCCGAGGCGTCCGCCATCCGGCTGCTGAAGCGCAGCCGTCCCGAGCTCAGGCCGTCCGCGAGGAGCTCCGAGAGCCGCGGCTCGAAGAACGGCGCCGATCCGGCGGCCAGAGCGCTCACCTTCTGCTCATCGACGTCGATGCCGATGACGTCGTGTCCGATCGAGGCCATGGCGGCGGCGTGCACGGCACCGAGGTACCCGCAGCCGATCACTGACAAGCGCATGGGCTCCACCACAGCGGATGCTCCTCACACGGGAGCGACCGCGCGGTGAACGGGCTGTGACCGGCCGATGTCGTATCCACGATGCGTGACGACGCGCTGGATTCGAGGTCCGCGCTGGTAGGGTGGATGAGGTTGACCTGTGTCAACTGCACAATTTCACATCGACTCATGGAGCGATCGGCGGAGAAGCTGGTCCCCTGTGGTGGGTTCCTCGGCGAGTGTCGGGTGGCTTTCTACTGGTGGCCAGCGCAGGCGAGATTCGCGGGAGTGCCCGCGCGCCCGAACCCTTCCGTTCCGCTCCTTTGAACACGCTCGCGCGTCACATGGATTCGCGAGTCTAAACAAAGAAGGAGAGACCTCTTGGAAGGTCCTGAAATCACCGCCACCGAGGCCGTTCTCGACAACGGCCGCTTCGGCACCCGCACCATCCGCTTCGAGACCGGCCGCCTCGCGCAGCAGGCTCAGGGCGCAGTCGCCGCGTACCTCGACGGCGAGACCATGCTCCTCTCGGCCACCAGCGCAGGAAAGCACCCGCGCGAAGGCTTCGACTTCTTCCCGCTGACGGTCGACGTCGAAGAGCGTTCCTACGCTGCCGGCAAGATCCCGGGCTCGTTCTTCCGCCGCGAGGGTCGTCCCTCCACCGAGGCGATCCTGGTCTGCCGTCTGATCGACCGCCCGCTGCGCCCGTCGTTCGTCGACGGACTGCGCAACGAGGTCCAGGTCGTCATCACCGTCATGTCGATCGCACCGGGCGAGTTCTACGACGCGCTCGCGATCAACGCGGCTTCCGCGTCGACCCAGATCTCTGGTCTGCCGTTCTCCGGCCCCGTCGCCGGTGTGCGCCTCGCGTTCATCCCCGGCCAGGGCGAGCACGCCGACCAGTGGGTCGCGTTCCCGAACGCGGAGCAGGTCAGTGAGGCTGTGTTCGACCTGATCGTCGCCGGTCGCGTCGTCACCAAGTCCGATGGCTCGGAAGACGTCGCCATCATGATGGTCGAGGCTGAGGCCACCGAGGGCAGCTGGAACCTGATCAAGGCCGGCGCCACCAAGCCCGATGAGGCTGTCGTGGCCCAGGGTCTCGAGGCATCGAAGCCCTTCATCGCGCAGCTCGTCAAGGCTCAGGCCGAGCTCGCCGCCACCGCGTCGAAGGAGCCGGGCGTGTACCCGGTCTTCCCCGCATACAGCGACGAGGTCTACAGCTTCGTCTCAGAGCGCGCGTTCGCCGAGCTCAGCGACGTCTACCAGATCGCCGACAAGGTCGAGCGTCAGACCGCTGACGATGCGATCAAGGACCGTGTCAAGGCAGAGCTCATCGAGGCCACAGAGGCGGGTTCGCTCCCGGCTGCGGCTCCGCTCGAGTTCTCCGCCGCGTACAAGTCCGTCACGAAGAAGATCGTCCGCGGACGCATCCTCACCGAGGGCGCTCGCATCGACGGTCGCGGACTCGCGGACATCCGTCCGCTCGACGCCGAGGTGCAGGTCATCCCGCGCGTGCACGGCTCCGCGATCTTCCAGCGCGGCGAGACCCAGATCCTGGGTGTCACCACGCTGAACATGCTCAAGATGGAGCAGCAGATCGACTCGCTGTCGCCCGTCACGAGCAAGCGCTACATGCACCACTACAACTTCCCGCCCTACTCGACCGGTGAGACCGGCCGCGTGGGTTCGCCGAAGCGTCGCGAGATCGGGCACGGCTTCCTCGCCGAGCGCGCGCTCGTGCCGGTTCTGCCGAGCCGCGAGGAGTTCCCGTACGCGATCCGTCAGGTGTCCGAGGCGCTGAGCTCCAACGGTTCCACCTCGATGGGTTCCGTCTGTGCATCGACGCTGTCGCTGCTCAACGCGGGTGTGCCGCTGCGTGCGGCCGTCGCCGGTATCGCCATGGGTCTCGTCTCCGACGAGGTCAACGGTGAGACCCGTTACGCCGCGCTGACCGACATCCTGGGTGCTGAGGATGCTCTCGGCGACATGGACTTCAAGGTCGCGGGTACCAGCGAGTTCGTCACGGCCATCCAGCTGGACACGAAGCTCGACGGCATCCCGACGTCGGTGCTCACCGGCGCGCTGACCCAGGCCCGTGACGCTCGTCTGACGATCCTCAACGTCCTGAACGCCGCGATCGACGCTCCTGACGAGATGGCGCCCACCGCGCCCCGCGTCATCAGCGTGCAGATCCCCGTCGACAAGATCGGCGAGCTGATCGGCCCGAAGGGCAAGACGATCAACGCGATCCAGGACGAGACCGGCGCGCAGATCTCCATCGAGGAGGACGGCACCGTCTACATCGGCGCGACCGATGGTCCGTCGGCCGAGGCCGCTCGTGCCCAGGTCAACGCGATCGCCAACCCGACCAATCCGGAGATCGGCGAGCAGTTCCTCGGAACCGTCGTGAAGATCGCCACCTTCGGTGCGTTCGTCTCGCTGCTCCCGGGCAAGGACGGCCTGCTCCACGTCACCGAGGTGCGCAAGCTCGCCGGTGGCAAGCGGGTCGAGAACGTCGATGACGTGCTCTCGGTCGGCCAGAAGATCCTCGTGAAGATCACGAAGATCGACGACCGTGGCAAGCTCTCGCTCGAGCCCGTCCTCGACGACGCTCCGGCCGCTGACGCAGCGCCCGCAGAGGACGCTGCCGCCGAGTAAGCGCACGCTCTGAACCGGAACCCGGGTTCCTCCGCACAGGAGGGGCCCGGGTTCTGTCGCGCCGTGGTGTGATCAAATCGTTATCGGACGTTTCCGCGCCGTTCCCTGGATTGGTCGGGACGTTCGGCGAATTCGCCTACTCTCGAAGTACGCACCGGGGGGTGCAGATCCAGCAGGTACGCAGGTCGGCACGCACCGATCGATGCGGGGGTGAGAGAGTATGCGGTTGTTCAGCGTAGGCGCAGGAGCGTCGGATGAACGCGCCCGACAGGGTGTCGCCGAGCATCCCTCTGCACCCATCCCGATCGTCGGTCCCGGCATAGGGGAGACCATCCGTGTCGCCCTCGGCGAAACCGGCTTCGAGACGTTCCCGCTCATGCTGGGTGCTGCGGAATTCGGCTGGAACGTCGATCTCGAGACCAGCCACGGCATCCTCGACCGCTACGTGGAGTTCGGCGGCAACGCGATCCACACCGCCGACGGCTTCTCAGGCGGGCGCAGCGAGCACATCATCGGGCAGTGGCTGCGTTCGCGGGGGCAACGTGATCGCAGCGTCGTCAGCGTTCGGGTCGGCGCGCATGCCGACAACCCGGGTCTCGGCTCGGTCAACCTCGTGCGCGCGGTCGAGGGCTCTCTGACGAGGCTGGGTGTCGATCGCATCGACGTCCTCTATCTCGACGCCACTCTCGATGCGACCACCAACCTCGAGGACACGCTGGCGACCGTCGAATGGATGACCGAGGCCGGGAAGATCGGTGCCCTGGGTGCCTTCGGCTTCGCGCCGGAGCGTCTGGTGGAAGCCCGTATCCTCGCTTCGGCCGGCTATCCGCGCATCCAGGTGATCGACGCGCCGTACAACCTCGTCCGTCGCCAGCCGTTCGAAGGCGATCTTCGACTCGTCGCCGGTGCGCAGAACCTCGCCGTGACGCCCTCCCATGCGCTCGAGCACGGTTTCCTCTCCGGGCGACACCGCAGCAAGGCGCTGACCTCACGCGGTGTGCGGGGCGAACAGCTGCGCGGGCATCTCAACCGTCGCGGGATCAAGATCCTGCGGGCGCTCGATCAGGTCGCCGAAGAGGTGAGCGCTCCCGTCGCGGCGGTCTCCATCGCGTGGCTACTCGCTCAGCGCACGATCGCCGCCCCCATCGTGAACGCCTTCGCGAGCGATCACGTCGACGAGCTCATGCAGGGAGCCGGCGTGTCGCTCTCACGCAGCCAGGTCGCCGAGCTCACCCGGGCAGGGAACTGAGCATCGTCCCACCCGTGACATAGGGTGGAAGGGAGGCCCGGCGGATGCTGGCGATGAAGCGAGCGAGTTGTGACGCACTACATATATCTGGTCAGACACGGTGAACATCAGGACGCAGAGCATGGTCTCGCCGACGGACCCCTCTCCCCTCGGGGACAGCGTCAGGCGGAGTTGATCGCCGACCGGCTGTCGGGGCTTCCTCTCGATGCGGTCTGGCATTCGCCTCTGCTGCGCGCCAACGAGACGGCGCGGGCGATCGCCGCTCGTTTGCCGTCGGTCGACCCGGAGCCGACCGCACTGCTGTTCGACTGCGTGCCCACCGGTATGACCGATGAGACCCCGTCCGTGTTCGAGCCGTTCTTCGGCTCCATCACCGAGGCGGAGATCGAGGCGGGCCGGGCGCAGATGTCCGACGCCGTGAACGAGTTCCTCGTGCGCAAGACCGGCGACGTGCACGAGGTGCTCATCACGCACAACTTCGTCATCTCCTGGTTCGTCCGCGAGGTGCTGGCTGCCCCCGAATGGCGATGGATGACGCTGAACCAGTCGCACTGCGGCCTGACCGTCATCGCCCAGAAGCAGGGGCGCCCGTGGACGCTGCTCACCCACAACGACACCGGGCATCTTCCGGTCGAACTGCGCACGGGCATCCCCGACGCACTCCTGGTCTGAGCCGACCGCTCGCGGCGGACGACTGCGTGACGGACCCGCGCGCCCCGGGCCTGACTCGGGCGCCCGCGAAATAGACTGAGCGCATGACCACGCAGGTAGCACTCGTCGGCGGAACCGGGAAACTCGGCTCGATCATCCGTGCGGTGATCGACGAGCTCGAAGGCTTCGAGGTGAGCCGCGTGCTCACCTCCTCGAGTGATCTCTCCGAACTCGACGGCGCCGACCTGGTGGTCGACGCGTCGACGCCCCAGGTGAGCGTCGAGGTCGTGCGGGCCGCGGTCGAGCACGGCATCAACGTGCTGGTCGCCACCTCGGGCTGGTCCTCCGAGCGCATCGCCCTCGTGCGTCCCCTCGTCGAAGCCGCCGGCACCGGCGCGGTCTTCATCCCCAACTTCTCGCTGGGCTCGGTCCTCGGATCCGCACTGGCTGCTGCCGCAGCGCCTTTCTTCGGATCCGCGGAGATCATCGAGGCACACCGTGAGACCAAGATCGACTCACCGAGCGGGACAGCCGTGCGCACCGCCGAGCTGATCGCCGCCGCTCGCGCGGATCAAGGCCCGGTCAGTGCACCGCACGCCGATCAGCGCGCACGTGGACAGCAGGTCGGCAGCGTGCCGATCCATTCGCTGCGCCGTCCCGGCGTCGTCGCCAAGCAGGAGGTCATCCTCTCCGGCCCCGGTGAATCGCTCACGTTCACCCACGACACGATCGACTCGGCGCTCGCCTACGCCCCCGGCATCCGGCTCGCCGTGCCGTTCGCGGTGAAGGCCACCGGTGTGTTCGTCGGTCTCGAGCACATGATCGACATCGGCATCCGGTCGTGATGTCGCGTATCGGCGTCGCGCTCATGGCAGCGGCGCTGCTGGTCTACCTCGCCGTCGCGATCTGGCTCGCGGTGATGTTCATCTCGGTCGGCACCCCGGTCTCGATCGGCATGGGCATCACTCTTCTCGTGCTGGCACCGATCGGAGCCTGGGCACTCGTCCGCGAGATGATGTTCGGCTTCGGTGCCGACCGGCTGGGGCGCCTTCTCGATGCGGAAGGCGGGATGCCGCCGGTCGAGACCGAGTTGACCCCCAGCGGGAGGATCGCTCGCGCCGACGCGGATCCGCTCATCGCGCGGTACACCGCGGAGGCGGATGCCGCAGGCGACGACTGGCGCGCGCGCTACCGGCTCGGCGTGGTCCAGGATGCGGCCGGCCGCCGCAAGGATGCCAGGGCCAGCATCCGTGAGGCGATCCGCCTCGCGCGACGCTGACCCCGACGGCATGCTCAGGCGAGCGTGGCCTCGAGGGTGATGTCGATCCCGGCGAGCGCCTGAGACACCGGGCATCCGGTCTTGGCGCCGTTCGCGATCTCCTGGAACGCCTCGGGCGTGAGGTTCGGGACCGTCGCGTTGACATTGAGGTGGCTGCCGGTGATGCCGACGCCGGGCTTGAAGGTGACCGATGCCGTCGTGTTGACGCGCTCCGGCGGGGTTCCGTTCTCGGCGAGGGCGTGCGAGAGCGCCATGCTGAAGCACGACGCGTGCGCGGCGGCGATGAGCTCCTCCGGCGTCGTCGTGGTGTCGCTGCCTTCGCTGCGGGCCTTCCAGTTGATCGGGAAGGTGCCCAGGCTCGACGACGAGAACGCGACCGTGCCGGATCCCTCCATGAGCGATCCGGTCCAGGTGCTGGCGGCTTCGCTGGTGACGGGCATGATTCCTCCGGTTCTCGCACTGCGGGCGCAGCATCGACTCGTGGTCAGCCTAGCGATCGTCCCTCTGCCGGGGAACAGTCGTCAGGAGGCGGGCGCTTCACCTCCGATGAGGCCGGCGCGCTGCAGCAGGAGGTAGAGCTGGCAGCCCAGGCAGAACGCGAACGCGGCGTTGAGGAAGGCGGCCAGGAACGCGGCCGCCGTCGCGATCGGGAGAGCCCACGCGACGCCGAGGAGGTGCAGGACGAGGCCGATTCCCACGACGACGAGTCCGACACCCTGCGAGAACCGCGGCGGACGCGGATCCTCGAGTTCGGTGGGCGGCGTCAGGCGTGGTCGCACCACTGAGCGGAAGAGCGCACCCCAGGGCGCCGTCCGCGGCGACACGAGCCCCCACAGGAACAGCAGCGCGATGACGAGTGCCAGGAGGAAACCGGGGTCGAGGGCACGCTGGGCGAGGGATACCGAGGCGATCGCCCATCCGGACGGCGTAAAGGTCGCATCGGCGAGCGGCTGGTAGGCGAACCAACCGGTGCCGCCCCTGGCCGTCGAAATCCCGATCAGTGCCAGGAACGTCGCCAGCAGCAGCAGGACCGCGGTGATCGCAGCGGCGAATCGTGGGCCTCGGGGGTCGATGCCTGCGGGAATGCTCATGGGGCTCCAGTCTTTCCGCTCACACGGCGGCGAGGGCGTCGGTGAGCGCGTGGCGGTCGGGGACACCGTGGAATCGTGCGCGGACGGCGCCGGAATCGTCGACCACGAAGGTCGTCGGCGTCTGCAGGACTCGGTAGCGAGCCGAGAGATCCGGGCGGTGCGTCAGATCCACCTCCAGATGACGGAGATCGTCGTGCTCGGCTGCGTAGGCGCCGAGCAACCGTCTCACCTGGGGGCACCGTGCGCACATCTCCGTGCTGAACTGCACCAGTGTCGCTCGGGAACCGAGTTCGGCGGCGGCATCTGCGGGGTCGAAGAGGAGGGCGCCGCCGTCGCGTCGTCGTCCATCGCGACGGCGCAGCACGATGCCGACGATCGTCGCGAGCACGAGGAGTGCGGCGGCGATCCCCAGGGCGGCTGCGGGCGACATAGGTCGAGAATATGTCGTGCGGTGAAGGGCCAGGGCCGATGTTTCCGACCATGACGAACGTCCCACGCCCGGGAGCTCATCCGCCCGTGGGAGGTGAGGGTGGCGGTATCGTGGCTTTCATGAGCGCAGCCGTCCCGACTCCTTACGAAGACCTGCTCCGCGACGTGCTGGAGAGCGGCACGCACAAGTCCGATCGCACCGGAACGGGCACGACGAGCGTCTTCGGTCGACAGATCCGCTTCGACCTGTCGAAGGGATTCCCGCTCATCACCACCAAGCGTGTGCACTTCAAGTCCATCGCGTACGAGCTCCTCTGGTTCCTGCGTGGCGATTCCAATGTGGGGTGGCTCCGCGACAACGGCGTCACGATCTGGGATGAGTGGGCAGACGAGTCCGGCGACCTGGGGCCGGTCTACGGGGTGCAGTGGCGGTCGTGGCCCACCCCGGACGGTGGGAGCATCGACCAGCTGTCCGAGGTCATCGAGCAGATCCGCCGCTCGCCCGACTCCCGGCGGCTCATCGTCTCGGCCTGGAACCCCGCTGACATCCCCGACATGGCTCTCGCCCCCTGCCACGCCCTGTTCCAGTTCTACGTCGCCGACGGCAAGCTCTCCTGCCAGCTCTACCAGCGCAGCGCCGACATGTTCCTCGGCGTGCCCTTCAACATCGCCTCGTATGCGTTGCTCACGATGATGATCGCCCAGCAGGTCGGCTTGGAGCCCGGAGACTTCGTGTGGACGGGCGGCGACTGCCACGTCTACGACAATCACGTCGAGCAGGTGCGTGAGCAGCTCAGCCGAGACCCCTACGAGTATCCGACGCTGCGCTTCGCGCGGAAGCCGGAATCGATCCTCGACTACCGCTACGAGGACTTCGTGGTGGAGAACTACCAGCACCACGCGCCGATCAGGGCGGCGGTGGCGGTATGACCTGGGTCGGGCTGATCTGGGCCGAGGCCCACGGCGGCGTGATCGGCGCCGAGGGCGGGATGCCCTGGCACGTGCCGGAAGACCTGGCGCATTTCAAGGACGTCACCCTCGGCGCGCCCGTGGTGATGGGCCGCAAGACCTGGGATTCGCTTCCGGAGCGCTTCCGACCGCTCGCCGGCCGCGACAACATCGTGGTGACTCGGCAGCAGGACTGGTCCGAGGACGGTGCGCGCCGAGCGGCCACGGTCGCGGAAGCCGTGCGCGGGCTCGACAGGGCATGGATCATCGGCGGTGCGGAGATCTTCCGCCAGGTGATCGGTGACGCGGATCGGCTGGAGGTCACCGAACTCGATCTCGACGTCGCCGGCGACGCCTACGCGCCGGCCAAGACGGGCTGGCGACTCGTCGACGAGGGGGAGTGGCGCACCTCACGCACCGGCATCCGCTACCGCTTCCTCGGATACGAGCGCTGATGCCCACTGCACTGATCACCGGAGCCAGCGCCGGACTGGGCGCAGAGTTCGCTCGTCAGCTCGCGCGGCGTCGCGCCGATCTCGTCTTGGTGGCGAGGTCGGAGGAGGCTCTCGCGGAGCTGGGTGCGCAACTGCGGAGCGAGTACGGTGTCGCGGTCGAGATCATCGCCGCCGACCTCGCGGATGAGAGCGGTGTGGAGAAGGTCGCCGAGCGGCTGCGCGACGCGGCTGACCCGGTCGACCTCCTGGTGAACAACGCCGGGTTCGGTCTTCCCCTGCAGTTCGCCGACAATTACATCGACGACGAGGTGCGTCACCTGCGGGTGCATGTCGAAGCATCGATGCGTCTCATGCACGCGGCGCTGCAGTCCATGCGCGGCCGCGGCGGGCGCATCATCAACGTGGCGTCGGTCGCGGGGTTCATCTCGCGGTCGACGTACTCCGCCTGCAAGGCGTGGTTGATCGGTTTCAGCCGCTGGGCGAACGCCGAGTACGGCCGTGACGGCGTCTCCGTGACGGCGTTGTGCCCGGGATTCACTCATACGTCGTTCCACGAGCGCATGGGGCTCGCGGTCGGTGAGGAGGGTGTTCCCGCCATCATGTGGCTGAATGCGCGCGACGTCGTCCGCGTCGGTCTGCGTGATGCGGCCCGCGGCAAGTCCGTCTCGGTGCCGTCGCTGCGCTACAAGGTGCTCGTGGCGCTGACGCGCGTCCTGCCGAGCTCGCTGACATCTGGTGTGGCGCGTCGGGGCCGCGTCTGACCCTGGCGCGTGCGATCCGCAGAGGTCAGCGGAAACGGCCGAGCCGGATCGCTGCCTTCGCGATCGCGGCTATCGACTCCCCATCGGTGATCGTGCCGTCCGCGATCATGCCCAGCACGGTCTCGAACGGAACCCATGAGACGGCCTGGATGCCCTCTTCGGCCTGAGTCTCAGCAGTGCGCGCGTCGCCCTCGCCGGATGCCTCTTCGTCTTCTGCGGCAGGTCGGAGGTCGCGTGCGAGGAAGACGTGTTCGGCGGCCTCGGCGATACCGTTCAGCGCGTGCATGGTGCCCAGCGGCACCCAGTCACCGGCCTCGAAGCCGGTCTCCTCGCGAAGTTCCCGCCGGGCCGCGACGAGCGGAGCCTCACCGTCGCTGCCTCCCGCAGGCACCTCGATGGTGGTGCCCACGGTGTAGCGGTCGATCGTGACGAGACAGATGCGGTCGTCGTCATCCACGGCGACGATGAAGACCGCCGGATGCTGCATGGTGACGACGCCGTAGATGCCGTCGTCACCGGCCGGTCCTGTCACCCGATCCTCACGCACACGGATCCAGGCGTTCTCGTACTTCGTCTCGCTGTCTCGTGTGACCCATGCCATCCTTCGAGCGTACGGCGCACCTGCGACCGCATCCGCGTCACCGCGTCCGCATGAGCGGCAGTCGAACCTATACGCTTGGGTCTATGACGCATTCGGGCAACCCTTTCGGACAGGTTCTCGTCGCGCTCGTCACTCCGATGACGGCCGACGGTGAAGTCGATTGGCCCGCCGTCGAGAAGCACATCGATGACGTGATCACCGCGGGAGCGGACGGCATCGTCGTGACGGGGACGACCGGCGAGACCTCGACCCTGACGGACCCCGAGAAGCTCAAGCTCGTCGAGGTCGGCAGATCCGTCTCCGCCGGTCGCGCCAAGATCATCACCGGCGGTGGCTCCAACGAGACCGCCCACGCGATCGAGCTATACAAGGCCAGCGAGAAGGCCGGCGCCGACGGCATCATGATCGTCACGCCGTACTACAACAAGCCGACTCAGGCCGGCATCCTCACGCACTTCCGTCTGGTCGCCGACGCGACCGACCTCCCGGTGATCCTTTACGACATCCCCGGCCGCACGGGTGTGCCGATCAAGTACGAGACCATCCTGCGTCTCGCGAAGCACCCGAACATCCTCGCCGTGAAAGACGCCAAGGGCGACTTCTCCGAGGTGAGCCGCGTGCTCAACCAGACCGACCTGATGTACTTCTCAGGCGACGACGCGAACGTGCTCCCGCACCTCGCGATCGGGGCCACCGGCCTCATCGGTGTGACGGCGAACGTCGCCGCTGCGCCGTACCGCACGATCATCGACGCGGTGAACGCGGGCGATCTCGCCACCGCCACCGCAGAGCACAAGCGCCTCGAGCCGCTCGTGCGCGCGGTGATGACGCACGTTCCGGGAACGGTCGCGGCCAAGTACATCCTGCACGGACTCGGCCGCATCTCGAGCCCGCGCGTCCGACTTCCCCTGGTCGGCCCCGAGGAATGGGAGGCCGCGCTCATCGAAGATGAACTCGACCTGGTCCAGAACGTCCCCGGTGCCGACTTCTCGAACTTCCGCCCCGACCGCAACGCGGCCGCGGGCGGTGCCCTGCCCAAGGTGCACGGCACGACGCGCTGAGTCGCGTCGCCACGAACGAACGGACGCGCGGAGTGTCCGACTGAGGAGACAGCATGTCCATTCCCCTGGTAGAACCGACCGCTCTCGAAGACGGGACGCTGCGGGTCGTCCCGATCGGCGGCCTCGGCGAGATCGGTCGCAACATGACCATGTTCGAGTACGACGGCAAGATCCTGATCGTCGACTGCGGCGTGCTCTTCCCTGAGGAGCACCAGCCCGGTGTCGACCTGATCCTGCCGGACTTCGAGCCGATCCGCGATCGCCTGGATGACATCGTCGGCGTGGTGCTGACGCACGGACACGAGGACCACATCGGCGCGGTGCCGTATCTGCTGCGCCTGAAGAGCGACATCCCGCTGATCGGATCCGGGCTCACCCTGGCACTGGTCGAGGCGAAGCTCAAGGAGCATCGCATCAAGGCCTTCACCCTCACGGTGAAGGAAGGTCAGCAGGAGCGGGTCGGTCCGTTCGACCTGGAGTTCGTCGCGGTCAACCACTCGATCCCGGATGCGCTGGCCGTCGCCATCCGCACGCCCGCAGGCATGGTGCTCGCCACCGGTGACTTCAAGATGGATCAGCTGCCGCTGGATGGCCGCATCACCGACCTGCGCGCATTCGCCCGCCTCGGTGAAGAGGGCGTGGATCTGTTCCTCGTCGACTCGACGAACGCCGATGTCCCCGGCTTCACGCCGACGGAGCGCTCCATCGGTCCCGTGCTCGACCAGGTGATCGCGAAGGCGCCTCGTCGTGTCATCGTCGCGAGCTTCTCCAGCCACGTCCACCGTGTGCAGCAGGTGATCGACGCGGCGCACGCCAACGGTCGCCGCGTCGCATTCCTCGGCCGCAGCATGGTGCGCAACATGACGATCGCGGAGCAGCTCGGCTACCTGAAGGTGCCGGACGGAGTCCTCATCGACTTCAAGAAGGCCCGCGACCTCCCCGACGAGCAGATCGTGTACATGTCCACCGGCTCCCAGGGCGAGCCGATGGCGGTGCTCAGCCGTATGGCCAACATGGACCACGCGATCGAGATCAGCGAGGGCGACACGGTCATCCTCGCCTCCAGCCTCATCCCGGGCAACGAGAATGCGGTCTATCGCGTGATCGACGGGCTCACCAAGCTCGGTGCCAACGTCGTCCACAAGGCCAACGCGAAGGTGCATGTCTCCGGGCATGCCGCGGCGGGCGAGCTGATCTACTGCTACAACATCCTGAAGCCGAAGAACGTCCTCCCGGTCCACGGCGAGTACCGGCACCTGATCGCCAACGCCAAGCTGGCGCAGGACACCGGTGTGCCCGAGGAGAACACGATCATCGCCTCCAACGGCACCGTGATCGATCTCAAGGACGGGGTCGCGAAGGTCACCGGTCAGCTCGACCTCGGATTCGTGTACGTCGACGGCTCCACCGTCGGCGAGATCACCGATGCCGACCTCAAGGACCGCCGGATCCTCGGCGAGGAGGGCTTCATCTCGGTGATCGTGGTGGTGGATGCCGGCACCGGCCGTATCATCTCGGGACCGGAGATCCACGCGCGCGGCGTCGCCGAGGACGATTCGGTGTTCGACGACGTCACGCCGAAGATCATCGCGGCGCTCAAAGAGGCATCGGGCAACGGCGTTCGGGACACCCATGCGCTGTCGCAGGTCGTTCGACGCACGATCGGTCGCTGGGTGAACCAGCGGCTGCGTCGTCGTCCGATGATCGTTCCGCTCGTCATCGAGGCGTGACGCTGGGGGAGTCCGCTCCCCGCTCACGGGTGGCCGTCACGTCGATGTAACACCGCGGGCCTATGCTCGCGTCATGTACAGGGACTTCTCCCTTCGCAGGGCGGCGCAGACGGATGCGATGTTCCTCGGCGACATGCTCGTCGAGGCCGCCAATTGGCGTGCCGGGGGAGTGCGTCCGCGGCACGAGGTGCTGACCTCTGCCGACCACAGGCGTTACCTCGCGGGGTGGAAGCGCACAGCCGACGACGGACTGGTGGCCACCGCTTCGGACGACGTCCCGGTCGGGGCCGCGTGGTATCGGGTGCTCCCGCAGGACGCCCCGGGATTCGGCTTCATCGGCGTCGCCGTCCCGGAGCTGATCATCGGAGTGCATCCCCTCTGGCGTGCGCGCGGCGTCGGACGCTCGCTGCTGCGCGGCATCGTGCACCTCGCCGGCTCTCAGGGACATGCGCGCATCAGCCTGAGCGTCGAGCGGGACAACTTCGCGCGCAACCTGTATCGCGCCGAGGGCTTCGCCGTGGTGAGGGAGAGCGAGAGCCGGGACACGATGGCGCGCGGCACGGCGTAGCCGCGCCCTCTCGGATCCGGGGAAAGCCGCGTCATTACGCGGAGATGTCGGCTGGTGGACGTAACGTGAGAGCATGGCCAGGAGTACCACGAAGACAGAGAGCGCGTCGACCAGCGCACCGTCGCGCCCCAAGCGGCAGACGGCTCCCAAGGCCCCACCCGCGCGCAAGGCGCAGCCCGCTCCCAAGAAGTACATCGACGAGGCAGACAAGCCGCCGGTCGCCGTCCGGGCCTGGGTCGGGCTGGCGCACGGCGTCGGCGGACTCTTCCGCGCGTTCGGCCCTGAGACTCTCGAGAAAGACGATCGTCGCGACGGTTTCCCCTTCCTCCTCGTGCTCCTCGCCGTGCTCGGCGCGGTCAACGAGTGGTTCTTCATCGGCAACGAAGTCGCTGCGAACATCAGCGCGTACTCCGTCGGAGGGCTGATCGGACGGGTCGCGTTCGTGATGCCCGTGCTTCTGCTCCTGCTCGCCGGATGGTTGTTCCGTCACCCTTCGTCAGTTCATGACAACGGCCGTATCGGCATCGGGTTCGGTCTGTTCGTCCTGACCCTCGCCGGCTTCTGCCATGTCGCGGGAGACGGCCCTCAGCCCAAGGAGGGCATGCTCGCATTGAGCGAGTCCGGCGGGCTGTTCGGATGGATGCTCGGACAGCCGCTGAGCTACCTCACCGACATTCCCGCGTACATCGTGCTGTCGCTGCTTGCGGCACTCAGCATCCTGATCCTCACCAAGACACCGCCGAACCGCATCGGTGCCCGCCTCGGCGACCTGTACGCCTGGATGTTCGACGCCGAACGCCCGGAGAAGCCTGCCAAGGACGTTGCGGCGATCGATGACGCCGACAAGGTCGACGACCCCGACGTGCTGCCCTGGTGGCGGCGCAACAAGACCGGTCGGGAAGAGGAGCCCGACGAGGGCACCCTCGGCTCGGATGACATCACGGCGCTGCTCACGACCTCCGATCCGACTCCCGCCTACGACCAGGCGGTCGTCGTCGAGAACCCGTATGACGCGGCCACCGAGGTGCTGTCCGATGTGAGGTCCGTCGCCGACTCCCTCGCGGAGCAGCAGACCACGGCGCTCCTCGACGACTCCTCCGACACCGGAGAGGTGCCGGAGCTTCCCGGACTCGACGGCTTCGGCACCGAGGGCCCTGGCGACCGCGGACCGCAGGCTCCCGTGACGCCGTACATCCTGCCCTCTCCCGGCCTCCTGGTCGAAGGTCCACCGCCGGTGATGCGCTCCGAGGCCACTGACAAGGTGATCGAGCAGATCACCAGTGTGCTGTCGCAGTTCAAGGTCGATGCGAAGGTCACCGGGTTCTCCCGCGGACCGACGGTCACGCAGTACGAGGTCGAGGTAGGCCACGGCGTCAAGGTCGAGAAGATCCTGCAGCTGAGCAACAACTTCGCCTACGCGGTGGCATCGAACGACGTCCGCATCCTCTCGCCGATCCCCGGCAAGAGCGCGATCGGCATCGAGATCCCCAACGCCGACAAGGAGATGGTGGCGCTCGGCGACGTGCTGCGCTCGCCCGTCGCGCAGAAGAGCACACACCCGATGACGATCGGCGTCGGCAAAGACGTTGGCGGCAACATCGTCATCGCGAACCTCGCCAAGATGCCCCACCTCCTGGTCGCCGGTTCCACAGGCTCTGGTAAGTCGAGCTTCGTGAACTCCATGATCACGAGCCTGCTGATGCGCGCTCGCCCCGCCGACGTGCGCATGGTGCTGATCGACCCGAAGCGTGTGGAGCTCACCAGCTACGCCGGTGTCCCGCACCTGATCACGCCCATCATCACGAACCCCAAGAAGGCGGCGGAAGCGCTGCAGTGGGTCGTGAAGGAGATGGACATGAGGTACGACGACCTCGCATCCTTCGGCTTCCGTCACATCGACGACTTCAACCGAGCCGTGCGTGCGGGCGAGGTCGAGCTGCCGGTGGGCAGTGAGCGCGTTCTGAAGCCGTACCCGTACCTCCTGGTCGTGGTCGACGAGCTCGCCGACCTCATGATGGTCGCCCCTCGCGACGTGGAGGACTCGATCGTGCGCATCACGCAGCTCGCGCGAGCCTCCGGCATCCACCTCGTCCTCGCGACGCAACGTCCGAGTGTCGACGTCGTCACCGGACTCATCAAGGCGAACGTCCCCTCTCGTCTGGCCTTCGCCGTCACCAGCGTCACCGACAGCCGCGTCATCCTCGACAGCCCCGGCGCCGACAAGCTCATCGGTCAGGGTGATGCGCTGTTCTCGCCCATGGGCTCGTCCAAGCCGTTCCGTCTGCAGGGCGCCTGGGTCGACGAGAAGGAGATCGACGCGGTCGTCAAGCACGTCACCCGTCAGGCACGTCCGGACTACCGTCCCGATGTGCAGGAGGCGATGGAGCCGACCAAGAAGAAGGAAGTCGACGAGGACATCGGCGACGACCTGGAGCTGCTGCTCGCGGCCGCCGAGCTCATCGTCTCGTCCCAGTTCGGCTCGACGTCGATGCTCCAGCGCAAGCTTCGTGTCGGCTTCGCGAAAGCCGGTCGCCTCATGGACCTGCTGGAGTCGCGCGAGATCGTCGGTCCGTCCGAGGGATCCAAGGCGCGAGACGTGCTGGCCACGGCCGAGCAGCTCCCGCAGGTCATGGCGAAGCTCCGCGGCGACGACGTGCCGGCGTCGCCGTCCGCAGCCCCGGTCGCTCCGCCCGTCCCACCCCTTCCTCAGACACATGATCCCATCGCGGCCCAGTACGAGGGGCTTCCCGAGGTGGAGGCCGAGGGCGACGAAGACGCCTGGGGCCTGACGGGACGCGACTGATGGCCATTCCTCGGCAGCTTCCCAACGCCATCACCGTCGCGCGCATCCCGCTGGCGGTCGTCTTCTTCATCCTGTTGCTGCTGGGCGGCCAGTACGGCCTTCCAGACCCCGGCCTCCGTTGGGCTGCCGCGATCATCTTCATCGTCGGCATCTCGACGGACTGGGTCGACGGCTACCTCGCACGCAAGTACGACATCGTCAGCGACTTCGGCAAACTCTGGGATCCCATCGCCGACAAGATGCTCACGGGCGCTGGGTTCATCGGGCTCGCCATCCTGGGCGAGGTCAGCTGGTGGATCGTGGCGATCATCCTGGTGCGCGAGTGGGGGATCACGATCCATCGACTCATGGTCGCCAGCGAGCATGTCGTCGCCGCGGCCTGGATGGGCAAGATCAAGACGGCATTCCAGGGGGTGGCGCTCGGCTGGGCACTGCTTCCGTTGCACTACCTCATCGGCCTCGACGCCTGGACGCTGATCACCTTCATCCTCATGCTCATCGTCCTGGTGCTCACGGTGGTGAGCGGCATCGACTACATCGTGGCGCAGGTGCGGGGTTCGCGCCGGAAGCCTTGAGCGAAGAGAGCGCCGCGGTCCTCGCAGCGCTGGGCAGGCGCGGGTGGACGCTCGGGATCGCCGAATCGCTGACAGGTGGCGCTCTGTGCGCGGATGTCGCCGCCATCCCCGGCGCATCCGCGGTGCTTCTCGGGGGCGTCGTGGCCTACGCGACGCCGGTGAAGGCGACCGTGCTGGGAGTGGACGCGGTTCTTCTGGACGCACACGGACCGGTGCACCCGCAGGTCGCTCTGCAGATGGCCGACGGCGTCAGAGACGTGGTCGGTGTCGGGGGTGCGCCAGCCGATGTAGGCGTGTCGACGACGGGGATCGCCGGCCCGGACTCCCCGGACGGCCAGCCGGTCGGCACTGTGCACATCGGAGTCGTGACCCCTGTGGCGTCGCGGACCACGGCCTTCCACTTCAGCGGGGACCGCGACGCGATCCGGACGCAGGCCGTGGCGGCAGCACTTCGAGAGGTGCTCGCGGTGGTGGCGGAATAGTGACGCCCTCGGCCTGGTTATCTCTCTTGTGCTCACACTAAAACCACAGAGTGCAGGGGTAGATTCTGTGCAGGCCAGGGGTACTAGACTGGCTGTCTCATCGGGGGAGACCTCGAACGATCACATGGGGAGGAGGTTCCGATGATTCTTGTTCGACAGGAAATCGGCGATGTGCTGAGGGACTTCCGCCTGCAGAAGGGGCGCACGCTCCGGCAGGTCGCAAGCAAGGCATCGGTTGCCCTCGGCTACCTCAGTGAGGTCGAGCGCGGGCAGAAGGAGGCGTCGAGCGAGATCCTCGCATCCGTCGCCGATGCGCTCGACGTTCCCATCTCGACGATCATGCGCGAGGTCGGAGATCGCATCTCCGTGCTCGAGGGCATTCAGGTGTTCCCGGATGTCGTTCCGGACGACCTCGTGGCCTCGATCGAACCCCAGCTCTCGCTGCACTGACCCACGGTCAGACCAGCGATGCGTCGTAGCGAGTTTCTCCGCGCCGTCGAGACAGAGTTCCAGGCGCGTGCCTCCTCTCTGGTGAACGACCTCGGTCTCAGCGCCGTCGGCGGCCGTACGGCTGTGGAAGCGCTGGCCGACGGCACTCCACCGCGCGAGATCTGGTTGGCGCTGTGCGCCGAGATGGACGTGCCGGAGAACAGGCGGCATGGCGTCGGCAGGCAAGAGCCGCGCGGACGCTGATCCGTCCCTCGATGTCCGATGCCTACGGGACACGCGATGAGATCCACGGCGTGTCGTCGAAGATCTGTTCGAAGCGGGCGTAGTCTTCTGCACAAGTGGTTCAGGGAGTCTGTTCTCCACGGTATGTGAGCTCGCGGCGTCGATGTCGGTGGCCTCTCCTACGGTGGAAAACGAGCCGAAGAGCCATTACGCCTTGTCGGAGAGTTTCTCCCAACCGGGAGAGCCGCGACAGCCTACAGGCGGCATCACGCGCGCAGAAGGAGCACATCATGCCATCACCCGCCGACCGCGAGAAGTCCCTCGAGACCGCCCTCGCCCAGATCGACCGCCAGTTCGGAAAGGGCTCGGTCATGCGGCTGGGCAGCGATGAGCGTGCCCCCGTGGCCGTCATCCCCACCGGCTCCATCGCCCTCGACGTCGCCCTCGGCGTCGGAGGTCTCCCGCGTGGTCGAATCGTCGAGATCTACGGACCGGAGTCCTCGGGTAAGACGACTCTCACCCTGCACGCGATCGCGAACGCTCAGCGCGCCGGCGGCATCGCCGCCTTCATCGACGCCGAGCACGCGCTCGACCCGGATTACGCCGCGAAGCTCGGTGTCGACATCGACGCGCTTCTGGTCTCCCAGCCTGACACCGGTGAGCAGGCGCTCGAGATCGCCGACATGCTCGTGCGCTCGGGGGCCATCGACCTCATCGTCATCGACTCCGTGGCCGCGCTCGTCCCTCGCGCCGAGATCGAGGGTGAGATGGGCGACTCGCACGTGGGTCTGCAGGCGCGACTCATGTCACAGGCGCTGCGTAAGCTCACGGGTGGTCTGAACCAGACCAACACCACGATGATCTTCATCAACCAGCTTCGCGAGAAGATCGGTGTGTTCTTCGGCTCGCCCGAGACCACCGCCGGTGGTAAGGCGCTGAAGTTCTACGCCTCGGTCCGCATGGACATCCGTCGTATCGAGACGCTGAAGGATGGCACCGACGCCGTCGGAAACCGCACCAGGGTGAAGGTGGTGAAGAACAAGATGGCACCGCCCTTCAAGCAGGCCGAGTTCGACATCCTCTACGGCGTCGGCATCTCCCGCGAAGGCAGCCTGATCGACTTCGGTGTCGAGCACGCCATCGTGAAGAAGTCGGGCTCGTGGTACACCTACGACGGAGACCAGCTGGGCCAGGGCAAGGAGAACGCGCGAACGTTCCTGCTCAACAACCCCGACATCGCGCTGGCCATCGAGACGCAGATCAAGCAGAAGCTCGGCATCGGCGGCGCGGCTGTGCCGGCGGCTGCAGACGAGCTCGCCGAGCGTCGTCCGGCCTGATGAACGACACTCGTGGGGGCGATCCGGATCGGGTCGCCCCCATCATCCCTCTCTTCGGCGGTGCATCGAAGAAGCCTGCCTCGACGCGACCGGCTCAGAACCTGGAGCGTGGCCAGGAGGCGGAAGAACCTTCGTCACGTACCGGCGATGCGGCCGTATGGCGTACGACCTGGGACGCGCCGCCCGCGGGGGTTTCCCGTATCGACGAGAGCGACGCAGGCACACCCAGCGATCGGCACCCCGCACGAGGAGTCAGGGGCAGCTCTGCCACAGCGTCTCGCTCGGCAGGTTCCGCTCCTCGTCTCCGTGCGCTCGGCGACGAGCCGAGCGACGGGATCGACAGCGGAGAGACGGCGTCGCTCGACGAGATCCGAGTCTCTGCAGAAGAGTCGCTCGTGCGCAAGCTGCGGGCTCGGTCGTTGTCCATCTCCGAGTCGCGGCAGGTGCTGAGGGGTGTGGGGCTCGACAGCGGCATGATCGACGATGTGATCGACGACTTCTGTCGTCGTGGCTATCTCGATGATTCCGCTCTCGCGGGGGTCCTCGTGACGTCGGGTGTGGAACGGAAAGGCCAGGGAAGAGTGGCCCTGTCCCGCGCGCTCGCCCAGCGGGGCATTCCGCGCGACGTGATCGACGCTGCTCTCGACGAGCTGCCTGACGATGATGACGAACGCGCGCTCGAGTTCGCACGTGGCAAGGCGCGATCGATGGGGCGACTCGACCCCGACACGGCTCTCCGGCGATTGGTGGGTCAGCTCTCCCGTCGCGGCTACAACGGAGCTGTGGCGATGAAGGCCGCGAAGTCCGCGCTGCGGGAGGCCTCCTTCGGCGGTCCGACCTCCGGCGTCCGCTTCGTCGATTCCGACTGAGGCGGCGACACGCCCCTGCTCAGCAGCGGCTCGTACAATGGGGTGATCATGACTATCCCGCGCAGTGAACCGACGATCATCGGCGCGTCCTCGGCAGCCGTCGACGACGACGGACGACAGCGATCGTATGAAGTGCGCACCTTCGGGTGCCAGATGAACGTGCATGACTCCGAGCGTCTTTCGGGGTCGCTGGAGAGCGCGGGCTACGTACGTGCGCTCGACGGCGCCGAAGCCGACGTGGTGATCATCAACACGTGCGCGGTCCGCGACAACGCCGCGGGCAAGCTGTACGGCACGCTCGGACACCTCGCATCCGTCAAGCGGCGCAAGGACGGCATGCAGATCGCGGTCGGCGGTTGTCTGGCGCAGATGGACAAGCAGGCGGTCCTCGACAAGGCCCCCTGGGTCGACGTCGTGTTCGGCACGCACAACATGGGCTCGCTCCCGGGGCTTCTCGAGCGCGCACGGCACAACGGCGACGCCGAACTCGAGATCCTCGAATCGCTCGAGGTCTTCCCCTCCACGCTGCCGACCAAGCGCGACTCCGCACACAGCGGCTGGGTCTCCATCTCGGTCGGATGCAACAACACGTGCACCTTCTGCATCGTGCCGAGCCTTCGCGGCAAGGAGAAAGATCGACGTCCCGGCGACATCCTGAACGAGATCCGCCTCCTCGTCGAAGACGGCGCGATCGAGGTCACGCTTCTCGGCCAGAACGTGAACTCCTACGGGGTGGAGTTCGGTGATCGTCAGGCATTCGGCAAGCTGCTGCGGGCGGCAGGCGAGATCGAAGGACTGGAGCGCATCCGATTCACGAGCCCGCATCCTGCGGCGTTCACCGATGACGTGATCGACGCCATGGCCGAGACCGCGAACGTGATGCCGCAGCTGCACATGCCGCTCCAGTCGGGAAGCGACCGCATCCTCAAGGCGATGCGCCGCTCGTACCGCAGCGAGCGATTCCTCGGGATCCTCGACCGGGTTCGCGCCCGCATCCCGAATGCCGCCATCACCACCGACATCATCGTCGGCTTCCCCGGCGAGACCGAGGAGGACTTCGAGGACACGATGCGGGTCGTCGAGCAGGCTCGTTTCTCCAGCGCTTTCACCTTCCAGTACTCGATCCGCGAGGGCACGCCCGCCGCGACGATGGAGGACCAGGTGCCGAAGGAGATCGTGCAGGCGCGCTACAACCGCCTGATCGCGCTCCAGGAACGCATCTCTCTGGAGGAGAACCAGAAGCAGGTCGGTCGCGAGATCGAAGTCCTGGTTTCCACGGGCGAGGGCAAGAAGGACACCGAGACCCACCGCCTCACGGGGCGTGCCGAAGACAACAGGCTCGTGCACTTCGAGGTCACGGAAGGCTCTGAGCTGCCCCGCCCCGGTGATGTCGTCACCGTGACCGTCACGCACGGCGCCCCGTTCCATCTGCTGGCCGACGATCCGACGGGGGCGCCGCTGAAGATCCGTCGCACCCGCGGTGGAGACGCCTGGGACCGCTCGCAGTCCGAGTCGTGCGCCGTTCCCGCTCCGAGTGGCGATGGCGGGCCGAAGGCCGTCTCGCTCGGGCTGCCCACGCTGCGTGTCGGCGTGTGACCGGACCCCGACTCTGGGCGATCGTCGGGGCGACCGGCACCGGCAAGAGTGATCTCGCGATCGACCTGGCGGAGACGCTGCGGGAGCAGGGCAATCCGGCCGAGATCGTGAATGCCGACGCCATGCAGCTCTATTGCGGAATGGATGTCGGCACCGCCAAAGTGCCGATGGGCGAGCGGCGGGGCGTTCCGCATCACCTCTTCGACGTCCTCGAGGTCGATGAGGACGCGGCCGTCGCGTGGTACCAGCCCCGGGCACGTGCTGCGGTGGAGGATATCCACCGCAGAGGCGGTGATGCGATCCTCGTCGGCGGTTCTGGCCTCTACGTGTCGAGCGTCGTGTTCGACTTCCGGTTCCCTCCTCGCGATGCGGAACTGCGTGAGCGCCTCGAGCGGGAACTCGAGACCCATGGAACCGCGCAGCTGCTCGAACGTCTGCGCATACTCGATCCCGAAGCGGCCGCGCGTGTCGATCCGCGCAATCCTCGTCGTGTCGTGCGTGCCCTCGAGGTACTCGAGCAGGGGAGCGCGACACACGGTGCGACCCTCCCCGAACGTCCCGTCCTCTGGCATCCGCACACGCGTCTCATCGGTCTCCGCGTCGACCGCGCAGCTCTCGTCGAGCGCCTCGATGCCCGCGTGGAGCGCATGTGGGACGGCGGGATCCTCACCGAGGTGGGGGAGCTACGCGCACGGGGCCTCGAACGCGGTACGACGGCGCCGCGTGCGATCGGCTATGCGCAGGCACTCGCCCAGCTCGAGGGAACCCTCACCGAGGCCGAGGCCATCGCACAGACCCAGGCGCTCACGCGGCGTTATGCCCGCCGACAGGTGTCCTGGTTCAAGCGCTATCCCGACCTCGAATGGTGGGATGCTCCGGCGGAGGCCGCCACGCTCCTGCGCGCCTGACCATCTCCATGTCGGTGCCTCCTGCGATGCTGGCCGCATGACGAAGACCCACTTCTATACCGCTTCCAGTCTCGACGGGTTCATCGCCACCGAGGAGCACTCCTTGGACTGGCTGCTCACGCAGGACATCGACCAAGACGGACCGATGGCGTACGCGGGGTTCGAGCGCAGCATCGGAGCGCTGGCGATGGGGTCGTCGACCTACGAGTGGGTGATGCGCCACGAGGAGGGACGGTGGGGCTACACGCAGCCCACGTGGGTGTTCACGCACCGTGAGCTGGAGCTGCCGGCCGGTGCTGACGTCAGACTGACCCAAGCCGACGTCAGCACGGTGCATGCAGAGATGGTGCAGGCGGCAGCGGGGAAGGATCTCTGGGTCGTGGGCGGGGGAGACCTGGCAGGCCAGTTCGCCGACGCGGGGCTGCTCGACGAAGTGTGGGTGCAGTACGCACCGGTGACGCTCGGCTCGGGCGCTCCACTGCTTCCGCGCAGGCTCGACCTCGAGCTGCTCGAGGTGGCTCGCAACCGCAACTTCCTCTGCGGGCGTTACCGACTCGCGCGGCACTGAGTGGTCGTGCGTGATCCCTAGACTGGAGCCATGGTCGCATTCACCAAGGGTCACGGCACGGGCAACGACTTCATCATCATCGCTGACCCGGACGGCGAGCTCGATCTGACCATCGAGCAGGTCGCGGTGCTGTGCGATCGTCATTTCGGCATCGGCGCTGATGGAATCCTTCGCGTTGTGAGGTCCTCGGCCATTCCCGAAGGCGGTGCGACCCTCGACGAGGAGCCGCAGGCGGAGTGGTTCATGGATTACCGCAATGCCGACGGATCGATCGCCGAGATGTGCGGAAACGGCATCCGCGTGTTCGCTCACTATCTCGTGCGCTCCGGTCTCGCGACGATCGAACCCGGCTCGACCTTGCCGATCGGCACGAGGGCGGGTGTGCGCGACGTCACCCGAAGCGCCACCGGATACCAGGTAGATCTCGGTCGCTGGAAGCTCTCCGGTGACGACCCGCTCGTACGCGTCGACGGGCTGTCCGTCACCCGGCCGGGTCTCGGTATCGACGTGGGTAACCCGCACGTCGTTGTGGCCCTCGCCTCGGAGGCCGAGCTCGCGTCTCTGGAGCTGCACCGCGCGCCTGACCTCGACCCGCTGCTTCCCGCGGGCGCCAACATCGAGTTCGTCGTTCCCGGTGAACCGCTCGTCCGCGACGGCATCGGCCATGTGAGCATGCGCGTCTACGAGCGTGGCGTGGGAGAGACGCTCAGCTGTGGCACGGGGGTCGCCGCGACAGCCCTGGCGGTGCGGTACTGGGCGGGCGAGAAGGCTCCGAACAACTGGCAGGTCGAGGTGCCGGGAGGTACGCTCGGCGTGCGCATGTTCCCTGCGGAGGACGGCGAGCACGTCGCCCTCTCGGGGCCCGCGCAGCTTGTGTTCCAGGGCGAGGTCGACCTCGCCTGAGCACCCGACTCGGGTGCCACCGAGAATCAGAGAACCGCGGGCTCAGCTGAGGATGATCGGCTCCGTCGGCGGGTTTCCGTGCTTGCGTACCTTGAGGATGCGGTAGCCCTTGCCCGTGGCGGTGCGGAAGACGCTATAGCCGGGGTGGAAGGTCGATCCGATCCATCGCTGAAGCGAATCGGCACCGAGGTTGCGCTGCACGACGAGCCACGCGTCGCTGCGCTCATCGAGGCGCGGGATCCAACGCTCGAGAAGCCCGTGCAGCTCGTTCTTCCCCACGCGGATCGGCGGGTTCGAGCGGATCGTGCGGAAGGTGACGTGCTCGGGAACATCGTCGGGCAGAGATGCGTTGACATTGGTGAGCCCGAGAGCTGCCGCGTTTCGACGCACCAGATCGAGGGCGCGCTCGTTCACATCGACGGCCCACACCGTCGCGTGGGGAGCGGCCAAGGCCATCGAGAGCGTCACCGGACCCCAGCCGCTGCCGAGGTCGAGAAGATCGCCGCCCGGGGGAACCGGGGGCATGTTGGCGAGGAGCACTGCAGTGCCGGCATCCAGACGATCCGGGCTGAAGACTCCACCGGCGGTGGTGACTTCCAGCTCTCGACCTGCGAGCGATACGCGGATCTTACGCAGATTCTCGGGGCTTGCCGGGGCCGCAGTGAAGTAGTGATCTGACCCCATACGGTGAGCGTACCGGACAGCGCGGGCTAAGGTTAAGGCTCGCAACAAAACCCAGAGATAAGGAACGGATGACGGAGACCACCACACCCTCCACCGGCGACCACACGGTCGATCGTGTGCTCGCGAACGCGGAGAAGCGCTCGGACGTCCACGTCTTCGGCGCTGCGCAGGCGCTGCAGGATGAATCGACGGCATCGCACACGAGCTCGGACGGCGCGCAGTGGGATCTCGAGGACCGTCATGCGCTTCGACGCGTCGGGGGGCTCTCGACGGAGCTCGAAGACGTCACCGAGGTCGAGTACCGACAGTTGCGCCTGGAGAACGTCGTCCTCGTGGGCGTATATCCCCAGGGGGCTCAGGAAGACGCGGAGAACTCACTCCGGGAACTCGCCGCGCTTGCGGAGACCGCTGGTGCGGTCGTGCTCGACGGTGTTCTGCAGCGTCGTCCGCACCCCGATGCCGCGACCTACCTCGGCCGAGGCAAGGCCCAGGAACTCAAGGACATCGTCGCCGCCGTCGGAGCCGACACCGTCATCGCCGACACCGAGCTCGCACCGAGCCAGCGTCGCGCACTCGAGGACGTCGTCAAGGTCAAGGTCATCGACCGGACCACGGTGATCCTCGACATCTTCAGCCAGCACGCGAAGAGCCGCGAGGGCAAGGCCCAGGTCGAGCTGGCCCAGCTCGAATACCTGCTGCCGCGTCTGCGCGGCTGGGGCGATTCGATGAGCCGCCAGGCCGGTGGCCAGGTGGGCGCCGGCGGCGCCGGAATGGGCTCCCGTGGCCCCGGTGAGACCAAGATCGAACTGGATCGCCGACGGATCCGCACCAAGATGGCTCTGCTCCGACGGCAGATCCGCGACTTCGGTCCTGCCCGTGACGCCAAGCGCGCGGAGCGCAAGCGGAACACGATCCCCTCCGTGGCGATCGCCGGATACACGAACGCGGGCAAGTCCAGCCTCCTCAACGCGCTCACCAGCGCGGGAGTGCTCGTGGAGAACGCGCTGTTCGCGACGCTGGATGCGACCGTGCGTCGCACCGAGACGGAGGACGGCCGCGTCTACACGTTGACCGACACCGTCGGATTCGTGCGCAACCTCCCGCATCAGCTCGTGGAAGCATTCCGTTCGACGCTGGAAGAGGTCGGCGAGGCCGACGTCGTCCTCCACGTCGTCGACGGGTCGCACCCGGATCCGGCAGGTCAACTCCAGACCGTGCGAGATGTGCTCGGCGATGTCGGCGTCCGCGACCTCCCGGAGATCGTCGTCTTCAACAAGGCGGATCTGATCGACGAGGACGAGAGGCTCGTGCTTCGCGGTCTCCAGCCGCACGCCCACTTCGTGTCATCACGATCGGGCGAGGGAATCGCGGAGCTTCGCGCTGCGGTGGAGGAAGCACTCCCGAAGCCTGCCGTCGAGGTGCACGCCGTGATCCCCTACGATCGCGGTGACCTGGTCGCGGCGATCCACGAGTCCGGCATGCTCCTCTCCGTGGAGCACACGGAGGACGGCACTGCTGTGCACGCCCGCGTGTCGGAGCGTCTCGCCGCCGAACTCGCTCCGTTCGCCGCACAGAGCTGAGCGGATCTCATCGGGCGAGGAAGCGCGCCTCCACCGTGGCGGAGATCACGATCTCCTCGGGTTCGTATTCCATGGACGGTGCCGCGTCGGCCGCGAACGCCACCCCACCACGCGCTTTGAGCATCGGAGCACCCTGTGACGGCTGTCCGCTGGAGATGAGACCGACGTCGGCGATCTCCAGGGGAGTGACCTCATGCAAGCCGAGCGCGCCCGCGTAGGCCTCGGCTCGTGTGACCGCGACACCGACGGCTGCGGCGGCCACATCGCGCTCGATCTGCGCGCGCGTGGCGGTCGTCAGATGCCAGTCCACCCAGCCCACCTCGACCCCGTCCCAGGGGGAGATGTCGGAGACCCAGATGGACAGGTCGGAGGCCTCCGCGAACGTGGCGGTGAAATCGATGCTCGCGTAGTACACGGGAGCGAGACGCTTGCCGTCGTTGCTCCACGGGCGTTCGGCCCGCACCGAGAGCCGCTTGCTCGTCCACTCGACGACGCTGCCCGTGTCCGCACGGTCGGTGATACTGCTGCGCACCGGTTCGGCAAGGCGCATCACGTTCTCGACGACGGCTGTGCGCTCGGGCCCATCCGCACGCACTCCGACGCGGATGGTGGCGCGCTCAGGGGCGACCCGCGCCTCGTGCTCGCCGCGGACGGTGACGGTGACTTCGCTCATGGGGCGACTCTACGCCAGCCGTCGGACCGGATGCGGAATGGCGTAGCCGCGGAGAACGTTGTAGTCTGTGATGCTCGGGCGTTCACCGCTCGGGCTGGTAATTCCACAGTGTGACAGCGGCTCCTTCGAGAGAAGGACCACGGGGCTGATCGGTTTCGACAGCGCCTGTGAATCCACGAGAAGCGGGCCGAGGATGCAGAGTTATCTCGTAAACGCTCTCTGCAAAAAAATAGTTGCCGAAACCAAGCGCAACGACTTCGCCCTCGCTGCATAAGCGAGCCCGATAGTCCGTCAGGCCGTATGTGATTCCGATACGGATCCTGGCGTCATCTAGGAATCTTGCTGCGTGATGGCGTCTGGACGTCACGTGGGACTCTTCCCAGGCTGGGCTTGTCGACTTAGGTGTCTGTGACAAAGGTCGGAGCCGAGTAGAACGTCTTCACAGACTGCGCCCGGAGAAGGCGTGGAGACTCAGCGTTGGACGGGGGTTCGATTCCCCCCAGCTCCACCACGTCGCTGTCACACAGGAATGAGGCCCGCCTCTCCCAGGAAACTGGGGGAGGCGGGCCTTTCTGCGTCGGGGCGGCAACACGAGAACGACCCCGCGCCGTCCCTCCGGCGCGATGGCATCGCGACGCACTCGACAACGGCCGGGGGCGCTCTATATTGAGGTCTGTGGACAACACTTCGGAACCACCCACGAGCGGTCTCACCAGGACCGAGGTCGCCGAACGCGTCGCCGCCGGCAAGACCAATGCGTTCGTCGCCGACACCAGTCGCAGCGCGTGGAGCATCGTACGCGCGAACGTGTTCACCCTCTTCAACGGCATCGTCTTCGCCTGCTTCTTCGTGTTGTTCCTCGTCGGGCGATGGCAGGATGCCCTCTTCGGACTCGCGGCATTCGCGAACGCGATCATCGGGTGCGTGCAGGAGTTCCGGGCGAAGTCCGCACTCGACCGTCTCGCGCTGATGAACGCACCGCGCGCGCTGGTCCTCCGAGACGGTGAGGAGGTCGAGGTCGCGCCGGGAGAGGTCGTCCTCGACGATGTCCTCGTGTTCCGGGCCGGAGAGCAGGTACCGGCCGACGCGCGGGTCCTCACCGCGCGAGGGCTCCAGATTGACGAGTCGATGCTCACGGGGGAGTCGGACCCGGTGGAGAAGCAGCCCGGCGACGACGCGCTCTCCGGAGCCGTGGTCGTTGCGGGAGAAGGAACCGCGACCGCGACACGCGTGGGCGCTGACTCCTATGCGAACCACTTCGCGGGTGAGGCCAAGCGCTTCTCTCTCGTCTCCAGTGAGCTGCGCACATCGGTCAATCGGGTCTTGAAATGTGTCAGCTGGATCATCGGCCCGGTCGGGCTTCTCGTGCTCAATGCGCAGATCATCGTTCTCGGCGGTTACTCCACGGTCTTCTCGAGCGGTGCCTGGGTGCAGGCGGTGGTGAACACGATCGCGTCGTTGACGGCGATGATCCCGCTCGGCCTCGTGCTCATGACGAGCATCGCGTTCGCGGTGGGAGCGTCACGGCTCGCCCGCAGGCAAGTGCTGGTGAACGAGCTGCCGGCGGTGGAAGGCCTCGCGCGCGTCGATGTGGTATGCCTCGACAAGACCGGCACGCTCACAGTCGGCGAGATCGGGTTCGACGAGGCGCACCGCCTCGACGGGCTCACCTCGCCGCAGGAGGAGGACGCGGCGGCGGTATTGGCGTGGTACGCCGCGTCGCCCGATGCGAACGCGACCGCACGGTCGATGCGAACGGCCTACCCTGTGATCTCGCCTGTCGTCGTCTCGGGCTACATCCCGTTCTCGTCCGCACGCAAGTGGAGCGCGGTCTCGTTCGCCGAGATCCCTGGGACATGGGTCATGGGGGCGCCGGAGATGGTGTTCGGCGATGCGGCGACGTCGTCGGCCACGCAGCTCGGTCGCACCGTGACCGCGTTAGCCGAGACCGGCCGACGCACGCTGGTCCTCGGTCATGCCGACGCGGTGCTCTCCGAGGCCGATGTCGATGCCGAGCGGCTCCCTGACGGTCTCAAGGCCATCATCGTGCTCACGTTCCGGGAGCAGGTGCGCCCCGACGCCGCACAGACCCTCGCGTACTTCGGGCGCCAGCAAGTCGGCATCCGCATCATCTCGGGCGACAACCCTCGCACCGTCGCAGCCATCGCGCGCGAGGTCGGTCTCGACGTCGCCGAAGGGTTCGATGCCAGAGGGCTTCCCGACGATGATGCCGAACTCGCCGACGTGCTCGACCGGCACACGGTGTTCGGACGCGTCACCCCCGAGCAGAAGAAGCGCATGGTCACGGCGCTGCAGAGCCACGGGCACACCGTCGCGATGACCGGCGACGGCGTCAACGACGCCCTCGCCATCAAAGCGGCCGACATCGGGATCGCGATGAACTCGGGATCGCCGGCCACCAAGGCCGTCGCAAGGCTCGTGCTGCTGGACGGACAGTTCTCGCACCTGCCGGATGTCGTCGCCGAGGGGCGCCAGGTCATCGCGAACATCGAGCGCGTTTCGATGCTGTTCCTGAACAAGACGGTCTATGCGACGCTCTTGGCGATCATCTTCGGCGCATTCGTCCTCGAGTTCCCGTTCCTGCCGCGTCAGCTCTCCATCACCGACGGCCTCACCATCGGCATCCCCGCGTTCTTCCTCGCGCTCATGCCCAACGCGGCGCGCTACGTCCCGGGGTTCCTCCGGCGCTCGCTCAGCTTCGCGATCCCTTCGGGCATCGTCGTCGCCCTGGGACTGACCTGGTACACGTTCGTCGCGCACGGACTGGGCGTGCACGAGGAGCAGCTGCGCACAGGAGCCACGGTCATCCTCGCCGTCGTGGGCATCTGGGTGCTGGCCGTCCTCGCGCGCCCGCTCAATCGGTTCAAGGTGGCCGTCGTGGGGGCGATGTTCATCCTGCTCATCGCCGTGTTCAGCATTCCGCTGGCCAGACAGTTCTTCGTGCTCGTCGATCCCGGGCCGGAGCTCGCCGTCGCGCTCACCGGGATCACGATCGTCATGGTCGCAGCGATCGAGGTCGTGCGGCTGCTGCACCGCCGCCTCGTGCTGTCACCGCCGCCGCGGAAGGATCCGAGCGTCGCCACCAGCGCATCCGAACCGCCGGTATCCGCTCCCCGTGTCGTCGCCGGTGTCATCACGACCGTGGTCGCCGTCCTGGCGTACGCTTTCGGCGCCCTGGCGACCGGGTTCGGCATCCTGGTGTTCCTGGGGCGCTACGACCCGGATGTGAGCGCCTCGGTGTTCTCCCTCACCGGGGCGGCCATCGCGCTGTTCGGCCTCCTCGTCTTCGCGGTCGCCGCAGGCATCCGCCGGGGGAGCGGACTCTCGCGCCTCATGCTCACGATCTTCCTCGGGCTCGCGATCGCGCTCAGCGTGATCGTGCTCGTCTTCGGGGACCGCTGGGACTGGGGAGCCGCCCTGACCGCCGCGTTCGCAGCCGGGATCATCGTTCTGCTGTGGACTCCGCCGGTGTCGCGAACCTTCGGACGCATCCTCGAGAGCTCGATGGGCTCAGCGGCCCCGTAGCGGGCGCTGACGTCTGCTCATCTTCAGCGAGGCCACTCGATGAGGATGAGCCCCTGCCGAGTGTCGGCGAGGCGCACCCAGCCGTCGCCGAACAGGTAGGTCATCCCGTAGCCGTCATCATCCGTACCCATTGCGTATCTGGGGTCTTCGGTGAAGTAGACACCGTCCGCTCCGTCCTCGCGCTTCCAGCCCTCGGCGAGGAGAGCGGACTGCGCCGAGGCGGCATCGGCGTCGTCGATGGCCGACCAGCCGTAGAGCTGCCCGTGGTCGGAACCGACGGTGTAGTCGGCCCAGAAGCACAGCAGCCCCTCGGTCAGCTCGACGCCCCCGGCGACGAACTCCTTCGTCTCGGCCGTCCAGCCGGCCTCGGCGAGGGCCGCGACCGTGCCCGCCGAGATCATCGATTCGCAGGTCAGCTCCGTTTCGGGCGCCTCGGGTGTCGGAGAGCTCACGGGGGCGGTGGTCTCGGTCGGGCGGGGGTCGACGGCTTCAGGCGTCGACGAGGGCCGTGGTTCCGGTGCAGAGCACGCGCTGAGGGCTGCGGCGAGCAGCAGCACGCCCGCAGCGGCGGACATGATCCGGGAGTTCATCGCGGTCCTCGTCGTTCGGTTCAGCTCTGCATCAGGGTCAGGAAGTCACCGTGAAGGGTTCCGTTGGTGGCAAGTGTCGAGCGCGCGGAGATCGTCTCGGTTCCGTCGACAGCCGTCATCCGTCCGCCGGCTTCGCGGACGATCGGCACCGCTGCGGCGATGTCGTACTCCTTGACGCCGAACTCGGCGACCATGTCGATGCGCCCCTCTGCGAGGAGCATGTAGGAGTAGACGTCTCCGTAGGCGCGGTCGCGCCAGACTCGTTCAGCGACGGTCAGGAGCGTGTCGAGGCGGTCGGCCTCCGCCCACTGCGCGATGCTCTGGAAGCTCACACTCGCGTCGTCGAGAGAGGAGACGGACGAGGTGCGCAGCCGGCGCGCTTCGCCCTCGACGGTCGTCCAGGCGCCTTGTCCTTCTGATGCCCACCAGCGTCGTCCGAGCGCCGGCATGCTGACGACACCGATCTGGGGGACGCCGTCGATCGCGAGTGCGATCATCGTGCCCCAGAGCGGGACGCCACGAAGGAAGTTGGCCGTTCCGTCGATCGGATCGATGATCCACTGTCGCTGTGTGCTGCCCTGAGCGCCGAACTCCTCGCCGAAGATGCCGTCCTCCGGACGCTCGGTCTCGAGGATGCTGCGGATCGCACGCTCGGTGGCGAGATCGGCGTCCGTCACGTGGGAGTTGTCGGCCTTGGTCGAGATCTCGAGGTCCGAGGCATCGAACCGGGGGAGCGACTGCGCATCGGCGGCATCGGCCAGGCGGAGGGCGAGCTCGAGGTCGTGGCGCAGGGCTTCAGCGTAGGGGGAGGTGGTCACGGTCTAAGAATAGTCGTCGGGTCCACGCCGTCGGAGGGCCGAAAGGCCATGTTTCGACGCCGTTTCCGGGGCGGCGCGCCCGGGGTCCGAGCTCGATTTCACATGGACCCGGTCGGCTGGTAATGTAATTCCTCGGTCGGGGTTATCCCGGGCCACGCACCTCTAGCTCAATCGGCAGAGCAACTGACTCTTAATCAGTGGGTTCTCGGTTCAAGTCCGAGGGGGTGCACGGAATAGCCTCAGTAGATCTCGCCATCTACCGGGGCTTTTCTGCTTTCTGTGCTGCGTCACGCGATACGTCGAGTCCGACTCCGGTCGCGTCTGGTGCGGCCGGTTGCCCTCCGCTCCCGCAGCGCTGTCGTCGATCCCGTCGTGGTTCCGAGTCGGGTCCGTGTGGGGAATCCGGCGGTATCGCGTAATGGATCGGCCTCGACGTGGTCTCTCAGGTGGGGACACACGCCTCGCGCCTTCGGAGGCACAGCTGCGCAGCAGCCGCGCCGGAGGAGTGGGGCCATCAAGAAACTGGGGAAGATCTTGCACGAGAGAAGAGGCGGCGCCGTCGTGCGCCGAAAGACGACCGCGATCATCGCCGCGGCAGCTGCAGTGCTCACCACCGTGATCACTCTCGCGGGGGCGGGGGCCGCTTCGGCGGCGGAGTACGACTATCCCGCGGCCATCGATCCGTCGTCGATCACCGTGACGACCGTGGGCGGTGGTGGCGGCGTGTCGCAGTGGGACCGGGTGCGTGTCGACGCCGACTGGGCGGTGCCGGATGGGGCCGTCGGCGGTCAGACCTTCGGATTCACGCTCCCGAAGGAGTTCGCCAGCGCCGGGACGTCGTTCTCCGTGCCCTCGGCCGAGGACCCGAGCAAGGCGATCGCCGAGTGCACCGTGAGCTCCGATGCCTCTCCGGTCGTGACATGCACGCTCACCGACTACGTGAACGGGCGCACCGGGGTGACCGGATCGCTGTGGTTCGTCGCCTCGGCTGACGAGCAGACGACGGAGAGCACGGTGGAGTTCACGGTCGACGGCACCATCACGCCGGTCGAGATCCCCGGTGGCGGTATCGGTCCGTCCTCGCCGCTGCCCACCGACCCGCAGAAGTGGTCGTGGCAGACCGCTGACGGCAGGATCGCGTGGCAGCTGATGCTGCCCGGTGCGAGCTTCGAGGGTGCGGAGTCGATCGTGGTCGACGACACCCTCACCGGTGCGGGTGACGGGCTCGCGGAGCATCACAACGAAGACGGTCAGCTCGTGGTGTGGAGCACGACGATGCAGGACCAGGATCCGCAGCCGATCACGAACTGGACCGGATCCTGGAACGCCGACGGAACCTCCTTCCACCTCGAGATCCCTGGACCGGTCGACCCGACGCGGATGTACTTCGTGAAGTACTTCACCGTGCCGAGTTCGCAGGCGGACGGCGCGACCTTCGCCAACACGGCCGACGTCAACGGCGTCAAGCTCAAGGAGACGAGGGCGTGGACGGTCACGGGCGGAGGGACCGGGGACGGCGACGCGACCGGTGCGTTCACCGTGACCAAGCTCGTCGGCGGATCCGGTGCGTCCGGCGTGCCGGCCGATGCCGAGTACACGGTGCGATACAGCTATGGTGATCCGGTCGTCGAACGCACCGTCACCGTCACGGCCGGGGCCACTGCGCCGCTCATCCAGCTGCCGGCGGGGACCGTGGTGACGTTGTCGGAGCTGACTCCGCCGGTCCTCGACGGAATCGAGTGGGGTGCGCCCGTGTTCTCAGGAACCGGGGTCACCGCGCTGGCCGATGGGGGAGCTCAGCTCACCGTCGGAGCTGGCACCACGCTCGCAGTCACCCTCACCAACACAGCCACCACGACGCCGCCGGTGATTCCGCCGACGACGCCGCCGACCGTCGTCACGCCACCGACCGAGCTGCCGCTCACGGGCGGATCGTCGCTGGCCACCACCGGAGGGAATGTACCCGCCGGGATGCTCTGGGCTGGGGGCGCGGCGCTGGTGCTCGGTATGGCGCTCACCGTTCTCGGAGCCGTGCGCGCTCGTGCGCGCGTCACCCAGGACTGATCGATCGCACGAGGCCGGTGCCGAGGAGCTTCCGCTCCTGGGCGCCGGCCTCGCCGTTTCCGCGGGTGCCTGCGGCTCGCGAGGGACCGCGGTGCTGCGCCAGTCAGACCACAGAGATGACCGTGCCGTCGGTGATGGTGCGGAGCTGTTCGAAGGTCAACGGCATGACGGTGTGAGGGTGCCCCGCGGCCGCCCAGAGCGTCGCGTGCTGCTGCAGCTCTTCGTCGATGTAGGTGCGAAGCGGTGCGGGGTGTCCGACGGGCGCGACGCCACCGATCGCCTGGCCCGTGGCAGAGCGGACGATGGACGCGGGGGCCATGGCCACCTCGTCCACCCCGATGCTGCTCGTCAGGGTGACGAGATCCACGCGGTGTCCGCCGCTGGTCATCACCAGAACGGGCGCGCCGTCGGCGAGGAAGACGAGGCTGTTGGCGATCGCCGACACCTCGCATCCGATCGCCGTCGCGGCCTCCGCCGCCGTGCGCGCCGAATCGGGGAGCACACGGATCACGGTGTCGACGCCCGCTTCCGCGAGGTGTCGCTGCACGATCCTGCTGCGTTCGGGGAGAGAAGCCGTTTCACTCATCGCCCCACGATATCCAAGGAGCGTTCGGCCGTGCCGACTCAGGCGGCGTCACCGACGAGGATCGCTGCGGCGTCTTCCGTCGTGGCGTCAGCGGGCTCGTCGTCGATGTGGGCCAGTGCCCGGCGTCCGAGGAGGACGGTGAGGGCGGCGAGCAGCACCGAGGCGGCGGCGAAGAGGTAGGGCACCGTCGCGTTGAACGCATGCCACAGCAACGCCGCGATCGGGGGAGCCATCGCGCCGCCGAGGAAGCGGACGGCCGAGTATGCCGAGGAGGCGACGGAGCGGGGGAGGTCGGTCGCCTCCATCACCGCTTCGGTCAGCACGGTGTTCATCACGCCGAGGAGGAGTCCACCGACGACGATGCAGGTGACCAGCGCGGCGGCGTTCGCCACCAGGAGTCCGGCGGCGATGAGATCGATCGCCAGCAGGGGGAGCACGACCAGGATGATGCGGGTGCGGGGCATCCTGCGCATGAGGAGCGGCGCGACCCAGACGCTGGTGACGGCGAGTGCGACACCCCAGCCGAAGAACGTGAGGCCGATGCCCATCGCCCCGAAGCCCAGGGGGAACGGTGAGAACGCGAGCAGGACGAAGAAGCCGATGTTGTAGAACAGGGCCGTGATCGCCAGTACCGCGAGTGCGGGGCGTCGCAGGGCGGTGAACGGGGCGGAGAACTTCACGGGGACCCGCTTCTCCCGGGGCCCGGGCAGGAGGACGAGCACGGCGACGAAGGCGATCGCCATCAGCACGACGACGCCGAAGAACGGTCCGCGCCAGCTCTGCTCACCGAGGAGACCGCCGAGGAGCGGACCGATGGCGATGCCGAGGCCGAGCGCCGCTTCGTACAGGACGATCGCCGCGCTGCTGCCCCCGGAGGCTGCGCCGACGATGGTCGCCAGCGCCGTCGAGATGAACAGGGCGTTGCCGAGACCCCAGCCGGCTCGGAATCCGATCACCGCATCGACGCTGCCGCTCAAGGCGCACAGCAGCGCGAACACCACGATCAGCGCCAGTCCGATGAGCAGGGTGGCCTTCGCGCCGATGCGGCTGGAGATCCAGCTGGTCACGAGCATCGCGAGCCCGGTCACCAACAGGTAGCTGGTGAACAGCAGCTCCGTCTCGACCGGGGATGCCTGGAGCGACTCGGCGATCGCGGGAAGGATCGGGTCGACGAGTCCGATTCCCATGAAGGCGACGACGCAGGCGAAGGCGACGGCCCAGACCTGTGCCGGCTGCTTCCACACCGAGGGGGTGGCGGGGGTGTTCACCGAGATTCTCCTGTTCGATCAGTGGCGGTGTGCGCGGCGAGGATCTCCGCCGCGCGGGTGAGGGCAGACCATTCCGCATCGGTCAACGCGGCGAACCTCGGCGCGAGCGTCTCGCGGAACTCGGCGCGCCACGAGGCGAGCGCAGCAGTGCCCCGGGAGGTGATGTCGACGACGGTCGCGCGGGAGTCGTCGGGATCGGGGGAGCGGCGCACGAGTTCCTCGCGCTCGAGCGCACCGAGCAGACGCGTCATGCCCGGTTGCGTGGTCCGCGCTGCGTGGGCGAGTTCACCCACTCGCCTGGCTCCTGCCTGCTCGAGCAGACTCAGCACCCGCCACTGCGCCGCAGGGGCGTCGTTTCCGGCGTCCTGAGCGGCGATGCGGCCGAGTGCGTATCCCGAGAGGACGAGGGAGGGGATGACATCCGCACGATTCATACCAGCGAGTATATACCCGATGGTATGCAATCGGATCACCGCCTCGTGCTGGAGATCCGCGCGGAGAGCTGATGTGCGTGCGCGAGGAGGGTCCGCCCGAGCTCGGCCATCCGGTCGGGGCCGAAGCGGAACGCGACGCCCGTCAGGCTCAGCGCCCACTCCGGGCGGCCGGAGCGATCGAAGACCGCGGCGCCCAGGCCCCAGCTGCCCTCGACGATCAGACCGGGGTTGACCGCGTATCCCCGTTCCTTGGTCTCGGCGAGACGTGTCCGAAGGGGCCGCTGACCGTGGACGCGTCCCCAGGAGCCCTCGAGCTCGGGATGACGTTCCAAGTAGGCATCCACATCGTGGTCAGGGAGGAAGGCGAGGATGGCGAGCCCGGCGCTGGCGACACCGAGGGGGAAGCGCACTCCTTCACTGAGGACGAAGGATCGGATAGGGAAGGAGCCCTCTTCGCGGAGCAGGCACACCGTCTCGTCTGCGCGCCGGACGGAGAGGAACGCGCTCTCCTCGGTCTTGACCGCTAGTGAGCGCACGATGTCCCGGGCCAGTGCTGTCACGTCGTACCGCGCGGCCGCCACCGATCCCATGAGGAACAGCTCCGGACCCGGCATCCACCTGGTGCTCGCGCCGTCGCGGTCGACGAGGCCCTCCGACTTCAGAGCGCTCAGGAGCCGGTGGGCGGTCGAACGCGAGAGGTCGGCGGCTATGGCGAGCTCCTGAAGTGAGGCCCCGTCGGAACCTGCGGCCGTGACCAGACGTAGAAGACGTGCGGCCCTGGCGATCGCCTGAGTGCCGGGCACCGAGGTTGTGGGTTCCATAATGTGGACGCTACCTCTGGGTTCGGCCACATCGCAAGATCCGGCTTTCCCGGACGGCTCCCCCGGACGGATGCTGAGGAGAGCACGGAACCGAAGGAGCCGACGTGATCGACAAGCAGTGGGAGTCAGCGGAGGCGGCCGTCTCCGACATCGAGGACGGATCGTCACTGGCGGTCGGCGGGTTCGGCCTGTCCGGGAACCCGATCGCCTTGATCGAGGCTCTTCTGGCGCAGGGGACGAGAGACCTCAGCGTCGTGAGCAACAACTGCGGAGTGGACGACTGGGGCCTCGGCGTCCTGCTCGCCGCCCAGCGCATCCGCAAGATGACATCGTCGTATGTCGGGGAGAACAAGGAGTTCGAGCGCCAGTTCCTCAGCGGTGAACTCGAGCTCGAACTCACCCCGCAGGGCACCCTGGCCGAGAAGCTCAGGGCCGGCGGCTCGGGGATCGCGGGTTTCTTCACCCAGACGGGCGTCGGCACGCAGGTCGCCGAGGGGGGCCTGCCGCGCAGGTACAACCCGGACGGCACGATCGCGGTCGCCTCGCCGGTGAAGGACGTGCGCAGCTTCGAGGTGAACGGGGAGGCGAGGGACTTCGTGCTCGAGGAGGCGATCACCACCGATTTCTCTCTGGTGCACGCCGCCCGCGGAGATCGCCACGGCAATCTCGTGTTCAACAAGGCGGCGCGCAACTTCAATCCGCTCGCCGCGATGGCCGGTCGCATCTGCATCGCCCAGGTCGAGCAGCTCGTGGAGCCGGGGGAGCTCGATCCCGACAGCATCCACCTCCCCGGGGTCTTCGTGCATCGCATCGTCGAGGTCGGCACCGACATCCCCAAGCGCATCGAGCGGCGCACGGTCGCCGCGGAAGGAGCCTGAGATGACACTCACCCGAGAGCAGATGGCCGCCAGAGCGGCCGCCGAGCTGCAGGACGGCGCCTACGTGAACCTGGGCATCGGCTTGCCCACGCTCGTGCCCAACCACGTGCCGCGCGGTATCACCGTCGTCCTGCAGTCGGAGAACGGCATCCTGGGCGTCGGTCCCTACCCGAGCGAGGAATCCGTCGACCCCGACCTCATCAACGCGGGCAAGGAGACGGTCACCACTCTTCCCGGCGCCGCGTTCTTCGACTCGGCGACCAGCTTCGGCATGATCCGCGGAGGCAAGATCGACGCGGCGATCCTCGGGGCGATGCAGGTCTCCGCGACCGGCGATCTCGCGAACTGGATGATCCCGGGCAAGATGGTGAAGGGGCCCGGCGGTGCGATGGATCTCGTGCACGGGGCCGGCCGGGTCATCGTGCTCATGGAGCACGTCGCGAAGGACGGTTCGGCGAAGATCGTCGACGAATGCTCGCTGCCGCTGACCGGTCGCGGTGTGGTCGATCGGATCATCACCGACCTCGCCGTGATCGACGTGACCGCAGAGGGGCTGGTGCTCGTCGAGACCGCACCCGACGTCACGGTCGACGAGATCATCGCCGCGACCGAACCACCCCTCATCGTCTCCCACGCTCTGCTCACCGGAAGGATCATGGACCATGACTGAGAACGACGTCGTCATCGTCGCCGCTGCTCGCACCCCGCAGGGACGCCTCAAGGGGCAGCTCGCCGCGTTCACCGCCCCCCAGCTCGGCTCCTTGGCCATCCGTGGAGCCCTGGAGCAGGGCTCCATCGCACCCGCAGACATCGACGCGGTGATCGTCGGTCAGGTGCTGGCCGCCGGATCCGGGCAGAACGCAGCCCGTCAGGCGGCCATCGGCGCGGGCATCGGCTGGGACGTTCCCGCGCACTCCGTGAACAAGGTGTGCCTCTCAGGGCTGACCGCGGTCATCGACGCGGCGCGGATGATCCGCACCGGAGACGCCGAGGTGGTGGTCGCCGCCGGGATGGAGTCGATGACGCGCGCACCCCACCTGCTCATGGGATCGCGCGACGGCTGGGCATACGGGAGCGTCGAGGTGCTCGACCACATGGCCTACGACGGGCTCACGGATGCGTACGACCGGGAGAGCATGGGGGCATCCACCGAACGGCACAACGCGCGTTTCGATCTCACCCGGCAGGCGCAGGACCGCGTCGCCGCGCTCTCGCATCAGCGCGCCACCGCCGCGCAGGAAGCGGGCGTGTTCGATGAGGAGATCGTCGCCGTGGACGTTCCCCAGCGCCGCGGCGAGCCCGTGCGTGTCACGAGGGACGAGGGCGTGCGCCCCGACACCACGGTCGAGACCCTCGCGGGGCTGCGCGCAGCTTTCGCCGAAGGCGGTTCGATCACCGCGGGGAACTCCTCACCGATCTCGGACGGCGCCTCGGCCGTGGTCGTGACCACTAGACGGACCGCCCAGGCCAAGGGATGGCCCGTGCTCGTGACCGTCGGCGCGAGCGGGCAGACGGCTGGGCCGGACAACTCCCTGCAGGCGCAGCCGGCGCGGGCGATCGAGCGCGCGTGCGAGAAGCAGGGCATCGCCCCCTCGGATCTCGACCTCGTGGAGATCAACGAGGCGTTCGGTGCGGTCGTCGCGCGTTCGCAGGTCGAACTCGGCCTCGACGAGGCCATCGTGAACATCCACGGCGGCGGCATCGCGATCGGCCACCCGATCGGCGCTTCCGGCAACAGGCTGGTGGTGCATGTCGCGCACGAGCTCGCGCGTCGAGGCGCAGGAACGGCAGCCGTCGGCCTGTGCGGCGGCGGCGGTCAGGGCGAGGCGCTCATCCTCACCCGGTGACGGGAGTCGCGGGCGGGACCGCGCTCAGGGACGTGCGTCCTTGGCGTGGTCCTGCGTGTCGGCGAGGGCCTTCTGCGAACGGAACTGCAGTCGCTGCGCTTTCTTCGCCTTCTTGACCGACTGCGGGGAATCGGCGTCGACCCGCACACCGCGTCGCTCGCGGTTCATGTCGACCACGGCGCCGACGGCGAGAGCCATGGTGATCGCCCAACTCACCCAGGACAGGACGGCGCGCCAGGTGACGGGCTGCTCGCGGGTGCCGCGCAGCAGGGAGACCCCGGCGGAGATCGCAGCGACAAGTCCGGTGCTGAAGAGGTAGCGCATTCCCCCACGGTACCTTCCCGCACCCCCGGTCGCACCGAGCCTTGACAACCCCTCCCCGATCCTGGCAAGGGAGGGGCAGATGAAGCGCAGCGCCCGCAGACGAGCGAGTCGAATGCGGCGTGCGTGTCGAGCGCGCGCGGAGAGCACGGACCCGGAGTCTCCCTGCCGATGCCCGGGTGCACCCGCTATCATGGCCAGGTCGCGGCTCGCCCGCGGCCGCACAACCGTGTATCTACCGGCCGTCGGCATTCCGACGGACAGCGGCGGCACCCGACATCGCGTCTTCGACGCGCGAGAGCCATGACACGCGCAACAACATCGCAGCAACTCGCCGAGCCGAGCCTTCTCCGTCTCGCCGGCCTTCCCTACTTCCTCATCGCCTTCATCGCGCGACTGCCGTTCGCCATGATGGTGGTCGGCGTGCTGACGGTGGTCGTCTCCGCTCGCGGCTCCCTGTCGCTGGGCGGGCTCACCTCCGCGGCCGTCGGCCTCGGCACCGCCTGCTTCGGGCCGCTGCTGGGAGCCGCGGCCGACCGGTTCGGACAGCGGACCGTGCTGCTGGTGCTCGCCCTGGCGAACGGGGCGATGCTCCTGCTGTTCACGTTCGTCGTCTACGGCACCGCCGCCGACGGCTTCGTGCTGCTCGCGGCGGTCGGCATCGGGGCCACGGCTCCGCAGGTCGCGCCGCTCTCGCGGTCGCGTCTGGTGACGATCATCAGCGACCGGATGCCCGAGGGGCGCCGCGCCAAGACGGTATCGGGCACGATGGCCTACGAGTCGGCCGCCGATGAGACCGTGTTCGTCTTCGGGCCCTTCATCGTCGGCATCCTCGCCTCGGCGATCGCGCCGTGGGCGCCGCTGGTGGGAGCCGCCGTGCTGACCGTGGTGTTCGTGGGGGCTTTCGCCCTGCACCCCAGCGGACG